>NZ_JAGSOH010000119.1 GCF_018139625.1 Actinospica acidithermotolerans | reverse complement strand
GGTGAAGGCAGGGGCGGGCTCGCCGGGGGCGAGGCGGATGGCTTCGGTCATAGAGCCAAATCTAGGCCACCCCGGGGACGCCGTCGGCGTCCCTCGGGTGGCGCAAGGAAAGTATGGATTTCACACTTCGGGGCACCCGTCGACTGTGAGCGAGCTTGCGAGCGAACCATTGACGCAGTGGCGAACGCCCGAGCCGAGGGCCCCAGAGGTGATGACGTGAGCCGTAAGAAGCCGGGATGGACGGAGCCGGGAGCCGTGGACGACGGGCTCGCGAACGACGAGGCCAACGAGACGCGCAAGGGCACGGCGGCGGCGCACCCGGTGCTGTCCCTGGCGCCCGCGCCGCGTCCGGTCTCCGGGCGCGTGGTCCGGACCGGGAGCGGGACGCTCGCGGGGACGGACGGCCAGGCGGGGGCCCCGGACAACCGTAGCCCCGCCGAGATCGAGGCCGATATCGCGGCCACCAGGGAGCGGCTCGCGGGAACGCTGGACGAGCTGTCCGACCGGCTCAGCCCGCGCGGCGTGATGCGGCAGGCGAACTCCGCGGTGCGCGGCGTCTTCGTGACGCCGGAGGGCGCGGTACGCAAGGACCGGGCCGCGATGGCGGCTGGCGCGCTGGTCGCGGTGGTGGGCGGATTGGTCGCGGCGCGCATGCTGCGCCGGTGATGCGCTACCGTCGAGACCGTGAGCCGCCGTAATCCCTCGTCCGACGAGAAACTGCCCATCAAGATGCTGCACGACCGGGTGCTCGTGCAGGCGGACGGTGCCGAGGGGGACCGCAAGTCCACCGGAGGCATCCTCATCCCGGCGACCGCGCAGGTGGGCCGTCGGCTGGCCTGGGCGCGCGTGGTCGCGACCGGGCAGAACGTGCGCACGGTGGAGGTCGGCGACCGGGTGCTCTACGACCCCGAGGACCGCGCCGAGGTCGAGCTGCGCGCCACCGCCTACGTGCTGCTGCGCGAGCGGGACATCCACGCCGTCGCCGCGGAACGGCTCGGCGAGTCCGGCGAGGCCACCGGGCTCTACCTCTAGGCGCGGGACTCGACGGTGAGCGAGCGGGTCGAGCGCGCCGACGGCGGCGGGGGCGGGGCCGCCGGGAGCTCCTCGTACTTCACCTACGCCTTCGGCCTGGCCGCGGGCGCGCTGTCCGCCTACGCGCTGCTCCGGCTGGCCGCGCACGCGCAGTCGGTCCTGGTGATAGTCGCGCTCGCCGCCTTCTTCGCCGTCTCGCTCAATCCGATCGTCACGGCGCTGACCCGGCAGCGGCGGCTGCCGATGCGCCGCTCGGCGGCCGTGCTCGTGGTCGGCTTCGGCGTGCTGGCGCTGGTGGCCGGCTTCCTGGCGATCATCGTGCCTCCGGTGGACCGCGAGGTGACCGCGCTGGTGCATCAGGTCCCCCGTCTGCTCAACGAGGCGCAGGACCAGCACACCTGGCTGGGCCGGATGGAGCGCAGGTACCACGTCTTCGCCAAGATCGAGTCGGCGGCCGGCTCGAAGAGCCTCGGCGCGAGCGCGCTGACCGGCGTGGTCGGCGCGGGCAGGTACGTGCTCAGCATGCTCACCGACACGGTCGCCGTGGTGGCGCTGACGATCTACTTCCTGGCCGGGCTGCCCAACGTGGTCAACGCCGTCTTCCGCACCGTCCCGGCCTCCCGCCGGGTGCGTGCGCGGGCGATCGGCGACGAGATCCTGACCCAGGTCGGCCGGTACATGCTCGGCTCCGCGCTGAACGCGAGCATCGCGGGCCTGGCCACGTTCGTCTGGACGGCGGTCCTCGGCATCCCGTACCCGGCCGCGCTCGGCCTGATGGTGGCCCTGCTGGACATGGTGCCGGTGATCGGCTCGACGATCGGCGGCGCGATCGTCACCCTCGTGGCGCTGTCCGTCTCGATGCCGGTGGCGGTTGCAACCCTCGCGTTCTATGTCGCGTTCCGGCTCACCGAGGACTACCTGCTGCTGCCGAAGGTGATGCGGCACGCGGTGGACGTGCCGCCGATCGTGACCGTCGTCGCGGTGCTGATAGGCGGCGCGCTGATGGGGATCATCGGGGCGCTGCTGGCCATTCCGACCGCCGCGGCGCTCAAGCTGGTGGCGCAGGAGGCGCTGATCCCCCGGCTCGAGCGTCGTTGAACCCGTGTCCCGTTCGAGACCTGGGAAGCCGCGCACGGCGATCCCGTTTCACCACTAGAATCGAGCGGATACCGTGCCTGGCAACCACATTGGGTGATGTTCTAAGTGGCTAACACTGACCTGGTCGTTCTCGGCGCCGGACCCGCCGGTCTCGCGGCCGCGTGGCGGGCCGCCCGCCGCGGGCTGTCCGTCGTCGTCCTCGATCGGGCCGAGGCGGTGGGAGGCATGGCAGCCTCCTTCGACATCGCCGGGGTCCGGGTGGACTACGGAAGCCACCGGCTCAATCCCGACATGCCCGGCTACGTCCTGGCCGACCTGCGCTTCCTGCTCGGCGCCGATCTGCAGACCAGGTACCGGGACGGTCGCCTGCTGGTCGGCGACCGCTGGATCACCTATCCGTTCAAGCCGCGCGAGCTGGCCCGGGCGCTGCCCGCGGTGCCGATGGCCCGCGCGGCCTTCGAGGCGCTCTCGACCCCGTGGCGCAAGCCGAAGCCGGGCGAGTCGCCGGAGAGCTACGCGGAGCTGATGCGGGCGGGCTTCGGCCCCACCCTCTACGAGCAGGTCTACGCGCCCTACGCGCGCAAGCTCTGGGGCATAGACGGCGAGCAGATCGACGCGGAGCAGGCGCGGCGCAAGGCGGGCGCGCCCACCGCGCTCTCGGCGCTGACCCGCGCGGTCCGCAACGTCCTGTCGAACGAGTCGCTGGCCTACCTCTACCCGCGCCGGGGCTTCGGCCAGCTGTGCGAGACGATGGCGGACGCGGCGGTGGCCGCGGGCGCGCGGCTGCGCCTGGGCAGCGCGGCGGAGCGGCTCGAGGTGAGCCACGGCGAGGTCTCCGTGCAGCTCGGCCGGTCCGAATACCACTACGCGGCGGCCGAGCGAAGCGGCTGGAGCTCGGACGCCTACCTGGACAGCGGCGGCTGGCTGCGCGCGCGCCACGTCTTCTCCACGCTCCCGCTGCCGCTGCTGGCCCGGATGACCACGCCGGGCGCGCCCTACGAGGCGGTGGAGGCGAGCGGCGACCTGAAGTTCCGGGCCATCGTGCTCGTCTACGTCGTGCACAAGGGCGGCCGCTGGACCCGGCACGACGTGCACTACATCCCGGGCGGCCAGACCGCGGTCAGCCGCATCTCCGAGCCGATGAACCACCGGATCAACCCGGAGGACCCGGAGGACCGCGACGTGGTCTGCTTCGAAATGCCCTGCGACATAGGCGACGAGATCTGGAACGGCTCCGACGACGAGCTGGCCGAACTGGTGCGCGACTGCGTCCGGGAGACCGGGCTGCCGCCGATCAACATCGACTGGATGCAGGTCAAGCGGGTGCGCAACGTCTACCCGATCTACCACCGCGGCTACCGGGACCAGCTCTCGGTGCTCGAGGAGTGGGTGGAGAACATCCCGCACATCACCACCTTCGGCCGGCAGGGGCTGTTCACCCCGGACAACACCCACCACTCGATGATCATGGGCTACGAGGCGGCCGACGCGCTCGGCTCCGGCGAGTTCGACCACGCCCGCTGGGGGCAGGCCAAGGAGCGCTTCTCGAATCACATCGTCGAGACCTGATTCCACAGATCACGTATATTCGCAGGTCGAGAACGCACGGTGATCGCTTCACCGCATCCGGTACGCGCGAGTTCACCTCGGGTCCACGCGTAGTTCACAACCGGTTCCCGGCCACCGCGAAAAATGTCCATCGTGACGAGGTGGACGGAATGACACGGTTCTACCACCCGGACCGGATCGACTACGACATGGTGATGTCGAGCGGTCACGACGGTCGACGGTTGTGGAGCACGGCGGGTGTCGAGGTTGTGGACCCGTCGACAGTGCTGGTCGAGGGCGGCGGGCCGATGGACGGCGACGCCTTCCGGGCGTACGCCGCATCGGTCGCGCCGCGGCTGCGGGACTTCGCGGAGCGGCTGAGCGGGGTCGAGTCGGACGCCGGTTCTACGGCCGGGCGGTACCAGAGCTACCAGCAGGTGCGCGGGATCATCCGCGACGCCGAGGGCATGATGCTGGCCGAGGTGCGCGCGGACGGCTCGGTCACGGTGCTCGGCGAGCTCGACCCGTCGCTGCGCCGGCAGTTCATCGGCATGATCAACGGCTGGCTGCCGATGACCATCCGCGAGGTGGACCGCTACTCCTACGAGAACGCGCTGGCCTCGCTGATCAAGGCGCGGCGGGTGGTGGACTCGATGCTGCGCGAGGTGATCGGCATCGCCGCGGGCGGCCCGGAGCCGCTGCCCTGGGACCGGGTCGCGGAGGCCGCGGGCACCACCCCGGCCGCGCTCACCAGCTGGTTCAGCAGCCCGGACGAGCTGATCAACTCCTGACCGGCGCGCCGGGCGGCGCGCGACGGAGGCCGGCGTGCTCCCGGCGCTCGCCGGTCACTCCTCGATGGCGCCGCCGATCCGCCGCAGGTGCGCGCGGAAGGTGTAGTCAGGGTTCTGAGCACGACGGCGCAGGTAGTCGTCGAACGCGGTCTGCCGGCGCAGGGTCTCGCCGCCGCGGATCCGCCCGGCCTGCCGCCGCTCCGTCTCCTCGATCGCGTGCGCGGTCTCCAGCAGCTCGGCGACCCGGGCGCGGTCGACGAACAGCACGCCGTCCTCGTCCGCGAAGGCCGCGTGCGAGCTGTTCAGCAGGTGCGGACCGACATGCGCGCCGGCCAGGGCCTCCGGCTCGCGCGGATCCACCCGCAGCGGGCCGAACGGGAAGGCGCCGTAGCTGAACACGGGCATCCCGATCTCCCGCAGCTGCGCGGTATCGCGGTGCAGGCCCCACACGACGATCCCGGCCACGCCCGCGGCCCGCGCCTCGAGGACCGCGAGATCGCCGATGCACGCCTCGTCGGTCCGGCCCCCGTTGTCGATCACCAGCACGTCCCCCGGCTCCGCCGCCTCGTAGGCCTCCAGGAAGACGTCCACGCTCCCGTAGTGGCGGACCGGCAGAACGCGGCCGGCCACCGCCGTCTCCGGCGTCACCGGCCGGATCCCGGGCGGCGCGACGTACGCCGGAACGCTCAGGCGCACGCAGGCGTCGGCGATGAGCGGCGTGGCCAGGCCGCCGAAGTCGATCGTCATGGCACGAGCGTATTACGGCGCGCAGTCCCAGGTCGCCGGGCTGGTACTGCTACACAGTTGTAGCAGGCCGGACACCAGCCGGCCGACCATGAAGACCGGATGACTGGCTAAGCTACGGCTCATGTCGTCGATCTCAACCTCGCTGACCTCCATCGAGCACTACGTCGAGGCGATAGTCCTCGGCCTCGTCCAAGGGGTCACCGAGCTGTTCCCGGTATCCAGCCTCGGACACGCGGTGCTGATCCCGGCGTTCATCGGCGGCTCGTGGGCCTCCGACCTGAGCATGACCAACGACAAATCGCCGTACCTGGCGCTGATCGTGGCCCTGCACGTGGCCACGGCGCTGGCCCTGCTGCTGTTCTTCCGCGACGATTGGGTGCGCGTGGTCCAGGGCTTCATCAGCTCGGTCAAGCGCAAGCGGATCCGCACCCCCTACGAGAAGCTGGCCTGGCTGCTGATCTTCAGCACCATCCCGGTCGGCCTGGCCGGCGTGGTCCTGGACAAGGTGCTGCGCTCCACGCTCGGCAAGCCGGTGTACGCGGGCGTCTTCCTGATGATCAACGGCCTGGTGCTCTACCTGGCCGAGCGCGGCCCGGGCAAGGCGCTGAACGCGAAGAAGGGCGGCCGGCGCGGCCGCGGCGGCGCGGTCTCCGACACCACCGTGCGCGAACTGGACAAGCACGGCCGCGAACTGCCGCCGGACATCGCCAGCGACGTGCGCCTGGCCCGCCTCAGCGTGAAGAACGGCATGGTCGTCGGCGCGGCCCAGATCTTCGGCCTGTTCCCCGGCCTGAGCCGGTCCGGATCGACGATCGTGGCCGGACTGTTCAAGGGCATGAGCCGGGAGGACGCGGCGCGCTTCGCGTTCCTGCTGGCCACCCCGGTCATCCTGCTCGCGGGTCTGTACAAGCTGCCGACGCTGATGAGCTCGCAGTACTCGGCCTGGCTGGGCCCGGCGGTCGTGGGCGCCCTCGTCGCCTTCGTCGCCTCGTACCTGTCGGTGAAGTTCCTGGTGCGCTACTTCGAGAACAAGTCACTGATGCCGTTCGCGGTCTACTGCGGCGTCGTCGGCGCCCTCTCCGTCGTCTACTTCGGCATCGTGAAGTAGGCGCCGCACCGTGTACGCCATACGTCTCTCCGACGACCTCGACGCCGAGCTGCGCCCGATCGAGCCGTGGCAGGCCGAGGAATTCCTCGCCCACATGGACCGCGCGCGTGCCAACGTCGATCCGTGGATCTCGTGGGCCGGCCGCTCCACCGACCTCGATTCGGCCCGCGCCACCCTGCAGAGCTACGCCGACCAGCAGGCCGCCGACAGCGGACGCATCTTCGGCATCTGGCTCGACGGCACGCTCGTCGGCGGCACCCTGTTCGTGAAGTTCGACGCGAAGCGCGGATCGTGCGAGATCGGCGTCTGGTCCGAGGCCGCTGGCCAGGGCAAGGGCCTGATCTCGGCCGCGGTACGGCAGCTGATCGACTACGCGCTGATCGAGCGCGGCCTGCACCGCGTGGAGTGGATCAACGCCGTGCAGAGCCTCCGCAGCCGCGGCGTGGCGGAGCGGATCGGCATGCAGCGCGACGGCGTGCTGCGCGGGTTCGTCGAGTTCCGCGGCGAGCGCGGGGACGCCGAGATCTGGTCGATGCTGGCGCCCGACTGGCGGAAGATCAGATCTGCCGCGTTCCCGGCCGGCGGCTGACCCCGGCCGACGGCGCCCGAAATTCGATCGACATCCCCGGCGCCGGTCGGGATAGTCGAAACCATGCTTCAGGACGAGAACGAGGTCTTCTGGGACGAGGAGGCCGCGCAGGGCTATGACACGCCCGGGACCGGCATGTTCGCTCCCGACGTGCTCGACCCGGCAGTGGACCGTCTCGTCGCGCTCGCCGAGGGCGGCTGCGCGCTGGAGTTCGCCATCGGCACCGGCCGCGTCGGCATCCCCCTGCGGCGGCGCGGCGTCCCCGTCGCCGGGATCGAGCTGTCCAGGCCCATGGTCAAGCAGCTGCGAACGAAGGCGGACGAGGCGGAGATCCCGGTCGTCATCGGCGACATGACCAGCGCGACCGCGCCCGAGCCCGGCACGTACCGGCTCGCCTACCTCGTCTTCAACACGATCTCCAACCTGCTCGACCAGTCCGAGCAGGTCGAGTGCTTCCGCAACGCCGCCCGGCACCTCGCGCCCGGCGGCCGCTTCGTCATCGAACTCTGGGTCCCGCAGCTGCGCGCACTCCCGCCGGGCACGCCGGCCTCGGTCTGGAGCACCGAGCCCGGCTACATCGGCCTGGACACATACGACGTGGTCACCCAGCAGGTCGTCTCCCACCACTTCCACTTCGACGCGGCGAACGGCTCGCACGAGGCGCGCGTGAACCGCAGTCCGCACCGCTACATCTGGCCCGCCGAGCTCGACCTGATGGCCCGGCTCGCCGGCTTCGAGCTCGAATCCCGGCACGCCGACTGGCAGGGGGCTGAGTTCACCGCCGATTCCCGTTCGCACGTCTCCGTCTACCGGCTGCCCGCCGCGTAGCAGGCACTGAGCGACGATGCCGGACCCGATCTTCGCCCACCCCCGCCTCGCGGCGGTCTACGACGCCTTCGACGGCGAACGCGACGACCTCGACTTCTATGCCGACGTCCCACGAGCCCCGTTCCGGCCCCGCCGCTCGGGACGCCGCGTCTCGAAGACCAGATGCGCACCGGGACGCAGCGCGGCGCGGATGGCGAGCAGTGTCCGCGACCAGTCGTCGTCGGTGATGAAGACCTGCGCCACGTTCCCGGTCATCACGGCGAGATCGGCGGAGCTCTCCGGCAGGTCGGTGGCGTCGCCGTGGATCCAGGTGACGGCCGCGGCCCCGGCCTTCGATCGCGCGACGTCGAGCGACGCGGCGGCCGGGTCCACGCCGTCACCTGCCTGCCGCCGGCCGCGAGCCGCAGCGCCAGACGATTCTCCGCTACTCCGCCTGCCCCGCCGCCAGCCTTCTGATGGCGCCGAGGGGGATGTGGAGCCAGGTGGGGCGGTTGGCCGCCTCGTAGACGGCCTCGTAGATCGCCTTGTCGATCTCGTAGCACTTGAGCAGGGTGTCCTGCTCGCGGGGATCGTGGCCGTTGACGGAGGCGTAGCCCTTGCAGAAGGAGTTGAAGTTGCGCTCGGCCCACGCCTGGGCGGCGGCGGGGTCGCCGCCGAGGTGGTGGGCGGCGTAGTCGAAGGACCTTGCCATGCCGGCCACGTCCTTGACGGCGGGGGCCATGGCGCGGCGCTCCTCGAGGGAGCGGCTTGGCTCGCCCTCGAAGTCGAGCAGCACCCAGCCGTGGACGGTGCGCATCACCTGGCCGAGGTGGAAGTCGCCGTGCACGCGCTGGGTGGGGATCGGCTCGTCGATTGTGGTCAGCCGGCGCAGTATGCCGCTGAGCGCGGGGACGTACGGCTCCAGCTCGGCCACCCGTCCTGCCGCGTGGTGCAGGTGGGCGATCATCGCCTCGGCCACCCGCTCGAGCTCGTCGGGCTCCATCCGGCCCGTCGGCAGCATGGTCGCGAGGTCGTGGTGCACGCGGGCGGTGGCCTTGCCGAGGCGCCGGGCCTCGGGGCCGAAGTCGCCGCCGGCGGCCTTGGGGCTGGTGCCGGGCGGCTGGGCGTAGAGGTCGCGCACGCTGGTCTGGGCGAGCAGCCAGCCGTCGGTGGCGGTGGGCAGGAACTCGCTCACGGTGGCGACGGTGATCGGCTCGGGGCCGCCGTAGTCGCCGTAGCCGGTCGAACCCTCCCCCGCCCGGGGCCGGCCGTTCTCGTCGCGGGCGTCGTCGTGGTCGTCGGGGGCGCCGCGCGGCGCCGGGCCTGGCCGGGTGGCGCCGAGGTCCTCGAGCGAGAGGGTCAGGTCGATCCAGCCGACCGGCTGCGGGATGTTCCGGCTGCCCGAGTCGGCCAGCGCGAGGGAGAGCTCAAGGTCCGGATTCACCCCGGCGACGGTGCGCCGCAGGAACTTCGCGATGAGCTTGTCGCCGAAGATGACGGAGGTGTTCGACTGCTCGCCGGTGAGCACCAGGGACCTGAGACCCTCGTCGATCCGCCGCCCGGGCAGCATGTGGAAGCGCAGCGGGCCGATCACCTCGCCGGCGGCCAGCCGCTCCAGCAGCCAGCCGGCCAGCTCCGGGTCGTGCAGCCCGTCGTAGCAGTGCCACGCGGCTCCGTGCTCGTCGCGCACGGAGCCGATCTCGGCGTGCGCGAGCCGGTCGGGCAGCTCGCGCCGGGCGCCGATGAACACCTGGTAGCGCTCGGGTTCCCGGCCGTCGGGGCGCACCTCGACCACGACCATGGCCAGCCCGGGGTCGCGGTCGGGCAGCAGGTCGAGACGCGCCAAGACCCTGACACCGGAGTCGACATCGATGCGCGCGCCCTTGCCGCCGTACCAGCGTTGGCGGGGCAGCCAGTCGGCCAGCAGTCTGGCCAGCCTGGCGTCGAGCCCGCTCGCAGGCGCGAGGTGGACGTGATCGACGATCGAGGTCATGGTCAGCGACTCCCTTTCTGCCCAAGGGGGCGCGTACGCCGACTCCGGGAAATCCGGGCCGTTTAGCTTCCCTATTACCCGCTAGGGCCGCTGCAATCTGAACCAGTAGAACCCGTAACCTCCCAGTGTCAACAGGTAGGGCAACTCGCCGATCTTCGGGAAACGGACCCCGCCGAGCAGCTCGACGGGCTCGATGTTCTGGTATTCGCGCAGGTCAAGCTCCGTGGGCTGGGGGAAGCGGGAGAAGTTCATCACGCACAGCACCAGGTCGTCCTGGGACGGGTCGGCCCCGCGCAGCTCGCGCATGAACGCGAAGACCGAGGGGTTGGTGGAGCCGAGCTCGGTGTACGTGCCTAGGCCGAATGCCGGATTCTGCTGCCGGACCTCGATCATCCGCTTGGTCCAGTGCAGCAGCGAGGAGGAGTTCCTGGTCGCGGCCTCGACGTTGGTCGACTGGTAGCCGAACACCGGGTCCATGATCGCCGGGAGGTAGAGCCTTCCGGGGTCGCACTGGCTGAAGCCGGCGTTACGGTCCGGGGTCCACTGCATCGGGGTGCGCACCCCGTCGCGGTCGCCGAGCCAGATGTTGTCGCCCATCCCGATCTCGTCGCCGTAGTACAGCACCGGGCTGCCGGGCAGCGAGAGCAGCAGGGCGTTGAACAGCTCGATCTGGCGGCGGTCGTTGTCCAGCAGCGGGGCCAGCCGGCGCCGGATGCCGACGTTCGCCTTCATCCGCGGGTCCTTGGCGTACTCCGCGTACATGTAGTCGCGGTCTTCGTCGGTGACCATCTCGAGCGTGAGCTCGTCGTGGTTGCGCAGGAAGATGCCCCACTGGGCGTTCTCCGGGATCGCCGGGGTCTGGGCCAGGATCTCCGAGACCGGGTAGCGCGACTCCCGGCGCACGGCCATGAAGATGCGCGGCATGACCGGGAAGTGGAACGCCATGTGGCACTCGTCGCCGCCGGCGGCCGGGTCGCCGAAGTAGTCGACCACGTCGCTCGGCCACTGGTTGGCCTCGGCGAGCAGCACCCGGTCCGGGTACTCCGAATCCACCATCTTGCGCACCCGCTTGAGGAACGCGTGCGTCTCCGGCAGGTTCTCGCAGTTGGTGCCCTCCCGCTGGTAGAGGTACGGGACCGCGTCCAGCCGGAAGCCGTCGATGCCCAGGTCCAGCCAGAACCGCAGGGCGGCCAGGATCTCCTCCTGGACCCGCGGGTTCTCGTAGTTCAGGTCCGGCTGGTGGGAGAAGAACCGGTGCCAGAAGTACTGCTTGCGCACCGGGTCGAAGGTCCAGTTCGACGTCTCGGTGTCGACGAAGATGATCCGCGCGTCGCCGAACTGCTTGTCGTCGTCCGCCCAGGTGTAGTAGTCGCCGTACGGGCCCTCCGGGTCGCTCCGGGAGGCCTGGAACCACGGGTGCTGGTCACTCGTGTGGTTCATCACGAAGTCGATGATCACCCGGATGCCGCGCAGGTGGGCCTGCTCGACGAACTCCACGAAGTCGCCCAGGTCCCCGAACTCGGGCAGCACGTCGGTGTAGTGCGCGACGTCGTAGCCCCCGTCGCGCAGCGGGGATTTGAAGAACGGCGGGAGCCAGATGCAGTCGATACCCAGCCACTGGAGGTAGTCCAGTCGCGAGGTGAGGCCTTTCAAATCGCCGATGCCGTCGCCGTTGGCGTCCTGGAAGGAGCGCACCAGCACTTCGTAGAAGACGGCGCGCTTGAACCAATCCGGGTCGCGCTCGCTCTTGGGCAGGTCGAGCGGGCTGTCGGAGACGGGCTCGTTGACGATCACGGTCACTCCTTGGCTTCAGGAGGAGCACTCTGCGGTGCCAGGCGGATGAGCACCCCTCACCGCCGCCCCCGTCATCGCCGGAGGGTCAGCAGGTGTGCGGGGTTCTCGTGAGGGTCGAGTCGGATGTAGTTGTCCCGCCCCCAGTGGAAGGTGCCGCCGCCGAGCTCGTCGTGCACGACGAAGCGGTCCGTCCAGCCGAGGCCGAGTGCGGGAAGGTCGAGGTGAACCGTGGCCTCCCGCGTGGAGTGCGGGTCCAGATTGACCACCAGGATCACCGTGTCGCCGTCCTGGTCCCGCTTGGAGTAGCACAGCACAGCATCGTTGTCGGTGTGATGGAAATGCAGATTCCGCAACCCTTGGAGCGAACGATGGTTACGTCGGAGGGTGTTGAGTCTGGTGAGCAGCGGAGCGAGCGACCTGCCCTCGGCTTCCGCCGCGGCCCAGTCGCGCGGCCTCAGCTGGTACTTCTCCGAGTCCAGGTACTCCTCGCTGCCCGGCGCGGCGGGCAGGTTCTCGCACAGCTCGTATCCAGAGTAAACCCCCCACGTCGGTGCCAGTGACGCGGCGAGGATAGCGCGGATCTCGAAGGCCGGCCGACCGCCGTGCTGGAGGTACGCGTGCAGGATGTCCGGGGTGTTGACGAAGAAGTTCGGGCGCAGGAAGGAGGCGGTGTCCGCGGACAGCTCGCGCAGGTACTGCTCGAGCTCGTCCTTGCCGTTGCGCCAGGTGAAGTACGTGTACGACTGGTGGAAGCCGACCGCCGCGAGGGCGTGCATCATCGCCGGCCGGGTGAAGGCCTCGGCGAGGAAGAGCACGTCCGGGTCGGTGCGGTGGATCCGGTCGAGCAGCACCTCCCAGAACGCCACCGGCTTGGTGTGCGGGTTGTCCACCCGGAAGATCCGCACGCCGTGGCCCATCCAGTGCCGCAGCAGCCGCTCGCACTCGTCGAGCAGGCCGGGCAGGTCGGCGTCGAAGTAGATCGGGTAGATGTCCTGGTACTTCTTCGGCGGGTTCTCGGCGTACGCGATGGTCCCGTCCGAGCGGTGCCGGAACCACTCCGGATGCTTCTCCACCCACGGGTGGTCCGGCGAGCACTGCAGCGCGAAGTCGAGGGCGACCTCCATCCCGAGGTCCGCCGCCCGGGCGACGAAGTCGTCGAAGTCCTTGATCGTGCCCAGGTCGGGGTGCACGGCGTCGTGGCCGCCCTCCGGGGAGCCGATGGCCCAGGGCGAGCCCGGGTCGTGCTCGCCGGGCGTCAGCGAGTTGTTGGCGCCCTTACGGAAGCTGGTGCCGATCGGGTGGATCGGCGGCAGGTAGACGACGTCGAAGCCCATCGCGGCGATCGCGGGCAGCCGCTCGGCGGCGGTGCGGAAGGTGCCGGAGATCGGGGCGTTGCGGCCGAGCGGGTCGACCCGGGCGCCCTCGGAGCGCGGGAAGAACTCGTACCAGGACCCGTACAGCGCCCGCTCGCGGTCCACCCGCAGCGGCAGCGGCTCGCTCCGGGTCACGTGCTCGCGCACCGGGCGCACGGACAGCGCCTCGTGCACCTCGAAGCGCTCGGCCAGCGCGAGGCGCGCCTCAGGGCTCGCACTCTCGTCGAGCAGCCGCTCCGCGGTCTCCTGGAGCAGCTCCTTGCCGGGGTACTCGACCTCGTGCCCGGGCGTGACCGGGATCACCGTCTCGGTCGCCGCGGCCCGCTCCAGCAGGGCCGCGCCGTCGGCGAAGACGACCTCGATGTCCTGGCCGGCCGGGACCTTGGCGCGGGCGACGTGGTACCAGGTGGCCACCGGGTCGTCCCAGGCCTCCACGTGGAACGTCCACTCCCCCGGACGGTCGGCCCGCACCCAGGCCTCGTACCGGTCGGTTCCCGGCGCCACCTCCCGCATCCGGTGCCAGCCGTCGGTTAGCCCGTCCGGGTCCGTGAGCACGACGTTCGCGGCCACGGCGTCGTGGCCCTCGCGGAAGACGGTGGCGGAGACGGGGAAGGATTCACCCGGTACGGCCTTGGCCGGTCGGGCGCCGTCGAGGACTCGGGGCTGGACATCGAGCAGCGGGATGCGTCCGATCACACTTCCAGTTCTATCCGAAACCGGGCGTCCGTTCTACCGCTGAGGGCCGAACGCCGGGATGACACCGAATGGCTCTCGCATGTTGGTCGATCGCTGTACGTCCGGGCGAGGCTGCGGCTAGGCTCGATCAGCATGAAGGCGATCCGGCGCCTGACGGTGCGCACAGTCCTGCCCGAGCCCCTCTCCGCACTCACCGAGCTGGCGACGAATCTGCGCTGGTCCTGGCACGAGCCGACGAGGGCGCTGTTCGAGGCGATCGATCCAGAGCAGTGGGAACACGTCCGGCACGACCCGGTCCGGCTGCTCGGCGCGGTCCGCACCGAGCGGTTCGCCCAGTTGGCGGCGGACGGGCACTTCACCGACAGGGTCGCGGCCGCGGCCGAGGACCTGCGGGATTATCTGACCAAGCCGAAGTGGTATCAGAACCTGGAGAACCCGCCGCGGGCGATCGCCTACTTCTCCCCGGAGTACGGCATCACCGCGGTGCTCCCGCAGTACTCCGGCGGCCTCGGCATCCTGGCCGGCGACCACCTGAAGGCGGCCTCCGACCTGGGCGTGCCGGTGATCGGCGTGGGCCTGCTGTACAAGCGCGGCTACTTCCGCCAGTCGCTGTCCAGGGACGGCTGGCAGCTGGAGACCTATCCGCTGCTGGACCCGGACAACCTGCCGCTGACCAAGCTGCGCGACCGGGACGGCCACGCCGTCCGGGTGACGATCGGGCTGCCCTCGCTGCGCGAGCTGGTCGCCCAGGTCTGGCTGGCCACGGTGGGCCGGGTGCCGCTGCTGCTGCTCGACACGGACATCGAGGAGAACGCGGACGGCGGCCGGGACGTGACCGACCGGCTCTACGGCGGCTCCCCCGAGCACCGGCTGCACCAGGAGATGCTGCTCGGCATCGGCGGCATCCGGGCGGTGCGCGCGTACTGCGCGATCAGCGGCACGCCGGAGCCGGAGGTCTACCACACCAACGAGGGCCACGCCGGGTTCCTCGGCGTGGAGCGGATTCGGGAGCTGGTCGAGGAGCACGGCCTCGACTTCGACGAGGCGCTGGCCGCGGTGCGCGCCGGCACGCTGTTCACCACGCACACCCCGGTGCCCGCGGGCATCGACCGCTTCCCGAAGGAGCTGATCGCCGAGCACTTCGGCGGCGAGAACGGCAACCCGGGCGTGCCGGTGGACCGGGTGCTGGCGCTGGGCGCCGAGACCTACCCGGGCGGCGACCCCGGCTGCTTCAACATGGCCGTGATGGGCCTGCGTCTCGCGCAGCGGGCCAACGGCGTGTCGGTGCTGCACGGCGAGGTCTCCCGGGAGATGTTCGGCGGCCTGTGGCCCGGCTTCGACGCGCCGGAGGTGCCGATCACCTCGATCACCAACGGCGTGCACGCGATGACCTGGGTGCATCCGCTGGTCACCGAGTTGATCGAGCGGGAGCTCGGGCCGGAGGCGATGCGCGCGCCGTTCGAGGCGGTCGGCCGGATCTCGGACAAGACGATCTGGGAGATCCGCAGCCGGCTGCGCGCCGAGCTGGTCAAGGAGGCCAGGCGGCGGGTCTACGAGTCGTGGCTGGCCCGCGGCGCCTCGGCCGCGGAGCTCGGCTGGACCGGCTCGCTGCTCGACCCGAACGCGCTGACCATCGGCTTCGCCCGCCGCGTGCCCTCGTACAAGCGGCTGACGCTGATGCTGCGCGACCGGGAGCGGCTGGTGCGCCTGCTGACCAACCCGGAGCGGCCGGTCCAGCTGGTCATCGCGGGCAAGGCGCACCCGGCGGACGACGGCGGCAAGCGGCTCGTGCAGGAGCTGGTCCGCTTCGCCGACGAGGCCCGGGTCAGGCACCGCATCGCCTTCCTGCCGAACTACGACATGGCGATGGCCCAGACCCTGCTGCCCGGCTGCGACGTGTGGCTGAACAACCCGCTGCGGCCGCTGGAGGCCTGCGGCACCTCGGGCATGAAGGCGGCGCTCAACGGCGGCCTGAACCTGTCCATCAAGGACGGCTGGTGGGACGAGTGGTACGACGGCGAGAACGGCTGGGCGATCCCGACCGCGGACGGCGTGGAGGACCCGGACCGGCGTGACGAGCTCGAGGCCGCCGCGCTCTACGACCTGATCGAGCACTCCGTGGCCCGCCGCTTCTACGACCGGGACGCGGCCGGGCTGCCGACCCGCTGGATCGAGATGGTGCGGCACACGCTCACCACCCTCGGCCCGAAGGTGCTGGCCGGGCGGATGGTCCAGGACTACGTGCAGCGGCTCTACGAGCCCGCCGCGCTCTCCAGCCGGGCCGCCGCGGCCGACGGCTTCGCCGGCTCGCGCGAGCTGGCCGCCTGGACCAAGCGGGTGCGCCGGCTGTGGCCGATGGTGGCGATCGAGCACGTGGACGCCGAGGCGGAGCCGGACGGGCGCACCGAGGGCGGCCGCCGGCCGCGGCTCGGCGGCGGCCTGCGGATCCGGGCGCTCGTGCAGATCGGCGAGCTGGCCCCGGACGAGGTCGAGGTGCAGGCCGTGTTCGGCCGGGTGGACGAGGACGACCAGCTGCGCTCCGCCGCGCTCGCGACGCTCGAGCACCTCGGCGTGGACGAGATGGGCCGGAACCGCTACGAGGGCGTGATCGACCTCGAGCAGTCGGGTCCGTTCGGCTACACGGTCCGCGCCGTGCCGAAGCACCGGATGCTCTCGTCCTCGGCCGAGCTGGGCCTGGCGACCCTGCCGTACTCCGGCTGATCCGGCGTACTCCGGCTGATCGTGCCGTACTCCGGCTGATCCGGCCGTAGTCCGGCTGATCCGGCCGTGCTCAGGCTGATCCGGCGTCAGCTTCAGATCCCCAGGGTGAACCACACGGTCTTGCCCTGGGGATGGCTGCGCACGCCCCAGTCGGCGGACAGCTCGTCGACCAGGTGCAGGCCGCGGCCGCCCTCGTCGCCGACCTGGGCGTTGCGCAGCCGCGGCACGGTCGGGTTGCCGTCGGAAACCTCGATCATGACGTTCGCCGCGTCGCGGGTCATCCGCAGCCCGAACGGCGAGATGCCGTAGCGCAGCGCGTTCGTGACGAGTTCGCTGACCAGCAGCTCGACGACGTCGGCGAGGCCCTGCAGGCCCCAGGCCAGCAGCCGGCCGCGAATCAGGTCCCTGGCTTGGGCGACGGCGGTGGGCCGGGCGGTGAGCGTCCACGCGGCGGCCTCGGCCTCCGGCAGCCGGCCGAGCTCGGCCAGCATCAGCGTGGAGTCCCCGGTGTGCTCGCCGCTGCCGAGCATGACGCTGTTGATGTGGTCGCAGGTCTGCTCCAGCCGCGCGTCGGGCACGTCTTCCGCCTTGTCGAGCAGGCGTCCGAGTTCGGAGATCGCGGCGTCCGCGTCCTCGCCCAGCGCGTGGCCGAGCAGGCCGTCGGTGTAGAGCGCGAGCAGCGAGCCGGGCGGGATCGTGCACTGCCGTTCCTCGAATTCGCCGCCGCCCACGCCGAGGGGCGGCCCGACCGGGAGCGCCACGCGGTAGGCCGGATCGTAGGGCGTGCGCAGCAGCGGAGGCAGGTGGCCGGCCGAGGCGAAGACCGCGGTGCCGTCGGACAGATCGCAGCTGACGTACACGCAGCTGCTGGTGTATTCGTCCCCGAGGGATTCGGCCAGGACGTCGAGCCGGTGCAGCACCTGGGCCGGGCTGAGATCCAGCTGCGTCAGCACGCGCGCCGCGCTGCGGAACTGGTCGGCGACCGAGGGCGGCGTGGGCAGGTCCCCGCCGAGCACGTCCCCCACCGCGAGCACCAGCCGGTTGCCCGGCAGCCGCAGCGAGTCCGACCAGTCGCCGCCGCCCTCCGCCCCGGTCAGGCCGGTGCGGCGCCGGTACGCGACGCGCACTGCGGCCACCTCGGGTACCGAGGAGGTGTCGGCCATAGGTGTGGATCCTGGGATTGATCGGAGCGTTGCCTTACACCTTTGTCATCCCCAGAGACAAGCTGTTTAATAGGACTTTCCGCGTGAGTTACGCCACCCGGGTCCCCGGCGCCGCCTCCGCGTCCAGGACGTCGAGGATCGCGAGGTCCCCCTCCAGCCACGGCACGTCGCGCACCTCGGGCGTTCCGGGCGCGAACCAGCGCACCTCGTCGTGGTTCTCGATCGCCGCCGGCTCGCCGTCGAGCAGCTCGGCCCGGTAGGTGCGCACCAGGAAGCGGCCGTTCGGCGAGACGTACTCGGGGCCGACCGGGTCGCCGACGGCGATCTCCACGCCGAGCTCCTCGCGGCACTCGCGGATCAGCGCGGCCACGTCGTCCTCCCCCGGCTCGGTCTTGCCGCCGGGGAACTCCCAGAGGCCGCGCAGCGCCTCCGGCTCGGTGCGGCGGGCGCCGAGGAAGCGGCCCTCGCGCTCGATCACGGCGGCGACGACGGGGATGAGGCGCTCGGGCGCGTACTGCGGCTCGGTCATGCGCTCCATGGTGCCAGGCTCGGGCGCCGAACCGGTTACAGCTCGCGAGTTGCGGCGGGGTTCATGAGGATGGAGATACTGGGCTTCATGCCCAGCATGCACGCATATGACTCCGAGCTCGCCGACCTGATCTTCGACTACATGCGCGAGCGGCTTCAACTCGACCCGGTTCCGCTCGACCACCCGGGCCGCAAGGACAAGCTGGACTCGGTGCTGGCCGGGCTGATCGGGCCGGAGGGGCACGACCCGCACAAGGTGCTCTCGGTGTACGACGACCACCTGTCCCAGGCCGTGATCTCCTGCGACAGCCCGCGCTTCCTGTCGTTCATCCCGGCCGCCCCGACCAAGGCGGCGCTATTGTTCGACATGGTCGTCTCGTGCGCCTCGCTGCAGGGCATCTCCTGGCTGGAGGCCTCCGGCGCGATCGCCGCGGAGAACCAGGTGCTGCGGCTGATCGCCGACTTCGCCGGGATGGGCCCGGAGGCGGGCGGCTGCTTCGTGACCGGCGGCTCGGCCGGCAACCTCTCGGCGCTCGTGGTGGCCCGCGACGTGGCCAGGATGCGGCTCGGCCTCGGTCCCTACGACCGGGTGCGGATCGCCGTGAGCGACCAGGCGCACTCCTCGATCGGCAACACCCTGCGCATCATCGGCGTGGAGCCGCTGGTCGTGCCGAGCGACGACCACCGGCTGACCGGGGCCAACCTGCGCGCGGCGCTCGCGGCGGACGACAGCGGGATCCCGGTGATCGCCGTCGTCGCCACCGCCGGCACCACCAACGCGGGCATCATCGACGACCTCGAGGGCGTCTCCGAGATCGCCCGCGAGCGCGACCTGTGGTTCCACGTGGACGGCGCGTACGGCGGCGCCGGCCTGTTCGCCCCGAGCGTCCGGGGGCGGTACGCGGGCATCGAGCACGCCGACTCGTTCGTCGTCGACCCGCACAAGTGGCTCTTCGCGCCCTTCGACTGCGCGGCGCTCGTGTATAAGAACCCGAAGCTCGCGAAGGCGGTGCACACCCAGGACGCGTCGTACCTCGACGTGATCCACATGGACACCCCGGACGAGTGGAACCCGACCGACTACGCCTACCACCTCACCCGCCGCGCCCGCGGCCTCCCGCTGTGGTTCTCCCTGGCCGTGCACGGCACCGACGCCTACGCGCAGGCCATCGAGGCCGCGCTGACGCTGGCCCGCGAGTCGGCCGAGCTGATCCGCCGCAGCCCCGAGCTCGAACTGATCCGCGAGCCCGAGCTCTCCTCGGTGCTGTTCCGCCGCAAGGGCTGGAGCGCCGAGGACTACCAGGCCTGGTCCGACCGGCTGCTCGCCGGCCAGATCGCCTTCGTCACCCCGACCGGCTGGAACGGCGAGACCGTCGCCCGCTTCGCCTTCCTGCACCCGCACACCTCGCTCGCCGTCGTCGAGGAGATCCTGGCGACGATGGCGTAGGCGGGCGGACGGGCGAATCGGCGGTCAGGCGCCGAGCAGTCCGCGCGCCGCGCTGGCGTATCCGGGGGCGAGTTCGGCGTCGATCGCCGCCCACTCGTCCTCGGAGAGCTTGAGCACGCCGGGGGTCCGCGGCCGGGCCTCCGTCAGCTCGATCCGCAGGTGGTTGGCCGGGTGGCTGACGTCGGTGCGGGTGTTGCGCAGCCGGTCCAGGAGCTCCCGGCGCCGCCTCTCGGTGTCCGGGATGGAGTCCACGTACTCCGCGAGACCCGGCCAGAGGACGGACGCAGCCTCGGTCCGCTTGGCGTTGGACCGGTTCTTCGACGTGGTGAGGAATCCGCCGACCGCCTCGGCCAGCCCCAGCTTGACCAGCAGCCCGAGCAGCGCCTCAGAACCGGCGAGCTGCGCGCCGAGCTCGTCGGCGAGGTACTCGGCGCGCTGGCCGCAGTACAGGTCGAGCCGCCCGAGCAGCGCCTGGCAGCCGACCGCGACGGCGAAGAGCGGCGCGAACAGCACTGCCAAGACAGCCGGTGTGAGCAGTGCGGCGAGAGTGGTGAATCCTCCTCCGGAGGTTTGCGCGATGCGCATGTCGCTCGCCTCTTCGAAACGAGTCTGCCGCGGGTCGAGCAGCTTGGTCCACGCGTGAAGCGAACGCCGCGCCGAGGCGGCCCAGAGTCCGTGCGTCGTATCACCGTTGACCTGGTGCGCGAGTTCGTGTCCGAGCAAGGCGATGCGCTCCTGGCCGGAGAGGACCGTCCACAGCGGCACGCCGAGAAGCAGATAAGACCGCTGACGTATGCCGGCTCGGCCCGTCGAGGCGTTGAAGCTGAGACCGAGGCGCACCTGATCGGGAACCGCACAGCCGAGTTCGGCCGCGCAGCGGTCGAGCAGTTCGTAGAACCTCGGCGCGGAAGCGCGGTCGAGGCCGCCGTTCGAATTCACCCGCCGCGGCAGCCGAGGGCCGACGGCTAGGAAGGTCAGCACGCAGATGCCGAGGACGACCTCCGACCAACCGGCCTCGTGCGCTGCGACGACCAGCAGGATCGGCAGCACCAGCAGGCAGATGCCCATCAGGTGCACGATCCCTGACAACACGGTGACGGACAAGCCGACGGCGGTCGTCGGGCGCAGACTGCTCGCGGTGCGCAAGGACTCGAACAGCCGCCGTGAGCGCTCGTACTCGCGCGCCAGGCGTCGGACCTCGCGGTTGCCCAGCTCCGGCGGCTTCGGATCCGCGTTGTACCCGCAACTCGTGCACCACTGGACGAACCGCGGATCGAGCCGCGCCGTCTCGGCGCACTTCGGACAGCGGAAATCACGCAGCTCAATGCCGTCCGGCATCGGGGTTCCCCTCCCTGAGACCGCACCTGTATGCGGAAAGAGACTCATGGATAGCACGCCGCTTGCATCGTGGCAAGGTCCTTCCACGGCTCGGCTGCGGGGGCGACTTGCGCGGCGCGCCCCGGTGTCGATTCAATGGGCCCCAAATCTCTGTCGTGGGTTGGGGATCTCATGGATGCATTGACCGCGCAGGACCCGGCCCGGATAGGCCCGTTCCGGCTGGTCGCGCGGCTCGGCCGGGGCGGGAT
>NZ_JAGSOH010000118.1 GCF_018139625.1 Actinospica acidithermotolerans | reverse complement strand
GTGCCGTCCGTGCTCGCGCTCGGCACCCCCCGCGTCACCGTCGTCATCCCCGCCCTCAACGAAGCCCGCAACCTCCCCGTCCTACTCTCCGAACTGCCCGCCGGCCTGCACGAGGTCATCCTCGTCGACGGCGCGAGCACGGACGGCACCGTACTCGCCGCCCGGCTCGCCCGCCCCGACATCAGGATCCTGAAGCAGACCGGCACCGGCAAGGGCAACGCGCTCGCCTGCGGCATCCTCGCCGCCACCGGCGACGTGGTCGTCACCCTCGACGCCGACGGCTCCGCCGACCCCGCCGAGATCGCCGAGTTCGTCGACGCCCTCGTCGACGGCGCCGACTACGTCAAGGGCAGCCGCTTCCTGCCCGGAGGCGGCAGCTCCGACCTCACGGCCCTGCGCCGCGCCGGCAACGCCGCCCTCGTCTTCCTGATGAACCGCGTCTACCGCACCGGGTTCAGCGACCTGTGCTACGGCTACAACGCCTTCTGGACCCGCTGCACCGACGACCTCGCCCTCGACACCATCGCAGACGCCGAACCCGTCTTTGGCGACGGCTTCGAGATCGAGACCGTCCTCGCCGCGCACGCCGCTACCGCGCACCTCACCGTCGCCGAGGTCCCCTCCTTCGAACGCCTGCGCCGCCACGGCTGCAGCAACCTGCACACCTGGCGCGACGGCCGCCGCGTCCTGCGCGCCATCGTCCGCGAACGCCTGCGCGCCCGGCACGAGCAGCCGCACCCGACGGGCACGCTCGTCGCCGTCCAGGAGAGCGGAGAGCGCTGAGGAGGGATGGGGAGCGCTGTGGAGGACCGACGAGCACCGAGGAGCACCGAAAGGGACTAAGGAGGACTAAGGAGTACCGAGGACTGCCGGAACCTGAGTGAACCTTGAACCTGAGGGAACGAGCCGGGCCGACCGCAGGGGAGGGCGGCCGGCCCGCTCCCTCGCTCACCCCACCCGCTCCCGCTCCCTCGCTCCACCGCTCCCGCTCCCACTTCTCACTGCGTCCGCTCCTTCGCTCACCCCGCCCCGGAACCCGAACCGGTGCCGCCGAACCGGTACCCCACCCCGCGCACCGTCGTCACCCAACGGCTTCTCCGGCCGGTATCGCCGAGCTTGTGCCGCAGGTTCGCCACGTGCACGTCGATCACATGATCGTCGCCCGGCCAATCCGTGTGCTGCACCCGACGCGCCAGCGTGTCCCGCTCCCACACCCGGTGCGGGCTGCTCATCAGGGCGACCAAGAGGTCGAACTCGGTACGGGTCAGCCCGACGGCCGAGCCGTCCAGCACCACCTCCCGGCTCTCCGTGTCCACCCGCAGCCCGCCGACCCGCATCACGGACGCCGCGTGCGGCTCCGCACCCGGATCCTCGAGACGCGGCCGCCGGAACATCGCCCCGACCCGCGCCCGCAGCTCCCTGGGGGAGAAGGGCTTGACCATGTAGTCGTCCGCGCCCACCTCCAACCCGATCAGCCGGTCTGTCTCCTCGTCCCGCGCGCTCAGCACGATCACGTACGCGTTCGATATGGCGCGCAGCTGCCGGCACACCTCGATCCCGTCGATGTCCGGCAGCGTCAGATCCAGGGTCACCAGGTCGGGGGAGAGCCGCTTGGCCAGCTCAAGGCCCCGCGCACCGGTCCCGGCCCCGGTCGACTCGAATCCCGCCTGGCGCAGCGTGTCGCACACGAGCAGGCAGATGTCCGGCGCGTCCTCGATCACGAGCGCCGCCCGACGGCGCTCGCCGTTGTCACCCATCGCCCTCCTACCTCGCGGGGCTTCCCGGCTCCAGATCGTCGACGAACTCGGCCAGCCGCGTCACCCCGGCGACCACCACGCGCAGCACTCGCTGCTGCTCCATGCTCAGCGGTCCCAGCGTCCCGTCGGTCAGCAGCTCCAGGTAGCCGATCACCGCCGTCAAGGGGTTCCTCAGCTGGTGCGACAGGGCTTGCAGCAGCCCCGCAGTGCGCGCGTCGAGCGGGCTGAGGGCCTCCACCAAGGCCACCGTCGCCCGCGCGTCACCAGGCTGCGCGGCGACGCCCGCAACGGCCTCGCCCCGCCGATCGTCTCCCACCACCCGACCAGGCTAAATCGCCCTACGCGGCGCAGCCAGCCGAATCGCGGACATTTCTGGCACCGGGCGCAAGGCGCCGCAGGTGAACGATGGGGGACCAGCCGGTAACCGGGAGCCGACGTAACCCTTCCGGCTGACCCCGCCGCCAGGCGTCCCGAAGCGGCGGCCGTGCGGCGGGGGTGAGCACGGATGAGCACTCTATTGGTTCGTCTTGATAACCCGCGAAAGCGCCGCGGCATAACAAAAGAATAGGCGCACGACGCCCGCCTCCACCCGATCGGGTTGCTTGCCGAATTTTCGCCCGGAGTCGGTGTACGTTTCATGCTGAAGGGCGGGGATGTCGACGAACCGCACGCGTGCGGGCCCCGGCATCCGCGCCGATGGGAAAACCGATATGCATATGCATCCGACGGGAAGATTCACTCTCATGGCAACACTGAAGAAGGCTGCGACCGTCGCCGTCCTGGCGAGCGCGGGCGTCATCGGCTCGGCCGGCATCGCCGCGGCGGACGGCTGCTGCGCCCCCACCCACGGCGGCCAGCAGAACGACAACGGGGTCCACCAGGCGGGTCTCGTCACCGTCAACGCGCTCAACAACGTCAACGTGTCGCCGAACCTGGGCTGCCTGGCCGACCAGACGCTGCCGAACCTGACCGCCCAGAGCCTCGTCGGCCTCGTGCCCGTCGGAGTCAGCCTGAACCACCTGCTCCAGCACGCCAACCTCAACGTGCTGGCCAACGGCAACACCACCACCGAGGTCTACGACAACTCGTGCACCTCGAACCAGGGCGCGTCGCAGGCCGGCAACAACAGCCACGGCAGCAGCGTCACCGGCAACGCCTCCAGCGACCACAGCACCGGCGACCACGCGGGCTCGCACAACAGCGAGGCCGGCAAGGGCGCCGGCGGCCTGCTCGGCGGCACCGGCATCCTCGGCACCGGCGTCCGGTAGTACAAGCACCCCGTACACGAGCACCTCGTACAAGCGACTGCGACACGGCGAAGCAGTGCCGGTCCACCTGGCCGGCACTGCTTCGCCGTGTCGCCGTGCGTGCACGGCCGTACGTGCGTCATCACGGTCACTTCGTTCGTCGCCTCCACCGCCCGACCGCTATATAAAGCGACATACCGTCGAGTCGGCCCCGGGGGAGTGGCTGGCCACCCCGTCAGCCACGGTCAACCGCGCTTTCACGCCTCCGCGCGAAGCTCGCACGTCCTCATACTCATAAACGTCGGCACATGCGAAAACGGCTCCGACCCCGCGACGAACGCGGAGTCAGAGCCGTTCCGGGACGGCGACTCTGCCGAGTCGCCGTCCCGTGCCCTGAATCGCTCCACCGAAGCGGTGCCGGGAGGACCGGCGTTGCTCGGCGGGGTACTTCGGTGGGTCCTACAGGACCCCGGTGCCGAGCAGGCCGGTGCCGCCAAGCAGGCCGCCCGCGCCCTTGCCGGCCTCGGAGTTGTGCGAGCCCGCGCCGTCGCCGGTGCTGTGGTCGCTGGACGCGTTGCTCGACACACCACTGCCGTGGCTGTTGTTGCCCGCCTGCGACGAACCCTGGTTCGAGGTGCACGAGTTGTCGTACACGTCGGTCGTGGTGTTGCCGTTCGCGAGCACGTTCAGGTTGGCGTGCTCGAGCAGGTGGTTCAGGCTCACACCGATCGGCACGACGCCGACCAGGCTCTGAGCGGTGAGGTCCGGCACCGTCTGGTCGGCCAGGCAGCCCAGGTTCGGCGACACGTTGACGTTGTTGAGCGCGTTGACGGGGATGAGACCCGCCTGGTGCACCGCGTTGTCGTCCTGCTGGTGGTGCTGCCCCGCGTCCCAGCCCTGGTCCGCGGAAGCGATGCCGGCCGAGGCCATGACGCCCGCGCTCGCCAGGACAGCGAGGGTCGCAGCCTTCTTCAGAGTTGCCATGAGAATAAATCTTCCCGTCGGATGCATATGCATATCGGTTTTCCCATCGGCGGGGACACCGAAGTCCCGCGGTTAAGCAGTTCTCCGGCGTCTCCGTCCTTCAGCATGAAACGTACACCGACTGCGGAGCAAAAACCGGCAAGCAACACCCACGAGTGATCGGTTCGGCGTTTCATTCGCTCTTAAGGGGGTATTTCCCGGCGCCCCACGCTCACCCATCCGAATCGCGCGCCCAGGCCGTGGTACCGCACCGATATCCACACGGACCGGTGCCGATCCGGTACTGATCCGGCCAGATGAATTCAGATCGTCGGCGTGTCGGATTTCGACTCGCCGATCATCCGATTAATCCGTTGCCCGTTGCCCGTTGCCCGTTGCCCGTTGCCCGCCTGTACCCGGCTACCTGGCTACCCGGCATGACGACGGACGTCGCCGCCCGCGGTGCGGCGCGCTGCTCACCCTGCTCTATGTCATCATGCATAAGAGAGATTATGCATGAGAAGCGTCCCAGGCTCCGCCCGAGACGCTTCTCACCAGCTGGTTCTATATCAACTTGTAGTCGCTGTTATGCACGAGCGGCTCAGATTGGACCTAGCTTGGACTTTTCGTGTCCGGAAGCCCGGGATTCTCGCTCCGGTGCCGGTCGAACCTGTCCTGCAGGGCGTTGATGAGGTCGATCCGCATCTGCACCGTCGGTCGCGAGTATACGCCGCGGGTACCTGGCGTGGCGTGGCCCAGCCGGTAGTCGCGCATCGTCGGATGAACCGACAACTCGTCGAGCATCGCGCCGTGGCTGTGCTTCCCGTCGTGCAGCCGCAGCCCTCGGATGATCGGCTCCGTGGAAAGGTGCGCCCGCGCTGGCGACTTGTACTGCCGGCCGTCAACGGCTTTCCGCCAGCGGTTAGTGTTCCAGTCGTCATACCTGACGGGGTCGCCCTTGGTATTGGTAAACAGCAGGTCCTGACCTTCGGGCAGGGTCTGCAGGTGGGCCTTGATGAGCGTGACGAGGAACTCCGGAAGGTCGATAATCCTGCCGGGCGGGCATTCCGGCTGGAGCCGCCCGATCGCGCCGCTCTTCGCCGGCCCGAAGAACCGCCGAGCACTCGCGTCCTCGTGGACCGCGCCCGTGTAGGGGTCGATGACGTAGAACCCCGCGCCGTCCACGACGCCATCGCCGTGCTCGACGTGCATGAAGGATCGGCGCAGGCCGGCTACTTCCGACCAGCGCATGCCCGTCCAGTAGACGATCTGCACGAGCAGCGCCTCGTGGGTACGAAGGCGTGCACAGATCTGGTCAAGGACGGTGAGGTCGAAGACGATCGGCTCGCGCTTCGGGGCCCGGTCGGGTCGGAGTTCGGCGTTCTTCTTGATCCCGCGTCGTGCGGTCCTAGGAAAAGGCGACGATGGGATGATCTTGTTTAGGGCGGCGTCGTCGAACAGCGTCCGCAGCACGGACATGACCACCGACACCGAGCTCTCGGCGAGGGTGTTGCGCAGTTCGGACCGGTACTCCTGCATATCGATTGGGAGCACCACTCCCATGGCGACGCTCCCCCAGCGCGGCTTCACGTGCTTGCGGTAGCACTGCTCGTACGACTCCCTGGTATTCGGTCTGAAGTGGTCCTGCGCAGGGAACCAGCGTTGCCACCACTCGTCGACGGTAGTCTTCGCGAGGTTGGGATCTATGTACGACCGAGCTTCGATGGCGGCCTCCTGGGCGCGTGCGTACTTCGTCGCCTCGCGCTTCGAGGTGAATCCGCTTTTGCCCGGCCATGCGGGCTTAGACCCGGGCGGCGCCTGCCATCGAGCGCGCCACCCTCCCCCTGACTCGTCGACCTTGATAGGCAAAACTGCCTCCTTCCGCGTGGCCACCGGGGGCTCTAGTGCCGCCGTTGACAGTGTTCTCCCTTGTGGAACAAGCCTATTAGGCGCCTGTGACACTTTTGCAGTGTTCTGCAGCTCATTGCCGCCCACTCCCGCGGATCGACAGCGCGCGGTAGTGGTCTGACGCGTACGGCCATCACAACACCATAGGTACCAAAAATCAACACCTGCCAGTACACGACAGGTAGCCTGAGCGCCCAGGGGCGGCCGAGGCTGCTGTAAGTGCTTGAGCGCGGCCATGTCGCGCGTCATAGGTACCAACTATCAATGGTTCCGTGTACATTAACATTCGCGGACGGCCCGTCCGCCCTGCAGCCGGCGTGCGGATGTGCGCCGGTGCGGCGTTGAACGAGCGGGAGGACGCCGAATCATGGCTGGTACAGCGGCGACGGACGACGACGTCATGGTCTACACCCCTGAGGAGGCGGCCGAGCGGATCGGAAGCGTAGTCAGCGCCGCTTGGCTCAGGCGCAAGGCCGGCCGCAAGGAGATCCCCTGCTCGCGTCTGGGCAAGCTCGGGTTCACGCAGAAGCACCTCGACGAGATCGTCGCGAGGTTCGACTCGCCGGCGCGCCGCCGGCGATGACGGCCGACGTGCCGGCAGGTGAAGGTGGCGGCGGGTCGATGGACGGGGTCCGGGTGCACGGGTGGAACGCCGCGGCCGCGATGCGCGCCTTGCGTCGGCGGCGTGCGCCGACGGCGGGTACGGAACCGGGCTCAGGTCCGGCGGGCCTGGCGATGGGGGGCGTTCGATGACGGCGGCGATAGATCTGGGCGGGTTCCGGCTCGAGGCATGGCAGCTGGCCGCGTGGGCGGTGCTCGTGGTGGCCGCCACGGCGATGGTGCGCCGCCTGCTCGGCCGGTGGGAGGCGTCGACCGGGGTGCGGATGGCCGCGTTCTCGGCTGTGATGTCGACGCTGGTCTCCGGGAACTCCTCGTGGCGGTATTTCGGGGCGCATCTGCAGGTGACCGATCCGCACGTGCGTGCGCTGATGTTCGCCACGGGAGAGTGCATGCAGTTCGCGCTCGCGCTGATGGCGCGTGAGAACTACATGGCGGAGGGCAGCACGGGGGGCGGTGTCGCGAGCCTGCTGGTGTGGGCCGTGTCCGGTGTCCAGTGCGTGCCGGCGTTCGAGGAAGGGGGCCTGGCCGGCGGGTTCGTGCGCTCGGCGCTCGGGCCGGTCTCCGCGGCCGTCCTGTGGCACCTGGCGATGGGCGTCGAGCTCGTGCACCTCGGGCCGGCCGATCACCGCGGCGGCAGGCTCGGGCGGATCGCGCGGTTCCTGGCCGAGTCGGTGATGGCGAGTCTGGGCCTTGCCCAGCCGGACCGGGACGCCGAGGCGATCGCGAAGGACCGGGCGGTGCGGCGGGCGGTGCGCCACGGGCTGCGCTACGACCTGATGTCGCCGAAGACCCGCGGCAGGCGCCGGGGACGGCGGGCGATCCGGCGGATGAAGTGGGCGATGCAGCGCGCGGAGATCGGGACGGACCGGGTTCGCACCCTCCGGCTGGCCAGGCAGCTCGCCGGTGCACGCAGCGCCTCGGCGCTGATCGAGATGGATCTGCCCAGCCTCTGGGAGAGCGTGCGCGCGGATCTGCTGACGGACGGCTGGGTGGCATCGGCTCGTGCGGCCGAGCTCGCCGAGGTCCGTTCCGAGGAAGCCGGCGGTGCCGCCGCCGAGCAGCCGGAGCCGGTCGAGGCAGGCGAGCCGGGCCGACGGGCGGCGGATACATCTGTCTCCGCGCTGCTCGAGGGCCTCGGATTCGCGGGCGAGGACCGGTGGATCCGCGATGTGGTGACCGAAGGCTCCCTGCTCGCGGTGGGCGGCGGCGGATACGCCGGATCCGCGTATCCGCCGCCGTATCCGGTGCCCGCCGGATACGCGGAGACGTTCGTCTCCGCCGGGCAGGGCAGGGCTGTCGAGCGAGCCGCGGATCCGGTTCCGGCCGGGTTCACCTCGTACGCTGCGGACGGTGGCCAGGATCCCACGCCGCTGTATCCGGCCGACGCGAACGCGTCTTCAGCACCTGGTCAGGGCACTGCGGTCCCGGCTCAGGCAGCCGGGTTCGATGCGAGCCGCGTGGATTGCATACCGCTCGGAGACAGCGACGTCGCGGGGTCGGATACACGTGGAGAGGCCAGCCGGGCGAGTGCGTCGGCTGTATCCGCGGTCCCGGTGTCTACCGGGGTGGCCGGGTCGCCGGAGCTATCCGGTGATGAGACGGGTGACTGCGCGCAGACGTCAGCGGATACAGCGGATACGGACGTCTCCGCTGTATCCGAGGGGACGGAGACGTTCGTATCCGCGCCGTGGACGGAGACGCGTTGGTCGAGGACGTCGGAGTCGATTGCGCGGGAGGTCGTCGCCGACTTCCATGCCCGCCGTAGGAACATCACCTGCCGGGCGTGGGTTGCGGAGGTGCGCGAGCGCGGGGGGCAGATCTCGAGCGAGCACGTCTCCGCGCTCTACCGGCTCGCCCGTGAGCCGGAGGTTCCCGACCCGGCCGACACCGCCGAGTGATCGCTCAGTGCCCCGCTCCCCCGCCCCCCTGGCGGCCCGTTGCTCTCGGGCGCCTTGGCGCGCCGTGCGCCCGTGTGGCCGTGCAGAGTGAGCACGCGGTCCTGGGTTCAGCTCTGGGCGCCGTGCCTGCGGACGGCGTCGTCGTAGATCGCTCGCAGATCGAGTGAGCAGGTCGCGGCGACGCCGTCGTGCTCGACGACGAAGGGCGCGAACACGTCCTCGTAGCCGGTCAGCTCCGCGACGCGGTTCGACAGCTCGCCCGAATGTCCGGCAGCGGTCTCGAACTGCTCGTACTCTTCGATCGAGTCGGCTCCGCGCTCGTCGTGCAGCTTGATGTCGGCCGAGATGCCGGTCGGGACCCATTCGCCTTCGTCGTCCTCGGCGATCAGCAGCAGGCGCAGCTCGGGCCGGTAGCGCAGGAGCTCGAAGGCGACGCGGTGGAGCGTGAGCTCCGCCAAGCCCCAGAGCGCCTTGGCCTCGGCGTCGTCGATCTGGCCGATCTGCTCGTCGGTGGGCGTCGGCCCGCGCTCGGCCGTAGAGGTGGGAGGGGCGGAGGCGGCGTTGTTCATCTGCGGTGTCCTTGTTGTCGTCGGAGGTGGCCGGGCGCAGCGGGCGGTTGCACCGTGGTTCGCGCCTCGGCGGGCGTTGGCTTCTGTGGCAGCGCGCGGAACGTGGCAGGACTCCCCCGGCGAAACCTGGAGCGTGCTGCGTCGCGGCCGCTCGCCGGAGCATTCGGCTGAGGTCGGCAGTCCTCTCCCCCGGATCGGCGCCTTGTGGCAGCGATCGGGAGTGAACTGCACCTCATCATAGGTACCAACGTTCAATAGATTCAAGCCTATGAACGAAGGCCGGGCACCGGCTCGCGTCTCGACTGGTCGAGCTTCACCGGCGTGTTGGACATCGCTCCCCCGCAGGTCGAATTCCGCCCGGATCTCCCTGACCCCGCAGGAACCGACGTTGCCGACACCTGTCGGCCGGTTGCTGCGCGGTCAGCTTCCTCGTGCTCGGCACGATCGATCGGCGCCAGATGCGCGGTGCCATGCGCTGCGGTGCTTGGCGGCCGGTGTCAGTGCCCGTAGCGTGGTGCCCCCCGCCCCGACGAACGGAGTGAGCGCTCGATGCGTTTCCTGGTCCAGGAGCTCAACGCGCCGGAGCCGGCGCCGGCGAGTCTGCCCGCCGCCGTGCTGAAGCGGGACAGCTGGGACGACTACCACTTCAAGACCTCGTTCACGCTGACCTACATCGGGCATGACGGCCGCCGACACAAGCTTGGCGGCATCAAGATTCTCCAGTTCGAGCAGCGACGTGGGCCGACGCCCCTGCCGGGAGACGAGTTCCGGTCGTTGCCCGGTGGCTACTGTGCGTTGGGGCAGTCGCTCTCGTTTTACGAGATGGCAGCCGACCTCGGGCCGGATGTATACCGGCCGCTGCTCTCAGGCCTGCGTGACGTCGTGTTCGACCCGTCGATTGCGGAGGCGTTCGCCGAGCACGAAGGATTCCTCAACTCGCTCGAACGCAGTGGCAGCGCGGCCAGGGCCATTCTCGACGCGTCCGCGCTCTTCGACTCGGGCCGAGCGGACGGAACCGACTACCCGGCCTCGCTCGCCTTCACCTTCCACTCCGCAGTCGGCGGCAGCGGCTTTGACCTGGACCTGCGCTTCGAATCCGTACCCGACCTGCCGGGCCGGGCGAACATCGTCATCGGCTACAACGGGACCGGGAAGACACGGCTGCTGGCCAATCTCGCCATGGTGGCCAACGCGGACCTCCGCCGGCGCGGCCGCAGGCAGTTCCAGGCTAAGTACGGACGCCTGAGCGACAAGGCGATCCGTTTCGGCGCGGTGATCGCCGTGTCCTACAGTGCGTTCGACACCTTCGACGTGCCCGGCACCACGCCCGATGAGCGCGAGCAGCTGGAGGAGTCGGGCGACGTGTTCGGGTACGTCTACTGCGGACTTCGCAGTCTGGCCGAACCCTCGGACGGGGGCGGGGGACCCAACCGGCTCAAGAGCGTCGAGGAGGTCACCGGGGAGCTGAGCAGGAGTCTGGAGCGCATCCACCAGTACAAGCAACGCCGCAGTCTGCTGATCAAAGCCCTGGCGCAGCTGGCGAGAGAGCCCTCGTTCAGGCGCGCCGGGTTCGACGGCGAAGAACTGTACCGCCACGACTCGCTGCCGGAGGCCTTCCTGGGCTTGAGCACGGGACACAAGATCGTCCTCAACATCGTCGTGCAGTTGGCGGCGTATCTGGAGCGCAAGTCGCTGCTGCTGTTCGACGAGCCGGAAATCCATCTGCACCCGCCGCTCCTGGCGGCGCTGCTGCGCGCGGTCAACGTGCTTCTGGAGGCGCGCGACAGCTACGCGGTCATCGCGACCCACTCGCCGGTCGCGCTGCAGGAGGTCCCCGGCCGGTACGTCCACGTGCTCGAGCGGTACGGGCAGCACACCAGCGTGCGCCGGGCGGAGGTCGAGACCTTCGGTGAGAACGTCGGCTACCTCACCAGCACCGTCTTCAACCTCGACAGCCGCTCCACCGACTACCACGCGGTCTTGAAGAAGCTCGCTGAGCGCATGGACGTCGAGGCTATCGAAGAGCTCTTCGAAGGTGGCATGAGCGCGCAGGCCCGCGCCTATGTCGAAAGCGTCCGCAGAGCAAGGGCATAGCCGGTGTACTCGATCCCGCCACCCTCCACCGACGACGACGAGCACTACCGTCACACGACCGCGCGCCGAAACAGCCCTCACCGCGAGCTCATGGCGCAGATCGCCCAGGCCGTTTCGGGGGCCTACGCCGCGTACATCGCCGCGCGCGGCCGCAGCGCGGCGATGACCCCCATATCCGCCTCGGTGGCCGAGGCCAGAGCATTGAGGAGTGCGTACGACCTGGTGAGGGCCGATACCGGGGACGATTCATTGTTCAGCACCTTGATGAAACGTACCCGCGGGGGCCAGTGCCCGATGTGCGGGTGCACGCCGGCCAGCACGCTCGACCACTACCTGCCCAGGGCTGTGTTCCCCGAGTTCGCCATCCTCGCGAAGAACCTCGTGCCGGCCTGCTGGGACTGCAACCACCGCAAGGGCGAGCAGGTGGCGCAGTCCGACACGCGCCGGTACTTCCACCCGTACTTCGACGTCCTCGGCGCTGTGCCGGTGCTCGTCGCCGACCTTCGCGTCGATCGCGTGGTGACGGTCGACTACCGCATCATGCAGCAGCCCGGCGTCGACCAGGCGATCACCGAAGTGCTCGGATTCCACTTCGACCAGCTCGGGCTGCGCGACGCGTTCCGCGCGGCCGCGACCAACGAACTCCAGGACCGGTACGAGGCCCTCGAGCTGTATCTCGGGCCGAACAAGGATGCTGACGCCGTCAGAGCCTACTTGGAGCGCGAGGCGCGAAGCTGCCGTGCCAGCCGCGGAGCCAACGATTGGAAGACCGCGCTGTTCACCGCAACGGCCGAGCACGACGATTTCTGTTCCGGCGGTCTGCTTCTGCTGCGGTGACGTGCGCCCGCCCGCGCTTGTCACCGCGCTCGCGGCGCTTTCATGGCCCAGGTCGGGTGGGAAGGACGACTTCGAGCAGCATCGCGCACGGCGCGTTGGCGCTGCCCCACACGTCCATCAGCAGAAGGTAGGTGTCGGGTTCAGACGACGGCACCAGCGCCCGTACATTCGTGCCGGTCACCCGCACCAGCAGGGTGTGCGTGCCGATGCGCGGGTCGGTGAGGTAGATCTCGACGTGGGTGCCGCCCTGAACCCGGCCCGCGCACAGAACCCTCGAGTCCTCCAGCGCGACGAGCGCGCCGAGCTCTCCGAGCGGCGCGGCCGGGTGCTGCTGCGGCTCGGACAGGCGGATCGGCTCCTCGGGTTCGAGCACCCACGCGTAGGAGCTGCCCGCGACGTACAGCCGGCCGTCCGGGAGAGCTGCGACCGCCCTGAGCTGGCCGGGGTAGTCGATGGGCAGCTCCACGTCGGCGCCAACGGCTTCGCCGACCCGGGTGAGCAGGTGCGTGCCGTGGTAGACCGGCCCGGGCGGGCCGGTGGTGGAAAAGACGTAGGCGCCGTCCGCGCCAGGCACCAGGCGCGCGCCGCGGTCGAGCGGGCCGGCGACCGGGCGCGCGGCACCTTCGCGCAGGGCGAGCAGGCCGTGTCCGCGCACAGCCAGCACCTCCTGCCCGTGGCCGGCGACCGGGCCGTGGCAGCCGGGGATCTGATGCTCCCAGCGTCCCGTGCCGTCGCGCGGGTCCACCCGGGCGATCCCCTCGGGGCAGGTGAGCAGCAGCTTCTTGCCGACCTTGGCCATGCCGGTCCACGGGCTGAACCACGGGATGTCGGTGGTGATGAGCGGTTTGACGCCCGCGCCGGGAACGGCGTGCTCGAGCACCGGCAGCCGGGCCGGCGCGGCCTCGTCCGTGGCCGCCACCCACCGCGGCACCTCCGCGTTCCGCGAGGGCCTGAGCAGCTGTTCGAGCGGCGCGAGTCCCCCGCCGCGCAGGGCGGTGTGTGTCAGGAGGCCTTCGAACAGCTCGACCGGGCCGATCACTCCGGCCACCAGGGCCTCGACGTGCTCGCGCTGCAGCAGGAACACATCCGGGTCGAACCGTGCCTGATCCAGGACGGGCGAGGTGTAGCCGGCCATCGAGATCAGCACGCCGTACACGCCGCGGGGACGTCGACTCAGGCGGTTGTGGAGCTTGGCGACCGGATCGATGTCGATCGGCTCGCTCGTCCACTTCGCCTCCACGATGAAGGTGTGTCCGCCGAGGGAGAAGAAGACGTCGAGTTCGTCGCGCCCGTCGAGCCCGCGCTGGTTGCTGACTGCGTCGATCCCGTAGACGCGCAGGACACGCTCCAGGAATCCGTTGAACCGCTGCCCGCGTACGGAAGCGGACCCGCGGAAGGTCACGAGCTGGGCGAACTCAGCGCGCAGGACCCGCAGTTCCGCGATCAGGGCACGAGGATCATCATCGGTCACAGCCGACCATTGTGCCCCCAGCCGTGTGCTCGGCGCCGGGTATTCACGCGATGCGCTCGCGCGGCGCGGGCCCGCGGCCCCGCGATCAGCAGCCCCGGCCAGGCGCACCGCCCGCGCGGCCGGGTCGCTGTCGGTGCGAGCCTGTAGGGTCCCGCCCATGCCGACATCGATCAGTGTTCAGGTTCTGGCAATCGACGAGCTGCAGCCGGCGGTGGTGGAGCACTTCGGCTCCGCACGCGCCTTCCAGGCGGATCTCCTGCCCCGGCTGCCCGGCGCCTACGTGTGGTCCGCGGACGGACGGGTGCTCTACATCGGTTCGGCCGCATCGCTGGCCAAGAGGGTGGGCGAGGAGCAGTACTGGATAGCCGGCCACGAACCCGACGAGGCGTGGGAGGTCAGCGTCGTGCACACGTTGAAGATCCACGATGCGACCGTCCAATGGGTCGTGACCGAGGACTACGCGGACGCGGAGCTCCTCGAGCGGCGCCTGATCGAATGGCACCGGGCCTGCACGGGCATCGCGCCGCTGGCCGTGGGCTGGAACGCGAAGAAGGGAAGCCCGCGCGAAGCCGGGCAGCAGTGGGCGCGGGCTCTGTGGAACCGGGAATTCGGACACTGAGGTGCCGCGACTCGCGGTCCGCTGAACCGGGATCGAAGCCCCGCGTGCCCTCATGTGGGAGCTGAAGGCCGCGAGGGCTGCGGCGCGATCACCGCACGGCATCGCACAAGCCGCGCCCGACGTCTCCGTCTCCGCCGGTCTTGAGGATTCGGGCCGTCGCCTGCACCATTCCGACGCCGGCAGCCTGTGCCAGGGACCAGATCAGGTCGCCGACGCGCCAGGGCGTGTCGCCGAAGCCGGCGGCCGGGTCCGGGATGATCACGTATTCCCGGTCCAGCCGGTTGGCCGGGTTCGGGTGCCGCCAGTAGGCGGCGCCGTTCGGCGCGGTGTGGCTGTAGACGAATCCGTGATCGGACAGGGCCCGCATGGTGCGTTCGGGGGTGAACAGTCGCGTGTGGGCGGGCAGGTCGTCGAGCACGTCCAGTGCCGCGCTCATCGCGCGGGCCTGTTCGGACTCGAGCGCATCGGCGTAGAGGGCGCGCAGTTCGGCCTCGGTGGCCAGGGGGCGCTGCTCGTCGGTGAAGTAGGGCATCGCGGTGTTCGCATTCTCGGATCGTTGGGACGTTTCACGCCGCAGGCGGAGGGCGGGGTCGGGGCGTGCGGGTAGGTGTCGCACGGTTCGCACGCCGAGTGAGACCGCTATCGCGAGCACGCTCAACATGTGGCCCCGATCCTCTTCCTTCTTATCAGCGCATTCAGTTTGCAAAGCCGACGGTAGTGGCGGCCTCCGACGTTCCCGAGACGGGTCGCGGCCCCGCACGAGTTCGGCACTCCTGCCGGCGTGCACCGCCGCCACCTCGCGAAGCCCGGCCGGCCGGGGACGGCGTCGGATCAGTGCGCCGCGTGCAGGCTTGTCCACACGTGCGGTGCGAGCAGCGCCGCGGTTGCGAGGGCGAAGGCGGGCGCGAAGGCCCAGTTCTCGACGGCGTTGCCGGTGCGCTGGATGACCGGGATCCTGAAGCGGGCCGGGATCGGCCACAGCAGCGGGCAGCCCTGCCTGGTCAGGCAGTCCCCGGCCAGGTGCGTGAGCACGCCGGCGCCGACGGAGTAGGGAAGCCACCCGTAGTCGCCGTGCAGTGCGAATCCCGCGCCGACGGTGGCGGCGGCCGCGGTAGCGATGACGATTCCCCGGGGCATGCGCAGGGCTCTGAAGCCGAAGGCGTAGAGCAGGAAGAGCACGGCCAGGCCCGCGCCCGCGTGCCCGTAGCGGATCGCGGCCGAGCTCGCGCTGAAGGCGAGGGCGGCGAAGAGCATCGAGTGCGTGGCCTCCCGGTGGCCGCCGGATATGCGGTGGACCGTGTGGGCGACGGCCCTGCTCACCGGTCCGAAGGTGTTCGCGATGGTGCCGCCGGGGTGGTCGAGGTCGGGTAGTAGCGAGGCGCCGGCGGTCGAGAGCAGCCCGGCGACCAGTACCGGTGTCCCGAGACGTGCGTGGGCGAGCGTCGGGGCGAGGGCGCCGGCTGCGGACCAGGCGGTCGTCCCGGACAGGCTGTGGCTGCGGCCCATCATGGTGGATTCCTCCTCTAGGGTGGCGCGGTGCGTGCGGGATCGCGTGCGACGCGTCCGGACCGCTGGGGCCACCGGGGCTTGTCGTGGAGGTCGTGCACGTGCCCTCGCGTCCGTCGGCGTCGTGTCGCATGGGGTGTAGGGGCCGCAGATAGTCATGTCGCGACACCGCGAGGAGGAAGTGCTGGGAAAGCCGCGGGAAACGTCAACCAGCCCGCGCGGGCCGCGCCGAGGACGGCACGGGCTTCGCGCGGGCTGGTTCAAGCCCACTGGCTGTATTCGATGCTTAAGGAACCGCTAGGGGCGACGTCCGGCCGCTGATCAGTCCCGGGGTTGCAGGTCCCGCTGCAGCTGGAACCGGTCGGCGCTGACGCGGGTCTCGCACACCGAGAGCGCTCGGCCCTCGGCCGAGGTGGTGCGCACCCGGAAGGTCAGCAGCGGGGTGCGTTCGGAGATGCGCAGGGCCTTGGCCTCGGCCGGCGCCGGCAGCCGGCCGGCGGTCTGCTCGCTCCAGGCGACCGGGCCGTGCCCGGCGCGGGCGAACTCGCGCTCGAGCAGCTCGGGCGAGAGCTGCACAGCGGCGATCTGGTCCTTCACGGCGAGCCAGCCGGGAAGGTGCCAGGTCTCCAGCGCCGCCGGAACCTGCCCGCAGTCCTGTCCGCCGGCGCCGGGCTCCTGGCCGGCGCGGGCGAGCACGATCTCGATGACGGTGACCGGCTCCCCTGCGGGCACGGCGAGCGCCGCGGCGAGCTCGGGGTCGGCCGGCCTGCGCTCGATGACGGGCGGGGCCAGCGGGATCCAGGCCAGCGCGCCCAGGCGCCCGTCCTGATCGCGCCGCAGGGGTCCGTCGGGTGCGAGCGGCTCGCGCTCGGCCGGGGCGAGCACGGTCAGCCCGACCTTCTTGAGCGGGCGCACCCGGCCCTCGGCCTCGAGCACCTCCACGGCGCTGCCGATGGTGCCGCGGCCGGTGGCGTAGTGCACGCGCAGCTCGTCGTAGGTCGGAAGCCGGCTGCCCGGGGGGAACTCGCCGCCGTCCATGCGCCGGCGCAGGTCGTCGGCGATCTCGCGGTAGCGCAGGGCCATCGGCGTCCCTCTCGGCGGCTTCGGTCTCACAGGCGGTCGAGGCAAATGTATCCCGGGATACTTGCGCGATCCACCACCCCCGCGCACAATGTGTCCCGGGATTAATCATGTATCCCGGGATATTAGTCCGGTCTCGCATGCAGGCCGGCCCCCGGCGGTAGGACGCCGAGGGCCGGTGGTGCGGGGTCCGGAGGACTCGAGAAAGGTCCAGACCCGTGAACCACAGCTTGCCAGACCCCGGCCGCATGCCGGAACTGCGCCCGGAACCCGAACGCCCCCGCGATCTCTACCGCGGCGTGGTGCTCGGCCGCGCCGACCTTTTCAGCCTCGGCGTGGTGCACGAGATCACCACCCGTCTGCCCGCGCGCCCGGCCTCGGTCGCCGTCGCCCGCCGCGAGATCGGGCACTGCGCCCGCGTCTGGGCCCTGGACGAGGAGGCGGTGACCGCCGCCTTGTCCGAGATCGCGACCAACGCCGTCAAGGCCGTCGCGCGCCACCGCGGCGACCCCGGCTCGCTGATCCGGATGACGCTGGCCGCGCACGCGGACGGCTCGGCCCGGCTCGAGGTGTGGAATCCGGCGCCGTCGCCCGCGACCCTCGCCCCGCGCCGGGCCCGGGCCAGCGCGCAGAGCGGACGCGGGCTGCTCATCGTCGAGGCCTTCGCCGTGGAGGTGACGCTGGTGGCGGTCTCCGCGGGCACGCTGGTGCGCACGATCTTCGGCCCGGCCACCGGAACGAGGGCCGCGGCATGAGCACCGGACTTCGCCTTAGCACCACGAGCGGCGCGGCCGTGCTCTCGGAGCACGCCGTGGACGGGCTGCGACAGCTCGTCTTCCGCACCGCGCTCGGCCAGGCCGACACCGGCTCGCGCGAATCCTTGGAGCGCTGGCGGCCGCTGATCTCCGAGGAGTGCGAACTGCTCGGCGCGGACGCCGACGCCTTCCAGGCCTTCTTCGCCCCGTGCTGGATCGGCGGTGCCGCGTTCGGGTTCCGGCTCGAATGGCGCGGCTGGGAGCTCGACACGTTCGAGCTGAGCCTGAACACCGCCCTCGCCCTCGGCGGCGACCCGCTGCGCCTGGCCGCCCGCCTGGCCGGACTCGGCCGCGAGCAGCTGTGGGTCGATGCCGCCGACCGGCCGTGGCTGGCCGAGACGATCGCGCGCGGCCTGCAGATCCGTATGCTGCCCGGCTCCGAGGCCTTCGGCTGGGCCGCGGTGCACGCACTGCTCGCCTCCGGCGCCCCCGGCGCGGTCGTGATCGGGCGCGAGCGGTCCAACGGTGCCCGCGAGCAGCTCTCCCCCGCATCGCTGGCCTGCCACTACTTCGGCGACGGCCTCTCGGTGCTCGACCTGATGGACCCCGACCGCACCGAGCACCTCGACCGCCACTTCGGGTTCGACCCGCACGCCGAGCCGCTGCCTCGCCGCACCCGGGGGGCCGCGCGGTGACGGTCCGGATGCCCGCCGCCGCCCCGGTGCGCACCGGCACCTGCCCGGAGCCGGACTGCGGCCACCCCTCGCTCTTCCCGCTGGCCCCCGGCGTCCAGGTGCGCCTGATCTGCGGCTGGTGCGGCGCGATCTACCTGTCCGGAGACGGCCGCGACCGCGGGCCGCGCACCCTTCACCTCGGCTACGGAACCCGGCCCGGAAAGGCGGCCCAGCGATGACCACGACGCTCGACCTGGCCGGATTCCGGCTCGAAGCCTGGCAGTTCGGCGCGTGGGCGCTGCTCGCTCTCGCCGCCACGGCGATGGTGCGCCGCCTGCTCGGCCGATGGGACGCCTCCACCGGGGTGCGGATGGCCGCGTTCTCCGCCGTGATGTCCACGCTGGTCTCCGGCAACTCCTCCTGGCGGTTCTTCGGCACCCACTTGCAGGTCACCGACCCGCATGTGCGTGCCCTGATGTTCGCCACCGGCGAATGCATGCAGTTCGCGCTCGCGCTGATGGCGCGGGAGAACTACATGGCCGAGAACAGCACCGGCGGAGGCATCCCGAGCCTGCTCGTGTGGGTCGTCTCCGGCGTCCAGTGCGTGCCCGCGTTCGAAGAGGGCGGCCTGGCCGGCGGATTCGTGCGCGCCTACCTCGGCCCGATCTCCGCCGCGATCCTGTGGCACCTGGCGATGGGCGTCGAACTCGTCCACCTCGGACCCGCAGACCACCGCGGCGGCAGGCTCGGACGCATCAGCCGCTTCCTGGCCGAGTCCACCATGGCCAGCCTCGGCCTGACCCAACCCGACCGCGACGCCCAGGAGATCGCCAAGGACCGCGCCGTCAAGCGCGCCGTGCGCCACGGACTGCGCTACGACCTGATGACGCCCAAAACCCGCACCCGACGGCGGGGCCGACGAGCGATCAGGCGGATGAAGTGGGCGATGCTGCGCGCGGAGATCGGGACCGATCGGCCCCGCACCCACCGCCTCGCCCTCCAACTCCTCGGCGCCCGCAGCGCCCTGGCACTGATCGAACTCGAACTGCCCAGCCTCTGGGACGCGGTGCGCGACGAACTGCTCGAGGCCGGATGGATCGCCCCGCCCCGCGAACGGCGGCGTTGCGACGAGGATGCGGGCGGGCACACCGACGTCGGCGGCGATGCCGGAGACGTCTCCGCGGCCGCCGAGATCCCGCGCCGGCGAGGGAGTGGCGCGGAGACAACCGTCTCCGTCCTGCTGCAGGGCCTCGGCTTCGCCGACCAGGCCCCTGACTCCCGCACGGTGCCCGGATACGGCTTGGATACGGCGGATATGCCCGCCGGATACGCGGAATCGGCGTATCCGGCCGCGCCCGGATACGGCTTTCCAGCCGCGGAGACGTTCGTCTCCGTCCCGGGCGCCTGGCCCGCCGGACTGACCGGCGCCGCCACCGTCACCGCGTCGGCCTTCGGCGCCGGATACAACCTGGCCCCTGGTCAGCGGCCCGCGATGCCCGGCCGGGTCCACGCGAACGGCCACGGCGTGCGGGAGGGAGACGCGCTTGGATACGGCGCGGATACACGATTCGAGGCGTACGCCGCCGAGCCGTCCGCCGGTATCGCAGGAACGCCGCTGTCGCCGATTCCGGCGAGCCCGCAGGCGCCGGAAAACGGCGCGGATACAGCCGCGGAGACGGGTCCGGAGACGCCGGAGACAAACATCTCCGCCGCGGAGACGGTCGTCTCCGGGTCAGGCACCGGCGCATCCGCAGCGGAGACGGATGACTCCGCGACGCAGGACCTGCCGCCGTGGACGGAGACGCGCTGGTCGCGTGCGACGGAGACGATCGCGCGCGAGGTCGTCGCCGACTTCCACGCCCGCCACACCAACATCACCTGCCGGGCCTGGGTCGCCGCAGTACGTGAGCGCCGCGGCCAGGTCTCCTCCGAGCACGTCGCCGCGCTCTACGGCGTCGCGCGCGCCCCGGAGGTCCCCGACCCGGCCGATACCGCCAACTGACATCCCGCGGGGCGCCGGGAATCCCCCGGCGCCCCGCCCCGTCCGCACGCCCGACTCGTGGGCGCGCGTGAGAAAGGCGAGTTCATCCATGGTGCCCGAATCCGGGCGGGACGCGTTTGAGGACCCGATCGCGCGCATGTACGGGACGTTCGGTGCTGACGTGACGTCACGTGACGTGGCCCCGCCGACCGGCCGCGCGGCCGGTAGGGCCGCGATCCCCGGGCAGCGCGCGGGCGAGGGCACGTCACGTCACGCCCCGCAGATCGGCACGCCCGAGGCCGGCGGCACCTACGTGCCCGGGGTCTACCGCGGCGCGATCACCGAGCACTTCCCAGTGCCCGAGCACGATCCCGACCACGGCGCCCGCCGCCCTCCGCGCCATCCGCTGGCCGCGTTTCGCATTCCGCTGCACCTCGCGGCGCTATTCGACCATCGGCTCACCGCCGGCCCAGCGCCGTTCTACGTCCGCTTCGCGAGCCGGCACCAGGTGGCCGTACTCGCGGCCGCGCCGTGGGCGCTGGCGGGCCTGGGCTGGTGGATCAACGCCTCCGAGCCGCTGCACGACGCGATCGCCGCCGCCTGCGACGTGCTCGCGCTCGCGATGGGGTTCGGGGCCGCCTGGTCCCACCGCCCGCACGGCAAGGACGCGGACCCGCTGATCACGCGCGGACTGCTGCTGCTGTCCGCGGTCACCGCGATGCTCGGGATCTCCGCCGGCGCCGGGGCCTCGCCTGTGGGGTACGCGGCCGCGGGCATCGGCTCCGCCGCGGCGCTCGGCATGCGCTACGCCGTGCACCGCGCCCGCTACGAGCGCGCCCAGGACGTCGCGGTGGAGATGGCCGCGCAGCTCGCCCCGCAGGCAGGGCAGCCCGGCGCCGAGATCGACGATGCCGAGCCGGTGTTCGACTCCCCCTACGACGCCCGGCTTTACGCCGCCTTCCGCCACGCCGGGATCGACAAGGTCGCGATCCGCGCCGTGCGCATCTCGGCGTACAACCCGCACACCTGGGAGGGCGTGCTCGCCCTCCCGCCCGGCCGGGTCAGCCGCGACCAGGTCGTGCGCAACAAGCGCGAGGTGATCGCCACCAACCTCGGCTGCCGGCGCCTGGAGATGGTCGCCGGCCCGCGCAAGGACGAGGTCGTGCTCACCGTCTACGACGGGCCCGACCGGCTGCTCGACTGGATGGTGTGGCACCCGGACATGCAGGTGGCCGACTTCCTCGAGCCGGTCCCGATCGGCTTCGACGAAGACCACCAGCTCCTGCGCGTCGAACTCGCCTGGGTCCACACCCTGATCGCCGCCCAGACCGGGGCGGGCAAGTCCGGGGTGTTCAACGCGATCCTGCTCAACACGCTGCGCGCCGGCAACCTCGTGCGTATCGGGATCGACGCGAAGGCCGGCGCCCCCGAGCTCGGCCCCTACCG
>NZ_JAGSOH010000117.1 GCF_018139625.1 Actinospica acidithermotolerans | reverse complement strand
GGTGGGGTCCGGTCGTGGTGTTCTCCTCGCCTGGCACCGGAGGCGACCAGGAACCTGCCGGGGGTGCAAGCGGCGGCGGCTTGGGTGGTGCGTTTTTTCGCTGCGCCGCGTGCACCCCCGGCAGAACCCTGGTTGGGCTGCGCCTGCCAGGCGAGGAGAGCACCACGACCTCGGCGGGAGTGTGCGCGTGCCGCTCGACCGCAGGGCGCCTCCGTGTCCTTCTTTTTGCGGTCCTCTTCTCGATGGGGGATTTTTCACTTCCAGGCCTCGCACTCGGTCGCGCCGGTGCGAGAAATCCCCTCGCGCTGCGGCTGGTGCACCGCTTCAGTCGGCGGGAACTGCGTCGCGCCGGGGGCCAGGCCTGGGTTCGGTGGGATTCGATGGGGATTTTCGCTTCAGTCGGGTTCAGTCGGGTGCCTGGACGTCAGGTCGCATAGCCCTTGTGGTCCGCGCTCGGCTGTTCGGGCTGAGGTGTGCGGCGGTGCAGCAGGCCGCGTAGGCCGCGGCGCGGGCGCGCTGGGGCGGGCTCGTCCTCGGCGGGGTCGCGCTCGGGGCCGGAGCCGTTCGCGATCTTCCACTTGTCGCGCACGGCTTGGACGCCGGCGTGCAGCACGACGGCTACGCGGCGGCTCTCTGCGAGGGGGCAGGCGCGGATCAGGCCGGGGAGCAGTTCGGCGTCGTAGCGCTCGACGTGGTCCTGGACTCCGACGACTAGCTGGCCGATCAGCACGTCGCGCTCGTCGGCCGGTATGTCGGGCAGTTCGCAGCACTCGATCGTCCGCAGTACGGCGCGGTCCCGCAGCCGCTGCTTCTCGACCACGTAGCCCCCGTCGGGCAGGTGCCTGCGCATGGCCTGGTGGAGGTGCTTCTCCTCGGCGTGCACGTGGTAGGCGAAGCGCACGCAGGCGCTGTGCACGTAGGCGGCGCGTTCGTCGGGTGCCCCGGGCACGGCGCCGTCACCGGCGCGGGCGCCGAGCATGGAGATGCGCAGGATGAGCCGGTCTATCTCGTCGTGCTCACGGGCGATCTCCTTCGCCGCGTCATCCGGCTCCAGCATCACTGTCACCCGCCTCTCCACTCTGCGGCCCCGGCCGCCCGACACGCGTTTCCGGTGGTCGGAGACGGGTACCCGGCCGCACGCGGCCCATGCGCGGCACCCGTCTCCCCGCCTGCCTAGCCGAACCCCGCCCGCAGTTTCGCGAGCGTGCGCGCGATCAGCCTGGAGACCTGCATCTGCGAGATGCCGAGCCGCTGGCCGATCTCAACCTGCGTCATGCCGCGGAAATAGCGCATCGACAGCACCCTCCGCTCGCGCTCGCCGAGCCCGTCGATCAGCCCGCGCAGCACCTCGTGGTCGACGGCCTGCTCGTAGCCGGGGTCCTCTCCGCCGATCGTCTCGCCGAGGGAGGTCGCGCCGCCGTCGGCGCCGTCGCGGGCCACCGGGCGGTCCAGGGACGCGGTGCTGTAGGCCTCCGCGGCGTCCAGGGCCTCGACGACCTCCTCCGCCGGGATCCCCAGGTCCGCGGCGAGCTCGTTGATCGTCGGCGGGCGGCCGAGCCGCACGGTCAGCTCGTCGGCGGCCTTGTGCATGGCGCCGGTCAGCTCCTGCATGCGGCGCGGGACGTGGACGCACCAGGTCGCGTCGCGGAAATAGCGTTTGATCTCGCCGACGATCATCGGGGTCGCATAGCCGAGGAAGCCCGTGCCGTGCTCGGGATCGAAGTTGTCGACGGCCTTGACCAGGCCCAGGTACGCCACCTGCTCGAAGTCCTCGGACGTGCACCCGCGGGTGCTGTAGCGGCGGGCGATGCGCCGCGCGTAGCGCATGTGCTCCTCGACGACGAGCGCGCGCAGGCGCTCCCGCTCCGGGTCACCCGCCGGCAGCCCCACCATCAGGCGCAGCATGCGCATCGTCTGCGCGCGCTGCGTCTCGTGTCCGGCCGCGAGGGGCGGCCGGGGCGGGGAGATCTCGGGCTGTGCGCCGGTGACCATCACCCTCTCAACGCTACGCCTGTCGGGACGATCCGGACGATTCGGACGTCACGAAACGCGCTCATCCCGTCGGACGACTCGACCACGGCGGGTAGTCGGCTGCCAGAATGTCGGCATGGCAGTCGACGGGGATTTGAAGTCCCGGCTTCCTTACCCATTCAACGAAGATCTTTCGCCGGTTCTGCTCCGGCTCAACAGACGCACCGAGCGCGGACGGCGGCAGCTGGCCAACGATCCCGTGACGGCGGCGTACCTCGCCGCCGCGCTCCGCCTGGTCGAGCAGCGGATCGGCCCGCGCACCGCACCCGCCGACGCGGCGCACCCGGCGGCGGCGGAGCGCTCCTTCCTCGGATTCCTGACCCAGCGCGCCGTCGCGGCGGAGGTGGACCGCAATCCCGACCCACTCCCACGCCGCGGCAGCGTCTCGACCCTGCGCACGAGCTGGCGCACCCAGTCCGACTTCATCGCGGACCTGCTCGGCTTCGTGCTCTGGACGGGCTACTACCCGGCCTCGTACACGGGCCTGTGGGACGGCGGCGCGCAGCTGCTGGCCGAGGGCGCGGACTTCGCGGCGGCGATCGAGGAGGTGGCGTACCACGCGACCGACCACCTGCTCGCGATGGTCACCTTCCGGATCCAGCTCGCGGCCTCGATCGGCGCGCAGGACGACCCGGCCGTGCGCGCCGTCCTCGCGGCGAAGTACGAGCGCGGGCAGACGATCTGGGGCGGCATCTACACGCGCATGATGGCGGCGCGCGGGTTGCAACTCCGCGAGGGCATCAGCCTGGGCGAACTGGCGGACATCCTCACCGCGCTCGTCGAGGGCTGCGCCCTGCGGGCGATGGCGGAGGGCCCTGAGACGCGCGTGATGGATCCTCCCAGCAAACGCGGCCTGCTCAGTACCGCGGCCCTGGCGCTCGTCGCCGGCTGCATGGAGCCGAAGGGCAAGGAGGACGGGCGCAGCCTCGCGGCGTTGGTGAACGCGATGGCGGCCGACGGGGGCGAGGCGGGGCCCGGATAGTGCGAAGTCTGTGTGTATCGGAGCACGAGAGCACTCCCCACCAGCACCCTCGAACTCCGGACCCACACCTTCCCCTCCATCACCCCCACCGGGTTCGGACCAAGCCGGCGCCATCGGACGCGCGATCGTCCCATCGGCTCGGTCCCCTCCCCGCTCCGCGAAAGCCGGGAGGTCGTCACGCCGGCCCACACTTGCGGCGTTGACGTGGTGTCACCTTAAGGGCATGGCCCTCGGGGACATAGGTGCGCAACTGCGCGGTGGTGACGCGCGACTCAATCGCGCAGTGCGCGCCAGCCGACGATCACCGCTGCCGCCACGCAGATTCCTGAGACGGAGAAGCCGACGCGCGGTCCGGCGCCGTCGATCACCACGCCGACCGCGAATCCGGTGATCGGGAGCATTCCGGTCATCGCCATGCCCCACAGGCTCATCACGCGTCCTCGGAAGTCCGGGTCGCAGCGCAGCTGCGCGAGCGTGTTGGCGAGTGCGATGAACCAGATGGAACTCGCGCCGACGCAGACCATGCCCAGCAACGCGATCGCGGGCACCGGCGACCACGCGACCAGGAGCACCGAGGCGGCCGTGCACAGCGCCAGTATCCGAACCCTGCGACCCGTGGGCTCGGGCGACGCGGCGGCGAGCAGCGCCCCGGGCAGTCCGCCGACCCCGAAGGCCGCCATCATCGCGCCGTACCCGCCGCCACCCCAGTGCAGCGAGTCGCTGACCAGCGGAGGCAGCGCGATCCCCATGCTGAAGATCAGCCCGCTCGCGGTCGCCATCGGCAGCAGCGCCCGATAGAGCGGCGTACGCAGCGCGTACCGCAGCCCCTCGCGCGCGGCGCCCTTCTGCGAACGGCGCGTGCGCGCTCCCTCGGCGCTCGGCGTCCCCTGCATCCGCAGCAGCACCAGCAGCGGCGCCAGGTACGTCAGCGCGTTCACTCCGAAGCACGCGGCCGCCCCCGAGGTGGCCAGCAGCAGGCCGCCGAGGCCGGGGCCGACGACGCGCGAGGCGTTCAGCGCCACCTCCCACAGCCCGACCGCGCTCGCCACCGCCTCCCGGCCGACCAGGTCCACGACGTACACCTGCCGGGCGGGCGAATCGGCCGACGTCACGGCTCCGGATGCCAGCGAGATCGCGAGGATCAGCGGCAGCCCCAGCTCCCCGGCCGCCTGGAGGGCGAACAACGCCGCCGCGATCGCCATCATCAGCGCCTGCGTGACGATCAGCAGCCGCCGGCGATCGCAGCGATCGACCAGCGCCCCGGCCCACGCCCCGAGCACCAGCGACGGACCCCACGAGCACGCCGTCACCGCGCTGAGCCAGACCGCGCTGTGCGTGACCTGCAGAACGGTCCACGACAGCGCCACCGCCTGCGTCATCGTGCCCGAGGACGACGTCACCTGGCCCGCGAACCACCAGCGGAACGCCCGCCGCCGCAGCGCCCAGCTCATCCGCCCCAGCAGTCCGACCGGCTCCGGTCCGACGTCGGTCGGCACAGTCGTGGCCATGTAACCCCTCCTCAGCTGGTTTAGACCATACCGTGCAGCTCCTCGGCCTCGCACCATAGAAACGGTGTCGGCCGGACCCCGACGGGCCCGGCCGACACCCTGGTCCGGCTCAGTACGGATCAGACCTCGTGGTCGCGGAAGAGCCGCAGCCGCTCCTCGCCGATCTGCCCGCGCAGCAGGGGATCCTCGACGCCGAGTCCCTCCTCGGAGGCGAGGCAGAGCACGCCGACCTTGCCCTCGTGCTCGTTGCGCTGGACGGAGCGCGTCGCCTCGCCGACCGCGGCGAACGGATAGACGCGGGACAGGGTCGGGACGAGGATGCCAAGTTCGAGCAGCCGATTGGCCTCGACGGCCTCCTGGTAGTTGGCGCCGTGGCTGCCGATGATCCGCTTGACGCGCATCCAGAGGTGGCGGTTGTCGTAGTTGTGGGCGTAGCCGGTGCTGGACCCGCACGTGACGACGCTGCCGCCGCGCCGGGCGACGAAGACGGACGCGCCGAAGGTCTCCTTGCCGACGTGCTCGAACACGACGTGCGGGTCCTCGCCGACCTGCTTGCGGATGGCGGCGCCGAGGGAGCGCCAGCGTTCCATCTCGCCGGTCTCGTCAGTCCCGTCGGCGCAGTCGGTGAAGCCGATCTCCTGCCGGTTGATCACGTGACGGCAGCCCATCTTCTCGAGCAGCGCCGCCTTGCGCGCGTTGCCGACCACGCCGACGGGGATGCCGCCGGCACGCTGCACGAGTTGCACGGCGTAGCCGCCGAGGCCGCCGGTGGCTCCCCAGATCAGGACGACGTCACCCATCTTCATCCGGGCGCCGTGCTTTGAAATCAGCATCCGGTAGGCGGTGCCGAGGCACAGCGAGTTGCATGCGGCTTCCTCCCAGCTGAGGTGCCTGGGCTTGCGCATCAGCTGGGTGGCCTTGACGATCGCGTAGTCGCCGAAGGCGCCGTAGTTGGTCTCGAAGCCCCAGGCGAGGGTGCGGTCGGCGAGCAGGCCGTCCTGCTGCGCCGCGGGTTCCTGCTCGTCGATCGCGCCCGGGGTGACGACGACCTTGTCGCCGGCCTTCCAATGGCGCACCGCGGCTCCGACCCGGACGACGACGCCGGACGCGTCGGAACCGATGACGTGGAAGTCCTGGTCGTGCCGGGCGTCCCAGCCGCCGGCCCGCGCGACGTGCTTCAGGAACTGGAACGAGGGCAGCGGCTCGAACGTCGCGGACCACACGGTGTTGTAGTTCACCGCCGCCGCCATCACCGCGACGACGACCTCGTCGGGGGCGAGTTCGGGCATCGGCACCTCGCCGATGTGCAGCGTGCGGCGCACGTCCTTGTCCTGGACACCGCGGAAGATCTCCTGGTCCTCGCGCCGCAGGTAGGCCGCGCGGAACGTCTCGGGCAGCGGCGTGGCCGCCAGCTCCTCGCCGTCCGCGCCGGCCAGGACCGCCTCGGTGAGGGGGGTGTTCGTGTTCATGCCCGGATCTCTCCTCGTGGTGGTGATGGTTCTGCTGTGGTGCAGGGGTGTGATGCGCCGTCCGGCCGTTCGTCAGGACTGCAGGCCGAGCCCGGCGGCGAGCATCGGCCATGAGGCCGCGAACGTGCCCCTCCAGGAGGACCAGTTGTGCACGCCGCCGCTGTAGAAGTCGGACCGCACCGGGATGCCGAGCACGCCGAGCCGGTCGGCGAACGCGATGTTCTGCGGCTGGATCGCCTGCTCGAGGGTCTGTCCGAGCTGGACGTCCGAGGAGCCGGGCTTGACCCCTGACGTGCCCTTGCCGTCCCCGCAGGAGATGAACAGCGAGGTCCAGCGCAGGTTCACGGCATGCGCGTAGGGGTTGTCGTCGTTCCACAGCTGGACGTTGTGCAGCGGGTCGCCCCAGAGCGCGTCGGGCTGGATGTCCTCCCGCGCGACGATCGCGCGCATCACGGCGGGCATGCCGGGATACGTCGTGTTCAGCAGGCCGCTGTAGGAGGCCGCCGCGACGAACGTCCCCGGGTAGTGCGCGGACATCATGATCGCGCCGTAGCCGCCGGTGGACACGCCCGCGATCGCGCGCTTCGAGCTGGCGTTGAAGTCGCGCTTGAGCAGCTGCATCAGCTCGACGGCGTCGAAGGTCTCGTAGTCGGGAGTCTGCTTGCCGCCGTTCCACCAGCGGGTCGGGATGCCGGTCGGGCCGTCCTCGGGCATCACGACGACGACGCTCTTGTCGGCGACGAAGGACTCGATGTCGGTCTCCCGCGTCCACGCCGTGTAGTCGTCGTGCGCGCCGTGCAGCAGGTAGAGGACCGGCCACGTCACACCGTTCGGGTCCGCGCCCCAGTTCTCGGGCACGATGATCCGCACAGGCACGATCGCGCCGACCGCGAACGAGCCGACCCTCAGATCGGCCATCCGCGGGTCGAGCCAGGTCTCTGACTGGATGAAAGAGCCGTCGTCGGCGGTGCCGCCCGGCGGGGGGACGGAGATCGGCACGGGGGTGGACGACGTGGCGGACGGCGTCGGCGAAGACACGGGAGGTGCGGCGGCGGGTGCCGCGGCTGCGGACGTGGAGGCCGCCGGGGTTGCGCCGCCGACAGCGGGAGCTGCGGCAGACGTCGGTACCGCGGACGTGCCCTGAGACGGGATCGAGGGCGCGGCGGCGTGTGCAGGTGGTGTTCCGGGGCGTGTCCCGGGGTGCGCGGTGCGCGACACGGAGGTGGGCGGTACCGCGAAGCGCGGTGCGGCGGCCGCGGCGGGGGCGGGGCCGACCCCGTCGATGTACGCGGCCGTGACCAGCAAAGCGGTCATGGACAGCGTGACGACGGAGGCCAATGCCCAGAGCGGGCGTGGCGATGCGGAAGGCATGGCTGCAGGGGTCTTCCTTGTCTCCGGAGGGGTCCGGCTCAGGCGCCGCGCAGGTCGGCGTCGAGCCGGCGGGCGAGGACATCCACGACCGGTGGGTCGAGGAGACTCAAGTGGTGGCCCGGGAGCGGGCTGATCGTGAGGTCGGGGCACAGCGAGTCCCAGCCGAGGGCCGGGTCGGTGCGCTCGTAGCGCGGATCGCGGACGGTGTGCGGGGCGACCTCGCTGGCGCGGTAGAGCAGAGTGCGGCCCGCGTACGGCTGCGGGATGTGGCGTTCGGCGCTGCGCAGATCGAGGAACGAGTCCCGCTGGTGTTCGAGGGCCGTCGGCGGCAGGTCGGCGGTCTGCCTGAGGGCTTCTACGACCGTGGCGATCTGGCCGGCGTCGTCGAGCTCTCGCATCTGCCCGTACGGGAGGTTGAGCGGACTGCCGTACGCCTCCTCGATGTAGGCGGCGAACTCGCGGTAGCGCCGAAGCAGCATCTTCCGGACGTCCTGGCCGGGTTCGGGCAGTGGCAGCACCGTGTCGATGAGAACCAGGGCGCTGACGGTGCCGTGCTCGGACAGCAGTCGGGCGACCTCCTGGCCGACGGCGCCGCCGAAGGACCAGCCGCCGACCGCCCACGGTCCGTCGGGGTCGCGCTCGCGGATGATGCGCGCGTACACGGCGGCCTTTTCCGTCACCTCGGCGGCTTCCGTGTCGGGGAGTCGTTCGAGCCCGAAGACCGGTTGGTCGGCGTCGAGGCGGTCGACGAGGCCGCGGTAGACGGCCGACGAGCCCCCGGCCGGGTGGATCAGGTACAGCGGAGGCCTGCCGCCTTCCGCGCGCAGAACGCGGATCGGGCCTTCGACGGGCGTCTCCAGCAGGGGCCGGATCAGGTCCGCAAGCGCGCCGACACTCGGCGCGTCGTCGAACTCCAGCCGCGGCGGCGGCGTGCCGATCCGTTCGGCGAGGACGCCGACGAACTCAGCCGCGAGATTCTTATCCCTCGTCAGAGCCGTGAGCGGCGCGATCACGTCGGCAACGCGGTCGCCGCTGACATCGGCCCACACCTGTGCGATGAGGCGCTCGGTGGCGTCGCGGGGCCTGACGCCGCTCTTGGCCGGTTTGCCTGCCGAGGCGTCGGAAAGCAGCTCGGAAACCGTGGCGATCGTGCCCTCGCGCAGCACGGCCTTCGGCGGCAGCGCGACGCCGAATTCGTGCTCGACCATCGCGAGGACGCGTACGGCGTGCAGCGAGTCGAGGCCGAGTTCGGTCAGCGGGGTTGAGTCTCCGATGCACTGCGGCGAGTAACCCATGACCTGCGAGACGATCAGCCGCAGGCGGTCGCGGACGTCGTCCGACGGAGCGGCATCGGCCGTCGCGGAGGCGTGTGGCTCCAGTGCCGCGGGTTGCGGCGATTCGGCCTGCGACGCGACCGGCTCGCGCGGGTCGACGTCGACCCAGAAGCGCCGGTGTCGCCAGCGCGGCGAGGGCACGTCGACGACGCGGGCTCCCGGGTGCAGGGCATTGCGCGCGACGGCGGGTTCGATGGAGCCGCGCATCAGCAGGGCGGCCGCGGAGAGGCGGAAGGTGACGGATTCGTCGGTGTCGCGGCGCAGGGTCGGCAGGACGAGCGCGTCGGTGACTCCGGCTGCGCGCAGCGTCTCGTTCATCGGGTACAGCTGCGTCGGATGCGGCGAGACCTCGACGAAGACACGGAATCCGTCCGCGGCGGCGGCGGTGATCGCCTGCTGGAACCTGACCGGGTCGCGCAGGTTGCGAACCCAGTAACCGGTATCGAAATCCGGCACCGCTCGCGGGTCCTCGAGGACCGTCGAGTAGACGCGGCAGTCAGGGCTCTTGTGCGTGATCTCGCCGAGCTCCTTGGCCAGCTGATCGAGCAGCGGGTCGACGTGCGCGGTGTGCCCGGCTGCCGCGGCGCGGAGGGATCTGGCGTTACCGCCGTCCGCCGTGACCCGCTCGACCAGGCGCTCGACGTCCTCGGCACTACCGGCGACGACGCACTGCCGCGGAGACGAATGGACAGCGATGCAGATGCTGTCGAGCCCGTCCTCGGCCACGACCTCGATCTCGTCGCGGCTCCGGTCGACGACGGCCATGGCGCCGCCGGAGAGTCCGTCGAGCAGCTTGGAACGCTCGACCATGATCCGCACGCCGGTCTCCTCATCGATGGCGCCGGCGACGACGGCCGCCGCGACCTCGCCCATCGAGTGGCCGACGACGGCTGCGGGGCGAAGGCCGTGTGCGCGCCAGAGGTCGGCGAGCGCGACCTGGATGCCGAAGATCGCGGGAAGCACGACGGGGGCGCAGTCCAGCTTCGCGTCGGGTTCGAATGCCGCACGGAGCGAGATCCCGCCGTGCCGCAGCATCAGCGGTTCGATGCGGTCGATCGCGGCGGCGAACGCGGGCTCGGAGTCGAGCAAGCGGCGCGCCATGCCAGGCCACTGCGAGCCGTAGCCGGAGAACACCCAGACCGCGCCGGTGTTCGCGGCGGCGGGCTGTTGACCCGAAAGGGTCGCCGGGTGCGGGCGGCCCTCGCTCAGATGGATGAGAGCTTCGGCCACCTGCTCACTCGTGCGGGCTACGACGGCTGCCTGCCGAGGGCCCTTGCCGATGCGGCCGAGCAGCGTGTGCGCGACGTCGATCGGTCGGCTGCGTACGCCGGGTTCGGTGCGCAGCCAGGCGGCGAGCCGTCCGGCCTCCTCGCGCAGCCGGTCGTCCGACGCGGCGTCGAGTACGAGCATCGCGGGTTGCGGCTCGCCGCCCAAGGCGGGTTTCGCCACCGGATCGGCGAGCGGGGTGGACGGACGGTACTCCTGCACGAGGACGTGCGCATTGGTGCCGCCGAACCCGAACGCCGACACGCCGGCCGTCGCGGTGCCCGAATAGCGCGGCCACGGCTCGGCCTCGGTGACCACGCGCAGGCCGTCGGCGTCGAAGTCGATGTGCGGGCTGGGTTCGGAGAAGTGCAGCTGCGGCGGCACGTTCCCGTGATGCAGCGCCAGCACGGTCTTGATGAGCCCTGCGATGCCGGCGGCCGCCTCGAGGTGCCCGAGGTTGGTCTTCACCGAGCCGATCAGCAGCGGCTGGTCCGGGGCGCGTCCGGCGCCGAGGACCGCACCGAGCGCGCCGGCCTCGACCGGGTCGCCGAGCGGGGTTCCGGTGCCGTGCGTCTCGACATAGTCGAGTTCGGCGGGCCGAACCGGGCCGCCCTCGGCGTACACCTGGGCGAGCAGCGCGCGCTGCGCCTCGGCGTTCGGCGCGATCAGGCCGTTGGAGCGGCCGTCCGAATTCACAGCCGTGCCCCGGATCACGGCGAGCACCCGGTCCCCGGCCCGCTCGGCGTCGGCGAGGCGTCGCAGCACGACGACGCCGCAGCCCTCGGCACGCACCATGCCGTTCGCGGCGGCGTCGAAAGCCTTGCAGCGGCCGTCCGGCGCGAGCGCGCCCGCGCGCTGGAAGGCGAGCGTCACCGCCGGAGAGAGCAGGGCGTTGACCCCGGCTGCGAGCGCGGTCTCGCACTCCCCCGCGAGCAGGCTGCGTACCGCGTGGTGCACGGCCACGAGCGAGGAGGAGCACGCGGTGTCTACCGCCATGCTCGGGCCGCGCAGGTCGAGCACGTAGGACAGCCGGTTCGCGGCAATGCTCAGCGCGGCGCCGGACGGGGTCCACGCATCGACGCGGGAGAGGTCGGCCGTCGTCAGCCGGAAGTACTCGCTGCCGCTGATGCCGACGAACACGCCGGTTCTGGTGCCGGCCAGCGAGCAGGCGGGTATCGCGGCGTGATCCAGCGCCTCGTGCGCGACTTCCAGCAGCAGCCGCTGCTGCGGATCCATCGCGGCTGCCTCGACCGGCGGGATGCCGAAGAACTCGGCGTCGAATCCGGCGATGTCGTCGAGGAAGCCGCCGTGCCGCCGGACCTCGTCGAGCGTCGGATCCCCGTCCGCGGCGAAGCCGTCCCACCGGCCGCCGGGCACCGTGCCGACCGCATCGCCGCCCTCGCGGAGCAGCCGCCAGAACTCGTCTGGCGAGGAGATCGATCCGGGGAGCCGGCAGCCGATGCCGACGACGGCGATCGCGGTGCCGCCGCGACCCTCCGGAGGAGTGGTCGTCGAGGCGGCCTGCGCCGTAGGCCCGGCGTCGGGCGCCGTCTGCGCGCGGATGTGCCGCGCGAGCAGTTCCAGGGTCGGGGCTTCCCACAGCACCGTCGCCGGGAGAGCCACCTCGGCCAGCTCGCTCAGCTCGGCCGCGAGGGTGACGGCGTCGCGGGAGGTGAGTCCGAGCTCGGCGAGCGGCCGGTCTCCGGTCACCCAGCTCGGGTCGATTCCGTACCACTCGTGCAGACGCGCGAGTACGTGGCGCCGCACGGCGAGGTCGAGTTCCGCGGTGTCCCCGTCCGCGTGCAGTCCGAAGCCGTCGGCGCTCTCGACGTGGCCCATCAGTTGCGTCCCTTCGTGTATTCGCCGCGCAGGTAGGCCGCCTTGCAGGCGCTGCGTGAGACCTTGCCGCTGGAGGTTCGCGGGATGGTTCCCGGCGATACGAGCACGAGGCGGTCGAGGTGCAGGCCATGGGTTCCGGCGACCCGCGCGCGCACGGTGTGCTCGATGGAGCTCGAGGGTTCGGCCGCGGCCAAAGCCTCTTGTTTCATCCGGTCCCTGCGACGCTCGGCGACGGCCACCACGACCTCGCCGTCTTCGCCGGGGACGGCGAACACCGCCGCGCGCTCGCGCCGATCCGCGCCGAGCGCCGCGTGCACGGTCTCCTCGACGTCCTGCGGGTAGTGGTTGCGGCCGTCGATGATCAGCAGATCCTTGAGACGCCCGGTGACCAGCAGCCGCCCGTCGTGGATCGCGCCCAGATCGCCGGTCCGCAGCCACGGCTGCTCGCCGGTCCCGGGCAGGATCGCACCGAAGACCTCCGCGGACTGCTCGCTGCGCTTCCAGTAGCCGAGGCCGACGTTCGCGCCGCGCACGAGGATCTCGCCGACGGAGTCGTCGGGCAGGACGCGCAGCCCGCCGGGTTCGACGATCCGCACCTCCTGGCCGACCGGCGTGCCGCAGGCGACGAGGGTGGTGACGGCGTCGCCGGACGAGGTGTGATCGGCGTGAGTGGCTTGACCGGCGTCAGCGGCGTGACCGACGTGAGCAGCGTCAGCGGCGTGACCGGCGTCAGCGGCGTGACCGGCGTCAGTGGCGTCAGCAGCGCAAGAAGGATCAGCAGCGTCAGCGGCATGAGCAGCATGAGCGGCATGAGCAGCGTGAGCGGCGGTCGCCGGAACGATGCGGCCTTCGGCGAAGGCGGCGCGGTCGCAGGTGACCTCGTGCGGCGCGGTGCCGGCACCGTCGGCGGCCACGAACACGGTCGCCTCCGCCAATCCGTAGGACGGGCAGAGCATCTCCGGGCGCAGGCCGGTTCCGGCGAACGCCGTGGCGAAGGCCCGCAGCGTGCGCGGGCGGACCGGCTCGGCGCCGTTGGCGAGGCCGTGGAGCCGGTCGAGTCTCAGGTCGGCGACCGTCTCCGGCCGCACCTTGCTGACGCAGTAGTCGTAGGCGAAGTTCGGCGCGGCTGCGAAAACGCCGGGGTGCGCGCCGATCAGCCGCAGCCAGCGCTCCGGACGGGCCAGGAAGGCGACCGGATCCATCAGCACACTGGCGATGCCGCCGACGATCGGCATGCAGATGTTCACCACGAGACCCATGTCGTGGAACAGCGGCAGCCAACTGACGACCGTCGACGCGGGGAAGCGGGCGCGCACCTGGTTCGCGTTCCGCACGACGTTCTCGTGCGAGATCATCACCCCGGCCGGGCTGCGCGTGGAGCCCGACGTGTACTGCAGATACGCGATGTCGCCGGGCTCCGGATCCGGCCACTCGGCCGCCGTTCGCGCACCCGTCAGCGGCTGCGACGCATCGACGCGGACCAGGGGCATGTCGCGGTAGCCGTGCGCATCCTCGTCGAGGTACGCGCGCGCGGCGGCGGCACTCGACCCGGAGACCAGCGCGCACGCCGGTTCGCAGTCTTCGAGCACCGCGGCGACGCGATTCGCGTGACCCGGCTGGTTGGTCGGGAACAGCGGCACCGCGATGACGCCGGCGGTCAGGCATCCGAGGAAGGCGGCGACGTAGTCGAGTCCTTGCGGCATCAGCAATACGGCCCGGTCCCCCGGCTGCGCGACCTCGCGCACCTGCGAGGCCACCACCCGGGCGCGGTCGTAGAGCCGGCCCCACGTCAAGCTGCGGGAGCGCCCGCCGGAGCGCAGATCCGGGTAGTCCACGAACGTGAACGCCCGCTGGTGCGCCTGCCGCGCGGCGAGCTCGCGGAGCCGTCCGGGCAGGGAACGCTGCTCGGAGTCGGGCTCCGGAACAGGCAGGGATCGGAACTGCGGCATGCTGGCTCCAGGAAAACAGACCGACGGGTCTCAAGCTCCGGCCGGTCAGACGGCTGATATGGTGATGCCGAAGTGTGATCTTCGACCTCACTTACCAACTAAAGGCTTATGGGCGGCGCGGCGCGCGCGCTGAAGATCCAAACGGGTCATGTACGCCCCCGAACGGGATGCAGCTGAAAATGAAAACGGCCGCAGATAACCGAGGCGAGGGGAATCGGAACACGCTGGCCGGGCGACGACGATGAAAATGAAAACGATCGCAGATAGCTGTGGCCGTTGAGACAAAGCACGGCGGCGGAAGACCGAAGGCCGATGAAAATGAAAACGGTCGCAGACAACTGTGGTGGACAGGGCACGGCCGATAGCCGATGAAAATGAAAATGGCCGCGGATAACCGCAGCCGGAAAAGTTGGATCGGCGTATTGCCGGGCCTGAGTTCTTCAGGGCCGGCTGACGCCCGCCATCTGCTCCATCATGGCTGGTACATGCGGGCCCAGATCTGCGACCAGGTTCCGCGCGGCTCGGCGCACAACCAGATCGGCACGCCCTGGTTGGCGGCCTCCGCGTCGACGTGGGCCAGGCGGACGGTGGAGACCTGATGCACCGAGCCGAAGAAACGGCCGATCGTGTTGCGGTCGCTGCCGACATAGAGCACCTCGCGGGTCGCGGCAGGGGGCTGTCCCATGTACCAGTAGCCGCGTTCGACGCCGTAGGCGCGCGGCAGGCCGTCCCCGCGGCCGAAGACGTCGAGGGCACTGGCCTGCCAGTACGTGTCGCCGACGACGACGGTGTGCGCGCGAACGCCGGCGGGCAGGCGCTCGTAGGCGGCCGCGGTCGTCAGCGCGAGTTGCGGCCAGCCGATGCTGCTCACGGGCAGGTAGTCGACCAGGGCGGAACCGGTGAACGGGCTGTCGGGCCGGACCGGCAGCGCGAGGTAGAGCGCGAGCGCCGCGGAGACCAGAAACGCGGGCCACGTCGGCACCCAGCGCCACCAACGTGCGGGCATCCGGCGCTCGATGCGCGTGCCCGAGGCGGCGAACAGTACCGAGTAGAGACCGGAGAAGTAGTAGTAGCGGCCCGCAGAAACGAGGAAGACGACCGTGACGACGAGGCAGGCCCAGCCGAACAGCCGGTAGTCGCGCAGTTCGGGCGCGCGCATCAGGGCGTAGCAGCCGTGGAAGACCAGGAACGCGCCGACGAAGGCGCCGGCGGTCAGCACGGCAAGCGGCAGGATCGCCAGCCGACCGCCCCACGCGTGGTCCACCTGGCTGGACACCACCTTGCTCATCAGCAGGTAGGGCCAGCCGTGGCTCTGCTGCCAGATGAGGGTGGGGAGCGTGATCAGGACCGTGGTCGCGGCGCCGGCCCAGAGCAGCGGGCGACGGAGGATCTCGCGCGGGCCGGCGAGCAGGGCGCCGACGGCCAACCCGAGCCAGAGCACGACGATCAGGAACTTGGCCTGCATCGCGACGGCGGTGGCCAGGCCGGTGCAGAGCAGGAGCCGGTCATCGCGCGTGCGCACCCAGCGGGCCACCAGCCAGCTGACGAGGACCCAGCAGAACGGGTCGATCGTGCAGGTCATCAGGAGGTGTCCGGTGCCCAGGAGCTGCGGGGAGACCGCGAACGCCGCGGCGGCGACGGTCTGCGCCCGCCGGCCGCCGCCGAACTCCCGGGCGATCAGGGCGCTGAGCACCACGCCGAGGACGGTCAGCAGCATCGCGGGCAGCCGCATCACGACGACCGAGCCGGGGGCGAGCAGGTCGAGGTACCTGGCCAGCTGCGGCAGCAGCCACGGATTGTCGGCGTAGCCCCAGGCCCGGTGGTAGCGGCCGGAGGCGAGAAAGTAGAGCTCGTCGCCGAAGTAGCCGAACCGGCCGCTCACCGCCGTCAGCACGACCCCCGTCGCCGCCGCGATCGCGAGCACCGGCCCGCGCGCGAAGGGCGCGGTCACGCGTCGGCCGCAAATGTCGACATTGTCACGCATCGAAGTATTCACGGCCGCGGCAGGAGGCCGCAGCGGAACGGGGCCGAACGGGGGTATCCGGTCCCCGGCGATGGAGTGTGAACGCTATCAGTCACCGAAGGTGATCTCTTGACACCTCGGGTGTTGACGCTAACATTCCCCATGCGAGGCGACGGAGCCCCCACCTGCCAGGCTCCGCGCGCCTCACGTACCAGAGGCCTTATACCCGAGGCCTGTCATCACTGCCGCAGGTCAGGAGGCTGAACCCGCTCCCCGACCGGCGCATTCCCCGCCCGCTCGGCCTCTTGCCCACCGCCGGATCCGCACTCCGCCGCGGCCGAGCGGATGTTAGCGCTCACGATTGCTCACCCCTCTCACCCAGGGAGTAACACGCGATGAATGACAACGGAGTCTCCCGGCGCGTCGTGCTGCGCGGCACCACGCTGGGCATCCTGGGCGCCGCCGCGCTGCCCGCCGGCGACGTGCTGCTCGGCGCCGGGACCGCCGCCGCGGACAGCGCGCTGGCGCTGACGATCGACTCGGCGAATCCGGGCCACACCGTCAGCCCCGAGCTGTTCGGCGCCTTCTTCGAGGAGATCAACTACGCCGGCGTCGGCGGCCTCTACGCGGAGCTCATCCGCAACCGCACCTTCATGGACCCGAACACGCCGACCGCCTGGTACACGGCCGACCAGATACCGCGGGTGGCCGGGAAGTTCGGCAACGCCGTGCAGCTCGGCGGCGGCAGCCCGGCGCAGTACGTGCTGCTGCCCGAGGGCATCGTCGACGGCCTGACCGACTTCACGATCGCGGCGTGGGTGAATCCGTCCTCGATCAGCCAGTGGATGCGGGTCTTCGACTTCGGTACCGGCGAAACCGACTACATGTTCCTGTCGATCGACGCCGGGGCCACGCCGCGCTTCTCCATCACGCTGGACAGCTACTACGCGGAGCAGCAGCTCAACGCGCCCGCCGCGCTGCCCGCCGGCACCTGGAGCCACCTGGCCGTGACCCTCTCCGGCACCACCGCGACCCTCTACGTCAACGGGGTCGCGGTCGACACGAACACGTCGATGACGCTCAACCCGTCGAGCCTGCCGCACACCACGCAGAACTACGTCGGCCGTTCGCAGTGGTCCCCCGACCCGTACCTCAGCGGCTCCGTCGACGAGTTCCAGATCTACGACCGCGCGCTGACCGCCGCCGAGGTCGCCTCACTCCAGACCTCCGCCGGCGGCTCGGCGGGCGGCGGCAACGTCGCCTGGTACCGGTTCGACGAGGCGAAGGGCGCGACCGCCGTCGACTCCTCGGGCAAGGGCAACGACGCCACCATCGAACTGTTCGCCACCGACTGGACCGAGGTCTCCGACGGCGGCGCGTCGGCCACCCCGGTGCTCGACAGCGGCGTCGGCCTCAACAGCGCCCTGACCCGCTCGCTGCGCGTCGACTTCAGCGCGGTCGGCGCCGGGCAGCGCGCCGGCATGGCGAACGGCGGCTACTTCGGCGTGCCGATCGTGCCGGGCCAGACCTACCGCGTGTCCTTCTTCGCGAAGGCGACCGCGGGCTTCGACGCCCCGCTGACCATCGCCCTGGAGTCCGCGGACGGTTCGACCTCGTATGCCACGGCCGCGGTCGGCGGCGTCTCCGGCGACTGGCGGCGGTTCCAGACCGTGCTGCGGGTGCCCAAGAGCGCGACCGAGTCGACCGGCGGCCGGTTCGTGATCGGCGTGGACAACCGCTCGGGCAACGCCGCGCCGGTGCCGTCCGGCTCCTCCCTCTGGCTGCAGGTCGTCTCGCTCTTCCCGCCGACGTACCGCAACCGGCCCAACGGCCTGCGACCCGACCTCGTCGACCTGCTGCAGAACATGCGCCCCGGCATCCTGCGGTTCCCCGGCGGCAACTACGTCGAGGGCAGCACGCTCGCCACGCGCTGGGACTGGAAGACGACGATCGGCCCGGTGTGGGAGCGCCCCGGCCACGAGAACTCGGCGTGGGGCTACTTCTCCGACGACGGCCTCGGCCTGCTCGAGTACCTGCAGCTCGCGGAGGACCTGGGCGCGACCCCGGTGCTCGGCGTGTGGGCGGGCTACACGCTGAACGGCACGGTGGTCGCGGAGGCCGACCTGGCGCCCTACGTGCAGGACGCGCTGGACCTCGTCGAGTACGTGACCGGCCCGATCACCTCGACCTGGGGCGCCAAGCGCGCCGCAGACGGCCACCCGGCGCCGTTCACGGCGCCGTATCTGGAGATCGGCAACGAGGACTGGATCGACGGCAGCGGCAGCTACGACAAATACCGCTACGCGGCCTTCTACGACGCCCTGAAGGCGGCGTACCCCGACATCAAGCTGATCGCGACGACCAAGGTCACCTCGCGGCCGATGGACGTGCTCGACCTGCACTACTACGAGAGCGAGTCCTGGTTCGAGTCGGCGTCGACCATGTTCGACTCCTACGACCGCAGCGGCCCTCAGATTTTCGTGGGCGAATACGCCGGCACCGCGAGCGCCGGCTCGCTGCCGACCGGCTTCCTCGGCAACTCGCTCGGCGAGGCCGCGTTCATGACCGGCCTGGAGCGCAACTCCGACATCGTGCACATGAGCTCGTACGCGCCCCTGTTCGCGAACTACGGCCACACGCAGTGGAACCCGAACCTGATCGGCTACAACCAGATCGAGAGCTACGGCTCGACTTCGTACTACGTGCAGCAGATGTTCTCCACCAACATCGGCGACAAGGTCGTCCCGATCACCGCCTCGGCGACGGGCCTCTACTCCTCGGCCACCATCGACAGCCGCACCGGCCGGGTGTACGTCAAGCTCGTCAACCCCTCCGCCGCCGCCGTGGCCACGCAGCTCGCCTTCACCGGCCACACCGGCCGGCTGGCGAAGGTCGAAGTCCTCGCCAACCCCGACGACACCGTGGGCAACACCCTGGCGGCGCCTGACGCCATCACCCCGACCCGCTCGAAGCTGACCGGCTCCGCCGGCGTGTTCACCTACACCGCCCCCGCCAACTCCCTCACGGTCCTGATCGTCGAGCCGAGCTGACCCAGCGCGCCCCGGCATTACCGCGCCACCGCGCCGCCGCGCCACCGCGCCACCGGACCAACGCATCACCACACCACCGCCCCACCGCACCACCGACCGTCGGAATCGGCCGACCGGGCCACGCGCCCGGCAGCCGACCCGGCGGCCGCCCTCGCTCCGCCGTCCCCGGGGTCAGCCGATCCCGAGGACGGCGGAGAGCCGATCTCCCGCGGAGTGCGCGGCCGGCTCGTCGAAGCCCTTGAACAGTTCCAGGGACTCCGTGCGGGCCGCCCGCGCGTCGCGGGAGCGGCCGAGCCGCTCCATGGTCTCCGCGAACCGCTCCAGGCTGAGGGCGAGGAACCAGCGGTCCCCGATCTCCCGGGAGATGTCGATGGACAGCTCGTGGGAGACGCGGGCCGACGTGAGGATCCCGCGCTCGTGGTGCAGCACCGCGACGCGTTCGAGCACGCGCGCCTCGCCGCCGCGGTCTCCGGCGAGCCGGGCGTGGTCGAGCGCTTTCTGATAGGCCGTCATCGCATCGTCGTACCGGCGGTTGCCCTGCAGCACGACGGCCAGCTCCAGCATCGTGCGGCCCTGCAGGAACGCGTCCGTGGTCCGCTTCGCCTGCGTGACCGCCTCGATCGCGTGCGGCAGCGCCTTGTCCATCCGGCGCGAGGCCCGCAGGACCCTGCTCAGGTTCCACAGCGAGTCCGCGATCCCGAGGGACCACGCGTGGTCACGGTGGATCGCGAGCGCCTCCTGGGCCATCGTCCGTGCCTCGGGCAGCCGTCCGAGTTCGAGCATGCACTCGGCGAGGTTGCCGCGGTTCCTCGCATAGATGCTCCGCTCCCCCAGCCCCTCGGCGAGCGCGATGGTCTCCTCGATGTAGGGCACGAGGCTGCCCCAGTCGCGACGGTGGTACATCTCCAGCGAGCGGGTCGTCCGGCCGATCGCCTCACGATAGCGGTCACCGAGTTCCTGCCAGATCGCAATCGCCGCGTCGTACGCCTCCACCCGCGCCTCGCGCTGGCCGAAGTAGCTGTAGCCGTGGGCCAATCCGTCGAGGATGGTGCCCTCCGCACGCAGATCCCCCAGGTTGCGCGTCGCTTGCAGCGCCATGTCCAGCACCGCGAATCCGGCGTCGCGGCGATCGGCCTGGAGGAAGACCAGGCGCACGGTCGCGGCCAGCTGCCAGACCAATTCGCGGTATCCGCACTCGGCGGCCGACTCGATCGCCGCGACGATGTTGGCCCACTCCTGCTCGTACCACAGGCTGGCCGTGCGGCGGTCGAGGATCTCCGGCACGCCGGTGGCCGCTCCGGACAGCTCGATGTCCATCGGGAAGTGGTTGCTGTGGTCCATGAACTGGCTCGCGTCGTACGAACCCTGCAGGTACCACCCGAGCACGCGCCGCCGGGCCGCCTCGATCTCCTCGGCGCTCTCCTGCGCCTCGGCGCGGTCCTTCGCGTACGCGTTGACCAGGTCGTGCATCCGGTATCGGCGCGCGCACGACTGCTCGACCAGGTGGGCGTCGGTGAGGACTTCCATCGCGGCCCGCGCCTCGTCCGGGGTGACGCCGGCCAGCGCCGCGGCCGCCTCGATCCGCAGGTCAGGTCCGGGATGCAGGCCGAGCAGCCGGAAGAAGCGGGCCGTCGCCGGGGGCAGCGCGTAGTACGACCAGGCGAAGACGCTGTGCACCGCTTCGGCCTCGTTGCCGTTCTCCATCGAGAGCGCCCGCCAGCGCTCTGTGGAGTCGCGCAGCGCGGCCAGCAGGTCGGCGAGCGGGGTCATCGGGCGGTGGGCCGCGCGCTGGGCCGCGATGCGCAGCGCGAGCGGCAGCTGGGCGCAGGCGACGGCGAGATCGCCGAGGTCGGCGTCGTCGTCGGCCCGGTCCTGCAGCATGTCGCGCAGCAGGCTGACGGCGTCCTGGTGGCGCAGCGGCTCCAGGGTCAGGTATCCGGCGCCCTCGATGCCGGCCAGGCGGTTGCGGCTGGTGATGACGACGACGCAGTCGCCGTTTCCGGGCAGCAGCGGGCGCACCTGCGCGGCGGTGGCCGCGTTGTCCAGCACCACCAGGACCCTGCGGTCGGCGAGCAGGCTCCGGTACAGGCACTCCTTCTCCTGCAGGTCGGGCGGCACGCGGCTGTCCGGGATGCCGAGGGCGCGCAGGAACCGGTCGAGCACGCGCGTGGTGAACTCCGGGTGCTCGACCGAGTAGCCGCACAGGTCCGCGTAGAGCTGGCCGTCGGGGAATCCGGCGCGCACGCGGTGCGCCCAGCGCAGGGCGAGCGAGGTCTTCCCGGTCCCGGCCATCCCCGAGACGACCGCGATCGTGCGGCCGGCGGGGTCCGCGTCCGTACCCGGCTCCAGCATCCGGTCCAGCCAGCGCAGCTGCTCCTCGCGGCCGACGAGCCCGCGCACGTCGTGCGGCAGCTGCCGCGGCACCGGAAGCGCGGACCGGCCGCCCGGCGCGTGATGCACGACCGATCCGTGCACGGCGCCCACCTGGATCACGTCCCTGGCGCCTCCGTCCACCCCGTTCCGCGTCACACCGGGAGCGTGCACACCTTCGTCACCGTCGGCCCCCTGCGGCACATCCACGCTGCTCAACGCTGCCCCTTCGCACCGAGTCGCCCGCCGTTGCCGGGCCCTTCATCACAGCACACTGATGCGGCCTTCGGCGCGGAAACGCCGGTCCTCACCGAACGCCGACCGGATCGTTACCGGGACGTGGCCGACGCGGCGCTAGCTGTTCTGTCCTGTGAGGTTGGGTACGCGGCTGGCGGGTGGTTGGCCTTTGAGCGCGGTGTGTGCTCGGTGATGGTTGTAGATGTGCAGCCAGGGGTCAAGCGCGGCGCGTCGTTCGGATTCTGAGGC
>NZ_JAGSOH010000116.1 GCF_018139625.1 Actinospica acidithermotolerans | reverse complement strand
CGGTAAGGCTGATGGGGGGCGGTGCTAGTACTGCGCCGCTTCCCGGTACAGCTGGCGGATCGCCGGCGTCAGCGCCGCGGCGTAGGTGATGTCGGAGCGGGTCCCGCCGTCCTGGTAGCCGCCCATCACGCCGACGACGGTGCCGATCCCGGTGTCCGGGTCGATGTCCGTGAGCACCGGGCCTCCGCTGATGCCGCCGGGGAAGCCGGCGCAGTCGAGTTCCAGCTGGGTGGGCGAGCGGAAGCGGACCCGGGTGCGGCAGGCGATCGGATCCGGGCTCGTATACGGGTAGCCGACCAGGACGGCGAGCCGCCCCGTGCTCGGGACGGCGCCGAAGTGCTCAGAACCGGTGACGAAGGCGAGCGGGCGCGGATCGCCCTGCCGTGCGACGGTCGCGAATGCGATGTCGAAGTCAGGGTTCTTCACCCCGTTCATCCACTGCGGCGGCCGGATGATCCGGGTCGGATACCAGACCCCGTACGGCCGGGAACCCTTGTCGGAGCCCGGAATGTACGCCACCGTCATCGGCGCGCCGATCCGCGAGACGACGCCGCCGAGGCAGTGCGCCGCGGTGGCGATCAGGTCGCCGCCCGCGCTGTCGACGGCGACCGCCGAGCACAGCTTCGCGCCCGGGGAGCCGTCCGGGTTCTGCCATACCAGCTCGCCGATCTGCGGCATGCCGCCGAAGGGCGCGCCGGCGAGCGGCGTCGAGGGCCGATTCGCGGTCAGCAGCACCGGCGGGGCGGGCAGGGCGGAGATCGTGCTCGCGGCGAGGAGGGGCGCGAAAAACTTCGCGACGAGCAAAGAGATCGGCGGCACGGGGATATGACTGCCCGTCATATCCCCGGCCACTCTACGCCGAACGAGTGGAACGGCCGGTAATCAGTTCGAGCGCTCGTTCTTTCGGCGTATGGAGGTCGGCTACAGCGGGTGGATGAGGGTTCGGTTGGTTCTCTGCGGTGGTTTTAAGGATTCACCGTCGGCGATCAATCGCTAACGTTCGGCGCGTACGGCGCCGCGTTCGACGCGGACGTCCTGCTTGTGGCCGCCGCAGCCGCAGGGGTTGCAGCGGCAGGGGTTGCAGGTGCAGCCGCGGTTGGCGCAGCCGCAGGCGGACTCCTGCGGCACGGGGGATTGCGACATCGCGAGCCCTTCTGTATTTGCGGGGGTATTACCGATACCCCATTCCCGGCCACGGCGAATACCACGCGTGAGCGAGACGGCGCACTCGGCGCACGCCAGGGGGTGATGAGGTGGCGTAAGCGGGGCGGGGCATAGTCCGGTCGGATCATTTATCGCCCCCAGCCGGGTCAACTGGACGCAAAAACGCACCGTGGAAAGGATTGGCGGGACTACCGTTGGGGAATGGCAAGGAACCACGCCGCCCCGTATCACGTCGAAGATGCCGTGCCTTCCGGGACTGTGCCGATCGGGGCCGCCGTGCTCGACCTGGGCGAGCAGCGCGTGGCCGAGCTCATCGAGTTCCGCCGCGACCTGCACGCGCACCCCGAGCTGGCCAGGCAGGAGCTGCGCAGCACCCGGGTCGTGGCCGAGCGGCTGCGCGCGGCCGGCCTCGAGCCCCGCGTCCAGTCCTCCGGAACCGGCCTGATCTGTGACATCGACGGCGATGACACCCTGTCTGCGCAGCGCGGCTTCCAGGGGCGCATCGCCCTGCGCGCGGACCTCGACGCGCTGCCGATCCAGGAGGCCCCCGGCCTCTCCTTCCGCTCCGTGCACGAGGGCGTCTCGCATGCCTGCGGCCACGACATCCACACCACCGTCGTGCTCGGCACCGGCCTCGCGCTGGCCGAGGCGGCGGCGCGCGGGCTCCCGGTCCCGGCCACCCGGCTGATCTTCCAGCCCTCCGAGGAGGTCATGCCCGGCGGCGCGCTGGACATGATCGGCTCCGGCGCGCTCGACGGCGTCGGCCGGATCGTCTCGCTGCACTGCGATCCCAAGGTGGACGCGGGCCGCATCGGACTGCGCGTCGGCCCGCTGACCGCCGCCTGCGACAAGCTCGCCGTGCGGCTGACCGGCCCCGGCGGCCACACCTCGCGCCCGCAGCTGACCGTGGATCTGGTGCACACCCTCGCCCATCTGGTCACCGAGCTGCCCGCGGCCCTGTCCCGCCGGGTCGATCCGCGGCACGGCCTGTCCCTCGTCTGGGGCGCCATCAACGCAGGTCAGGCCGCGAACGCGATCCCGCAGGCCGGCGAGGCGCACGGCACGGTCCGCTGCATGGACGAGCGCGCCTGGGCCGAGGCGCCGGACCTGGTCCTCGAACTCGTCGACTCGATCGCGGCGGTCTACGGCGCGAAGACCGAGCTCGACTACGTGCGCGGGGTCCCGCCGGTGGTCAACGACGTCGACGTCATCGACGAGATGCGCCGGGCGGCCGCCGAGGTCCTCGGCTCGGAGGGTTCCGTCTCGGTGGAGCAGTCGCTCGGCGGCGAGGACTTCAGCTGGTACCTGCGCCAGGTTCCGGGCGCCATGGCCCGCCTCGGCGTGCGCACCCCCGGCGACCCGGTGCAGCGCGATCTGCACCAGCCGAGCTTCCTGGCCGACGAGTCGGCGATAGGCGTCGGGGTGCGCTTCTTCACCCAGCTGATCCTCGGCGCCGGCCTCGACTGATCGACGGCCGCTCGGCCGCGAAAACAAGGCCCGTTCCCCCATCCGGCGGAACGGGCCTTCCGCGTTCCCGTTCCGGCGCGCTTGACGGGCCCTCTATCCGGCCGGGACCCGGCTTGGTAACGTTTTCCCAGCCGAGGCCGGAGCCCGCCCCTGGTGGTACCGTAAGTCAGCGAATAGTCACGGTTTGTGACGCTTCGCCCCGGTGCCGTCGGGAGTGCATCACGGATTCATCTCGACTTCCCACCGGGAGAGTTGCGTTACGCCTACTTCTGGAGAACTCGTAACAAAACGGTTCAGGTTTGGATCTATTCTCTCAGGCGTCGGTCAGGCCGTGACCGCGTTCTCTCAGGTTTCCCAACGTCGTGCGAGCGCCCGGACGGGCGGGGACGTTGGCCCGTCTCAGGAGGCATTCAGGGTGAAGAAGTCATTCAAGCTCGCCGCAGCGCTCTGCGCGGTCGGGCTGGCAGCTTCAGCGTGTGGATCGGCTCCCGTATCGACCACGTCGACATCCTCGGCGTCCTCGTGGAGCGCCTGCATGGTGACCGACACCGGCGGCATCGACGACCACTCCTTCAACGCCGAGTCGTGGGCCGGCATGCAGGACGCCGCCTCCGCCTCCGGCGGCAAGATCGGCGTCTCGTACGTGCAGTCCGCCACGGAAAACGACTACACGAGCAACATCGCGTCCTTGGTCAGCAAGGGCTGCAAGATGATCGTGACGGTCGGCTTCGCGATGGCCGACGCGACCACCGCGTCCTCGAAGAAGAACCCCAACCAGATGTACGCGATCGTGGACAACGCGTCGTCCGGCTCCAAGATCCAGGGTCTGCAGTTCAACACCGCGCAGGGCGCCTTCCTCGGCGGCTACTTCGCCGCGGCGATGACGAAGACCGGCAAGGTCGCCACCTTCGGCGGCGCCAAGTACCCGACCGTGACCGTCTACATGGACGGCTTCTGGGAGGGCGTGCAGTACTACAACGCCCAGAAGGGCAAGAACGTCCAGGTCCTGGGCTGGAGCGAGAAGACCCAGCAGGGCACGTTCGACACCTCGGCGAACCCCTTCGGTGACCAGTCCGGCGGCAAGTCGATCGCCCAGACCTTCCAGAGCCAGGGCGCGGACATCGTCTTCCCGGTGGCCGGCGGCACCGGCATCGGCGCCCTCGAGGCGGCCAAGGCGAGCAACGGCGCGCTGAACGCGATCTGGGTCGACGACGACGGCTTCTACTCCAACTCGGCGTACGCCTCCGTCATCATGACCTCGGTGACCAAGGGCATCGCGACCGCGGTGAAGACCTCGGTCACCGACGCCTACAACGGCAAGTTCACCTCGACGTCCTTCATCGGCACGCTGGCGAACAACGGCACCGGCCTCGCGCCGTTCCACGACTTCGCCTCGCAGGTGCCCGCCTCGCTGCAGAGCGAGCTCGCCACGGTGAAGGCGGACATCATCAGCGGCAAGATCAAGATCACCTCGGCCAACCAGCCCACCGCCTGATCCGCGGCCGCGGCTTCGACTCGCCGGGTGCGCAAGGCTTGCGCACCCGGCGGCTCGGGTTCGAGGGTTGTCTGACAGCGTTGACTGACAGTGTTGTCCGAAGTGACGTCTGAACCGACGTAGTAGACCGATGAAGTTCGACTGAAGACAGGTGAAGCGGTGCGGCTGGAATTACGCTCCATCACCAAGCGGTTCGGGTCGCTCGTGGCCAACGACCACATCGACCTGACCGTGGAGCCCGGGGAGATCCACTGCCTCCTCGGCGAGAACGGCGCCGGCAAGTCCACCCTGATGAACGTGCTCTACGGGCTCTACCAGCCCGAGGAGGGCGAGATCCGGGTCGACGGCGAGGTCAGGAAGTTCACCGGCCCGCGCGACGCGATCGCGTCCGGGATCGGCATGGTGCACCAGCACTTCATGCTCGTTCCCGTGTTCACCGTCGCGGAAAACGTTATCCTCGGCGACGAGGCGCCGCTCGGCACCGCCAAGGGCCCGCTGGGCCTGCTGGACCAGCGCCGCGCCCGCAAGCAGGTCAAGGAGGTCTCCGAGCGCTTCGGCCTTCCGGTCGACCCGGACGCCCTGATCGAGGACCTGCCGGTCGGCGTGCAGCAGCGCGTGGAGATCGTGAAGGCACTGGTCCGGGACGCGCAGACGCTGATCCTGGACGAGCCGACCGCCGTGCTCACCCCGCAGGAGATCGAGGACCTGTTCAAGGTCATGGACTCGCTGCGCAAGGCCGGCAAGAGCATCGTGTTCATCACGCACAAGCTCAAGGAGGTCCGGGCGATCGCCGACCGGATCACCGTGATCCGGCACGGCAAGGTCGTCGGCAGCGCCGACCCCTCGATGAGCGAGAACGAGCTCGCCGCCCTGATGGTCGGCCGCACCGTGCAGCTCGTGGTGGACAAGGAGCCCGCGCGGCCCGGCCCGGACAGCCTCGTGGTCAGCGGCCTGACCGTGCGCGACGTGCACGGCAACGCCGCGGTCGACGACGTCTCCTTCACCGTGCGCGGCGGCGAGATCCTCGGCGTCGCCGGCGTGCAGGGCAACGGCCAGTCCGAACTGGCCGAGGCGATGCTCGGCCTGGTCGCCGCCGAGTCGGGCTCCGTCCGGCTGGACGGCACCGAGCTGCTCGGCCGCACGCCACGCCAGGTGCTCGACTCCGGCGTCGGCTTCATCCCGGAGGACCGCGGGCACGACGGCGTGGTCGGCGAGTTCACCGTCGCCGAGAACCTCGTGCTCGACCTCTACAAGGCCGATGGCTTCGGCAAGCGGCTGTCCATCGACCTCGGGGCCGTGCAGAAGAACGCCGTCGAGCGCATCCGCGAGTTCGACATCCGGCCGACCGACCCGAAGCACCCGGCGGGCAAGCTCTCCGGCGGCAACCAGCAGAAGGTCGTCGTCGCGCGCGAGCTCTCCCGCCCGCTGAACCTGCTGGTCGCCTCGCAGCCGACCCGCGGCGTGGACGTGGGCGCGATGGAGTTCATCCACAAGCGGATCGTCGCCGAGCGCGACCTCGGGCGCCCGGTCGTGGTGGTCTCGACTGAGCTCGACGAGGTGCTCGCGCTGGCCGACCGGATCGCGGTGATGTACCGCGGCAAGATCGTGGACACGGTGGGCCCGGACACCCCGCGCGAACGGATCGGCCTGCTGATGGCCGGCATCACCGGGCCCGAGGACGAGCAGAGGCAGGAGCAGGCCGTGCAGGAGGCGGAGTCCAGGCCCTCGGCGGCCCCGAGCGCCGAAGCGCCGGAGATGAACATCGGGGAGGATTCGTGAGCACCCAGACCCCGCAGACCGAGCAGCCGCACACCCCAGTGCCGGAGCCCTCGCGCTTCAGCCGCATCGTGCGCGACCTGTTCACCGCCGAGAGCACGCCGCTGGTGACGTTCCTGGCGATCGTGCTGGCCCTGCTGGTCGGCGCGATCCTGATCATCATCTCCGACCCGGCGGCGATGCGCGAGCTCGGCTACTTCTTCTCCCGGCCGAGCGACTTCCTGAACAGCGCCTGGCACGACGTCTCGCACGGCTACCAGGACCTGTTCAAGGGCTCGATCTTCGACCCGGCCACCCTGCGCGGCACGCCCTCGCAGTTCTTCGGCCCGATCACCAACACGCTGGAGGACGCGACCCCGCTGATCTTCGGCGGCCTGGCCGTGACCATCGCGTTCCGCGGCGGCATGTTCAACATCGGCGGCCAGGGCATGACGATCGCCGGCGCGATCCTGACCACGTACGTGGCCTTCCAGTGGACCGGCATCCCCGGCGCGCTGCAGCTGGTGGTCGCCGTCCTCGCGGGCATCCTCGGCGGCGTGCTGCTCGGCGGCTTCGTCGGCTGGCTCAAGGCCAAGCGCGGCGCGCACGAGGTGGTCGTCACGATCATGCTCAACTACGTGATGCTGTTCTTCCTGACGAACTACCTGCTCACCACGACGGCGTTCCACGACCCGACCAAGGCCGGCCAGTCCATCTCGAAGCCGGCCTCGCCGAACGCGATCCTGCCGCACCTGTTCGGCCCCTCGCTCAACACCGACATCGGCCTGGTGCTCGCGCTCATCGCGACCGTGGTGGTCGGCTGGTTCTTCAACCGCTCCAAGCTGGGCTTCGAGATCCGCGCCGTCGGCCTGAACCCGGCCGCCGCGCGCACCAACGGCATCAGCGTCGGCCGCGCGCAGATCTGGGCGATGGTCATCTCCGGCGGCCTGATGGGCCTGATCGGCGTCACCCAGGTGCTCGGCCTGAACAACCCGAACAACAACTCGCTGAGCCCGAACATCGACGCCGGGCTCGGCTTCAACGCGATCACCGTCGCGCTGCTCGGCCGCACCAAGCCGTGGGGCGTGGTCTGGGCCTCGCTGCTGTACGGCGCGTTCCAGGCGGGCGCCTCGGTCATGCAGGCGAACGACGGGATCTCGACGGACATCATCTCCGTCATCGAGGCCCTGATCGTCATCTTCGTCTCCGCCCCGCAGCTGATCAAGGAGATCTTCCGGCTTCCCTCGCGCGAAGCCGCCGTCCCGGGAGCCGCCTCGTGACCACCGCCACCGTTACCCCGCACGCCGAGGTCGCCGCCCCGAGCAAGGATCGTTCGAAGCTCGTCGGCGGCATCTCGCAGGCCGTGGTCGGCGCCTTCGGGCTGTGGGCCTTCGCACTCGGCGAGCGCACCTCCTCGGGCGCCGACACCATCTTCGGGTTCTCCCTCACCCACGGCCAGAGCCAGGTCTCGGTGCCGGCCCAGGCCACCGCGCTCACGCTCAGCGCCATCGCGCTGGCCTGCGGCCTGGTGCGCATCTTCGCGCCGGTCGGCAAGACCGTGCTGCGCTGGCTGTCCGTGCTCTACATCGTGTGCATGGTGCTGGCGTTCCTGGTCTGGGCCGCCGCCGGCTCCTCGATCGGCCTGAACGTGCCGAGCATCCTGGAGCAGACCGCAGTCGCGACCGTGCCGCTCGTGCTCGGCGCGATGAGCGCGCTCGTCTCCGAGCGCTCCGGCATCGTCAACATCGCCGTCGAGGGCCAGTTCCTGTCCGGCGCGTTCACGGCGGCGCTGACCGCCTCGATGACCGGCTCGGTCTGGGTCGGCCTGATCGCGGGCATGCTGGCCGGCGCCGCGATGAGCTCGCTGCTGGCGCTGTTCGCCAACCGGTACATGATCGAGCAGGTCGTCCTCGGCGTCGTCATCAACGTGCTGGCGTCCGGCCTGACCGGCTTCTTCTACGACCGGCTGATGGCGCTCAACGGCGCCGAGTACAACACTCCGCCGATCTTCAACGCGCTGCGCATCCCGGGCCTGGCCTCGATCCCGGTGATCGGGCCGCTGTTCGACCAGAACATCGTGTTCTACGCGGCGTTCCTGTCCGTCCCGGTGCTGTGGTTCATGATCTACCGCACCCGCTGGGGACTGCGCACCCGCTCCATCGGCGAGCACCCGCTGGCCGCCGACACCGTCGGTATCAAGGTGCTGGGTCTGCGGTACAAGAACATGTTCTACGCGGGCCTGCTCTCCGGCCTCGGCGGCGTCTGGCTGACGATCGGCAACACCGGCCAGTTCGGCAAGGACATGTCCACCGGCCGCGGCTACATCGCCATCGCGGCGCTGATCGTCGGCAACTGGTCGCCGGTCGGCGCGTTCGCCGCCGCGGTGATGTTCGGCTTCGCGCTGGAGCTGCAGACCGCGCTCTCGCCGCTCTCGACCCCGATCCCCGGGGCGTTCCTGCAGATGGCGCCGTACCTGGTGACGATCTTCGTGGTGGCCGTGCTCGGCAAGAAGGTGCGTCCGCCGGCCGCCGAGAACAAGCCGTTCAAGAAGGGCTGACCATGAGCACGCCGGAAGTCGACTGGCCCGCCCTGCGCGACGTCGCCCGCGAAGCGATGCGGCGCTCGTACTCCCCGTACTCGGGTTTCCCGGTCGGCGCGGCGGCCCTGGTGGACGACGGCCGGGTCGTGTCCGGCTGCAACGTGGAGAACGCGTCGTACGGGGTCACCCTGTGCGCCGAGTGCTCGCTCGTCTCGCAGCTGGCCATGACCGGCGGCGGCCGCCTGGTCGCCTTCGCCTGCGTGGACGGCGAGGGCGACTGCCTGATGCCCTGCGGGCGCTGCCGCCAGCTGCTGTACGAATTCGGCGGCGACGAACTGCTGGTCGACACGCCGAAGGGCATCCAGCCCATGACGGCCGTGCTCCCGCAGGCGTTCGGGCCGCAGCACCTCCAGTAGATCCAGAGAAACGGGTGACATGGACGTCATCGACATCGTCGTCGCCAAGCGCGAGTCCCGGGAGCTGACGGACGAGCAGATCGACTGGCTCATCCCCGCGTACACCGGGGGAGTGGTCGCCGACGAGCAGATGTCGGCGCTGGCCATGGCGATCCTGCTCAACGGGATGACCCGGCGGGAGATCTCCCGGTGGACCGACGCGATGATCCGCACCGGCATCCGGATGGACTTCTCCGCGCTGGACCGGCCCACCTCGGACAAGCACTCGACGGGCGGCGTCGGCGACAAGATCACGCTGCCGCTGGCGCCGCTCGTCGCGTCCTGCGGGGCGGCGGTGCCGCAGCTCTCGGGCCGCGGCCTCGGCCACACCGGCGGCACCCTGGACAAGCTCGAGTCGATCCCCGGCTGGCGCGCGCAGCTCTCCGAGCGGGAGATGCTGGACGTGCTGCGCGAGGCCGGCGCCGTCGTGTGCGCGGCGGGGGAGGGCCTGGCGCCCGCGGACAAGAAGCTCTACGCGCTGCGCGACGTGACCGGCACCGTCGAGTCGATCCCGCTGATCGCCTCGTCCATCATGTCGAAGAAGATCGCCGAGGGCACCGGCGCGCTGGTGCTCGACGTGAAGGTCGGCACCGGCGCGTTCATGAAGGACCTGACGAAGGCGCGCGAGCTGGCCGAGACGATGGTCTCGCTCGGCACGGACCACGGCGTGAAGACCGTGGCGCTGCTGACGGACATGGACACGCCGCTCGGCCTCACGGCGGGCAACGCGCTCGAGGTGCGCGAGTCCGTCGAGGTGCTGGCCGGCGGCGGACCGGCGGACGTCGTCGAGCTCACCGTCGCGCTGGCTCGCGAGATGCTGGCCAACGCCGGGATCACCGGCGTGGACCCGGCCGAGAATCTGGGCAACGGCAAGGCGATGGACGCCTGGCGCCGGATGATCGCGGCCCAGGGCGGGGACCCCGACGCCGTGCTGCCGGTGGCCCGCGAACAGCACGTCATCACGGCGGACCGCAGCGGAACCCTGACACGCTTGGACGCGCTCCAGGTCGGCGTCGCGGCCTGGCGGCTCGGCGCGGGCCGCGCGCGCAAGGAGGATCCGGTGCAGGCGGGCGCGGGCGTCGAGATGCACGCGAAGCCCGGCGACGCCGTGACGGCGGGTCAGCCGCTGCTCACCCTGCACACCGATACACCGGAGCGCTTCGCGCCGGCGATCGAGTCGCTCGGCGGTGCGTGGGACATCGAACAAGGAAATGACGAATATGTAGCTCGTCAACTCTTGCTTGATCGCGTTGGCTGACAAGTACTATCGAACGCATGGCGTTGCTTTTCACCGAGGACGAGCTGCTCCAGGCGGCCGGACCGCGGAGCTTCGAACGTGGACTCGACTATGTGGAAGCGGTCGAGGAACTCGAGTTCGAGGGCGCGGAGATCAACGCCATCGTTACCGGCAGCTACGAGTACGACGTCACGATCTGGCGTGAGCGGGCAAAGCTCGAGGGCCAGTGCTCGTGCCCGTGGAGCCAGGAGGGGAACTTCTGCAAGCACTGCGTGGCCGTCGGCCTCGCGGCGCTCGCCGTCGACCGGCCTGAGGTGCCGCCGCCCGCGGCCTTCCCGGCCGGCCGTTCCGACCTCGAGTCCTGGATCGACGCCCTCAGCGCCGACGAGCTGCGCGACGAGCTGCGGGCCCTGATACGCGGCGATCGCGGCCTGCGCAGGCGCTTCGAGCTGCGCGCGGCGCAGGCCAGCCAGGACGTCGACCAGGTCCGCAAGCTCGCCCGCCAGCTGCTCGGCCGCGGCGGACTGCGCGAGCCCATAGAGTACGAGGACGCCTTCGACTACGCGCGCAACGTCCGCGAGGTCGCCGAGGCGATCAACGTGCTGATCGACAAGGCGCACGCGGCCGAAGCCGTCGACATCATCCGCGAGGCGCTCAGCGACACCAGAGCGGCCATAGAGGACGCAGAGAACTCCGACTCCGACGGCACCATCGCGCACGCCATGGCCCTGCTGCTGCCGATCCACCTGCGCGCCTGCCGCGGCACCAGCCCCGACCCCACCGAGCTCGCCCGCCACATCGCCGAGCACAACCTCGCCGTGCCCCACGAGTTCGAGTTCGCCTACGACGTCGCGGCGTACGCGGATCTGCTCGGCGAGGCGGGCGTCGAGCTGGTCTGCGACGCGTACCGCGCGGCCTACGAGCGCAATCCCAAGGGCTGGCGCGAGAAGCAGCTCATGGAGCAGCTGGTGCGCGCGAGCGGCGACCTCGACGCCCTGGTCGAATTCCTCGCCCGCGATCTCGACTCGCGCGGCTACCAGCACCTGCGCATAGCCCAGGAACTGGAGGCCGCCGACCGCGGCGACGAGGCCCTCAGATGGGCCGAGGCCGGCCTGCGCGACGCGACGGGCTTCATCGGCACCGACCTCGTCGAGTTCGTCGCACTCCGCTACGGCCAGGCCGGCCGCATGGAGGACCTGCTCGCCCTGCGCCGCACCAGGTTCCGCGCCGAGATGACCGTCTCGCACTACGAGCTCCTGCGCGAGACCGCCGAACGCGGCGGTGTCTGGGCCGAGGAGCGCGAGGCCGCCATGGGCCTGCTGCACGACGACCTCGCGAAGCAGGGCCCGAAGGCCCAGTTCGGCATGGGCCCGGTGCTGATCGACATCCTGGTGCTGGAGGGCGACTACGACGCCGCCTGGGAGCTGAGCCGCAAGGCCGGCAGCGAGCCCCAGCGCCTCAAACTCGCCGCCCTGGTCCGCGCCGACAAGCCGGCCGAGGCGCTGGAGGTCTACGAGCAGGCTCTGGCCCCGCTCCGCTCCCAGTCCGGCGATGACGCCTACCGCCGCGAGGTCGAACTGCTCCAGGCCATCCGCGCCTGCCACGCCCACCTGGGCACGGACGAGGTCTTCGCCGCGTACCTCGCGTCCTTCCGCAAGGACCAGCGCCGCAAGCGGAACTTGATGCGGCTGCTGGACTCGGTGGGGTTGGTGTAGCGGCGGCGGCAGACTCCGCACATGTGCAGCGGCCCGGTCCGCCGCCCGAGTCGGAGTCGAGCAGACGGGACCGGACCGCCGGGAGACCGTTCGCCGGACGGACCTCAGTCGCGCAGGTCCTGGAAGCGGTCGATGATCAGATCGGACAGCTCGTCGCGGCGGTCCTGGCTGAGGAAGCCGGCCTCGATCCCGTTCAGGGCGACGAGTTCCAGGTCGGACAGATCCCAGTTGAAGGCGTCGACCAGCAGCCCGAGCTCGCGCGAGGTCGAGGTGCCGCTCATCAGGCGGTTGTCGCAGCTGATGGTGATGGTGAAGCCGAGCTCGTAGAGCTTCTGCACCGGGTGCTCGGCGATCTTGCCGGCGATGCCGGTCTGCAGGTTGGAGGACGGGCACACCTCGAGCGCGATCCGGGTGTCGCGGACGAACGCGGCGAGGCGGCCGAGCCGGGCCTCGCCGTCCTCGTCGAAGGTGATGTCCTCGATGACGCGCACGCCGTGGCCGAGGCGCTGCGTTCCCAGCTGCACGGCCTTGGCGATGGAGGTGGGGCCGTCGGCCTCGCCGGCGTGGATGGTGAAGCGGAGGAACTGCTCGCGCAGGTAGTTGAACGCGTCGGCGTGCAGCTCGGGGCCGAAGCCGAGCTCCGGTCCGGCGATGTCGAAGCCGGCGACGCCCGAGTCGCGGTGCCGGACGGCGAGCTCGGCGATCTTCAGGCTGTGGCCCGGCTCGGTGTTCTGCCGCATCGCGGTCACCAGCGTGCCGACCTGGATCGGGTTCCCGGCGGCGATGCCGCGGTCCTCGCCCTCCCGGCAGCCCTCGTTCACGGCCTCGACCACCTGGTCCAGCGTCAGGCCGCCGCGCAGGTGCTGCTCCGGCGCGTAGCGCAGCTCCGCGTAGACGACGCCGTCGGCCGCCAGGTCCTCGACGGCCTCCGCGGCCACCCGGCGCAGCGCGTCAGCGCTCTGCATCACGGCGATGGTGTGGTCGAAGGTCTCCAGGTACCGCTCCAGCGAGCCGGAGTCGGCGGCGTCGCGGAACCACGTGCCGAGTTCGGCGGCGTCGGTCGTCGGCAGTCCGGTGTACCCGGCGGCGTGCGCGAGTTCGATCACGGTGGCCGGGCGCAGTCCGCCGTCGAGGTGGTCGTGCAGCGCCACCTTGGGGACCCGCCGGAGCACGTCCTCGGTCAGCGCGATGGGGGCAGGGACAATCTCGTCGGTCATGGCGCCAGACTACGGGACGCGGCCCGCCGGCAGACCGGATCCGGCCAAGCCGCCAGGGTCCTCGCCCGGCCGGCCGCGCTGCCGCTACTGCCCCGAGCCGGTGTCCGCCGAGCCGCTGGCCGAGGGCGAGGCGGTGCCGAGATTGGGCAGGTAGGCGGGGGCGCCGAAGTTCTCCGAGTAGTCGTAGCAGCTGTTCCACAGCTCGCTGCCGTCGGCCGTGAGCGTGCCGACGGAGGGCGCGTTCAGGTCCGACTGGATGGAGCAGACGATCTGCGCCTTCGCCGCGGGGTCGAGCGGCATCGAGTACTGGTAGTTCCACTGCTGGTCGCGCGCCGTGTACGAGACGATCGACAGGTTCCCGGGGACCGCCGAGGTGTACCCGTCGGCCGTGTCGGTGGTGTTCGGGCCCTTGATCAGCGCGGCCATGACCACCTCCTGGGTCACCGGGTCGCTGGTGTAGCGCACGACCGGGGTCAGCTTGTGATCGTGGAAGAAGTACAGCTCGTACTCGTTCTCGCCGTTGGGGTTGCCGGTGCCGGTCACGTCGTTGGCCGCTTGCAGCGTGGGGGCCGCGCCGACCACCTTCATCCCGCTGGACTGGATCCCGCAGCCCGCGAGGCTGAGCGCCCCGACCATTCCGGCGAACGCCGCCGCCACGCCCTTGCCGCGCCGGTGCAGCGGGACGCGCGTAGTGGCGGTCACCGGGTCCTCGCCTCCCACTGGCGTGTGTCGTGCCCCGACGCGGAGAGCAGCGCGCCCAGGGTCTCCTGATCCGGCTCGGTCTCCGGCGACGCGGGATGCCGAGGCAGTCTGAAGGTGAAGACGGCTCCGCCTTGCGGCCGGTTCCGCGCCGAGAGCTCGCCGTTGTGCAGCCGCGCGTTCTCCCACGCGATGGCCAGGCCCAGGCCGCTGCCCTCGCTGCGGCCGCGCGCCTTGTCCGCCTTGTAGAAACGCTCGAAGATGTGCGGCAGGGCGTTCTCCGGGATGCCGGGGCCGTTGTCCGCGACCTCGATCAGCAGCGTGTCGGGGTACTCGTGCACGGTCAGCTCGACCGGCTCGCCGCCGTGCTTGAGGGCGTTGCCGCACAGGTTGGCCAGCACCACGTCGATCCGCCGCGCGTCCACCTGCACCGGCAGCACCCGCGGCGCGCGCACCCGGACCTTCTCGCCCCAGCCGCGCGCCTCGATGGTCGCCTCGATCAGCTCCGGCAGGTTCACGTCCTCGACGCGCATGCCCGCGGTGCCGGCGTCCATCCGGGAGATCTCCATCAGGTCCTCGACCAGCCGGGCGAGCCGCTTCGTCTCGTTCGCGATCAGGTGCGCGGCGGAGACCGTGGTCGGGTCGGCGTCCTCGACGTCCTCGAGCACCTCGGTGACGGCCGTCATCGCGGTCAGCGGGGTGCGCAGCTCGTGCGAGACGTCCGCGACGAAGCGCCGGGACGCCGCGTCCATCGCGCGCAGCTCCTCCATCGACAGCGCCAGCGCGCGTGCGGTCTCGTTGAAGGTGCGCGAGACGTCGGCGAGCTCGTCCGAGCCGTTGACCTCGAGGCGCACCTCCAGATCGCCGCGGCCGAGCCGGCGCGCGGCCATGCCGAGCCGCCTGATCGGAAGCAGGATGTTGCGGCTCGCGAAGAAGGCCACGACCGTCGCGCCGAGCAGCGCGAGCAGGGTCGAGATCGCGCCGATCAGCACCAGGTTGTCCAGGACGTGCTGCTCCTGGCTGAGGTCCGTGAACGTGTACAGCTGCACGCCGGAGGGCTGCAGCGTCGCGCCGGTCAGGATGTAGGGCGTGCCGCCGATCGACGTGCGCTCCTGCACCATGGCGTTCGCCGCGGCCGACTTGAAGGCGGCGGGCACGCCGTCGAGGTTGGAGTTGCTGGAGATCGTTCCGACGGACGGGCTGATGATCACGACCGCGTCGCCGTTCTTGGCGATCGTGTTGGCGACCTGGTGCAGCGAGTTGGCGATCGTCGCCTCCTCGTACTGCTTGGTCGAGGCCGTGCCGCCGGTCTGCAGCTGGTCGCCGTACGCGGTGAAGTCGTCCGTCAGGTTGCTGACGGCGGTCTGCTGCGCCTTGTCCAGCATGACGGCGCGCGTCAGGTAGTACGACGCGCTCGTGATGATGATCGCGGTGATCACGGCGACGGCGGCGAAGCCCGCGAACAGCCGCGGCCGGATGCCGCCGAGCCGCCAGCCGCGCCGGTGCAGGCCGCGCCGCCACCAGCCGACGCCGCGCCGCTCGATGCGCGCCTGCGCCGCCTGCTGCCGCAGCTCCCGGTTCTCGCGTCTGCTCACGCCGCCCCCGTCCGGTGAGACGTGGATGTCCTCATCGCGGCGGGTCCAACCGGTAGCCGATGCCGCGGACCGTGCGGATCAGCTGCGGATCCCCGGGGACGAGCTCCACCTTGGCGCGCAGCCGCTGGACGCACGCGTCCACCAGCCGGGAGTCGCCGAGGTAGTCGTGGTCCCAGACCAGCCGCAGCAGCTGCTGCCTGGACAGGGCCTGGCCAGGCCGCCGGGAGAGCTCGACCAGCAGCTTGAGCTCGGTCGGGGTGAGCGAGATCGGCGAGCCGCCGCGGGAGACGATCATGGCCGAGCGGTCCACCGCCAGGTCGCCGAAGACCGCGACGTCGGCCTGCTCCGGGACGGCCCCGCCGTGCCGCCGCAGCACCGCCCGGATGCGCGCGTCCAGGACGCGCGGCTGGACCGGCTTGACCACGTAGTCGTCGGCGCCGGACTCGAGCCCGACGACCACGTCTATGTCGTCGCTGCGGGCCGTCAGGAGGATGATGGGAACCTGGTCGGTGCGCCGGATCCGGCGGCAGACCTCGAAGCCGTCGAGGCCGGGCAGCATGACGTCGAGCACGACCAGCTCGGGCCGCTGGCTCTGCCAGAGCTCCAGGCCCTCCTCGCCGGTGGCGGCGGCGGTCACGCGGTGACCCTGGCGGGTCAGCGCGAGTTCGATCGCCATCCGGATGGAGGGGTCGTCTTCGACGAGCAGGAGACTAGGCACCTACCCATTTTTACCGATGAAAAGCCTGGACGCGGTAGTCGAAGCTTAAATTCGCAATCCGGACAGACCCTCGCGACGGGTGGTAGCCGTACGGTCTCGCGCCGTGTCCGTTCGGGGGAAGTAGATCACGTCCCGTATCGGGCATTTCACCCCCGGTGGGTAACGTACGCCACCCCGCTGGCCCTGTGGCAAAGCTGTGACGTGAATCGGACTGCGCGATGAAGAGCGGGGACAAAGGTGGTAGCCATGAGCTTCCCGACTCAGGCACCTCCTGTCCCCGCCGAAAAAGTTGACGCGGCCCGCCCCGCGAACGGTTCCCCGGCGGTTGATAACGCTTCGGCCACGATTCCCGGCGATTTCGCCGCGTACGTCGCGGAACGGCGCTCCTCGCTGCTGCGCACCGCGCACCAGGTGGCCGGCGACCGCACCGAGGCCGAGGACCTGCTGCAGGAGGGCCTGCTCAAGACGTACCAGGCCTGGCACCGGATCGAGGACAAGGCCGTGGTCGGCTCGTACCTGCGCCGGACCATGACGAACCACCAGATCTCGCAGTGGCGCAAGCGCCGGGTGGAGGAGTACCCGACCGACGAGCTGCCCGAGCGCCCGTACGACGGCGAGTCGATGACCCAGGTCGAGATGCGGGTCGCGGTGGCCCGCGCGCTCGGCCGGCTCTCCGCGCGGGACCGCGAGGCGCTCTCGCTGCGCTACTACGGCTCTTACACCGACACCGAGATCGCCGAGCGCATGGGCGTATCCGTCGGCACGGTGAAGTCCGCGCTCTGGCGGGCCCTGCGCAAGCTGCGCGAGGACCCGTCGCTGCGCCCGCTCGCCATGTACGTCACCGCCAACTCCGAGTGGCTGGAACCGGTCGCAGCCGCGGCCTGACGCGCAGTCATTTTGCGCGGAGTTTCCTCAGTCCCTGGACATCCGGCCTGGCGAGCCCCTCAACCCGCTCGATAGGCTCTGCGCCGACGCGCACCGCCCATCCGATGAAACCCAGGGAAAGTCACGTTCTCATGACAGATGCGATCAAGAAGCTGCGCGAGCCCGCGGCGCTCGGTGCCGCGGCGTACGCGGCGCTCAGCGTCCTGGCCTCCGTGATCGAACTGCTGTTCACCAGCGGCGGGAGCTTCTCCGACACCGCCGCCGGGCAGATGGGGAATCTGCTCAACTTCCCGGTGGCGCTGGCGATCGCGATCGCCGTCTACCTGGCCAACCACGTGGACCCGGCGCTGGCCAGGGCCCGCCTGGTCACGCTGGTCGGCCTCGGCACCGCCGCGGTGGCCGCGGTCTTCGGCGTGGTGGCGTTCTTCGCGAGCTTCGGCGCCGACGTGTCCGGCACCGACAAGTTCGCCTTCTTCCTCGCCGGCGCGGGCGGCGCGGCCGCGATCGGCGTGGCCGCCTGGTACGCCTGGCTGACCTGGCAGACGCACGCCCCGGCCAGGCCGGCCAACCCGGCTCCGGCCCAGGCCCCCGGCGCGAACTGGGGCGGCCCGCAGGCGCCGCAGCAGCAGCCGGGCCAGGCCCCGCAGGGCCAGGCGGCCGCCGGCTTCTCCTGGACGCCGGGCAACGCCAACGAGCAGACCGCCTACCTGCCGCCGCAGCAGCAGGCTCCGGCCCAGCCGCAGACCCTGCAGGCGCAGCAGTCCGCGACCGGGTCCTACTCGGTGCCGCCGTCGATGCGGCCGCAGCAGCCCGGCCAGGGCCAGCCCGGCCCGCAGCAGGCGCAGCAGCAGACGCAGATGATGCCGCCGGTCCCGCCGACCATGCAGGAGTACGCCCCGAACCCGCAGCCCTGGCAGCCGGGCCCGGGCGGAGCCGGCGCGCCGCAGCAGCAGCCGGGCCAGCAGACCCAGCAGACGCAGCAGACCCAGCAGCAGCCGACGCAGCAGGAGAACGAGGGTCAGGGCCCGTTCGGCGTCGGCAACTGGCAGTAGCCGCCGCCGGTCCCCGGCACATCCGCGGCCGACGGTGAGCGGCGGTCTGTTCGTGCGCCAGGCCGGTCGCTCGGGCCGGCCGCCACTTGTTGGTCCGACCCGTTCGGGGCAAGGCCTTCCGCCGAAGCACCTCTGCGGCGCTAGGCCTGCCGGCGGGGTTGGACCGGGACGGCCCGGACGCCCGCGATGTTTCACGGTCACGGAGTCGTTGGGCGACCGACGTGACACGCCGCCGCGGCCCCGTTCCCAGGACTCGGGAACGGGGCCGCGGCGTATACGTGCAACCGCCGTCAGGCGCCGACCGGATGCCAGACCGTCTTCGTCTCCAGGAACGCCGTCAGCCGCGCGGTGCCCGGCGCCTGCGTCCAGTCCGCGGGCGCGGAGCTCGGCCGCAGCACCCGCTTGAGGTTCTCCGCCGCCATCTGCTCCAGCGACGTCGCGAACCCGGCGTCCGCGATCCCGGCCAGGTCCAGCGCGTCCACGTCCATGTGCTCGGCCAGCGGCTTGCCCAGCTCGGCCGGGCTGCCCGTCAGGATGTTGACGACGCCGCCGGGCAGGTCGGAGGTGGCCAGCACCTCGGCGAGGGTGACCGCGGGCAGCGCGGCGGAGTCCGGCGCGACCAGCACCGCCGTGTTGCCCGCCGCGATCGCCGGGGCCAGCACCGACACGAGGCCGAGCAGCGCGGGCCGCTCGGGGGCGAACAGCGCCACCACGCCGGTGGGCTCGGGCGAGGAGACGTTCCAGAACGGCCCGGCCACCGGGTTGGCCGCCGAGCGGATCTGGCCGATCTTGTCGGTCCAGCCCGCGTACCAGACCCAGCGGTCGATCGCCGCGTCCACCTCCGCCGCGGCCTTCGCCTCCGAGAGCCCCTCCACCGAGCGCACCTCGGCGGCGAACTGCGCGCGCCGCCCCTCCAGCATCTCGGCGATCCGGTAGAGGATCTGGCCCCTGAGGTACGCGGTCGCCCCGGACCAGCCGGAGAACGCGCCGCGCGCCTTGCCGACCGCGTCGCGCGCGTCCTTGCGCGAGGCGAGCGCGGCGTTCGCCAGGAACGTGCCGTCCGGGGCGGTCACCTGGTAGCTCCGTCCGCTCTCCGAGCGCGGGAACGCGCCGCCGATGTACAGCTTGTAGGTCTTGCGCACGTCGAGGCGCACCGGCGAGGCCGGGGACGCGGCCTCCGGGCCCACCGGGGCCGTGACGCTCGCGGCGGCCTCCGGCGCGGCGGCGGGAGCCTTCTTCGCGGTCTTCTTAGCCGTGGTCTTCTCAGACATCGAGGTAGGCCTCCAGGCCGTGCAGGCCGCCCTCGCGGCCGTAACCGGACTCCTTGTACCCGCCGAACGGCGAGGTCGGGTCGAACTTGTTGAAGGTGTTGGCCCACACCACGCCGGCCCGCAGCCGCTTCGCCATGCTCAGGATCCGCGAGCCCTTCTCCGTCCACACGCCCGCGGACAGGCCGTACGGCGTGTTGTTGGCCTTCGCGATCGCCTCGTCCGGCGTGCGGAAGGTGAGCACGGACAGCACCGGCCCGAAGATCTCCTCGCGCGCGATCCGGTGCGTGGCCGAGACGTTCGTGAAGATCGTCGGCGCGAACCAGAAGCCGTTGACCGGCAGCTCGCACGGCGGCGACCAGCGCTCCGCGCCCTCCGCCTCGCCGGCCGCGGTCAGCTCCGTGATCCGGGCCAGCTGCTCGGCCGAGTTGATCGCGCCGATGTCCGTGTTCTTGTCCAGCGGGTCGCCGAGGCGCAGCGTGCCCATCCGGCGGCGCAGCGCGTCGAGCAGCTCGTCCTGGATCGACTCCTGCACCAGCAGCCGGGAGCCCGCGCAGCAGACCTGCCCCTGGTTGAAGAAGATCGAATCGATGATCCCCTCGACGGCCTGGTCGATCGGGGCGTCGTCGAACACGATGTTCGCCGCCTTGCCGCCGAGCTCCAGCGTCAGCTTCTTGTCGCTGCCGGCCACGGTGCGCGCGATCTGCCGGCCCACGGCCGTCGAGCCGGTGAACGCGACCTTGTCCACGCCCGGGTGCGCGACCAGCGCCGCGCCCGTCTCACCCGCGCCGGTCACGATGTTGACCACGCCGGCGGGCAGGTCCGCCTGCCGGCAGATCTCCGCGAACAGCAGCGCGGTCAGCGGCGTCGTCTCCGCGGGCTTGAGCACCACCGTGTTTCCGCAGGCCAGGGCGGGCGCGATCTTCCACGCCAGCATCAGCAGCGGGAAGTTCCACGGGATCACCTGCGCCGCGACGCCGAGGGCGCGCGGGTTCGGCCCGTAGCCGGCGAACTCGAGCTTGTCCGCCCAGCCCGCGTAGTGGAAGAAGTGCGCGGCGACCAGCGGCACGTCCACGTCCCTGGTCTCCCGGATCGGCTTGCCGTTGTCGATCGACTCAAGCACGGCCAGCTCGCGGGCCCGCTCCTGGATGATCCGCGCGATCCGGAACAGGTACTTGGCCCGCTCCGTACCCGGCATGCGCGACCAGACTTCTTCGTAGGCCCGGCGCGCCGCGGCCACCGCGCGGTCGACGTCCTGCGCGGAGGCCTCGCCGATCTCGGCGAGCGCCTCGCCGGTGGCCGGGTTCACGCTCTTGAAGGCCCCGCCGGTCGCCGGGACGAACTCGCCGCCGATGAACAGCTCGTAGCTCGGCTTGATGTCCACGATCGCGCGCGACTCGGGCGCGGGCGCGTAGTCGAAGATGCCCATTTCTCTCGCCCTCTCGGTCAGTCGACGGTCACGTAGTTCGGGCCGGAGTAGCGCCCGGTGGCCAGCTTCTGGCGCTGCATCAGCAGATCGTTCAGCAGGGACGAGGCGCCGAAGCGGAACCAGTCCGGCGAGAGCCAGCCCTCGCCCAGCGTCTCGTTCACCGTCACCAGGTACTTGAGCGCGTCCTTGCTGGTGCGGATGCCGCCCGCGGGCTTCATCCCGACCTTGCGGCCGGTCTGCCCGGTGTAGTCGCGCACCGCCTCCAGCATCAGCAGGGTGACCGGCAGCGTCGCCGCCGGGGTCACCTTGCCGGTGGAGGTCTTGATGAAGTCGGCCCCGGCCAGCATCGCCAGCCAGGAGGCCCGGCGCACGTTGTCGTACGTGGCCAGCTCGCCCGTCTCCAGGATCACCTTCAGGTGCGCGTCGCCGCACGCGCCCTTCACGGCCGCGATCTCGTCGAAGACGTCCTGGAAGCGCCCGGACAGGAACGCCCCGCGGTCGATCACCATGTCGACCTCGTCCGCGCCCGCCTCGACGGCGAACCGGGTGTCCGCCAGCTTGACCGCGAGCGAGGAGCGGCCGGAGGGGAACGCGGTGGCGACGGACGCCACGTGGATCCCGGTGCCCCGCAGCTCCTGCTTGGCCACGGCGACCATGTCCGGGTACACGCAGACCGCGGCGGTGGAGGGGCAGGTCGGGTCGCCCGGATCCGGGCGGCGGGCCTTCGCGCACAGCGAGCGGACCTTGCCGGCAGTGTCGGCGCCCTCCAGCGTGGTCAGGTCGATCATGCGGATCGCCAGGTCGATGCCCGCGGCCTTGGCCGTTGTCTTGATCGACCGGGTGCCGAGCCGGGCGGAGCGGGCCTCCAGGCCCACCTTGTCCACCCCGGGCAGACCGAGCAGGAAGCGCCGCAGCGCGGCGTCGCTGCTGGTCACCCCGCTGAGGTCGTAGTTCGAGTGCGGCCGCGTCGCCGCCGGGAGGGTGCTGGTCACGCATCCACAGTAATCCACCGGCGGAGGCATCGTGCAAACGTTCTCCGAGCGTGGGCGCAGGCGGGGCGGGGG
>NZ_JAGSOH010000115.1 GCF_018139625.1 Actinospica acidithermotolerans | reverse complement strand
CGCCGCTGCTGACCGACCCCGCCCAGGAGGACTTCTGAGATGGTCGATCCCCGCATGCTCAGCCCCCAGGCGCGCGACCTGGTGGACATCGTCGACCGCTTCGCGCTGGCCACCGCGGGCGTGCTGCACGCCGTGGTGCTCTCCAGCGACGGCCTGCTGGTGACCGGCTCCAGCTCGCTGAGCCCGGACAACGCCGAGCGCTTCGCCGCCACCGCCTCCGGCGTGCTCGCGCTCGCCACGACCAGCGGCGCGCTGTTCGGCTTCGGCGGCTACGAGCAGACCATCATGCGCTTCGAGGCCGGGTTCCTGTTCGTCACCGCGGTGACGGCAGACTGCGCGCTCGCGGTCGCGGCGCGCAAGGACTGCGACATGCGCACCGTGGCCTTCGAGATGGCCCAGTTCGCGCTCCGGGCCGGCCATTACCTCACGCCCGGGGTGCGCGGCGAGCTTCGGGCGGTGCTGGCCTCGTGAGCGACCGACGCCGGCTCACCGGCCTCCACGTCGACCTGCTCGCCCGGGCCCGCCGTTCGGCGCGGGTCCGGGCCTACGTGCTCACCGGCGGACGGACCAGGACCCAGCAGGTGCTGCTGGTGGAGACCTTCGTCTCGGCCCGCCCCGGCGTCGAGCCGGCCTCCGCCCTCGGCCCGGAGGCCGGCGCCATATTCGCGTTCTGCCGCTCCCGGCGCACGGTCGCCGAGATCGCCAACGCCCTGCGGCTGCCGCTCGGCGTCGTGCGGGTGCTGCTCGGCGACCTCGAACGCAAGGGACTGATACTGATCCACCCGGACGCCGACTCGGTGCCGCGCCGGGAACTTCTGGAAAGGGTGCTTCGTGGACTTTCCGACCCGCGTACCGTCTGACTCCGCGGGCGCGGGCGTCGAGGCCGCGCAGCTGCACCCCGGGGCGCTGTCCGCGAAGATCGTCGTCGCGGGCGGCTTCGGGGTCGGCAAGACCACCCTCGTCGGCTCGGTCTCGGAGATCCCGGTGGTCGGCACCGAGGCGATGATGACCGAGATCTCCGGGCCGGTGGACGACACCCGGAAGATCCCGGGCAAGCACGCGACCACGGTCGCGATGGACTTCGGCCGGATCACCATCGACCCGGGCCTGGCCCTGTACCTGTTCGGCACGCCGGGGCAGGACCGCTTCTGGTTCCTCTGGGACGACCTGGTGCGCGGCGCGCTGGCCGCGATCGTGCTGGCCGACACCAGGCGGCTGGCCGACTGCTTCCCCGCGGTGAACTACTTCGAGGCGCGCGGCGACGTGCCCTTCCTGGTCGCGGTGAACCTGTTCGACGGCATGCGCACGCACACCGCGGACGCGGTGCGCGAGGCGCTGGACCTGCCGGCGTCGATCCCGCTGGTGCTGTGCGACGCGCGGCAGCCGAAGAGCGTGCGCGCCACGCTCCGCGCGGTGATCAAGCACGCGCTCGACACGCTGCCGGCCTGACCCGAGCGAACCAGTCCGGCGGGCCCGCGCGGACCGGCCGGAACACGTCCCCCGAAGGAGAGTACGAACACCATGTCCAGGATCCTGATCGTCGGCGCCGGGCAGTCCGGCCTGCAGCTCGCGCTCGGCCTGCAGCGCGCCGGGCACGAGGTGACCGTGATGTCCGCCCGGACCAGCGAGGAGATACGCGGCGGCCGGGTCATGTCCACGCAGTGCATGTTCGGCCAGGCGCTCGACACCGAGCGCAGGATCGGCGCCGACCTGTGGGCCGAGAGCGGCCACCGGATCGACGGGCTCGGCGTCTCGGTCGCCGGGCCCGAGTCGCAGCGCGTCATCGACTGGCTCGGCCGGCTCGACCAGTACGCCCAGTCGATCGACCAGCGGGTGAAGATGGCGGCCTGGCTGGAGCTGTTCGAGGCCGAGGGCGGCGCGGTCGTCATCAACGCGGCCACGGTCAGCGACCTCGACCAGCTCGCCCCGCTCTACGACCTGACGCTGGTGGCGGCGGGCAAGGGCGAGATCACCGCGCTGTTCGACCGCGACCCGGCGCGCTCGCCGTACGACACGCCGCAGCGGGCGCTGGCCCTCGCGTACGTGCACGGGATGACCCGGCGGCCCGAGCACCCGGACACCGACGCGGTGCGCTTCAACATCGTGCCGGGTGTCGCGGAACTCATCAACATCCCGTCGTACACCGTGTCAGGGAACTGCGACATCCTGTTCTGGGAGGCGATCCCCGGCGGCCCGCTGGACGTCTTCGACCAGTACGCCGGCGACCCGAAGGCGGTGCTCGGCGCGATCCTCGACGCGCTGCGCACCTACCTGCCGTGGGAGTACGAGCGCTGCGCGAACGTGGAGCTGACCGACGCCGGCGCCACCCTCGTCGGCCGGTACGCGCCCCAGGTGCGCCACGCCGTGGCCGAGCTGCCCTCGGGCGGGCACGTGCTGGGCATGGCGGACGTGACCGTCGCGAACGACCCGATCACCGGCCAGGGCAGCAACAACGCCGCGCGCTGCGCCGACACCTACCTCCAGGCGATCCTCGAGCACGGCGACCGGCCGTTCGACCGCGAGTTCATGCAGAACACCGCGGACGCCTACTGGAACCGCGTCGCCGTGTGCACCGCGTGGACCAACGCCATGCTCGCGCCGCCGCCCCCGCACGTGCTGGAGATCCTCGGCGCGGCCGGGCAGTTCCAGCCGATCGCGGACCGCTTCGCGAACGGCTTCTCGAACCCCGAGGACTACACCACGTGGCTGCTCGACCCGCAGCTCGCCGCCGACTACATCGCCCAGGTCGCCGCGCAGCGGTAGCCGGCCGCCGCGGGTGGGCGGCACTCCTGCCGCCCACCCGCTCGCGACCACGACAGCGCCGGCGTCGGCGTCGGCGCCAGCGACCTCAAGCCGACCTCAAGCCTCCGCGGCCGCGGTCTCGCACTCCTCGTCCACCGGCAGCTCGCCGGCCTGGAGCACGGCATGGATCGGGCCCAGCGCCTCGCGGGCGGCGTCGGCGGAAAGCTGGTCGACGAGGACGGAGCAGCCGACCCACACGCCTCCGCCCTGCTCGATCAGGGCCTTGACCGTGAGGGCCTGGTTGCCGGTCTCGATCCAGTCGTCGACGAGCAGGATGCGGTCGCCCTCGGCGACGGAGGCGCGCTGCAGGCGCAGGGTGTGGCGCAGTCCGCGGTAGTCGGGGGCGGTCTGGCCGAAGGTCTTCTCGCCGGGGAACAGACCGGTGCCCTTGCGCACGGGGAGGAATCCCGCCCCGAGTTCCACCGCGACGGCCGCGCCGAGCAGGAAACCGCGGGCCTCGACTCCGCAGACGACGTCGACGCCGCCGTCCTTGTACGGTTCGGCCAGCGCGGTGACGACGGCGGACAGCGCCTTGGCGTCGCGGAAGACGCTCCAGACGTCGGCGTGGCCGCTGACCCAGCGGAATTCGTCGAGCACGAGCTGCCGGGCGGATGAAGGTGCGGACATGGCGGGAAGTGTGCCGCGCCGGAGTAGCGTGAGTCCAGCGGAAACGCGGTCGGACGGGTCAAACTTGCGTTTATGTTCGGCGAGTGGTCCGGCTATCGCAGAGTGTCGATACCTTCGCGGAGATTCCCGCGCGCCGCGCCGGGTGCGTAGCCGTTCTCCAGTTCGGCGACGCCGCCGGCCTCGCGCTGGATGAGTGCTGCACGGAGCCGCCGGGCCAGCCTGCCGGGCACGAAGCCGTCAAGTTCGTCGGCCGGGACGAAGCGGTGCTCGGAGAGTTCGTCCGCGGGGAGACGGATTTCCGCCCGCTGTCGCGCGTCGACGGTGCCGCCGTCGAAGATGTACATGATGCTCGGGCGCGGGCGCTCGGGACGGGCCAGGCTGAAGTCGACGACGAGGACGCGGCCGGGCTCGATCGCGAAACCCAGCTCCTCCACCAGCTCACGGCGAACCGTCTCGCGCGGGTACTCGTGCGGGTCCATCGAGCCGCCGGGGATCTCCCAGCCGGGCTTGTACGTCGGCTTGACGAGCAGGATCTCGTTCGCCGCGCCGGTGATCAGCGCTCCCGCGCCGACGTAGACCGCGGGCAGGCGGGATAGGAAGTCAGAGTCGGAAGCCACTCGTCACTCCGTCTCGTAGCGTAGGCTTGCTGCGTCGGCAGCGTCGTCTTACGGTGCGGTCCCGCGGCGTCGTTCCGCGGATTCGATCAGTCCAGCCAGCCGCGCGGCGTACCCACCTCGACGTAGTACTCGCGGCCGAAGATCATGCCGAAAACGGGCAGCGGCAGCCGCGTCATCAGGAGGTGCAGCCGCGCCGAACATCCCCTACCAGAGCCCTGCGATGCGTGGCACGCGAGCGCGGCGCGTTTCTTGTCGGCGAATCGGCGGACGTCTATTCGATGGGTTATCTCGTTGCGGGCGGTGAACCGCCTGCGCACCTCGGCCGAATTGTGCCGTCCGGCCAGTTTCAGCGTACTGACCACGCGGTACGCGCGCAGGATCGGCTCGCGCGGCAGGGTCGCCTCCATGACCCGTGGCGTGTCGGCGAGCTCGGCCGCGCGCAGGGCGACCTCGTGCACGCGGATGTGGTCGCGGTGCCGGTAGCCGCCGTTCGGGTCGTAGCCGACGAGGATCTCGGCGTGCTCGGCCCGCAGCACGCCGGCCAGGCGTTCGGCCGCCTCGTCGGGCGAGGCGCTGACGAAGCGGGCGCGGTCGGCCGGGTCCGGGTGCAGCGCGGGACCGTGGCCGCTGTCGGCGTAGCCGAGGTGCACGACGCGGGAGACGCCGAGCACGCGGGCGCTGGCCCGCAGCTCGTCGAGGCGCCTCGTGCCGCCTCCGTCGGGCCGGGCCTCGCCCGTCTCGCCGTCGCAGGCCACGACGAGCACCACCCGGTGCCCCTCGGCGACCAGCCGCGCGAGGGTGCCGCCGGTCAGCAGGGCTTCGTCATCCGGGTGCGCATGGAACGCGACGACGGTGGCCATGCCGGAATGCTTCCACGTGAACGTCTCATGAACCTAGCGACGCGACCGGATCGTTTCGCTATCACGACATTTTCCGTACGCGAAGCAGACTCTTGTGTCACACAGGTGCCGGTTTGCCACAGAGCACTGAGACGTGAGGTGACTGGAGTGAGCGCTTGCTCAGGAGATGCCGAACTCGTTGGACTCGGGGTCGAGCAGCAGCCCGCCGGCCCGCCGGGCGCCCTCGACGACGAGCCGGCTGGTCTCCACGGCGGCGTGCGAGCCGGGGTTCGCAGAGACGCGGAGGTAGACGCGGCTCGGGCCGGTCTTCTCGGCGAGCGGCGGACCGAGCACGAGCATCGGGCTGCGCGCGTCGTCGGCGTGGCGCATGGCCAGGCCCCAGTCGCCCTCGGCGGCCACCTGCCAGCCGTTGCCCGCCGCGGCGGTCCAGAACCTGCTCTGCGCCCGCGGATCGGCCGCGTCCTGGCACACGGCGGTCCAGCGCACGCCGATGCCGACGGCCCGCTCGTACCAGTCGTCGTGGCCGGAATCGGCGCTGCCGGAGGGAGCATCCGCCGACGCCACGGTCGCACCGGCACCCGACGCCGTCGCCGAGCCGGCACCTGATGCTGTGGCCGTGCTGTCATCTGGCGCCACAGCCGAACCGTCGCCCGCCGCCGTCGCCGAGCCGGCACCTGATGCTGTGGCCGAGCTGTCATCTGACGCCACAGTCGAACCGTCGCCCGCCGCCGTCGCCGAACCGACGGCGGCGTCGGCTACCGCGCCGGACCCCAGGGGCGTGTCGCCGCCGAGCCCGTCGGCCCGGGTCGGCGGCTGGAGGCAGAACTCGTTGCCCTCGGGGTCGGCCAGCACCACCCACGGCACCTCGCCCTGCCCGATGTCCGCGCGCACGGCGCCGAGCTTGAGCAGCCGCTCCAGCTGTTCGGGCCCGCCCTTGAGATCCAGGTGGACGCGGTTCTTCCCCTGCTTGGGCCCGTCGGCCTCGACGAAGCTCAGGGCGAGCCCGTTGGCGCCGTCGACCACGTCCTCGCCGAGGACCTTGGTCCAGAACTCAGACAGTGACTTCACGTCTGACGCCCGGATCACCACTCCGGCCAAGCGCGTCGCCATGGCTACCCCTGTCCTCAATGTGCCGACCCCGGGGAACGAAGTTAGCACCCAGAGCGATGGCGACGCAGACTCCGATGACAACCGCATAGCCGAATCTGAGGGAAACCGCGGCGCTGATGAATCCGATCACGACCGGGCCCAGCAGCAGACCGCTGTAACCGAAGGTGCTCGCGGCCGCGATCGCCCGCTCGGTGTGCGCGCCGCCGGCCGCGCCGGCCAGCGACATCGCGAGCGGGGTCACGGCGCACACTCCGATGCCGACGAGCGCGAAGCCGGCCAGCGCGAACAGCGGTGTCGGCGCCAGGGCCACGAGGGTGAACGCCGCCGCGGCGAACGTGCCGGCCACGAGGATGACCGTGCGCGCGCCGAGACGCGTGGTGATGCGGTCAGCGCACATCCGGCCGAGGAACATCGACGCTTCGAACATCGGATATCCGAGTGCTGCGACGGTCTCCGCGGCGCCGAGCGAATCGCGCAGATACACGCCGCTCCAGTCGGCGATGGAGCCCTCCGTCAGATAGCTGCAGAAGACGAGTGCGCCGAACAGGTAGACGAGCAAAGGCAGTCGCGGGCGGGGAGACCTCGCACGCTCCTCGGCCTCCTCGCGCGTCTCGGCGAGGTAGAGCGGGCCGACCGCGAGGGTCAGCGGCAGGCCGATCACCGCGAAGAGGCAGAGCGCGCCGGTGAATCCGAAGCCGAGCCACGCGGTGGCCGCGCCGAGCAGGCCGCCGGTGACGGCGCCGAGCGACCAGCCCGCGTGCATGCCGCCCATCAGCGGACGGCCGTAGGCGCGCTCGACGGTCGAGGCCTGCGTGTTCATCGCGACGTCGACGAGGCCGAAGCAGAGACCGAACGCGAGGCCCGCGACGATCAGCAGTGCGTAGTTCGGGGCGAGGCCGACCAGCGCGAGGCAGCACGCCGTGGCGGGCAGGGCGAGGCGCAGCACGCGCTTGCTGCCATGGCGGCCGATGATCCGGGCCGCGAGGGTCATCGTGATCAGCGCGCCGATGCCCCAGCCGAGCACTTCGAGGCCGAGCTGCGCGTCGGTGAGGTCGAGTTTCTGCTTGAGCGCGGGCATCCGCACGGTCCACACCGCGCAGAGGGCCCCGGCGAGGGCGAAGGTGGACAGGATGCCGAGCCTGGCTCGGGTGAGTCGACGGTCGGGGGACATGGCGTACCAAGCTCCTTGGCCGGCGCACGGCGGCGCCGCTGTGTCGCGGAGAAGCCCGCGGGTGCCGCGGGAAGAGTAGATCGGTGGAAGGTGACCGGCATTGGCGATCGATGGAACGTGATCGGTACCGACGATCGGTGGAACGTGATCGGTACCGACGATCGGTGGAACGTGATCGGTATCGACGATGGGTGCGCGTGATCGGGTTCTGATCAGGGGACGAGCGCGAGCAGACGTTCGCGCAGGGCGCTGAGCCGGGCGGGGCCGAGCAGCGAGGGGTCGAGCTCGGCCGCCTCCCACAGTCCGTCGGCGGAGAGCCGGACGAGCTGCGCGAGGTCGGGGTCGGGCTCCTCGTCGAGGCCCTCGTGCAGCCAGCGGCGCTGGGCGGCGGCGAAGGGTTTCTTCAGCACCGGGTCGGTGGCCGCGGCGCACACGGCGGCCCAGCGGCGGCGCGCAGCCTCGGCGTCCTGCGTCGTCAGCACGGCGAACGTCGCCTCGACGTAAGCGCGGGTGTACCAGCCGGGGCGCTCGAGCCGAAAGGACTCGATCAGCTCGTCGAAGCCCGCGATCAGCCGCTCGATCATCGCGGTGATCAGCGCGTCCTTCGTGGCGAAGTGGTAGAGCAGGCCGCCCTTGCTCACGCCCGCGTCCGTCGCCACCGCGGCCAGGGTCAGCCCCTGGGAGCCGTGCTCGGCGAGCACGGCCTCGGCGGAATCGAGCAGGCGTTCGCGGACCATGCTCCTACTGTACCGTCCGGACGGTTTAGTCGCCAGCCCCGACCGGGCCGCGCCTCGGTAGGGTGGGGGACATGGAGATCGGAATCGGTGCGCCGGTGTCGGGGGCCTGGGCGGGTCCGGACGAGCTGGCGCGGTTCGGCGCGCTGGCCGAGGAACTCGGGTACACGTCGCTGTGGACGTTCCAGCGGCTGCTGGCGCCGGCGGACGGCGGCGGAGACCCCGTCTACCGCAGCGTGCTTGATCCGCTGCTCTCGCTGACATATCTCGCGTCGCACACGTCGCGGGCGCGGCTGGGTGTGGCGCTGGTGAATCTGCCGTTCGTCTCCCCCACGCACCTGGCCAAGCAGGCTTCGACGCTCGACGTGCTCTCCAGGGGACGGCTGGATCTGGGGCTGGGGATCGGCTGGTCGCCGATCGAGTTCATCGCGAGCAACGCGACGACCGAGCGCCGCGGCGCGCGGACCGTGGAGTTCGTCGCGGCGATGCGGGCGCTGTGGTCCGAGACCCCGGCGCGGTTCGACGGCGAGTTCTACACGATCCCGGCCAGCCGGATGGAGCCGAAGCCGGTGCAGCGCCCGGGGCCGCCGATCCTGCTCGGCGGCGTGGTGCCGGCGGCGCTGGAGCGGGCCGGGCGGATCGCCGACGGCTGGATGAGCCGCAGCGGCACGGTGCTGGCGGACATCGCGGGCGACGTGGCGACGGTCCGCGACGCGGCCGAGCGCGCCGGGCGTGACCCGGACGCGGTGCGCATCATCAGCCGCGGCGTGGTGCGATACGACCCGAGCGGGGCCGGCACGCCGGACCCCGACGGCAAGCGGCTGCGGCTGTCCGGTTCGGCCGAGCAGATCCGCGAGGACGCGGCGTGGCTCGCCGAGCAGGGCGTGACCGAGCTGTTCTACGACCTCAACTGGGATCCGCGGATCGGCGACCCGGCGGCGGACCGGACGGGCGCGGTCGAGCGCGCGGAGGAGATCCTCCGCGCGCTCAGGCCGTGACGCCGCGGCCGGCGGGCGGTCCGTGGACTGCCTGCCCGTGAACGGGAGCCATGTCGGTCCGTGAACGGGAGCCATGTCACAGCCAACCCGAATGCGGCCTTATTCTTCGCTTAACAGTGGCTCGTCATGATCAGTGTATGAGCTACCGACGACGGATGCGCCGCGCCGAATACGACACCCGGGTACGCCGCCGGGTCATGCCCACCCTGGTCACGGGCATCGCCCTGGCCCTCGCCCTGCTGCTCCTGCGCTTCGCCTGAAGCTGAGTCTGAGTCTGAGGCTGTGCGGGCCGAGCCGCGCCCGGCCGCGCCTCAGGTGAGGTGCGCCAGCTCGCGCGCCACGCCCTCGAGCAGGACCAGCGCGTCCGCGAGGCCGTCCTCCATGCCGGAGGCGAGCTGCATGTCCCGGCTCGTCTTGCTCGTGTGCTCGATCAGCAGTTCCAGGTACGTCCGGCCGTCCTTCTCGGTGAAGGTGGTCGTGTTCAGCGCGGGGTAGTCGGGAGCGCCGGAGAAGACCTCCGTGGAGACCAGCCGCTCGTCCGGAACGACCTCGCGGTACTCGCCGGTGAACTCCATCTCGAAGCCCGCCCCGCGCGCCGCGTAGCGGTACCTCCCGCCCACCCGCACGTCCATCTCGACCGCCGTGACCTCCGCGCGGTTGGCGTGCCACCAGCGGCGCAGCAGCTCCGGCTCGGTGAACGTCCGGTACACCAGGTGCCGCGGCGCGTCGAAGTCCCGCGTGATCAGGATCGTCGTGTCGGTCGGCGTGCTCACCTGCATCTTCTTGCTCATGGTCCTCACTCCTGTTCCTGGTTTTCCCGTTTCAGGTCCTTGAGCACCTCGTCCAGCAGATCGAAGCGCTCGGCCCACAGCCGCTCGTAGTCCTTGACCCAGTCGAAGACCGCGCGCAGCGGCCCCGGATCGAGCCGGTATATCCGCTGCCGCCCCTCGTCCCGGACCTGCACCAGCCCGACCTCCCGCAGCACCCGGAGGTGCTTGGAGACCACGGGCTGAGCCACCTGCAGCTGCTCGACCAGGGCGTTCACAGTGCTCTCGCCACGCGCCAGAGCGTCCAATATTTCCCGCCGCCGAGGTTCGGCGACAGCGTTGAACGCGTCCGTCGTGGTCGCCGCTCTAGCCATGACTCCATCATATGCCCATATCGGCATACGTCAAGCCCCGGGCGTCCCCGTCGTTCAACTTCAAATGTGCAACCGTAACGTTGCACAAGCGAGATCGTTTCGTATACGGGTTCTTCATTGTGTTAGGCGCTCGCGGCATACGGTGACGCACATGCCCAGCCCCGCCAAGTCTGGAGAAAGGCCATGTCCTACCCCACCGGAACCTTGCTTCCCCGCTCCAAGTTTGCGCGCGAGAACGTCGCGAAGGGCAAGGTCGAGGGCGTCGCCGAGTCGGTCCTGCGCGTGCTCGACCGCCGGGGCATCGAGCTCACCCCGGCGGCACGCGAGCACATCGCCGCATGTGAGGACGTCGAGATCGCCAGGACGTGGCTCGACGAGGCCGTCACTGCGGCGAATTACACCGACCTGACCGGCCTCGACGCCCTCTGAGAAGCACCTTTCGAGCGCGAGTTGCACCCCACGCCCCTATGCGGCGCGGCGCAGCTCGCGCTTGAGGACCTTGCCGGAGGCGTTGCGGGGCAGCTGGTCGACGAAGCGGACCTCGCGCGGGCACTTGTAACCGGCGAGCGACGTGCGGCAGAACTCCATGATCTGCTCCGCCGTGACCTCGGCCGCGTCCGGCTTGAGGACGACGACCGCGACGATCTCCTCGCCGAGGCGCTCGTCGGGGCGGCCGAGGACGGCCGCCTCGCGGATCGCGGGGTGGCGGTAGAGCACCTCCTCGACCTCGCGCGGATAGACGTTGAAGCCGCCGCGGATGATCATGTCCTTGATGCGGTCGACGATGTAGTAGAACCCGTCGTCGTCCACGTAGCCGAGGTCGCCTGTGTGCAGCCACCCGTCGACGATGGTCTGGCCGGTCGCGTCCGGGTCGTCGTGGTAGCCAGTCATCACGACGTGGCCCTTGATCAGCAGTTCGCCGACGTGCTCGGGACCTGTCGCGCCCTCGGCGCCGTCTATCCGCGCCTGGATGCCCCACAGCGGCTTGCCGATCGAGCCGACGCGGCGCGCGTCGGGGCGGTTCACGAAGCCGGCGGCTCCGGTCTCGGACATGCCGAAGCCTTCGAGCACGGTGACGCCGAACTTGTGCTCGAATCCTTCGATCAGGGCCTTGGGCATCGGGGCGCCGCCGCAGGACGCGACGCGGAAGCTGCTCAGGTCGCGGTCGCCGGGGTCCGTCATCAGCAGGGCGTGGTACATCGTCGGCACGCCGAGGGTTATGGTCACGCCGTGGTTCGCCATCGCGTCGAACACCGCATTGGGCTCGAACCTGCGCAGCAGGCTCATCGTCGAGCCGTAGCGCACGACGCTGTTGAGGCTGCAGGAGAGCCCGTATATGTGGAACAGCGGGAGCGCGGCGAGGGTCACGTCCTCGGGCACGGCGCCGAACGTCTCCGAGGCGACCGTGCAGCTCATGTACAGCTGGAAGTGGCTGAGCTCGGCGCCCTTGGGACGGCCGGTCGTGCCGCTGGTGTAGATGATGACGGCCGTGTCCTGCGGGTACGTCGCGGCCACGTCCGCGCTGCCCTTCGCCCCCGCGCACAGTGCGACGACGTCCTCCGGGTCGTCGAGGTGCTTGCGCGCCCCCGAGTGACCGAGGAGGTACGCCGTCTCCGGCTCGGTCAGCTGCGGGTTCATCGGCACCATGACGCAGCCGGCCTTGAGGATGCCGTAGTACGCGACCAGGAACTCCGGCACGTTCGGCAGCTGCACGGCCACCCGGTCGCCCCGCTCCAAACCCTCGGCCAGCAGCGCGGCGGCGAAGCGGCCGGTCAGCTCGTCGAGTTCGGCGTACGTGATGTCGCGGTCGACGGTGCGGCACACGTACTTGCCCGGGTGCTCGAGAGCTGATTCGGTGAGCGTGGTGGCAAGGTTGAAGACCATGGAGACTCCCTTGTCTAGGCCTGTACGGTACTTGCTTCCCCGCGACTTACGTTCTGCGACGTACTTTCTGCAACTTACTTCCCGCTACGTAGCCTTCCCACGACTTGCTTCCCCGCGACTCTGCGGCTTGCTTCCCCGCTACGTAGCCTTCCCACGACTGGCTTCCCCGCGACCTACTCCCCCGCGTCCACCCGGCCCGCGCGCTGCGCCGCCTGCCGCTTGAGCTCGGCCTTGGCGAGGGAGCGGCGGTGCACCTCGTCGGGGCCGTCGGCCAGCCGCAGGGTGCGGGCGCCGGCCCACAGCTCGGCCAGCGGGAAGTCCTGGCTCACGCCCCCGCCGCCGTGCGCCTGGATCGCCTTGTCCAGCACCCATTCCGTCATCGACGGCACCGCGATCTTGATGGACTGGATCTCGGTGTGCGCGCCCTTGTTGCCGACCGTGTCCATCAGCCAGGCGGTCTTGAGCACGAGCAGCCGGGCCTGCTCGATCCGCACCCGCGACTCGGCGATCCACTCGCGGATCACGCCCTGCTCGGCGAGCGGCCGGCCGAACGCGACGCGGGACTCGGTGCGCTCGCACATCAGCGCGAGGCCGCGCTCGGCCATGCCGATCAGCCGCATGCAGTGGTGGATGCGGCCGGGGCCGAGGCGCGCCTGCGAGATCGCGAAGCCCTCGCCCTCCCCCGCGATCAGGTTCGACGCCGGGACGCGCACGCCGTGGAAACGGACCTCCGCGTGGCCGCCGTGCCACTCGTCGCGGTAGCCGAAGACCTGCATGGGCCGCACGATCTCGACGCCGGGGGTGTCCCGCGGCACGAGAATCATCGACTGCTGACGGTGCCGGGGGCCGTCGGGGTCGGTCTTGCCCATGACGATGAAGATCTTGGCGTTCGGGTTCATCGCGCCGGAGGCGTACCACTTGCGGCCGTCGACGACGTACTCGTCGCCCTCCTTGCGGATACGGGTCTCGATGTTGGTCGCGTCGGAGGAGGCGACCTCGGGCTCCGTCATGCAGAACGCGGAGCGGATCTCGCCGTCGAGCAGCGGCCTGAGCCACTGCTCCTTCTGCTCGAGCGTGCCGAACTGGGCCAGCACCTCCATGTTGCCGGTGTCCGGCGCGCTGCAGTTCACGGCCTCCGGCGCGAGCTTCGGGCTCCAGCCGGTGATCTCGGCCAGCGGCGCGTAGGACAGGTTCGGCAGCTCGCAGAAGAAGTTCCACAGACCGCGCTCGCGCGCCGCGGCCTTCAGCTCCTCCATCAGCTGCGGGGTGGCGAAGCCGCCCGAGCTCTCGCCCTCCATCCGGCGCTCGGCCGGATAGACGTGCGAGTCCATGAAGTCGAGCAGTCCGCTGCGAAGCTTCTCGGTCGTGGCGTCGAAATCGAAGTCCATGGCTCGTCAGACTCCCTCGGTGAGGATCGCGTGGCCGCGCTCGACGAGGACCGGGACGGCCTCGCCGATGCGCTCGAACCCGGCGCCGACCGTCTGGCCGGCGCGGAAGCGGTAGTGGATGCCCTCGGAGATGACCGCGAGCTTGAAGGTGGCGAACGCCAGGTACCAGCGCAGGTGGTCGAGCTCGGCCCCGCCGGCCGCGACGTAGCGCTCGGTGAAGACCTCTGGCCCCGGGAACTCGCTGCCGGGCGGCACCTTGCCGAACATGCCCTGGCCGTGCACGAGCATGTCCCAGTACAGCAGCAGCGCGCCGATGTCGGTGAGCGGGTCGCCGAGCGTGGCCATCTCCCAGTCGACGACGGCCGCGATCCGGTCGTCGTCGCCGAAGATGACGTTGTCGAGCCGGTAGTCGCCGTGCACGATCGCCGCGCGCGGGGACGCCGGCAGCTGCGCGGCGAGCCGGTCGCGCAGCTCGTCGATCCCCGGCAGCTCGCGGCTGCGCGAGGCGACGAGCTGCTTGCTCCAGCGGGCCAGCTGGCGCTCCAGGTAGCCGTCCGGCCGGCCGAACTCGGCGAGGCCGACGCTCGCCGGATCGACCGAGTGGAGCCGGGCCAGCACCTCGGCGAGCTCGGCGGCCAGCGCGATCAGCCGGGGCAGCCCGAGGCCGGCCGCGGCGGCCGAGGTGCGGTAGACGTGCCCGACGACGTTCTGCATGACGTAGAACGGCGCGCCGAGGACCTCCGGGTCCTCGCACAGCTGGAAGGTCTCCGGCACCGGCACGCCGGTCGGCGCGAGCGCGCTCATCACCCGGTACTCGCGGGCCATGTCGTGCGCGGTGGCCAGCACGTGTCCCAGCGGCGGACGGCGCACGATCCAGGAGCGGCGCTCGTCGCACACCAGGTACGTCAGGTTCGACCTGCCGCCGGAGACGATCTCCCCGGACAGCGGGCCGCGGCCCAGGTAGCGGGCCAGCGCGGACAGGTCCAGGCCGGGCGGGCCCGTCCCGGTATCCTTGTTCTCTTCGGTCATGAAGCGCCTTCTCCGTTCATCCCACGCGCCGAGCTAAGCGCTTGCTTACACTGGTGTACGGCGGCGCGTCCGCCGGACGGAAGGAGCACAGCGAGATGGCGAAGGCGACCGCGGCCGGACTCGACGAGGCGCAGGCCAACGGGCTGGCCGAGATGTGGGAGGACGGCGAGGACCGCCTCGGCCCGGCCAGCGCCCGGCGGCTGCTGGTGGCCGCCGTCGACGCGTTCGCCGCGCGCGGCTACCACGGCACCTCCACCCGGGACATCGCCGACCGCGCCGGGCTGAGCCCGGCGGGCGTGTACGTGCACTTCGCGTCCAAGGAGGACCTCTTCTTCCGGATCACGCTGCTGGGCCACGAGCGGACGCTGCACAACGCGGTCACCGCCGTGCAGTCGGTCGGCGAGGCCGGCCCGGCGCGGCGGCTGCACGCGGTGATCGAGGCGCAGACCACCTGGCAGGCGCGGCACCACACCACCGCGCGCGTCGTCGAGTACGACCTGCCCTGCCTCTCGCCGGAGCACTACGAGCAGGTCGCCGCGATCCGCCGCAAGATCACCGCGCTGGTGCGCGGCATCCTGAACGAGGGCGTGCGCGCCGGGGTCTTCGACGTGCCGGACGTGGACGGCATGACGCTCGCGCTGCTGTCCATGGTCACCGACGTGGCCCGCTGGTACCCCTCGAACGGCCGGCAGTCGCCGGAGCAGCTCGGCACGCTGTACGCCGACCTCGCGCTGAGGATGGCCGCGCCGCACTCCTCAGACTCCTGACTTGAGCGTGACCCCGCCGTCCAGCACGAGGGTCTGCCCGGTCATCCAGCCGGCGTCGGCCGAGGCGAGGAAGGCCACCGCGCCCGCGATGTCGTCCGGCGCGCCGAGCCGGCCGAGCGCGTAGCCCTTCGCCACCTTCTCCTCGCGGCCCTCGAAGAGCACGGACGCGAAGTCGGTCTTCACGATCGCCGGCGCGACCGCGTTCACCCGGATCAGCGGACTGAGTTCCTCGGCGAGCTGCACGGTGAGCTGGATCAGCGCGGCCTTGCTCGCCGCGTAGCCGCCGATCCCGGGGGCGGCGCCGAGCCCGGCCACTGAGGCGACGTTGACCACGGCGCCGCCGTGCTCGCCGAGCCAGGCCTTGTGCGCCTCGCGCACCCAGGCCAGCGCCGAGATCACGTTGACCTCGAAGGTCTTGCGGAAGGCGGCCGGGTCGAGGTCGATCATCCGGCCGTAGGCGGGGTTGATGCCGGCGTTGTTCACGAGGATGTCGAGGGAGCCGAAGGCCTCGACCGTGCGCGCGACGGCGTCGGCCTGGTGCTCGGCGTCGTCCGCGCGGCCCGCGACCGCGATGGCGTGCTCGGGGCCGCCGAGCGCCTCGACCGCCGCGGCCAGCGCCTCCGGCTTGCGCGCCGTCACACACACCCGCGCGCCCTCGTCGACCAGGCGCCGGGCGATCGCCAGCCCGATGCCCCGACTCGCCCCGGTGATCAAAGCCGTCTTTCCCTGCAGGTCGCGCACCTTTGCTCCGTTCCTCGGCGTGGTCTTCCGCAAGCGCTAAGCGCTCGCTTAGGATCTCGCCTAGAATGCAACCGCGGCCCCGGCCTGTCAATCACCGGGGCCCCGCAGCGAGGGTCGAGGAGGACCGGGATGGGTCTGGAGCTGGACGGCGCGGGCGTGGTGGTCACCGGCGGCGGCGCGGGCATCGGCGCGGCGCTGGCGCGCCGGTTCGCCGCGGCCGGCGCGCGGGTCGTGGTCAACGACCTGGACGCGGAGAAGGCCGCCGCGGTCGCCGCGGAGATCGGCGGGTACGCGGCCCCCGGCGACGCCGCCTCCGTCGAGGGGGTCGAGGCGCTGATCACCACCGCCACCGCGCACCTCGGCGCGATCGACCTCTACTGCGCCAACGCGGGCGTGGGCGGCGCGCCGTCGCTGGAGGACGAGGCGGGCTGGGAGCTGTCCTGGAACGTCAACGTACTGGCCCACGTCCGCGCCGCGCGGGCCCTGATCCCCGGCTGGATCGAACGCGGCCGCGGGCACTTCCTCGCCACGGTCTCGGCCGCCGGCCTGCTGACGATGCTCGGCGCCCCCTCGTACTCGGTCACCAAGCACGGCGCGCTGGCCTTCGCGGAGTGGCTGAGCGCGACGTACGGCGACAAGGGCGTCACGGTCCAGGCGCTGTGCCCGCAGGGCGTTCGCACCGCGATGATGGAGTCCGCTGGCAAGGCGGGCGAGGTGCTGCTCGCGCCGTCCGCGATCGCGCCGGAGGACGTGGCCGAGACCGTCATGTCGGCCCTCGCGGACGGCCGCTTCCTGATCCTGCCGCACCCCGAGGTCGCCGAGTACTACGCCGCGCGCGCCTCGTACCCCGACCAGTGGCTCGCCTCGATGCGCAAACTCCAGGCCGCGATCGAGGCGTAGCCGGACCCGATCAGAGATCACCGATCGCCTCCGAAAACGACCGGTCCCGGCGGACACATCCGCCGGGACCGGTTCTCATTGACCTGCTCACTTTGCTCGCTTACCGGCTCACCCGACGGTTCACCGATTCAGAGAAAGCCCCTACCAGCCGTAGAGCGGGAACGACTGCGTGTCCACGGTCTGATGCGGCGTGTCCACGCCGGGCTCGCCGCGGAAGTCGGTCCACACCGGGTGCAACTGCCCGTCCGCGCCGATCACGGCGGCCGAGTAGTCGCCGATGAACACGCCCTGCAGCACCTGCCCGCTGACCGCGCCCGTGCTCACGAACTGGACCTGCGGGTCCGCCGACTGCGTCGTGACGCGGTGCTGCGCGGAGTGCTGCCCGTTCCAACCGATCGTCGTGTAGGCGTAGTCGAGGTCGATGCCCGACGGGTCGTAGGAGCGCGTGTAGTACGTGACCGCGATCTTCCCGCCGAACGCGGCGACCGCCGGGAAGACCACGTCACCGCCGGGCTCCGCGGCCGTCACCGGGCTCCAGTCACGGCCGTCGGCCGAGCTGGAGATGAACGCCGTGCCGTCGGTCTTCACCGACACGCCGGCCGAGGTGTACTCGCCGTTGCGGTCGTCGGACCAGGTGACGTAAAGGCGCTGCGTCACCGGGTCCACGGTCAGCTGCGGGTATGAGTTGATCCGGAAGTTCTCGCCGGTCAGCGTCTCGTTCTGGACGTCCGCGTTGTACGGGTAGTCGTAGTTCGCCCCGACCATCTCGTTCGCCCACGTCTTGCCGTGGTTGTGCGAAACGGCGACGACGGTCTCGTCGTGGTCACTGGTCCCGTTGCACGCCAGCGTGGCGCAGACGGTGCCCTCGTAGGCGACGTACAGCGTGCCGTCGGCGGTGACCTTCGGGTTCGAGCCCTGCGCGAACGCGGTGAGCCCGCCGGAGAAGTTCGTCGTCGTCGGCGAGACGCGGTAGGCCGGCGACCAGCTGCGGCCCTGGTTGTCAGAGGTCTTCAGCGTGATCGGCGACTCGACGTAGTTGCCCGAGGAGTCGTAGGTGAACCGCGTCCAGGTCAGGTAAACCTGCCCGGTGTGCTGGTCGACGGCGATCCATTCCTTGTCGTTGAAGTAGTTCGTAGAGGTCGGCGTCCCATCCGCCGTGACACCGTCCAGCTGCACGATGCTCGGCTCGCCCCAGGTGAACCCGCCGTCGTGCGAGACCGAGACGGCGATGCCCGAGCCCGAGTTGAGCCGGGAGAAGACGATGTTCGCGTAGTACACGGTGTTGTGCGGCCCGAACGCGACGACCGGGTCGCCCGCCGAGTCCATGTCCGAGAGCGCACCGGTGGCGCCGGTCTGGTACGTCAGGTGCGGCAGCACGACGTTCTTCCACGTCTTCCCGCCGTCGAACGACGTGTAGGCCCAGCCCGATGAGTCGTTGCGGGACTCGCGGCTGTTGAAGACCCGGTAGTCGTTCGCTCCGGCCACCAGGTTCCGCGGATTCTCCGGATTCACCGCCACCGTCGTCTCGTTCTGCGCCGCATAGCACCCGGTCTGGCTGCCGACGCTCACGACCGAATCGCCGTTGATCGCATCCACATTGGGCGCGATCGAGTGGTAGACGTGCGTATCGCCCGCATACGACTGGCAGAGCGCCGAGAGCGACGCTGAGTCCGTCTCGTCGTCCTCCCCGTACGCGAGCACGTAGTTGAGCAACGGATTGTGCGAGGCGGTATGCGCGGTGACCGTGGCCGGCCTGGCAGCAGCAGCCGCAGACGCCGGAGCCGCGGCAAACCCGCCCGCGGCCAGCGCCGCAGCCGCGACCAGCCCTCCCCACGCACTACGAGTTCTGACCATGCGAGAGACCCCTCCCTCGATCCAGTGGGCAGAGGAGAAGCTAGAGCCGCCGAAGCACGTTGCCAAGAGGACACCGCGTACGAGACAGAACTTTAACTTAACCTAGAGAGTTCGAAATGATGCCGGAGTGACGGCTGCGCCGTAGACCGCGCGATCCGCGCGATCCGCGCGATCCGCGCGATCCGCGCGATCCGCGCGATCCGCGCCGGAACGATAAGCCCAGTAACGATCTTCGTGGGACCGGCGCCACCATTTGATCGGCTACTCGACCGTTCGCCAGTGGCGTGCCAGTCTCCAGTACGGCAGCGGTCGGACTTAGTACTTTATGTGAGGTCAGTGCCGTTGACCTGCAGGGATTTCTGGCTCGCAGGGTGAAGCGAACGAGCGCGGACCGCTCCGTGACCATTTCCGGCCTGGTCCGACTGGCACTGACGCCACCAGGCCCGCACCCGCGGGCGCCACCACCGCGCCAGACTCTATCCCGCCGTCACGCGCCCGGCTCGGGGTTCGGTCCGGACAACGCCCGACGCAGTGCGAACCGGACCGGCGGCACGGGCAAGCGCGAGCGCACATGCTCCGAAACCGGCACCCCGGCCGCCACGGCCTCGACGTACTCCTTAGCACCTTTGGGTCCGAGGTCGGGTGCCGCCGCCCGTAAGACCCTGAGCGCATCGAGCCGTTGCCCGCGCTCGAGCAACTGCGCGACCTGGGATCGCAGCGGATCAAGACGCTCGATCCCGCGAACCTGCTCGAGATACTCCTCGATCCACTCACCATGCTCGAGATCAGCGGTCGCATGCACCATGTGCAGGCAGCCGTTCACCCCATCGACCAGGAATGCCCCGTGGCCAACCAGCATGTCCGAGATGCCCCGGGTGCGCAGGTAACGCTCACCCTGACTGATGATCACCCAGCCCAACCGGTGCGGCAGTACGCCCGTGACCACCAGCGACGGCCCACCGGGCTTCGCCGCCCACTCGGCCAGATACCTCTCCACAACCGTCACGGCCCACCCCTTCGACACCATGGCAACAGGCTAAGAGACAAGGCGTGCCAATCGCATCGGCCATCCGGCCATCCGGCCATCCATACTGACGAGCAAGATCGCAATCTGCTGCCCCAATGGAGACTCGAAGGCTGCTGAGCTGGATCGCCTTGCCAGGGCGAAAGATCCGCGCTGGGTCGTGCAACCCGATCGAGGCTTCCTGACTCTAGTTGTCGACTGGTCAGAACGAAGGGCGGAGCAATGCAGCGAAGAACCGAGTTCGCCGAGTACGCACAGGCCCGGCAGGGACACCTGCTTCGCACGGCCTACCTCCTGTGCGGCGATCCGCACCAGGCGCAGGACCTGGCGCAGGAGGCGCTCACGAACCTGTGCCGCTTCTGGGCGCGAGCCAGTCGGGCCGACTCCGTGGACACTTATGCGCGCCGGGTGCTGGTAAACGCCTACCTCGCGAACGAGCGGAAGCTCAAACGCGAGAGGGACACCCACATCGCGCTCGCGCTCGACGCGCCGCCGCCGCGTTCCGAGGACTCGGAGCTGCGGCTCGAACTCCTGGCCGGCCTGGCGCAGTTGGGAAAGCGGGGCAGGGCGGTGCTGGTGCTGCGTTTCTGGGAGGACCTTAGCGTCGAGGCGACCGCGGCCGCGCTGTCCTGCAGCGTCGGGACCGTCAAGAGCCAGACGTCGCGGTCCTTGGTGCGACTGCGCGAAGTGCTCGGCGCCGATTGGGCCGGGAGGATGCCCGCCGAGCAGCCCTCTGCCACAAACACGCAGTGAATCAGAAGAATAAGGGTGATTCGACATGCAAGACGATCAGCTGGAGATCGGCGAGGATCAGGTACGGAACCTGTTCGAGACGATCTCGGACGGGTATCAACCCTCTGTCGACCTGGTTCCCGGAGCCCTAGCCGCCGCCGGAAAGGCCATGCGGCGGCGCACAATCGGATACAGCCTGGCTGCGTGCGCGGTGGCCGCCGTCGGCTGCCTGGCCACCGCCCTTTCGAGCAGCGGCATGCTCGCGCCGACTTCGGTTCCCGCCGGCTCGAGCGGGTCGGCGAAGGGCGGTCCGCCCGCGATCACTCGGCAGTGCACCGGCGTCTATCTGCCCTGGGCCTCCGGATCCGACGCGTCCTTCTACGGCAAGGGCAGCAATAGCCAACGGAGCACCATCTGCGAGCAGGATCTCACCACGCTCGCACGGCTGCTTCCGGGTCTCGAGATCTCCCAGAGCACGGAACCGTACAGCGCGGCGGTAAACGAGATGATGCCGGGCCAGGTCGCGCAGCTGGGTTCAGGGATGAACCCGAACACGCCCGTCCTCAACCCATGGCAGTACAACGTGGTCAGCCACGGCACACCCGGGGTCCTCATGATCGAATACTCCCGTGACGCCGACGGCCTCGAGTTCTGCCACCCGTGTTCCATGAACACGCCGCTCGCGCACGGATTCACCCTAGTCGACACCATCAAGGACTCGACGTCCACCAGCTCACAAGCGATCGTCGGCGTGCAACTCAAGACGCCGCAGCACGAGAACATCATCGTTTACCTCAGCGCGGGGTCGAACCGCGGCGCACCCGAGATCGACCTGGTCAAGCTGGCCGAGAACCCCGAGTTCACCGCATTGCTGGCCGCCGACCTGGACATCATCGGCAACAACTGAACCATCTGCCGTCTCAAGCCGGCGCCGCCGTTGAACCAACCACCCCAAGAACGCTTGCGGCCGCGCCGGCTCACACACACCGAGACACTGACGGCACGCCACCCCACGAAGTCCGACTGCCATACTTGCCCCCGCCATGGAGCTAGTCCCACCGTGGACTACGCAGCGGCAGCGCCGAGCCGTGTCTCGGCACGCTCTAAGGCGGGCCCACGATCGAGGTATCGCCCGACGTCCAAAGGCTCGCCCAGCGGTACAGATATTGAACTCGTAACTGCACCCAGTTTCCTGAAATTGTTCATGGATATCCATAACCGCACCTTTTGTCAGACCCGCCACATACACTGGAGGTAGTTGATCGGATACGGTGCGGATGGGGGCGGGTGGCATGGCTCGTGGTGGCGGGATCGCGGAGCTCTGGCGTACGCGGCTTGAGCAGGTGGCGGAGTTGGATGCGCGCAGGGATGAGATCGTCGCCGAGTGCCTGCGTGATACGCAGGATCTGCACGCCGGTGACCGCGAGGGCGCGGACGTGCTGCTGGAGCTCGCGCAGATGCTCGGTAGGAGGGAGCAGGCCGGTCACGGCCAGCTGATCCGGGCACTCGCGCAGGCCGACCGGGTCAAGGCGGCGCGCGGCGGGGTCAAGGCGTGGGCCGCGACGCATCTGGACGTCTCCGACGGCAGGGCGCGTTCGATCGCCGAGTCCGCCCGCCGGATCGGCGCGATCCCGCAGCTGGCCGAACCGCTCGCCTCCGGCCGTATCGGCGCGGACACCGTCCGGGTGCTCTCACGCACCGCGAAGGCCGTCGCCGGAACCGGCGTGGACACCGCAGCCGCCCTCACCGCGACCCTGGTCACCGCCGAAGCCGAGGGCGTGACCGCGGCCGCGAAGCAGATCCGGGTGCTGGAGCACACCCTGGACCCGGACACCGGCAAGGACGTGATCGCCCGTCAACGCGCACGGTCGTTCTACCGGGTGGTCGAGCTCGAGGACGGGCTGTGCCGATTCGAGGTCCTGCTGGACGCGGTCCGCGCCACCACCCTCCGAGCGGCGGTCGACGCGCAAACCGCCGACTGGATCCGCCAGACCCAATACGACCACGCCAGCGTGCTGCCCGAGGACGTGCGCTCCACCGAGCAGATCAACGCCCACGCCCTGACCCGCCTGGCCGAGG
>NZ_JAGSOH010000114.1 GCF_018139625.1 Actinospica acidithermotolerans | reverse complement strand
GTGCCCGCCCGTTTTCCCGCCGCGACGACGGCCTGTATCAGCACTCTCAGCCGCTGTACTCCGCGCGACGCCCCCGCCGCTCTCCGTGAGCGGTTTCGCCGCCGCTCCGGCGCCGCACGTCCGCGACGAGGGGCCCGGGCGGGTATGAGGAATTCATTGAATTCTCAGTCGAATGGAGTCCGAGGCGTCTTCTTGGAATGGTCTCGAATACGTTTCAGCCCGCTCTCAACTTTCGGGCCGAAGGTATTCCCATGACCGAGACGCCGCAGAATCCCACCACGCCGGACCCGAACGAGGTCCACGCGCAGCATCAGTACGCTGCCTCGCCGTTTGCGGCCCCGCAGCAGCCGCAGGCCGAGCCGCGGCCCCAGCCCGCGTTCGCGCAGTCATCCGTCGGCGCCCCGGCGCCCGGCGGCGCGGCGGCGGCCTACCAGCGCCCCGAGGAACCGCAGGTGGTCACCGCGCAGACCGGCGAGTTCGCCTGGGGTTCCTCGGCGTATCCGGGCGCGGGCGGCACCGGCGGCCTGCCCCCGGTCCCGCCGGAGCTCTCGCTGCACGGCCCGGTGCCCAAGCGCAACGCCCGCAAGGTCGGCCTGAGCCTCGCGCTCTCGATCGCGGTACTCGCCGCGGCCGTCGGCGGCGTCTCCGGCGCCTACTTCGACCACCGCTACGACGGCACCGCCGCGGCCTCCGTCAGCGTCGTGACCGGCTCGAACAGCTCGGACACCACGACCACGGTCGGCGCCGTCGCCAAGACCGTGCTGCCGAGCGTCGTGAAGATCACCGAGACGACCAGCAGCGCCGAGGGCATCGGCTCCGGCATGGTGATCTCCAGCAACGGCTACATCGTCACCAACAACCACGTCATCTCGGACTACGTCTCCTCCGGCGGGACGCTGACCGTCACCACGTACGACGGCAAGACCTTCAACGCCAAGGTCGTCGGCTACATCGCGGCGGACGACGTGGCGATCATCCAGGTCGAGAACGCCTCCAGCTACACCTGGAAGCCGGTCACGTTCGCCGACTCCTCGAATGTGCAGGTCGGCGACGGGACGATCGCCATCGGCTCCCCGGACGACCTGCAGAACACCGTCACCAGCGGCATCGTCTCGGCCCTGAACCGCAAGGTCTCGGTCACCGAGTCGACCACCAACGGCACCGGCAACAACAGCGGCGGCTTCCCCGGCTTCAGCTGGGGCGGCAACGAGACCACCGTCACCTACACGGCCATCCAGACCGACGCCTCGATCAACCCGGGCAACTCCGGCGGCCCGCTGCTCAACGACTCGGGCGAGGTCATCGGCATGAACTCGGCGATCTACTCCTCGTCCTCCTCGTCGAGCTCGAGCTCCGAGTCCGGCTCGGTCGGCCTGGGCTTCGCGATCCCGTCCAACACCATCGTCAGCGACATCAAGAAGATCGAGGCGGGCAACGGCGACTCCACCTCCTCGTCGAACTCCTCGTCGAACTCCTCGTCGAACTCCGGCTCGACGTACTAGCGGCCGGGCCGCCGCCGGGGGCCGCGGCGTGCGTGAGGCGGGCGGCGAATCGCGGTACTTTTGAGGGCGTGGGCCGGGTGACCCCCGGTCCGCGCCCTTGACCGTCTCCGCCCACGACCTGGGCGGCCGTCACGCCGGAGTGACCATGGATGCCATCCGCCGCGCCCTGCTGCCCACCGAGGAGGCGCAGGCGCTGTTCGAACTCACCGAGGAGCTCGGACGCGAGGAACTCGCGCCGCGCGCCGCGGCCGCCGAGGCGGCCGCCGAGTTCCCCCGCGACGTCTTCCGGCTGATCGGCCGCTCCGGACTGCTGGGCCTGCCCTACGACGAGGAGTACGGCGGCGGGTCGCAGCCGTACGCCGTCTACCTCCAGGTCGTCGAGGAGCTCGCGAGGCACTGGCTCGCGGTCGGCCTCGGCGTCTCGGTGCACACCCTCTCCTGCCACGCGCTCGCCGAGTACGGCACCGACAAGCAGCGCAAGTACTGGCTGCCGGACATGATCGGCGGCGAGCAGCTCGGCGCCTACTGCCTGTCCGAGCCCGAGCACGGCTCCGACGCCGCGAACCTGACCACCCGCGCCGCGGCGGACGGCGACGAGTACGTCATCGACGGCACGAAGGCCTGGATCACCCACGGCGGCCAGGCGGACTTCTACACCGTCCTGGCCCGCACCGGCGAGCCGGGCGCCCGGGGCATCAGCGCGTTCCTGGTCGACTCCGCCGCGGCCGGCCTGTCCGCGGCCGAGCCCGAGCACAAGATGGGAATGCGCTCGAGCACCACGTCCCAGATGGTCTTCGAGGGCGTACGCGTGCCGGCGGAGCGTCAGATCGGCGAGCTGGGCCAGGGATTCGAGATCGCCATGCGGGCGCTGGACTGCGGCCGGCTCGGCATCGCGGCCTGCGCCGTCGGCGTCGCGCAGGCGGCCCTGGACACGGCCACCGCGTACGCCAAGCAGCGTGAGCAGTTCGGCAAGCCCATCATCCGGCACGAGGCGGTCGGCTTCCTGCTCGCCGACATGGCCGCGCGCACCGAGGTGGGCCGCGCCGCGTACCTGGCGGCGGCCCGGCTGCGCGACCTCGGGCTGCCGTTCGCCCGGCAGGCCGCGATCGCCAAGCTGCACTGCACGGACGCGGCCATGCAGACGACGATCGACGCCGTCCAGGTGCTCGGCGGCGCCGGCTACACCACCGACTTCCCGGTCGAGCGCTACCTGCGCGAGGCGAAGGTGCTGCAGATCGTCGAGGGCACCAACCAGATCCAGCGACGGGTGATCGCGAAGGCGCTCGAGCGCGGCTGAGGCCTGGCTGATCCCTGGCTGAGCCCCGGCTGCCGTGCTGCGGCGGACTCGAGGCGCGGACCGGCGGCTCGGCGCATCCGGTGCACGTGCGTCGCGCGGTAAGGGGCGCATGCACGTGCACCGATCACTCCTTTGAGAGCATTGTCACGAGTCTGCATCGTCGATCCAGGGGTAGGTTACGAGGTGACAGTTCAACACCATCCCGAGGCGGCGCGGATGTTTCGAGGCGGCGAGAGTTCCCGGATCTTCGGCTTCGCGCATGCGATCGCGCTGGTCGCCCTGCTCGGCGGCTTCCTCGTCGGCGGGACGCAGGGGCTGGTCGTCGTCGCCCTGCTGGGCGTCCTCGAGATCGCGGTCTCCTTCGACAACGCGATCGTGAACGCCACCGTCCTGGCGCGGATGAACCGCTACTGGCAACGGATGTTCATGACCGTCGGCGTGCTGATCGCGGCCATCGGAATGCGCCTGCTGCTGCCGCTGATCATCGTCGCGATCGGCGCGCACCTCTCGCCCTGGCGCGCCGTCGATCTGGCCTATGCGGACCCGAACCGGTACCACGCGCTGCTGCTCACGGCCCAGCCCGGCATCGCCGCGTTCGGCGGGATCTTCCTGCTGATGATCGCGATCGGCTTCTTCCGCGAGGAGCGCGACGTGCACTGGTGTCCCGCGGTCGAGCGGCACCTGCCGGTCGTCCTCGGCAGGCGCGGGGTCCCGGTGCTGATCGCGCTGCTGTTCACTGCCGTGGCCCGGTTCACCGTCCCGGCCGAGGACCACACCCGCGTGCTGGTCGGCTGCCTCGTGGGCCTCGTCTGCTACCTCGGCATCAACCTGCTCTCCACCCGCGTGGCCGACCGCGCCGACGCCGACGGCTCCTCCCGGCCGCGGGCGACGGTGCAGGGGCGCGGCGCGTTCCTGCTCTTCGTCTACCTGGAGCTGCTCGACGCGACCTTCTCGATGGACTCGGTGATGGGCGCGTTCTCCGTCACCGTCGACATCGCCCTGATCACGCTCGGCCTGGCGATCGGCGCGGCCTACATCCGTTCGCTCACCGTCTACGTCGTGCGCAAGGGAACCCTCGACGAGTACCGGTACCTGGAGCACGGCGCCTACTACTCGATCGCGCTGCTCGCGATCCTGCTGCTGTGGGAGGTCTGGCGCGACGTGCCGGACTGGATCACCGCCTGCACCGGCGCGATCGTGATCACCGCCGCCTGGCTGACCTCCATCTGGGCCGGCAAGCGCCAGCAGCGCGAGGACGCGGTGCGCGAGGCGAGCGCCGACCGCGAACCCGCGACGATCCAGGCCTTCACCGGCGGCCAGCCGGTGCAGATCGAGCTCATCGCCGACCATAGCGAGACCGGCTACTCCGACACGCCGCCGGTAGCCAGCTGACGGTCGGCGTGGGCTACTCCGGGATGCCGCCGGTCGCCAGCTGGCCTCTCGTTCCGGCTACTCCGGACACGTCGCCGGCCGCCAGCTAACCTTCCGCGTCGGCTATTCCGAAACGCCGTCGGTCGCCGGCTGACCTTCCGCTGACTCGTTCTCCGGGGTCTCCGCGGCGAGCCTGTGCTCGTCCGGCACCTCGATCGCGCGGCGGAGCAGTTCGAGTCGGTACGGCAGCGGCCGCCAGCCGATCGAGCCGGCGAGCTCCGCGTTCAGCTCCACCACCGCCCGCGTGTACGCGCGCTGCAGCCCGCGGGGCCGCAGGGGCATCCCCGGCGGCCGCCTGATCGCGTTGCCCTCCTTCGACGGCAGGCCCGCGTGGTTGCCCGCGACCGAGACCCACAGCGACTTCACGCCCACGTCGAAGGCCTCGATCAGCTCCTGACGGTGCCTCAGCCAGTGCCTGACCGCCGCCGCCGTGCCCCGCGAGAGCGCGATCCGCTCCGTGACCGGCTCCGCCACCCGCCGCGCCTGCGGCTTGCGCACGATCGTCACCGAGGGCTCGCGCGCCTCGAGGTCCAGATCCGCCATCGTCATCGCGCACAGCTCGCCGACCCGCGCGCCGGTGTCCAGCACCATGCCGATGATCGCCAGCAGCCGCACGTGCGAGGCAAGCACCGGCGGGTTCTCCGCGCGCCCGACGAGGTACGCGCGCAGCTGGGAGCGGGTGGGCGCGTCTACCGTCTCGTGCACCTCGGGCAGCGGCGCCCGCTCGCCGAGCACCAGCGGCAGCGTCAGCTCGCGCGCGAGCAGCTTCAGGCAGTCCTCGCGCACCCGCATCGACGCCGGGCTGGAGACCGCGTCCGGCACCCGGCTGGCCCGGGTCCGCAGCTCGCCGCGCCGCCCGAGGTCCAGGTACGAGCTCACCGCCTGCGGCTGGAACAGGTCGGCGGCCGTCCGCACCGGGCCGGCCGGCCGGAACTCCGGGTGCGCCAGCGCCAGCCGCAGCTCCTTGACGAACCAGCGCACCTGCCGGGCCCGCGCCGCGCTCATCCCCTCCTGCGCGCACAGCCGCTCCGCCGCCGCGGTCACCTGCTCGATCGCCTCGGTCGCCTGCATCTCCTGACCCTCCGTCACCCGGATCACCGTCGACCACGATAGCGGCGGCCCCCGACAGCCAGGTGCCTACGGTGTGGACGCGACCGCGACGTTGGTCCGGGGAGGCTACCTTTGACCCGTGGAGGACATCGACGTACAGATCGTGAAGCTGCTGCTGGAGGACGGCCGGATGAGCTACACGGACGTGGGCAAGGCCACCGGCCTGTCCACCTCCGCCGCTCACCAGCGGGTCCGCCGGCTCGAGCAGCGCGGGATCATCAAGAGCTACCGGGCCGTGGTCGACGTCGAGGCCCTCGGCCTGCCGCTGACCGCCTTCGTCTCGGTCAAGCCCTTCGACCCGGCCGCGCCCGACGACGTGCCCGAGCGGCTCGCCGACCTGCCGGAGATCGAGTCCTGCCACTCCGTCGCCGGCGACGAGAACTACATCCTGAAGATCCGCGTCGCCACCCCGGCCGACCTGGAGGGCCTCCTCGGCCGGATCCGCTCGGCGGCGAACGTCTCGACCCGCACCACGATCGTGCTCTCCACCCCGTTCGACGGCCGCACCCCCGACCTGCCCCGCGACTGACCGCCCGCCGCCGCCCGCGAGCTCCCATAGCGCATGCCGCCGTGGAGCAGGGTGTGAAGAATGCTCGCGACTGGTGAGGTCTAGGCTTTAGCGGGTGACCAGTTCCGCGAAAGACCCCGCCGAGCAGCCTGCTGTCCTGCTGCGAGGCGGCTCCGTGTACAACCCCGCCGAGCCCTACGCCACCGCGATGCTCACGGTCGGCGACACCGTCGCGTGGATCGGCTCGGAGGACGGCGCCGACCTCCACGCGGACAGCGCCGAGACGGTGATCGACCTGAACGGCGCGCTGGTGACCCCGGCGTTCACGGACTCGCACGTGCACGCGACGTCCACCGGGCTCGCGCTGACCGGGCTCGATCTGTCCGGCGCGACCTCCGGCACCGACCTCCTCGACCGGGTAGCGGCGTACGCGCGCACGCTTCCGGGCGACGCCGTCGTGCTCGGCACCGGCTGGGACGAGACCGAGTGGGCCGACGCGATCCCGCCGAGCGCCGCGGAACTGGACCGGGCCGCGGGCGGCCGCCAGGTGTACCTGTCCCGCGTGGACGTGCACTCCGCCGCCGTCTCCACCGCGCTGCTCAGCGCAGTGCCCGAAGCCGGCGCGGCGGTCGGCTTCCGCGGCTCCGGCCTCGTCGCCCAGGAGGCGCACCACCTGCTGCGCTCCGCCGCCTTCTCGCGGATCACCCCCGCTCAGCGCACCGACGCGCAGCGCGCCGCGCGTCGGCGGGCAGCGGAACTGGGCATCGGCGCGCTGCACGAGTGCGGCGGCCCGCAGATCTCGGGCGAGGCGGACTTCACCGGCCTGCTGGAGCTCGCGGCCGCCGAGGTCGGGCCGTACGTCTTCGGCTACTGGGGCGAGCTGACCGACCCGATCAAGGCGCACGAGCTCGGCGGCGTCGGCGCGGGCGGGGACCTGTTCATCGACGGCGCGATCGGCTCGCGCACCGCCGCGCTGCGCGACCCGTACACCGACGCCGTGGAGACCGGGGATCCGGCGCACGGCGGCGTGAACTACCTGGACGTCGAGCAGATCGGCGCGTTCGTCGCGGCGTGCGCGGAGGTCGGCGTGCAGCCGGGCTTCCACGTGATCGGCGACTATGCGATGGACCTGCTCGTCGGCGGCCTCGACCTCGCGGCCGACGCGGTCGGGCACGGCCGGGTCAGGGCGCTCTCGGTGCGCGCCGAGCACGCCGAGATGGCCGACCACAAGGTGATCGAGAAGCTGGCCGGCCACGGCGTCGTGGTCAGCGCGCAGCCCGGCTTCGACGCCGCCTGGGGCGGCCCGGAGGGCATGTACGCGCGGCGCCTCGGCATCGAGCGGGCCGAGGCGATGAACCCCTTCGCGGCGTACGGCGCGGCCGGGGTCGTGCTCGCCTTCGGCTCGGATTCGCCGGTCACCCCGCTCGGCCCGTGGGAGGCGGTGCGCGCCGCCGCGTTCCACCGCACCCGGTCCTCGCGGATCACCGTCCGCGCCGCGTTCGCCGCGCACACCCGCGGCGGCTGGCGCGCGCTGCGCCCCGGCGCCCCCGGCGTGCCGGGCGACGAGCAGGGCGTGCTGGCTCCGGGCGCCGCCGCCACATACGCCGTCTGGCAGGCCGGCGACCTGGTCGTCCAGACCCCCGACTCGCGGGTCGCGGCCTGGTCCACCGACGAGCGCGCCGGCGTGCCCGGGCTGCCCGACCTCACGCCGGGCGAGCCGACGCCGCGGTGCCTGCGCACCGCCGTGCGCGGGCGGGTGGCGCACGACCGCTTGGCAGGATGAGAAACCCGGGCGACTGTTAAGAAGTGCGTGGGAATGCGCGGGGAACCGCGCTCGCGTGCCGACTCGTCCGTACCGATGCGCGATGATGAGACGGACGATCCACACACGTCCTCGCGCAGACCGACGTTGTCCGAGCAAGCGGAAGGGCCATCCGTGGCACGACTCTGGCGACCCCGACGCCCCCGGCCGGGCCGTGCCTGGCTGCCGCACGTCGGCTCGTTCGCCTCCGGCGCCCTGCTCTACCCGGCGTTCGCGCCGATAGGCTGGTGGTGGCTCGCGCCGATCGCGGTGGCCGGATTCACCCTCAATGTGCGCGCCGCGTACCAGGGTCGTCTCAGCACGGAGCGCAGGCGCCCCTGGGCGGCCGCGGCCTGGGCCGGATTCTGGTTCGGCCTCGCCTTCTGCTACACGATCTTCCGCTGGGTCGACGTGATCGGCGTCGACGCGCTCGTCTTCCTCGGCCTGGTCGAGGCGCTCTACTTCGCCCCGCTCGGCGCCGCCGTCGCCTCCGTGTCCCGGCTGCGCTTCGCCGCGTTCTGGCAGGCGCTGCTCTGGGTCGCCGAGGAGTTCTTCCGCGACCGCTGGCCGCTCGGGGGCTTCTCCTGGGGCCGGCTCGCCTTCAGCCAGACCCAGACCCCGCTGACCGCGATCGTCGCACTCGGCGGGGCCCCGCTGCTCAGCTTCGCGACCGCGCTGGTCGGCACGGTGCTCGCCGCGCTCGTGCTGCGCCTGCTCGCCGCGCGCCGCCGGCTCGGAGAGCCGGGCCCCGGCTGGGCCGGGGCCGTCGGCTGGCGCGGCTCGCTCGCCTGGGTCGGCGCGGCGCTGGTGCTGCCGATCGTCGGCAACCTCGTGCCGATCCAGACCATCGCGCACCAGCCCGTCGAGCTCGCGGCCGTCCAGGGCGACGTGCCGCGCACCGGCCTCGACGCGTACGGCCAGGCCTACGCGGTGCTCGACAACCACGCGAAGGCCACCGAGCAGTACGCGGCGGAGATCGCCGCGGGCAAGGCCAAGCAGCCGGTCGCGGTCTTCTGGCCGGAGGACTCCGACGACGTCGACCCGTACGCCGACCCCGAGGCGTACGCCATCGTCAGCGAGGCGGTTCAGTCGATCGGCGTGCAGACGCTGGTCGGCGCGGTCGTCGACGTCGGCTCAGACAAGGCCAAGGAGCTCGGCATCGTCTGGGATCCGAACAGCGGCCCCGGAGCCACCTACGCCAAGCGGCACCTCGTCCCGTTCGGCGAGTACATCCCCTGGCGCGCCGAGCTCACCAAGTACTTCAGCGAGATGAAGCTCGTGCCCAGGGACTTCGTCTCCGGCAACACGCCCGGCGTGCTGACCGTCGGCGGGGTGAAGATAGCCACGGTCATCTGCTACGAGGTCGCGTACGACGACATGGTCCGCTCCTCGGTGCTCGGCGACGGCGGCGTGCTGGTGGTGCAGACCAACAACGCCACCTACGGCTGGACCGACCAGCCGAGCGAGCAGATGGCCATCACCCAGCTGCGCGCAGTCGAGACCGGCCGGCCGGTCATGGTCGCCGCCACCAGCGGCATCTCCGGCTACATCGACGCCTCCGGGCACATCGTCAAGGAGACGCGGCAGTTCACCGCCGCCGTCGTCTCCGCGGAGGTCACCCCGCGCACCGGGCAGACCCTCGCGATCAGACTGGGCGCCGCGCCCGAGTGGGCCATGATGGGCCTCGGCCTGCTGGCCTGGGCGTGGGCGGCGGCCGCGGGCCGCCGGCGCAGGCGCGTCGAGACCGCGTTCGCGACCGCCGGGCAGTCCGGCGCGGCGGACCCGGGCATCGCAAGGCCCGAAGTGTGCGACGGTGCGGTAACGGCTTCGGCCGGCGGCGGCGCTCAGGAGGATGAAGCCACCGTGAAGGCGGTAAGCTCGCTGCCCGCACCTGCTAGTTCGTCAGCTTCTTCAACCATCGTTTCGAATGCAAGGAAGGCCCACCCGTGACCGAGTCGAACATCCCGGCCGAGTCCGCGCCGGAAGCCGACGCGCTCTCCCCGGTCCTGATCATCATCCCGACCTACAACGAGGTGGACAACCTCGAGCGCATCATCACCCGGGTGCACGAGCACAACCCGCAGGTGCACGTCCTGGTCGCGGACGACAACAGCCCCGACGGAACCGGCGAGCTGGCGGACAAGCTGGCCGCCGCGGACAAGCGGATCCAGGTGATGCACCGGGCCGGCAAGCAGGGCCTGGGCGCGGCGTACATCGCGGGCTTCAAGTGGGGCCTCGAGCACGGCTACCAGCTGCTGATCGAGATGGACGCCGACGGCTCGCACCGTCCCGAGGACCTCCCGCGGATGCTCAAGGCGCTCGAGGAGCAGAACGCCGACCTGGTCATCGGCTCGCGCTACGTCAAGGGCGGCAAGATCGTGAACTGGCCGCTGACCCGGCAGTTCCTCTCCCGCGGCGGCAACACCTACATCCACATCGTGATGGGCCTGAAGGTCCGCGACGTGACCGCCGGCTACCGGATCTTCCGCCGCGGCACCCTCGAGCGCCTCGGCCTCGACACGGTGGAGTCCGGCGGCTACATCTTCCAGACCGACCTGACCCGGCGGGTGAGCAACCTCGGCATGAAGATCGTCGAGGTGCCGATCACCTTCGTCGAGCGCGAGATCGGCGTCTCGAAGATGAACAAGAACATCATGTACGAATCGCTGTGGCGCGCCACGTCCTGGGGCGTCGAGGACCGGATCGCGTCGCTGACCGGCAAGCGGAAAAAGCAGCGGCAGAGCTGAGCCGGGCCCTTGCCGGGTCGGCCAGGCGAGCGGGGCGGGCGCGAGCCCGCCCTATCGCACTCGCGGTGACCACGCCCGCGGGGCGACCCGCGGCGCGCGGCGGCCGGGCGATGTGGGCCCGCTCGGCCGCCGCGCGCCCCGGAACACCGCCTTCCGGAGCGATTTCGCGCGGCCGACACCCATCCCGCCGACTGTTCTCAATGGTGCCTGACCGCGGCGACTGTTCTCAGCTGCGTTCCGCCACGCCGACTGTTGTTAGCTCTTAGCTGCATTGCGCCGCGACTTGACTGGGTTGCCCCGCGCCGACTGTTATCCTCTGCCGCGGCTACTTCGCCGTCGAGCGCTTCGCGGCGGGCTTCTTGGCGGGCTTGCCGGTCGTCTTGGTCGCCGGGGCCGGCTTGCTCGCCGCGGTCTTGCGCGTGGGGGCGCTGCCGGCGGTGCTCTTCTTGGCGGGCGCCTTCTTCGTCGCGGTGGACGCCGCCGCCTTGGGGGCGCCGGTCGCCGGGGCGGCGTTCTCGGGCTCGGGGGCGCCCGTCGCCAGGTTCACCGGCGGGGTGTGCCGGGCGCGCGCGCCGTGGTGGCCGCCGATGCCGCCGTGCCGCAGCACCTCGAGGCGCTCGGCGAGCACCTCCTCGAGCTCCGGGATGCTCCGCCGCTCGAGCAGCATGTCCCAGTGCGTCCTGGCGGGCTTGCCCGCCTTCTCCTCCTCGGCGACGCCGCCCACGCGCAGCGCCTGGGCGCCGCACACGCGGCATTCCCACACCGCAGGCACGTCGGCCTCGACCGAGAACGGCATCCGGAACCGGTGCCCGCTCGGGCAGGCGTATTCCACGTCCTGCCGCGGGGCCAGGTCTATCCCGCTGTCCGTCTCATAACTGGTGGCACCCAGCCGGGTGCCCCGCAATGCCCGCTCGCTCATCCCCACTGCCTCCTCGGCCGTGCTCAACCACTACCGTGTCCACTCGGAGCCAACGCCCAAAGGGGCCGCAATGTTCCCGCGCGCCCCCAGGTGGGAGCGAAGGGGGCATACCCGAGAAAAATCATTCGAATCGCCATTGATGTCATAGGGTGGACGACTCGGGAGGTGAGGTACCGGTGAGGGAGCGGCAAAAGCTTCGCCAAAGCTTCGCCCCCGGGTGCCCGGCTGCCGCCGACCCCGGCCGCGCGGGGGTGTTCGCGTGGTAAAGTCCGGCTCTCGCCTGGTCTCGGCGGGGTGGATTTCCGGAAGGCAGTTCGTAGGGTGGGAGTTTCGACCGGTGTGGTGGCACAGGTCGGTCGCGTCCCGGGCCCCAGGCGGCCTGAGTCGGCGCCGGACGACGACGCCACGCGCTATCTCTGCACGGCGGCGCATCTCGACGAAGGCTACGGCCGGGCGCTGATCCGGCACCTGCTGGTGCGCGAGGACCGGCAGCCGCCGTTGGCCGAGGGCGTCGACCTGGCGACCGTCGTGCGGCACGCGGTGGCGGCGCGTTCCCGACGCCTGTATCGGGACGGCGCCATGCTCGCCGTCGTCGTCGTGGCGACGGCCCTCGGCGGCTGGTCCGTGCCGTGCCTGCTGGCGTGGCTCGCGGCGACGGTGCTCGCGGTGCGCGCGCTGCGGCCGTCCGAGACCGTCGCGGGACGGCGCTCCCGCGCCGAGTACGCCGGTTCGCCGCGCAACGAGCGCCCCCGCGCGGCCGCGCAGGCCACGCTCTTCCTCCTGGTCGTCGCCGGCGTCCTGCTGACCACCCTCGCGCTCACCCACGCGGACCCCCTCGGGCTGCGCTCCGTGCTGCACATCGCCGCCCCGGCGAACGGCGGCGAACGGCTGCGCCGCCTCGTCGCCCCGGCCGCCGCCGGGCTCGGCTGCTGGATCGCCGTGCTCGCCGAGGAGCTCGCCGCGCGCGCCGCGATCGCCGACCGCCTCTCGCCCGGCCTCTACACCCCGGGCCGCTGGCTGTCGGCCGAACCGGCCTGGGCCCAGCACGCCCTCGGCGTGCTCGGCGCGAGGCTCGCCGCCGCCCGGACCGTCCGGCCCCCGCTGGCCGCCTCCGGCGAGCCCTTCCTCGGCGCCGGGCGCCAGGCGCTGCGCCGCAGGTGGCTGATCGACCTCGGCCCGGCCGCCTCCCGCTCGGCGCCCTTCGACACCGAGGACCTCCTGGACCGCGCCTGCGAGGCGCTGGCCGACGGACTCGGCCCCCTCGACCCCGGCGGCCCGGCGCTGGTGCTGCTCGACGACTACCCGGTCGCCGCCGGGCCCGCGTTCGCCACCCGCGGCGACGCCGAGCTACCGGTGCGGCTGCTGCCGGTGCCCTCCGCGCCCGCGCGCGGCCTGCCCGCCGCCCGCCGTTTCCGCCGGATCCGGATCACCCGCGGCGCCGCCGGGCTGACCGTCACCGTCTTCGTCGGCGCGACGGCCGGCAACGGGCTGCTCCAGGTCGAGCTGTACGGATACGTGCTCGCGCCGGTCGCCAACCGCTACCGGCTCGCCGACCGGCTCGGCCCGTGGGGCTGGGAGAGCGTCGGCGCCAGCGCGGTCCGCGCCGCGCGCCGCACGCCGGGCCGGATCCTCGCCACGCCGGCGAGCATCTGGCTGACCGTCACCGATCCGCTGGTGCGCCGCCACTACGGCACCGTGGTCCGCAAGGCCGCCGAGCACGGCACCGAACTCGACGCCGGCGCCCGCTTCGACCCGCGGGCCGCGGTGAGCGCCGAGATCGGCGAGGACTACTTCGGCGACGAGGACGGCAACCTGTACCTGGCCGTCGTCGAGCGCCGGGTGCGCAACGAACTGCGCCACCTGCTCCCGCCGGATCGCGCGGACTTCTGAGCCGCCGTCGCAGCATCTGCCGCCGGAAGCGCGGCGGGAGCAGGCATCGGAGTAATGGACTTTGGGCGCGCGTGCCAGGCGGTCTGCTTCTCACGCGCCATTCGGCCGGAATTCTCCTACGTGTGCGGGCGAAGCGGGCGGAAGGCGGGGTATTCCGGCAGCGGTGAAGCGTCCCATGTGGCGGCCACGTTGTTCAGCAGCAGCCGCATCGACCGCGCCAGTGCAGGGAACTCCGCTATCGCCGCGGCGGCCTCCCACCGATGGCGCAGAACCTGGCGGGGTGTCGGGGCCGGCCGGGTCGAGTGCAGCGGCTCGTCCTGCGCGGTGAGGGGCAGCAGCCACTCGGTGACCTCGAGTGTCCAGGCCGCGACGGCCCTGGCAACGCCCTTCTCCCACACCGCGTCATCGGCGAGGGCCGGGTAGGCCTCCGTTACCTGCTCGCGGAAGGCCTGCTCGATCTCGGTCGCCAGACCAGCCGGCAGGCGGAAGACGCACCAGCAGCTGGGGAACGGCATCCGGCAGTATGCGGCCGTCAGGAAGACCGGCGCGAAGCACGCGCCTTCGAAGTCGATCAGCCGCAGACCCTCCACGGTGAGCAGATTGTTGTCGAGGCAGGTGTCTCCCGGGGTGAAGGCGGGATACGCGTCGTGCAGATCCTGTCCGAGTCCGGCCAGTTCCCCGGCCAGCCCGTCCGGTGCGGGGATCCCGGCCGCGGTGAGCGCGTCGCGCAGCGCGGTCGCGCCGACGTCGACCCATCGCCTGGTCTGCCACGACATCGTGTCGCCGCCGTGCTGCGTCCACAGGCGGGTGAGGCTCTCGCGGCGGCGAACCGACTCGGCGGCCAGCTTGCCCAGGGTGCGCGCCCAGATCAGCAGCCCGTCGGCGGCTGCCCTCGGGTCCCCGCCGAGCAGCACGTCCGCCAGCGAGGGCGCGGCCCCGAGGTCTTCCATCACCAGCAGCGGCGTGTCGCTGTGCGTGGCCAGCAGGCGCGGGCCGGCCAGCCGGAGTGACAGGCCGGCTGCCTCCGCCGCGAAGCCGCGCCGGGCCGCCGGCCCCTCCGCGTACGCTTTCACCACGACGCTGCCGCCCGACTCCGTCCGGCACCGCAATACTCTGCTCCGCGCGCTCCCGCCGAGGTCGACCGGGTCGGAGAGCGCCGTGCCGATCAGCTCGCCGGCCACCCGTAAGATCGTGTCCATCCCGGAATCCTGCCACCGAAGGGCCTTTGCAGGGCGCGCCGGGGAATGGATCCGTCCCCGCCCCCATCGGCGTCAGCCTCGCGTCCCGCGCTCAGGGCCGGTAGCTGGCCCTGATGTGGAAGCGCTCGCCCTGCGGCCCGAGGATGCTCAGGAACTCCAGCCGCGGCCCGACGCCGGCCAGCACCGTGTCGATCTCCTCGCCCATCCCTCCACTCTGCCCCCGTTTTGCGGTTTCCGCAAAGAACTTTGCCAAGTGCCGCCCCGGTGGCCCAGCCTGGGCCCTATGGACGCACAGTTCTGGGATGACATGTACGGCAGCCGCGAGCAGTTGTTCAGCGGAAACCCCAACGGAGTTCTAGTCACCGAGACATCGGACATGGTGCCGGGCCTGGCGCTCGACATCGGCTGCGGCGAGGGCGGCGACGCGCTCTGGCTCGCCAGGCGCGGCTGGAAGGTCACCGCGGTCGACATCTCGCGCACCGCGCTCGAACGCGCGGCGAAAGCGGGCGCGGACGTCGCCGGGTCGGTGACGTGGACGCGCGCCGATCTCGTCGAGACGCCGCCGCCCCCGGGAGCCTTCGATCTGGTGACGTGTCAGTACTTCCCCCTGCCGCGGCGCCCGGACCACGCCGCGCTGCGCCGGCTGCTCGGCGCCGTCGCCCCCGGCGGCACGCTGCTGTTCGTCGGCCACGACATCGCCGATCTGCCCGAGCGGGTGGCCAACGGGCTCGTGCCGCGGGATTTCTATCAGCCCGATGAGATCGCCGGGCACCTCGGCTGCGGCTGGACCATCGAGGTCAACGAGATCCGGATGCGCACGGCGCCCCCGCCGGAGGGCGCCCACCACGTGCGCGACGCCGTGCTGCGCGCCCGGCGCGAGCCCCGCGACTGGACCGCTTAAGTAAGTGATCCGCCCCCGGGAACGAGAAAGCCCCCGCCGGGCTCATGACCTGACGGGGGTGGGTGAAGAGCGGTTCGCGGTGGGTGTGCGCGACCCGGAGCTGATCGTCAGAGCTCGCTCAGCGCGTTGCTGAGCTTCTCCAGGTGGTCGACCACGGCCGAGTACTCCTCCTCGGTCAGCGACTTGCGGACGGAGCGCTCCAGCGCCCGCACGCGCTTCTTCGCGGTGTCGAAGGCCTCCTGGCCGAGCGGGGTGACCGTGGTGGTGATCACGCGGCCGCCGCCAGGGTGCGAGGTACGGGTGATGTAGCCCTTCCGCTCCAGCGCCGCCACCAGGCCGACCATCGCCTGCGGGGTGACGGAGACCGAGCGGGCCAGGGTGGCGGACGAGGCGCTCTTGAGGTGCACCAGCGCCTGCAGGACGCCGTACTGGGCCTCCGTCAGGTCGACCTCGTCCAGCACCCGGTCGACGTGCCGGCCGAGCTCGCGGTTGCACCGGGTGAGCAGCCAGGAGGTGTAGCCGTCCTTCGGCTTGTACGACGCCTCCGCGGCGCGCACCGCCTCGGCCTCGGCGACCTGCCGGGCCCGACGGGCCGAGCGGCCACCCGTGGGCAGTAAGGCCTGGTTCTTCGTAGCTGTGCTCATTGTTGCGTGTGACCCCTTCGCATCCTGTTTCGCGGCCCCGCCCCGCGGCCGGTGGGGGTCGCAGGGCGCTGAGGCGCAGCGCGCGGGGAGGGCGCGTCCGCGCCGTCGGCGGGCCTCTCCAGGCCATGATAAACCCGAATGGAGCAACCCGGAACCACCGTCAGAAAAAACGCTGATGGACTTTTCTGCAGCCGTGTACATCAGTCGTCGTGAGATCACGTCAGGCGCGAAGATAGCGGGCAGCGCATTATAACTGACGGTCCGTCAGCCGACTTGGATGCCCCAACGGTGAGTCACCGCGTCACCCGGTTCAAGGCGCTTCAGATCCGTGCCGGAGTTGAACGCGTCCGGGGGCGCGCTCATCGGCTCGATCGCCACCGCCGCGCGCCGCGCGGCTCCGGCCAGCGCGTCGCCTGTGAACACCTGGACCCACTCGAGCCCGCGCCCCAACCAGAGAGTGACCGCGTTCCCACTCGGAGCGCTCAGTCTAATGCGCCCGATACCGTCCAATTCCCGTTGCAGCCCGCCGAACGCGGTGTCCAGCGCCGTTCCCGCCAGGACTCGCGGCTTGCGGAAATCGTAAGGGCTCGAATCCACATCGAAACCGCCGCTCGGAATCATCCGCTCGTCCACTGCGAGATAACGCTCCGCGGGCAGGTGCAATGTCCATTCGTCGGCGCGTCCTTCGGCCGGTTGCACTCCGGGCGTGATATAGGGGTGGGCCCCGAAGCCGTACGGGGCAGGATGTACGCCTGTGTTTCTCGCACAGATGTCTACAGCGAGTCCATCGGTTCCCACGCGGTACCCGACGCTCAGTTCGAGCGTATGCGGGTAACCCGGATGGGGGAACAGCGACAGCTCCAGGCGCACGGCGTCCTCGGTGTGCTCGGCGACCCGCCACGGCATCCACCGGGTCAGCCCGTGGATCGCGTTGCCGGTGGCCGGCTCGCTCACATCGAGCTGCCGCTCCTGCCCGTCGAACGTGTAGCGGCCGCCCGCCACGCGGTTCGCCCACGGCAGCAGGACCTGCCCGGCGCCGTGCGCCACCGGCTCGTCCTCGGCGTACCCCGAGATCAAGGGCCTGACCTCGCCGCCCGCCGTGTGCTCCAGCAGCCGCAGCCCGGCGCCGACCTCGGTCGCCACGGCGCGGTAGCCGCCTCCTCGGATCTCGAATTGACGGCCCGTCGGGGCCGGAGCCCGCTCCATGTTCACTTCGTTCACAAGTGGACACCTTAACCGCGACAGCCGTCCTGCCCGCGGGGCGTCAAGGGGGGAGTCCGCCGCGCGGCCGGACGGCTGTGCTGCCTGACACGCTAGGACCGGCCCCGGCCGCCGTGAAGGCCGGTTCCGCACGATTTGAGCAAGACTTTGCCGAGTTGCGGCGAATGGCGGTACCCGCGGGGCGGAGATCGCCCTCGGCTAAGCTTTCCGGCTATGAGCGCCCCTTCCGCCGAAGCCCCGCGCGACCGGGTGTGGACCGTCCCGAACCTCCTCAGCGTGCTGCGGCTCCTCGGAGTGCCGCTGTTCCTCTGGCTGATCCTGCAGCCGGCCTTCCACGGCCCGCACCTGGACGGCTGGGCGATCCTGGTGCTCGCCCTGGCCGGCCTCACCGACTACCTCGACGGCAAGATCGCCCGCGCCTTCCACCAGACCAGCCGGATCGGCACCCTGCTCGACCCGGCGGCGGACCGGCTCTACATCCTGGCCACGCTCGTCGGCCTCGCCTGGCGCGACATCATCCCGGTCTGGCTGGTGGTGATCCTGGTCGGCCGGGACCTGCTGATGGCGATCCCGCTCGCCGTCCTCAGACGACACGGCTACGGGCCGCCGCCGGTTCACTTCATGGGCAAGGCCGCCACCTTCAACCTCCTCTACGCGTTCCCGCTGCTGCTGCTCGGGGACGGGCACGGCGCGCTCAACGACGTCGCCGGCGCGATCGGCTGGGCCTTCGCGATCTGGGGCACCGCGCTCTACTGGCTCGCCGCCGGGCTCTACATGCTCCAGGTGCGCCGCGTGCTGCGCGACGATGCCGCCGCGACCTCGGCGAACACCCCGGACGGGGCGCCCGCGAACGGCTGAGCCGGAGCGGCCGGGAAGCGGTCCCGGCCGGCCGGCGGCCGTTCCTCGGCGCACTTCCACGGCTGTTCACCGGTCCGGCTCGGTTAGGTTCGGACTCAGCGGGCAGGGGGAAGCACGCGCGGCGTCTACCCGAGGCGGGGGGCGTCCGCGCCCCGAGTACCCGGAACGACCCCGCCGACGACCCTGGGAGCGATACCCGTGAAAGCCGTCGTGATGGCCGGAGGCGAGGGCACCCGCCTTCGTCCGATGACCTCCTCGATGCCCAAACCGCTGCTGCCGGTGGCCAACCGCCCCATCATGGAGCACGTCCTGCGGCTGCTGCGCAAGCACGGCCTGACCGAGGTCGTGGTCACCGTGCAGTTCCTGGCCTCACTCGTGCGCAACTACTTCGGCGACGGTGAGGAACTCGGGATGGTTCTGCACTACGCCAACGAGGAGGTCCCGCTCGGCACCGCGGGCTCCGTGAAGAACGCCGAGGACCTGCTGTCCGACGACAGCTTCCTGGTCATCTCCGGCGACGCGCTCACCGACATCGACCTCGGCGAGCTGATCGCGTTCCACAAGGAGAAGGGCGCGCTGGTCACGGTGTGCCTGACCCGGGTCCCCGACCCGGTCGAGTTCGGCATCACCATCATCGACGACGAGGGCCACGTCGAGCGCTTCCTGGAGAAGCCGACCTGGGGACAGGTCTTCTCCGACACCGTCAACACGGGCATCTACGTGATGGAGCCCGAGGTCTTCGACTACGTCGAGGCCGGCACCTCCGTCGACTGGTCGAGCGAGGTCTTCCCGCGGCTGCTCGCCGAGGGCAAGCCCGTCTACGGCTACGTCGCCGAGGGCTACTGGGAGGACGTCGGCACGCACGAGTCCTACGTCAAGGCGCAGGCCGACGTGCTCACCGGCAAGGTGGACACCGAGATCGACGGCTTCGAGACCGCGCCCGGCGTGTTCGTCGCCGAGGGCGCCGAGATCGACCCCGCCGCCATCCTCAAGGGCCCGTGCTACATCGGCCCGTACTCCAAGATCGAGGCCGGCGTCGAGCTGCGCGAGCACACCGTCGTCGGCTCCAACGCCGTCGTGAAGTCCGGCGCGTTCCTGCACCGCGCCGTCGTGCACGGCAACGTCTACATCGGCCCGCAGGCGAACCTGCGCGGCTGCGTGATCGGCAAGAACACCGACGTGATGCGCGCCGCCCGGATCGAGGACGGCGTCGTCGTCGGCGACGAGTGCCTGATCGAGGAGGAGTCCGTCCTCAGCGGCGGCGTGCGCGTCTACCCCTTCAAGACCGTCGAGGCCGGCGCGGTCGTGCACAGCGACGTGATCTGGGAGCAGCGCAGCTCCCGCTCGCTGTTCGGCCCGCGCGGCATCAGCGGCGTGATGAACGTGGAGATCACCCCCGAGCTCGCGGTCCGGCTCGCGGGGGCCTACGCCACCACGCTGAAGAAGGGCGACACCGTCACCTGCGCCCGCGACGGCTCCCGGGCCGCTCGAGCGCTCAAGCGCGCGGTGATCGCCGCGCTCACCTCCAGCGCGCTCGACGTGCGCGACCTGGAGGCCGTGCCGACCGCCGTGGCCCGGCTGCAGACGGCGCACGGAGCGGCCGGCGGCGTCGTCATCCGCACCACCCCGGGCGTGCCCGACTCGGTGGACATCGCCTTCCTCGACTCCACCGGCGCCGACCTCTCGCCGGGCGCTCAGCGCAAGCTGGACCGGGTCTACTCGCGCGGCGAGTACCGGCGCGCCTTCCCCGGCGAGATAGGAGACCTCAACACCCCGTCCCGCATCTTCGAGAGCTACACCCAGGAGCTGCTCTCCCGGGTGGATGTCTCAGGCATCGCAGACGCCGAACTCAAGGTCGTGGTGGACGTCGGCGGCGGCGCGGCCGGCCTGGTGCTGCCCACCCTGCTCGGCCGGATCGGCGTCGAGGCCTACACCGTCAACCTCGGCATCGACGAGGCGCACCCGACCGAGTCGCCCGGCGAGCGGCACACCGCCCTGCGCCGGCTCGGCGCGCTGGTCGCCTCCTCGGAGGCCGCCTTCGGCGTCCGCTTCGACCCGGTCGGCGAGCGGATCTGGCTGGTCGACGACACCGGCGCCCGGATCGACGAGGACCGCGCGCTGCTGGTGATCCTCGACCTGGTCGCCGCCGAGAAGCGCGGCGGGAAGATCGCGCTGCCGGTCACCACCACCCGCGTGGCCGAGCGCGTCGCCGGCTTCCACGGCGTCGGCATCACCTGGGTCTCCACCGCCCCCGACCAGCTCACGAAGGCCTGCTCGCAGCGCGAGACGATCTTCGGCGGGGACGCCCGCGGCGGCTTCGTGGTGCCCGAGTTCCACAGCGCGCTCGACGGCATCGCCACCTTCGCCCGGCTGCTCGGCCTGGTCTCCCGCACCCATCTGACGCTCTCCCAGATCGACGCGCGCATACCGCATGCGCACGTGCGCCGGATGGACGTGCCCACCCCGTGGGCCGCCAAGGGGATGGTGATGCGCACGGTCGTGGAGGCCGCCGAGGGCCGCGAGATCGACACCACGGACGGCGTCCGGATCGTCGAGCCGGACGGCCGCTGGACGCTGGTGCTGCCCGACCCGGCCGAGGCCGTCACCCATCTGTGGGCCGAGGCGCCGGAGCCGGAGGCGGCGGACCAGCTGCTCGGCACCTGGGCCGAGGTGGTCGAACGCCCGGCGGGCTGAACCGCCCGGCGCGTCGTACGGTGAGTGGCGTGTGGAGCGGTGCGCCGGGGGTCCGATAGGGTCACGGCGTACCGCCGCTCCGCCTGCCACGAGCGATCGCGGCGCGGCCGGTGCGCCCCGCAGTACCGTGCGCCCCGCAGTACCGATGCGTGCGCGCCGACGGTGTATCTCGACGAAGAAAGCGATGGAAGAGCCGTGACCACGACTCCCGAGGACCTCAAGTACACCGCCGAGCACGAGTGGGTGCGCGGTGCCGGACCGGTCGTGCGGGTCGGCATCACCGACTTCGCCCAGGACTCGCTCGGCGACATCGTCTTCGTCACGCTGCCCGAGGCCGGCGCGAAGATCGAGGCCGGCAGCCCCTGCGGCGAGCTGGAGTCCACCAAGTCGGTCAGCGACCTCTACGCCCCGGTCAGCGGAACCGTGACCGAGGTCAACGGCGCGCTGGACGCCAACCCCGAGCTGGTCAACTCGGACCCCTACGGCGAGGGCTGGATCTTCGAGGTCGAACTTGCCGACGGGCAGTCGGTGGACGGGCTGCTGGACGCCGCCGCGTACACCGAGACCACGCACGGCTGAGCGCCGGCTGACCGGCGGCTGAACGGCGGCGCCCCGGGGGCGGCCGCCGGACGGCCGCCCGGCGCGGGACGGGCGCGGGTGAGGCGTTCGCCACACGGGCGCCGGGAACCATCCGGCGCACCCGCGCCGCACCGGCCGCGGCGCGCCCGCCCGGGCTCCGCCGTGTCGGTTGACCGGGTCGACCGCGTGCCTCTAGGTTTCGATGCGTTGTCAGCTGAGAACCGAGTATTCAGACGCAAGACATCAACAGTCCAGGGCGGATCCGGACCGTGCGGGCCGGGACGCGTCCCGAGAGCGACAGGAGGTCGATTCGATGCCACCGTCGGAAGGCGCGGCTGACGCCTCGCTGTGCACCCGCTGCGGGCACTCCAACCTGCCGGGCAGCCGGTTCTGCTCGAACTGCGGCAACCCGCTGCTGGGCGGCCAGCGCGCCACCGAGGTCACCTCGACGATGGCCTTCGGCGCGCTCGGCATCACCGAGCCGACCGACGAGACCGGCGAGGTGCCCGCGTACCAGGAGGAGACCGGGGTCGCCGCCCTGGTGGTGCGCCGCGGCCCGAACGCGGGCAGCCGCTTCCCGCTCGAGCAGGAGGTCACCACGGCCGGCCGCTCGCCGGACAGCGAGATCTTCCTGGACGACGTCACCGTCTCCCGGCGGCACGCCGAGATGACCAGGACGGCCCAGGGCTTCCTGGTGCGCGACCTCGGCTCGCTCAACGGCACCTACGTCAACCGCGAGCGGATCGAGGAAGTGCTGCTCGCGGACGGCGACGAGGTGCAGATCGGCAAGTACCGCCTCGTCTTCCACGCCGGCCGCGGCTAGCCGTGGCCCCGGCGGGCGGCACCCGGCGCGGCCGCACCCCGATGACCATCGGGGAGGCGGCGGCGCGGCTGTCCGCCGAGTTCCCGGGCATCCGCCCGGAGACGCTGCGCGCGCTGGAGCAGCACGGCCTCGTGGTGCCCGAGCGCACGCCCTCGGGCTACCGCAGGTATACCGAACGGGACCTCGACGCCGTCCGCGACGCCCTGGCCGGCCCGCCGCCGGTCGAGCCGGAGCCGGAGCCGGACGCGTACTGGGAGTCCGGACCGGCCTGGGGCACGGAGCCGCGGTGGGACGAGAGGGCGGCGCGCACGCCCGAGTCGGCGTGGGACGAGGGGGCGGCGCGCGGGTCGGATTCGTCGTGGGACGAGAGGGCGGCGCGCGGGTCGGATTCGTCGTGGGACGCGGTTCCGTCGAGCACCCCGGATCCGCGGTGGGACGCGGTTCCGCCGCGCTCGCCCGAGCCGCGTCAGGAATCCGCGTCACCTCGCACCGCCGCGCCGCAGCGGACAACGAGCCCTGACATCCAGGTGGCCGCCGGAAGCAGCCCGCAAGCCGTCGGTGGCAGCCCCTGGCCGGGCGCCGAGCGCTCGCCCGCGCCGTCCGCGGCGCCGGCCCCGCC
>NZ_JAGSOH010000113.1 GCF_018139625.1 Actinospica acidithermotolerans | reverse complement strand
GTGGGGGATCAGGGTGGGGAGCACCGTGCCCGTCCGGCGGCCGCGAGGGGGGATCCGAGGGGGATCTCGGCGGCCGCCGGACGGTTGCCACGGCGGATCGCCCGCCGCCGGCGTCCCGGGGGACCAGGACGGTACGGGGGCACGGCCTGCTCCCCCGGGCTACGGCGGCGCAAGCCGAAGCCGGGGAGCGTGTCGGAACGCGTCAGTACAGTGCCTGACAGAGCCCAAGGGAGGATGAAGTGGCACGCATGAATCACAAGGCGCGGATGGAACGGCTGCTCAGCCGCCATCCGGATGCGGTGTACGCCGGCGGTGCCGCGCACCGCCGGGATCAGCTTCTTGTCGCGGAACACCAGTCGGAGCACGCCCGCGAGGCCGGCGCCCGCTTCCTCGACCGGGCGGACGAGTACCCCGAGATCGGAGTGCACCGGCTGCGGCTGAGACCATCGGCCCGCGTCGATGTGCCGGAATTCGCCGCCGAACTGCGCGAGCAGGGCATCGGCGCGACACCGAACCACCTGCTGCGCGGCGAGCCCGACTACATCGGCGGACCGTTCGGCGTGCCCGAGCTGTGCGGCCCGGTCGCGCCGCCGGTGGCGAACGGGGTCGGCCGGCCGGTCACGGTCGCGGTGCTGGACACCGGGATCACCCCGCACCCCTGGTTCACCAACACCGACTGGTGGCCCGAGGTGACGCCGGATCAGCTCGACCCGGTCGCCGCGAACTGCGACTACGCGCTGGACGCGCAGGCCGGGCACGGCACCTTCGTCGCGGGCGTGATCCTGCAGAAGGCACCGAACGCGCGGCTGTGGATCGACCGCGTGCTCGACGACATCGGCATCTGCGACGAGCTCGAACTGCTGCACAGCCTGGGCCGGATCCGGCGGCGCGAGGAGACGAGCGGCGTGTCCGTGGACGTGGTCAACATCTCGCTCGGCGGCTACGCGCACGCCGACCACCCGTCCTCGCTGGTCGCGGACGCGCTGCGGAGGTTCGGCAGCCACACGGTGGTCGTGACGGCGGCGGGCAACAACGGCTCCGACCGCCCGTTCTGGCCGGCCGCGCTCAAGGACTGCGTCGCGGTCGGCGCGAAGGCGTCGTTCTCGGACCGGGGCTGGTGGGTGGACGCGCACGCCCCGGGCGTGGACGTCCTCGGCCCCTTCCCGCGGCGCCGTTCCGACGGCGAGATCGAGCTCGGATTCGCCCGCTGGAGCGGCACGTCCTTCGCGGCGCCCCACGTCGCCGGCGCGATCGCCCGGCTGGCCAACGACAAGGAGATCACGGCCCGGGAGGCCGCCGAGGTCCTGCTGGACACGGCCCGCCCGAAGACCGACCCCGAATTCGGGGTGGAGATCGGATAGCGGAAGGTATGACGCCACGGCGTGATCTCGCTAGTGTGTCCCACGCGCCCGGCACGGGGTCGGGCGCGTGGGAGCGTGAGTCATGCCGTCGAACAGCGCGGAGCCCGCGGGGCCGAGGAACGACGAGCTTCTGGCCGCCGCCCTGCGGGGGGAGCGCGAAGCCTGGAACAGCCTGGTCGAGAGGTTCAACCGGCTGGTCTGGGCCGTCGCCCGGAGCTTCGAGATGCCGGCCTCGGACACGGCCGACCTCAGCCAGACGGTGTGGCTGCGGCTGGTCGAGCACCTGGATCAGATCAAGGAGCCGGAACGGCTCGGCTCCTGGCTCGCGACCACCACCCGGCGCGAGGGGATCAAGCTGCTGCGCAAGCGCAGCCAGGAGATCCCGGACGAGCACCGCCAGGAGCAGTCGGACCAGGGCATGGACGGTCCGGAGGAACACGCCCTGGTGGCCGACGAGTACGCACAGCTGCGCGACGCCCTGGCCAAGCTGCCGGAGCGCTGCCGCAGGCTGCTGCGGGTCATCGCGGCAAGCGACGAGGCGAACTACAGCGAGGTGGCCGCCGCCCTGGACATGCCAATGGGTTCCATCGGCCCGACCAGGTCGCGTTGCCTGGAACGGCTGCGGATTCAGTACACGCAGTCATCGTGAACCCGTCGAGAGACGGAGCGGTCCAAGGGGGACGAGCTCATGAGCACCAGTGACGGATACGAGGGCGCGGAGCACGAGAACGTGCGCCTGCTGGCCGACCTCAACGCGCTGTACCAGTACGACGATCCGGTACCCGAGTCGGTGCTGGACGCGGCGCGCGGCGCCTTCGCCTGGCTGGACTTCGACAGCGAGCTGGCGAAGCTCCTCGACGAGGAGTCGCTCGCCGGCCGCGCCGTGCGCGCCACCGGGGACCAGCACCTGCTGACCTTCGAAGCCGAGCACCTGACCTTCGTGGTGGAGGCCACCGAGCTGGCCGACGGCCGCAAGCTGGTCGGCCAGGTCATGCCGGCGGGCCCGCGCGAGGTGTGGCTGGAGAGCGCGGGCGGCGAACGCGCCGCCACCGAAGTGGACGAACTGGGACGATTCTCGCTCCCGCAGCTGCCGGCCGGCCCGGCGCGGCTGCGCTGTGAGCTACCGGACGGCACACGCGTGGTGACTGAATGGGGCGCCATCTGAGAAGCTGACTGAATGACCCGTGCCCACGACGCCGTCAGCACGCCCTCCGGCGACGGTGCGCTTCGCCTTGCCCGCGCACTGGAACTCCTCGACGCGGTCGACGGGGATGCCGCGGCGGCCGGCGCGGGAGCCAGGGAACTGCTGGCGCAGAGCGAGTCTGACGAGGCCGCGGCCGTCGCGATGCGGGTGCTCGGGCTCTCGCTCAGGGCCGGCGACAACTCCGCGGCCGCCACGGAGATGCGCCGCGCGGTCAACAGCGCGGAGCGCCTGGGCCTGCCGCTGCGCGCGGCGCAGGCGCGCACCTCGCTGCTGGTCATGCTGTCCCATCAGGGCCGGACCACCGAGGCGCTGCGCGAAGCCGAGCTCGCCGAGGCCGCGCTGCAGGGCCCTGAGGTCGAATGGGATCTGGCCAGGCTGCGGGTGAACCACGGCCTCGTGCTGCAGCGCCTCGGCCGCAACGCCGAGGCCCTGTCCTGCTACGCCGCCGCCGAGCCGGTGCTGATCAGGCACGCGGACGTGCGCTGGGAAGTACTGCTGCTCAACCTGCGCGGCACGATGCTGGCGTATCAGGGCAAGCATGACGCGGCGGCCGCCGACCTGCGTCGCGCGATCGGTCTCGGCGAATCCTCCGGCATGAGCAACATCGGCTTCAGCCTGCACCTCAACTACGGCTTCGTGCTGCTGCAGGCCGCGCGGATCCCGGAGGCGCTCAAGGAGATCACCCACGCGCTGCGGATCGGCGAGCAGAACGGGACCCAGCTCGAACCCGCGTACGCGGACCGGGCGAACGCGCTGCTGACGGCCGGACTGGCGGCGGAGGCGCTGGAGAACGCGGAGCGGGCGATCGCCGGTCAGCTCGAACGCGGCCGGGCGTTCGACGCGGCGGAGTCCCGGCTGGTCGCGGCGCGCGCCGCGCTGGCGGCGGGGCAGGTGGGCCGCGCCTCGGCGCTGGCCGCGCAGGCGCGCGCGGACTTCACCGCGCAGCGGCGGCGCACCTGGGCCGCGTGGGCCTGGCAGGTGGAGCTGGCCGCGCGGTTCGCGGACGGCGAGCGCACCGCCGACCTCCTCAGGGAGCTGATTCGCTGCGCGAGGCGGCTTGAGCAGTCCGGCTGGCTGACCTCGCCGCAGGAGGCCAGGCTGCAGGCCGCGCACACCGCCGCCGCCCTCGGGCGGCGGGCGCAGGCGGCCCGGCTGTACGGGGTGATCGCGGCGAAGCGGTTCAGCGGACTGGCCTCGCTGCGCATCCTCGCCTGGGAGGCGGAGAGCGAGCGCAGGCTGCTCGGCGGGGACCGCGGCGGCGCGGGCCGGGCCGTGACCCAGGGCCTGAAGGTGCTGGGCGAGTTCGCGGGCACGCTCGGGGCGACGGACCTGCGCGCGGGCAGCGCGGCGCTCGGCGCGGACCTCGCGAAGGCGGGACTGCGGCTGAGCCTGGAGGGCGGCTCCGCGCGCAGTCTGCTGGTGCGCGCGGAGCAATGGCGCGCGGCGTCGCTGCGCCGCGCTCCCGTGCGCCCGGCGCAGTCCGGTCAGTTGGCGCTGCTGCTGGCCCGGCTGCGCTTCGTGACCACGCAGGCGGGCGACGACCCGTTGGCGGGCAAGGACATCCGCGCCGTCCAGCGCGAGCGGGTCAAGCTCGAAGAGGAGATCAGGGAACTGGCTCGGCACACCCCGGGCACCCACGCCTCCCCGGAGTCGCCGCTCGATCTCAGGGTCCTGAGCAGCACGCTGAGCGGCCGCACCCTGGTGGAGTACCTGCGCCTGGACGACGAGCTGCACGCCATCGTGCTCGCCGGCGGCCGGTGCACGCGGCACCGGATCGGCTCGTACCAGGCGGTGCTCAAGGAACTCGAGCAGCTGCGGTTCGCGATGGGCCTGATCGCCAAGCAGCACGGCTCCCCCCGGCTGCTCGCCGGCGCACGGCAGAACTACGGCCACGCGCGCGTGCGACTCGACGCGATGCTGCTCGACCCGCTGCGCAGGCGGATCGGCGGCCGCGAGGAACTCGTGCTGGTGCCGACCGGCTCGCTGCACGCGCTCGCGTGGGCCGCGCTGCCGTCGATGGAGAACCGGATCGTCACGGTCGCGCCCTCGGCCCGCAGCTGGCTGGCCGCCGAGCAGGTCCCGCTCCGGACCGGCCCGGTCGCGCTGGCGTACGGCCCGGACCTGCCGCACGCCGAGGACGAGATCGCCGCGATCGCGCAGCTCTACCCGGACGCCAAGCCGCTGCGCGGCGGCGACGCCGTGGCTGACGCGGTCGCGGCGTCCTGGGACGGCGCCCGGCTCGCGCACCTGGCCGCGCACGGCAGGTTCCGCAAGGACAACCCGCTCTTCTCCAATCTGGAGCTGGCCGACGGCCCGCTGACCGTCTACGACCTCGAATCCCTCGGCCGCGCCCCGGGCCTGCTGATCCTCTCGGCCTGCGACTCGGCCCTGTCCGGCATCCACCCGGGCGACGAGCTGATGGGCGTGGCCAGCGCGCTGCTCGCCCTGGGAAGCAAGACCCTGATCGCCTCCGTCGCCCCGGTCGACGACGAGTACACCAGGACACTGATGACCGCGCTGCACACCCAGCTCGGCGCGAACGTGCGCCCGGCCCAGGCGCTCGCCAAGGCCCAGGCCGAGCACCCCGAGGCACCCGCCTTCATCTGCCTCGGCTCAGGCTGAGAACACGCTGCACACCCAGCTCGGCGCGGACGTGCGCCCGGCCCAGGCCGAGCACCCCGAAGCACCCGCCTTCATCTGCCTCGGCTCAGGCTGAGAACTCCGGCTCGGCGCCGCCGTCGAACTCCCCCGGCTCGTCGACGTCGGACGCGCCCTCGACATCGTCGTCATCGGCGTCGGTGCCTTCGGCCGCCGAGTCCTCCCGGCCGGCCGCCGCGGCGCCGGCCGCGGCGAAGCCGTCGAGGAAGCCGCGGGCGCGCTCGAGCTTGGGGAAGTCCTGGAGCAGCCGCCAGAAGCCGGCGCCGTGGTTGGGCTCGATCAGGTGCGCGAGCTCGTGCAGCAGCACGTAGTCGATGACGAAGTCCGGCATCCCGCGCAGCCGGTCGGAGAGCCGGATCGAGGCGTCGACCGGGGTGCACGAGCCCCAGCGGGCTCCCTGGTTGGAGACCCAGCGCACCGAGACCGGCACGGCCCGTCCGCCGAGGTACTTGACCGACAGTTCGCGGGCCCGGGCGGCGAGCTCGGCCTCGCCCGGCCGGCTGCGCCGCTCGCGCGAGTCGAGCCGCGCGAGCATCGCCTTGACCCAGCGCTCCTCCTCGCGCGCGGACATCTGCGCCGGGATCAGCACCACGGTCCGGTCGCCCTGCCGGTAGGCGGACACGGTCCGCCGACGACGCGCCGAACGACGCACCTCCACGGCGTCTCCGGCGGCCGCACCACGCTTCGACCCCGCGGCGTTCGCGGCGTCCGTCGGGGTCAGGTCGGCTGACACGCAACCCAACGTAGCGGTTCGGAGCCGATTTGGCCCCCGTCTGCGTGCTAAGTCTTGCCGAAAAGTTCTCGGCAGCCGCACTCCGACGTACGGCGTTCACCGAAAAATTCTTCATTTCGCCTGGTGAAAGAGCGGCACCCGACTTCGTCCACCGGGTTATCCACATGAAATGCCGGGACGATCCACATACTTGCCGGGATTGTCACCAGGTTATCCCCAGGGTTGTCCACAGCCGTTCGCGTGGCGCAATTGACGACGCGGGCCAGATCGCCGTACCGTCGTCACCTGAAAGCGGGGCCTTCGGAAAACAGCTCGGCGGCCGCGGTGGGCGATCACCGCGTGAACCGGGACGTGCGCCTGGGGGCCCCGCACCGTTTTCTCTCCGGGATATCCCGCCCCACTCATCAGTACGTCGGACCGGCGGTCCTACAACTCACCCGAACGTGCCAACACGCGGGTGCGCACGTGCCGCCGAGCGTCCGCGATGCCGGAACACGCTCCCCTCTCGCGTATGGTGACTCTCGTCCGGGGGCCGAACGCGGCCAATCGGACGAACCAACCGCGAGATGCACAGGAGGGCCACCATGGCCGAGACATACACCGGTGAGGCCTACTGCGTGAAGTGCAAGGAGAAGCGGCACTTCACCGGCGAGGTCAAAGTCAGCGAGTCGGGCCGCCGGATGGCCCAGGGAACGTGCCCGACCTGCGGCACCAAGGTCAACCGGATTCTGGGCAAGGCCTGAGCCGACGGCCGGCGGTCCGCGAATTCCGGCACCGGGCGGGCCGGTATCCGAATTCCGGGATACCGGCCCGTTCGATCGGCGCGGATCCGAGATCTTTCTGACGAAGGAGCCGCGCGCCGGTGCGCCCGATCCTCAAGCCCGGATTGGGCCGCGTCTGGCTGGACGCGAACACCGTGCAACTCGGCCGCGGCGCGCACTGCCGGATCCACCGGCTCGACAGCGCGGAACGATTGCTCCTCGAGGCCCTCGACGGGACCCGGGATACCGATTCGCTGCTTTCCTACGCCGCGCGGCTGGGGCTCTCGGCTGAGCGTTCCATGGCCTTGCTCAACCGGCTGGCGCTGGAGGGCGTACTGGACGACGCCTCGCTGGAGACCCCGGCCCTCGCCCGGGTGAGCGTCGCGGAGCGGGCCAGGCTCGGGCCGCTGGTCAGCGCGCTCGGGCTGCGCAACAAGCTGCCCGGCAGCGGCGCGCGGGCGCTGGAGCGCCGGGCCCAGCAGCACGTCGCCGTGCACGGCCTCGGGCTGATCGGCGCGCAGGTCGCCCGGCAGCTGGCCGCCGCCGGGGTGGGCGTGGTGCGGCCGGTCGATCCGAACCCGGGCGAACACCGCGACACCGGCCCCGGCGCGCTCGACCCCGGGCAGGCCGGCCAGCGGCGGCAGGACTCCGTCTGCCGCTCGATCCAGCGCGATACGCCGTTCGCCCGCATCGCCCCGGCGCACGCGGCGCGCCGGCCCGAGCTCGTCGTCGTCGCCCCGGTCGACCGCTATCCGGTGGAGCTGTTCGACAGCCTCGCCGCGGACGGCGTGCCGCACCTGCTCGTGCGGTCGGCGGGCGACGAGGTGCTGATCGGCCCGCTCGTGCTCCCCGGCAGCACTCCGTGCGTGCACTGCGCCGACCTGCGACTGAGCGAGACCGACCCGAGCTGGGCGCAGTACCTGGCGCAGTACGGCGCGCCGCGCACCGGCGAGCTGCCGCCCGGCGACACCTCGCTACTGCTGCTCGCGGCCGCCTACACGGTGCACTACGCACTGACCCGGCTCGACGGCGGCGATCCGCCGGTCCTCGGCGCGGTGACGAGCCTGCGCCCGCCGGACGCCGTACCCGTCCGCATCGAGCTCAGCGCGCATGCGGGCTGCGGATGCGGTGCCCGCGCCAACGCTCATCCTGCCGACCTGCTCTAATAGGCCGTATGAGTGATCTGCCGAGGAATGCGGTGACCCGTACCGCCAAGCTGGCCACACTCCCCCTCGGCCTGGCCGGGCGCGCCACCGTCGGCCTGGGCAAACGCGTGGTCGGCGCGCCCGCCGCGGCCGTCGCCAGCGAGCTGCAGACCCGCACCGCCGAGCAGATCTTCAAGGTGCTCGGCGAGCTCAAGGGCGGCGCCATGAAGTTCGGGCAGGCGCTCTCGGTCTTCGAGGCCGCGCTGCCCGAGGAGCTGGCCGGGCCGTACCGCGGCGCGCTGACGAAGCTGCAGGAGAGCGCGCCCGCGCTGCCCGCCTCGACGGTGCACAAGGTGATGGCCCAGTCCTTCGGGCCGGACTGGCGCGAGCGCTTCCAGTCCTTCGACGACACCCCCGCGGCCGCCGCCTCGATCGGCCAGGTGCACCGCGCCGTGTGGAGCGACGGGCGCGCGGTGGCCGTCAAGGTGCAGTACCCGGGCGCGGGCAAGGCGCTGGTCGCCGACCTCAACCAGCTCGCCCGGATCTCCCGGCTGTTCGGCATCCTGGTGCCCGGCATGGACGTCAAGTCGCTGCTGACCGAGCTCAAGGAGCGGATCGCCGAGGAGCTCGACTACGCGGCCGAGGCGGAGAACCAGCGCGCCTACGCCGCCGGCTACGCCGACGAGCCCGGCATCCTCGTGCCCGACGTGGTCGCCCAGCAGGGCACGGTGCTGGTCACCGAGTGGATCGACGGCATCCCGCTGTCCAAGATCATCGCGGACGGCACGGCGGAGCAGCGCAACGAGGCCGGCCGGCTGCTGCTCGGCTTCCTGTTCTCCGGCCCCGGCATCGTCGGCCTGCTGCACGCCGACCCGCACCCGGGCAACTTCCGGCTGATCCCGGTCGAGGGCGCGGACGCCGAGGAGGGCCCGTGGCGGCTCGGCGTGCTCGACTTCGGCGCGGTCAACCGGCTGCCCGGCGGCATGCCGGAGGCGATCGGCACCGCCATCGGCTACGCGCTGCGGGACGACGCCGACGAGGTGGTCCGGATCCTGAGCGGCGAGGGCTTCGTGCGCCCGGGGATCACGATGGAGCCGCAGGAGGCGCTGGACTACCTCGCCCCGCTGCTCGACCCGCTGCGCGGCGAGATCTTCACCTACAGCCGCGCCTGGCTGCGCGACCAGGGCTCGCACCTGTCCGGCCGCGGCAACCCGGCCGCCTCCGTCGGCCGCAGGTTCAACCTGCCCCCGGCCTACATGCTGATCCACCGGGTGAGCATGGGCACGCTCGGCATCCTGTGCCAGCTCGGCTCGACCGTCGCGGTGCGCGAGGTCCTGGGACCCTGCCTGCCCGGCCTGGACCTGGACGCGTGACCCCTCTCGCGGGGATCTGATTCACGCTCCGGGCCCTGACCGGGCAGGGGGTGTTGGTGCCTTGGTGCTCGGTTTTCAGTTAGGGAGATTCAGGGGCCGGGGCCCCCGGGGCGGCTAGCGCTTCCCGCCCAGCAGGCGCGCCGCGAGGCCGCGGCGTGCCCGGTAGGCGGTGCGTCGGAGGCGTTGCGCCTCCGCTTGTCGTAAGCGTTCCCTGTGCAGTTCCTGGGCGTAGCTGTACTGCGTGGCGTACATGGTTGCGGTGCTCCTCAGCGTGGTGGGTTCGTGGTTGTACGGGGCGAGCGGATTACCGGACTCGGCGCGGACGCCGGCGGGCTTGAGCAGGGTCTTGGACATGGGACTTCCTGTTTCCTGAGAAGGGATACGGACGGTGGTCGGTGGTTCAGGCGACGACGGCGACGTCGACCTTGCGCGGACGTCCACGCGGCCGCTTGCGCGCCACGACGACGCCCTGGACGAAGAGCTCGCCGCCCCAGACGCCCCAGGGCTCCTTGCGCTCGAGGGCGCCCTGCAGGCAGGCCTCGCGGATGGGGCAGTCGGTGCACACGGCCTTGGCGAGCTCGACGTCGGCCGGGGACTCGGCGAAGAAGAGCTCGGGCTCGACGCTGCGGCAGGGCAGGTCGTCGAGGGCGGTGTTGGGCTCGAAGACGGTCAGCTGCATCGCTGGCTCCTTCTGGGGGCTCGGGACTACGGCGGGGCTGTTCGTGGGGTCAATCGGAGCCTGGTCGAGGCGCTCGATCTGCACGGTGTGTCAAGTCCTTGTCGTATCGATGGTCCCGCCGCCCACGTTCCCGGTGCTGGGAACGAATAAGGCCGCGGATCCCGGTTCTCGGGTTCCGCGGCCTGGAGGCTGCTGCACTGACGGGCGGTCAGTGCGGTGGTCTCCAGGTGACGGTTCCCCGACGGTCGGTCAGGTGCTGCTTGTCCTGCTGGTCCTTGCTGGTGCTGCCATTGCCGACGACTCCGGCGCCGAACACGCGCGCGGCGGCGGCATAGCCCGCCGGTCGCGTGGCCGTGCTGAAGGCGAAGGCGCGCATGCCATGGCCGGCCAGGCCGGCCGGGCGCTCTTCGGCCACCACGCGCGTCACGGTCGCGACGCCGAGGCGCACGGAGCCCGCCCACGCAGGGGAGGACGACGGCGTCAGCGGCGAGACGGCGGACGGGGCCACGGCGCGCGGGCGCGGGCAGGCAGCGAGAAGGGCAGCCTGCGGCTCGGGAATCTGGAACTGAGTCAGCATGAGATCGTTCTCGCCTCCTTCTCGTACTCGGCCGGTTCCGGGGGCGAGCCGGAATCGACGTGCGCGGCGGCCTGGCGGCCGATTCGTACTGCGATGCACCGTCCGGAGTCCGGCGGCGCGTGTCAGAGGCTAGAACCTTCTCCCCTGAGCCCGCAATCCATTTTTGACCTGCGGTTTCGTGGAAAGCCCCCGATAGCTTCACGCATCCGCTTCCGGATGCTCCCCACGTTCGCCCGAGGATCGGAGATCTCCGGGTGCGAACTTCATCCTGTCATGGGCGCCGGGCCGTGTCACCCCCTGCACGGCATTTTCCGGTGACCTCCCGGACACGATCCGGTAAAGCGGCCTCTGGACGGCGCGCCCGCCCCCGCCTAGAGTCAGCCGCGACGATCACCGGGGACGCGTTCTCCCCGGTAGGAGGGCCGGATGGCTGATCCGCACATCGAGTTCATCGACCCGCACGAGGATCCGGACTCCGTCGACTGGCTGGACGCGGACGACGAGGAGCACGTGCGGTCGCACGGGAGCGCCCGCCTTCCGCCGCGCACCACCGCGCGCCGCGTCCTCGGCTCGCTGCTGGTCTTCGCCCTCGCCTTCGCCGCGACCGGCTACGCCGGCAGCCTCGCCTACCGGCACGACGAGGCCGTCGAGCAGGCGGCCGACACCCTCGAGCTGCGCGCGGTGGACGTCGGCGACCCGGTCACGCTGCTCGACCCGGGCGCGCTCGGCGGGCTCGGCGCCTGGCGGATCGACCCGAGCGCGGCGGTCGCCGTGGACATCACGAATGAGAGCCCTGACCCGATCACCCTGCTGCCCGGCGCGACGCTCTACGGTCCGGGCCTGACGAAGCCGGCGGCGCTGCGGACGAGCGGCCAGGGCCGGCTGCGCCCCGGGCAGACGGCGCGGTTGACCGGCGTGGCCAGCGTGGACTGCGGCGTGCAGGCCGCGAGCGTCGGCGCGGACCGGGGCAACTCCCTGCTGGTCGAGGCGCGCACGGTGAGCGGGGCGGTCGGCGCGGACTCGGTCGGCCTGGACGGCGGCGGCGAGTCCGTGCGCCAGGAGATCTGCGTGCAGCAGGGCGAGGGACTGGCCTCGAGCTTCTACCCGCAGTCCGTCGACCCGGCGGCACATTCGTTCACCGTGGCGGTCTCCAGCCGTTCGCTCGCGGTCCAGCCGCTGCGCTACCAGGTGGTCGAGACCGTCTCGACGCGGCCGACGCAGTCGATGCCGCCGATGAACGTCCTGCTGTCCAAGCCGGTGCCGGTCGGCCCGGTCACCGGGACGCTCGAACCCGGGGGGACCTTGAGCGCCGGGTTCACCGTGCGGGTCACGGCCTGCCCGAGGCTCGCCGCCACCGCGCAGGGCACCGTGGAACTCGAGATGCTGCTGTTCTACCGCGGCGCGCCGGCGGTCTTCCAGATGGACGGTTTCGACCTCGGAACCCTTGTCCGCGAGGCCTGCTCTCTGCTCTCTTGAGAAGGTGGACATGATGGGGGACGACGATGACGACGACGTCGTCTTCCTCGACGACGAGGAGATCGACGACGAGGACTGGCTCGAGGAGGAGGACCTCGGGAACGCGGGCCGTCCCGGGATGCTGCCGCCGCGTGTCTCGCGCCACCGGCTGCTCGTGACGCTCGCCGCACTCGCGGTCTTCCTCGGCGGGACCGGCGCGGTGTTCACGGCCGCCTACCACCGGCACATGACGGACCTTCGGATCGCGAACCTGCTCGACCTCGCCGCGGCCGCCTCGCCGCAGATCCCCGGCCTCGCCGACCTCGGCTTCTCCACGATCTGGCACGCCGAGGTCCGCGAGCAGGTCGTCGTGCCGGTGGTCAACCAGGGCCCGCGCCCGGTCGAACTGCTCGGCGCCGTGCTCTCCGAGCCCGGCATGATCAGCACCGCGGACCTGAAGCCGACCGGCGCGAAGACGCTGAGGACCGGCGAGGTCGGCGACCTCGCCGGCGAGATCACCGTCAGCTGCGCGCAGGCAGCGACCGCGCGCATCGCCGTGACCGGGAACGACCCCTCGGCGAGCGCCCCGCGGCAAACCGCGCCGAGCCTGCGCGTGCAGGCGAGGACCACGAGCGGCACGGTCGCGCAGGCGACGCTGAATCCGGAGTCCGGCCAGGCGCTCGGCGGCGAGATCCAGCAGCGGATCTGCACGCAGCAGGGCGCCTTCGTCGTCGGCGACGCGCAGCAGATCACGCACTACGACCGCTCGACGCACATCCTGACCTTCACCTGGTCGGCGACCTCAAGGGCTGACAGCCCCCTCTGGTACGACGCCACGCTGGCGCTCTCGGAGCCGGGCCACGACGCCGCGGAGCCCTGCACCGCCGAGACCGTCTCCCCGGCCGGGCAGCCGTACATCGGCACGCTGGAGCCGGGCGCGACGATCAGGGCCACGTTCGAGATCCAGATGTCGAACTGCCCGAGCGGCACCAGCCCGCCGGACACCGAGGCGCTCTTCCTGAACCTCGAGCTCGCGATCGACGGGACGAGCGTGCTGACCGAACTGAACTCATACCCGGTCCAGCTGTCCTAGGGCGTTCGCCGAGACCCTGCGCCGCCGCCTGCCACGCCGGTCTCCCCCGCCGGTATCGCCCGTCGCCACCTAGGAGCGCTAGGCACTCGCACCGATATCCTCGCCATCCGCGCCACCCTCTGGGTCCTGCGACTCCTCGTCGGGCGCGGGGGCCGAGCCGGTGAGGATGGTGAGCACCTGGTCGGCGTAGCGATCCAGTTTCGCCGTGCCGACGCCGGGGATCTTGGCGAGCCCGGCCCGGTCCGCCGGCCGGATCTCGGCGATCGCGGTCAGCGTGGCGTCGGTGAACACGACGTAGGCAGGCACCGACTGCTCGGCGGCCTGTTCGAGCCGCCAGTCCCGCAGCCGCTGAAAGAGCGCCTGGTCCAGGTCCGACGGGCAGTCCGCGCAGCGGCCCAGCTTCCGGTCCACCGCCTCGATCAGGGCCTTGCCGCACACCCGGCAGCGCACCGGCCCGGTGCGCTTGGACTTGCCCTGCTCCTGCGGCCCGCGCCCGGAACCGCGGCGCACCACTCCGCCGGCGCCCGCCTCCGTCATCGCGGCCTTCGCCTCGCGCAGCGAGTCCAGGAAGCGCGACGGACGGCGCGATGGCCGGCCGCCCGGCGCTCGCGCCAGCGCCCAGGACAGCTGCAACGTCTCGCGCGCCCGGGTCACGCCGACGTACAGCAGCCGGCGCTCCTCCTCGATCTGCTCATCCGTCTCGGCGTACGTGATCGGCAGCAGCCCCTCGGTCAGGCCGACGAGGTGCACCGCATCCCACTCCAGGCCCTTCGCCGAGTGCAGCGACGCCAGCGTCACGCCGTCCACGACCGGGGCGTGCTGCACCGCGGCACGCTCCTCCAGCTCGCGCACGAAGTCAGCGAGCCCGGCGCGCGGATGGCCGACCGCGTACTCCTCCGCCAATGCGGCGAGCGCGGCCAGCGACTCCCACTGCTCGCGCGCCCGGCCGGAGCCGGCCGGGGCCTTCGGCGACCAGCCGCTGCCGGACAGCACTGCGCGCACGGTCGCCGCCAAGCCGTCGTCCGTCTCCTCCCCTGCGCCGGCCGCGCCGCCCGCAGCCGCGGAATCCGACGTCCCGCCCGAGCGGGCCGCGCCGCGCAGCAGCAGCACTGCCTGGCGCACCTCGGGCCGGTCGAAGAAGCGCTCCACGCCGCGCACGACGTACGGCACGCCGCGGTCCGCGAGGGCCTGCTCGTAGACCTCGGACTGCGCGTTGATCCGGAAGAGCACCGCTATCTCCGCGGGCCGGGCGCCGCGATCGATCAGCTTCTTGATGCTCTCGGCGACGCCCTCGGCCTCCGCCGCCTCGTCCGGGTACTCGGTGTAGCCGACGGGCGGGCCGGCGTGCCGCTGCGCGACCAGTTCGAGCCGGGCCCTGGCCGCGCGCCTACCCGCCGGGGTGTCCCGCGGGATCGCCGCGAGCAGCGCGTTCGCCACCCCGACGACCTGCGGTGTCGAGCGGTAGTCGCGGACCAGCCGGATGACGGTCGCGTCCTTGTACCGGTCGGGGAAGCCGAGCAGGTACTCCGGCGTGGCGCCGGTGAACGAGTAGATGGTCTGGCTCGCGTCGCCGACCACGCACAGCGAATCGCGCTGCCCGAGCCACTGCTCCAGCAGCCGCTGCTGCAGCGGGTTGACGTCCTGGTACTCGTCCACCACGAAGTGCCGGTACTGCGCGCGCACCTGGTCGGCCACGTCCGGCCGGGAGTCGAGCACGCCGATGGTGAGCAGCAGCACGTCCTCGAAGTCGATGAAGCCGCGGTCCCGCTTGTGCTCCTCGTAGGCCGCGTAGACCCGGCTGACCTCGGCCGCCTCGCGCGGCGGCACCCGCTGGGCCTTGGCGACCGCGGAGTCGTAGTCCTCCGGCGCGGTCTGCGTCGACTTGCACCACTCGATCTCCGAGGCCAGGTCGCGCAGCGCGGCCCGGTCCGTCTTGATCCGGCAGGCCGAGGCGGCCTCGGCGACCAGCGGGATCTTCGACTCCAGGATCCGCGGCGCCGGTCCGCCGACCGTCTGCGGCCAGAAGTACTGCAGCTGGCGCAGGGCGGCCGAGTGGAAGGTGCGCGCCTGGACCGCCGCCGCGCCGAGCCCGCGCAGCCGGCCGCGCATCTCCCCCGCGGCGCGCGCGGTGAAGGTCACGGCGAGCACCTGGTTCGGCTGGAAGGCACCGGTGGCCGCGCCGTAGGCGATCCGGTGCGTGATCGCCCTGGTCTTGCCCGTCCCGGCGCCCGCGAGCACGCAGACCGGACCGTGCAGCGCGCGGGCTACCTCGCGCTGTTCGCGGTCCAGTCCGGCCAGGAGCTCGTCGGGATCTGTCATGGGGCCGATTGTGACAGGCCGGTCCGACAGCCGGGGCGCCGACGGGGAAGGAAATGCCGCCCGCGGTCGTTGTATCGTGCGGATCCGTCCACGAGCACTCAAGAGCACCCACTGCCACGCGAGGAGAACGACACAGCCATGTCGGCCCAGATCACCATGTACTCGACCCCCTGGTGCGGTTACTGCAAGCGGCTCAAGAGCCAGCTCGACCGCGAGGGCATCGCGTTCGCCGAGGTCGACATCGAGCAGAAGCCCGAGGCCGCGGACTACGTGATGAGCGTCAACAACGGCAACCAGACCGTGCCGACCGTCGTCGTGGTCGCCCCCGACGGCAAGCAGACGGTGATGACCAACCCGTCGCTGGCGCAGGTCAAGGCCGCGAGCGTCTGAGTTCGTCCAGGCCGAAGCCGGCCCAGTCGCGGACGGCCTCGTCCGCGTCCCCGGCCAGTGCGGCGAGCGCTTCCTCGACCCGCGGCGTCGGGTAGCGCTCGTCGGCGATCGACGCCAGCGCGAAGGCCACCGCGCGGCGAATCCCGGCGTCTCGATGCGCCGCGTGGCGCAGCACCGCGGTCAGCGCCCGGCCGTCGCCGAGGTGCGCCAGCGCGGTGATCGCGGCCTGCACCAGACGCGGGTCCTGGGCCTGATCGAGTTCGGCCAGCAGGATCGGCAGCGTCTGCTCGCGGTACGGCCGACCGCTCGCGTACCCCAGCTGGCCCAGCACGTCCATCGCGACGAGCCGTAGTTCGAGATCGGCGGATCGCGTCGCCTCGGCGACCGCGAGGAAGGTGCCGGCGTCCGGGCGGCGCTGCAGTTCGAGCACCGCCGCCCGACGCCGCCCGTCCTCCGGATCCGGGCACGCGGCGGCCTCGGCCAGCAGCCGCGCCGGGTCCTCGTATCCGGGTTCGAACTCACGCATGCCACCCAGCGTAGTCGGCGGCTCATATCCGAGTGCCCGCAGCTAGAGACGAAACCGGCATCCGTGTGCTTAACTCTTCGCCTCACCACCTGCACCATCGCACCATCGCACAGTGACAGAGTCGTAACTGTTTGTGGGCAAATGGGATGGATCAACGTGGCCAGTGTGGAATTCGCGGAGGCATCGCACACCTACCCGGGAACCCGGATGCCGGCCGTGCGCAAACTCGACCTGACGGTGGAATCGGGCGAGTTCATGGTGTTGCTCGGGGCGAGCGGCAGCGGCAAGACGACCGCGCTGCGCATGCTCGCCGGGCTGGAGGAGGTGGACTCCGGCTCGGTGTACATCGACGGACGTGACGTCACGGACCTGGAACCCGGTGAGCGCGACATCGCGATGGTGTTCCAGAGCTACGCGCTCTATCCGCAGATGACCGTCGCCGAGAATCTCGGGTTCCGGATGACGATCATGGGCACGCCGCACTCGGCGGTCGCCCGCCGCGTGCGCCGGATGGCGACGCAGCTCGACCTGACGCCGACGCTCGAACGCCTGCCGCGCACACTCTCCGGCGGTGAGCAGCAGCGCGTGGCGATGGGCCGGGCGATGATGCGCGAGCCGCAGGTCTATCTGATGGACGAGCCGCTCGGCGCACTCGACGCCAAACTGCGCGCGCAGGTCCGCGGGCAGATCTCCGCGCTGCAGCGGCGCCTCGGCACCACGATGCTGTACGTGACGCACGATCAGATCGAGGCGATGACCATGGGCGACCGCATCGCGGTCCTCAAGGACGGCGTACTGCTGCAGTGCGACGCGCCGCGCGTGCTCTACGAGAACCCGACGAACGCGTACGTCGCCGCCTTCGTCGGCTCCCCGCCGATGAACCTGCTCAGCGCGCGCGTCGAGCACACGTGGGCGGTGCTCGGCGACGTGGACGTGCTCGAACTGCCGCTGGGCCGCGGGCTCGTGTCACAGCTGAGGTCGCCCGAGGTCACCGTGGGATTCCGGCCCGACAAGGTCAGGCTCGCGCCGCCGGGCACCGGACTGTTCGCGCACGTCGAGGCGGTCGAAAACCTCGGCTACGTCTCCTACGCGCACTGCGCGGCCGGCCTCGGCGAGCGGCGCAAGGACATCGTCGTACGCTGCGAGCCCGGCATGGCGCCGAGGCCCGGCACCGCCGTCGGCCTCGCCCTCGACCCGGCGGAGATCCACTACTTCGAGCCCACGAGCGGACGTCGCCTGCACGCCGTCCGCTGACGGCCTGTCACCAGCCCGCGGGGTGGTTCCAGTCCTCGCCGAACCAGTTCTCGATCAGCTTGCGCGCGATCGAGATCCGGCCGGCCGGGATCACCTCGCCGGCCTCGATCGCGGCCGACAGCTCGGCGCGGCTGAACCAGCGCACCTCCTGCAGCTCGTCGCCGTCCGCGCGGATCCGCTCCGGATCGTCGACCCGGGCCCGGAAGCCGAGCATCAGGCTGCACGGGAAGGGCCAGGGCTGCGAACCCAGGTACTCGACCCCGGTGACCGTGAGGCCGGCCTCCTCGGCGACCTCGCGGGCCACCGCGCTCTCCAGCGACTCGCCGGGCTCGACGAAGCCGGCCAGCACCGAGTAGCGGTTGGCGTCCCACGCGGCCTGGCGGCCGAGCAGCAGCCGGTCCTCCGGATCGGTCACCGCCATGATCACCGCCGGGTCGGTGCGCGGGTAGTGCTCCGTGCCGCACTGGGCACAGCGGCGCACGTGCCCGGCCGAGGCGGACTGCATCGGATGCCCGCAGCGCGGGCAGAAGCGGTGGCTGCGGTGCCAGTACTCGAGCGCGACGGCGTGCGTGAGCAGGCCCGCGTCGAGGTCCGAGAGCAGCATGCCGACCTCGCGCAGCGAGGCCGAGCGGGCCTCCGCGTCCTGACGGCCCGGCAGGGTCTCGGCGGGCACCGCGAAGTACGCGCGGCCCTGCTCGTCCCGGCCCAGGAAGAAGCGCTCGCCCTCCGGCGCGTCGAGCGAGGGCAGCAGGACCAGCCGGGCCAGCGCCGCGTCCGGGCTGTCCGTCGCCACCGGGTCGACCTCGTCCAGCACCAGGGCCCGGCCCTCGCTGACCACCAGCACCCGGCTGTCCGGATTCGACCACGCCGCCGCCAGGGCCGGCTCGTCCAGCCGGAGCTCCGACTGCCGGTCCACCGCCGACCTGCCCAGCGCCAGCCGGCCGAGCGGGCCGGTCAGCTCGTCCCTCGGGTCCGCCATCGGACCGCCACCCCCTGCTCTCTCCATGCGTCAAGTGTGTCATCGCGGGCCGGGACCCCGGAAAGGATCATCGGCCCGTGACGACTAACTCCCGGGAACGTGCGATTGTTCCCGAGCGGGACGGATGCCGCATATCGGCCGCAGTCGTGGCGTAGCGGCCTGAGTGCCTTACTTCCCGAGGCCGGAGGCGGCCAGGTCCTCCCACAGGTAGGCCGCGGCCTCCGCGCCCTTGAGCAGCAGGTCCATGTCCACCTTCTCGTTCGGCGCGTGCCAGCCGTCGTCCGGCAGCGAGATGCCGAGGAAGACCACCGGCGCGCCGAGCACGTCCTGCAGGTCGGCCTCGGGGCCCGAGCCGCCCTCGCGGGTGTAGAGGATCTCCCGCGGCTCGGCCGGATCGGCCGCGAAGGCCTTGCCCAGCGCGCGCGAGACGGACTGCAGCGCCGGGTGGTCAAGCGGCGTCAGGCAGGGCCGCACGCCCTCGCCCTCGAAGTGCACCGCGGCGGTGATCCCGGCCGGGACCCGCTCGTTCAGCCACGCCTCGAAGGCCTTGGCGACGACGCTCGGCTCCTGCCCGGCCACCAGCCGGAAGGAGAGCTTGGCGTGCGCCTCGGAGGGCACGATCGTCTTCGAGCCCGGGCCGGTGTGCCCGCCGTAGATCCCGTTGATCTCGGCGGTCGGTCGCGCCCAGACCCGCTCCAGCGTGGAGTAGCCGGCCTCGCCGACGGCGGCGGAGGACTTCGCGTTGCCCAGCCACGTCCGCTCGTCGAACGGCAGCTTGGCGATCAGCTCGCGGTCGGTGTCGGAGAGCTCGACGATGCCGTCGTAGAAGCCGGGCACGGTCACGTGCCGGTCGGCGTCGTGCAGCTGCGCGAGCACCCGCACCAGCTCGGTGATCGGGTTCGGGATCGCGCCGCCGAAGGAGCCGGAGTGCACGTCGCCGGAGGGGCCGGTGAAGTCCACCTGCGCGGCGATCAGGCCCCGCATGCCGGTGCACGAGGTCGGGGTGTCCTTCGCCCACATGCCGGTGTCGGAGACCACGACGACGTCGCAGGCCAGCTCGTCGGCGTGGGCGCGCAGCAGCTCGGCGAAGTTCGGCGAGCCGCTCTCCTCCTCGCCCTCCACGATCAGCTTCAGGTTCACCGCCGGCGCGGTGCGCCCGGTCGCCGCCAGGTGCGCGCGCAGGCCGAGAGTGTGGAAGAACACCTGCCCCTTGTCGTCCGCCGCGCCGCGCGCGTACAGCCGCCCGTCGCGCTCGGTCGGCTCGAAGGGGCCGGTCTGCCACAGCTCGAGCGGCGTCACCGGCTGCACGTCGTGGTGCCCGTAGACCGCCACCGTGGGCGCCGACGCGTCACCCGAGGGCCACTCGGCGAACACCGCCGGAAGCCCGGAACCGCCCGCCGTCTCCCACACCTCGACGGTGGGGAAGCCGACGGAGCGCAGCTTGGCGGCCAGCCATTCGGCACTGGCCCGCACGTCCGCGACCCGGTCGGGGTCGCCGGAGATGGACGGGATGCGCAGCCAGTCCTTCAGTTCGGTGAAGAACTCGGCCGCGTTGCCCTCTACGTATTCCCGGATGTCTGCCATAAGCGCCAAGGGTAACGGGTGGTGCGGGCCCTTACTGGCGGTACGTCGCGAGGAAGCGCTCGAGTCCCTCGATCGCCGCGCCGAGGTCCTTGACGTGCGGGAGCGTGACGATCCTGAAGTGGTCGGGCTCCGGCCAGTTGAAGGCCGTGCCGTGCATGACCAAGGTCTTCTCGGCGTTCAGCAGGTCCATCACGAAGCGCTCGTCGTCCGTGATGTTGTAGACCTTCGGGTCCAGCCGGGGGAAGGCGTAGATCGCGCCCATCGGCTTGGTGCAGGAGACGCCCGGGATCTCGTTGAGCATCTGCCAGGTCAGGTCGCGCTGCTCGTAGAGCCGGCCGCCCGGCTCGACGAGCACGTCGATCGACTGGAAGCCGCCGAGCGCCGCCTGGATCGCGTGCTGCACCGGCACGTTCGGCCCGAGCCGGAGGTTGGCGAGCACCTCGAGCCCCTCGAGGAAGTCCTTCGCGTGCTCCTTGGGACCGGTGATGACCATCCAGCCCATCCGGTAGCCGGCCGAGCGGTAGATCTTGGACAGGCCGTTGAAGGTCACGCAGATCAGGTCCGGGCAGGCCAGGGCCGTGGGCCGGTGCGTGGCGCCGTCGTAGAGGATCTTGTCGTAGATCTCGTCGGACAGCACCATCAGCTGGTGCCGCCGCGCCACCTCGACCAGCGCGTCGATCACCTCCGGCGGGTAGACCGCGCCGGTGGGGTTGTTCGGGTTGATGATCACGATCGCCTTGGTGCGGTCCGTGACCTTCGACTCGATGTCCGCGACATCCGGCGCCCAGCCCGCCTGCTCGTCGCAGCGGTAGTGCACCGCCTTGCCCCCCGCGAGCGTCGTCGCGCCCGTCCAGAGCGGGTAGTCCGGCGCCGGCACGAGCACCTCGTCGCCGATGTCGAGGAGGCCGTTCAGCACCATCGAGATCAGCTCGGAGACCCCGTTGCCGATGTAGATGTCCTCGATGTCCACGATCGGCAGACCGCGCGTCTGATACGCCTGCGCCACCGCCCGCCGCGCCGAAGGCAGCCCCTTCGAGTCCCCGTATCCGTGCGAGCCCGGGAGGTTGCGGATGATGTCCTGGATCAGCTCGTCCGGCGCCTCGAATCCGAACGGCGCGGGGTTGCCGATGTTCAGCTTCAGGATCGAGTGCCCCTCGGCCTCGAGCTCCTTAGCTCGCCGCAGCACCGGTCCGCGCAGGTCGTACTGCACGTCGGACAGCTTCCGCGACTGCTTGAACTCCATCGGGGACACCCTTCGATACGCCGTCGATCGGCACGTGGGTCGTTTCTATCAGGAATGTCGCGATCGGCGCACTGGGATTCCAGAGTGTAAGCAAGCCGGGGTTTGCGCATGGGACGACCCGTCCACCTCGCCCGGCACAGCCAGGCATACGGCCGAACGAGCGAAAAAAGGCGAAGATTCCGGCGTCCCGCAAGCGAAACGCTACCCCCACCAGGGTGAATACCGATCAGTAAGTTGATCTGACAGGCCGTCAGCGTTCAGATTCGACACATGGTCACCCAAGCCCACGAGGTCCCGAACCGGATCCTGCAGGAGGATCCGCAATCGGTGGCCCGAATGCTCAAGCACATCGGCATACCCGTAGCACTCGTGAAGCAGGCGACGGTCCTGTCTCCGGACGCCACGGAGTCGAGGCCGCTCGAACGAAGGATCGACGCGGTCTTCCGCGTCGACACGGAGGAGGAACCCTTTCTCGTCGCACTCGAGGTGCAGCGGACGGATATCGAGTCCAAGTTCTCGACCTGGCTCTACTACTGCTCCTACCTGCAGGAGAAGCACACGCTCCCGGTCATCCTGATGGTCCTGTGCGATGACCACCGGGTCGCCGTGTGGGCGAGCAGGGCCCGCGCCTTCGGCCCCGCGGCCCACAAGAGCATGCAGCTGGCGCCCGTCGTCTGCGGTCCGCGCAACGTGCCGAAGTTCCTGGACGCCGAGCAGATCGCCAACGACCTCCCGCTCGCCGCCATCTCGGTGATCGTCCACTCCGCCGGGCCCGACGCCGACGAGCAGATGACCGTCTTCGCGGCCGCGCTCGAAGCCCAGCCCGACGGCGAGAACAAATTCACCCTCGCCGACCTCGTCTCAGCCGCCCTTTCCGGTACCCAAGCCGCCCGAACCTGGAGCACAATCATGCTCATGACCACCTCATACCCGCGCTCGCCGCTCGCCCGGGCCCTCGCCGAGCAGGTGACCGAGCAGGTCACGGCCACGGTGACCGAGCAGGTAACGGCCACGGTGACCGAGCAGGTGACCGCCACGGTGACCGAGCACCTGATGCAGGAGAAGCTGATCCGCGCCCTGGAACTGCAGTCGAAGCCGCTGACGGAAGCGGACCGGCGGCGGATCGTCGCGTGCACCGACGTCGACACGCTCAACCGGTGGTTCGACCGCAGCTTCACCGTCGCGACCGCCGGGGAACTGTTCGACGAGAGCTGATCGGCGGACGGCCTGGCTGTCTCGGGCGGATCGCACCCGAGGCAGCCAGCCGTTCGGCCGAATGCTCGCCCCGCGATTGAATTCGATCTGAAGACATTGCGCCGGTAGCCGGGAAATGGGAATTCGGCGATCGGCGGCCGGGGAATCGGCCACCGTGAGTGGGCGGGAGGAATTATCGTCGGGGGCATGACTAGCGGGCATGGGCATCACCATCGGCACGGGCAGGGTCACGAGCACACTCCCGGGCACGGCCATTCGCACGGGGGCGGCGGCGAGGCGGGGATGGCCG
>NZ_JAGSOH010000112.1 GCF_018139625.1 Actinospica acidithermotolerans | reverse complement strand
GTGGTGGGCGGCGTCGAGGACGGGGTGGTGGGCGGCGTCGTTGGCGGGCTGCTCGACGGCGACGAGCACGTGCACGTCGGGGTCGGGCTCGTCGGGCCGGTGCTCGGGCAGGTCTGATCGCCGCACGCGTGCATGGCGACCTGCGGATTGCCACCCGGGTTGAGACCGTCGCCGACCTGAGTCCGCGCGGTGGCGCTGGCGCCCCCCGACCCGGCCACCGGGGAACCCGGCGTGGTCGGCGCGCTGCCTTCCGCGGAACTCTTGTGGTCGTCTGCGCTCGGAGGGGCCGCCAACACGCCTGGCGGTGCCGGTACGCCGCTCGCGGAGCCTGCCGTGATGACCGGTGGCGACGACGAGACGCTCGCGTCGCTCTGCGCGCCCGGGGCCTGCGCTGGGCCCTGGTTCGCTCCGACTCCCGCGGCCGCGAAGGCCGGGGAGAAGGCCATGCCGGTCAACAGCATGCCGCCCGTGGCGACGACGAGGGCCAGGCTGCGCTTGGCCGAGTCGTACATGGGGACCTCTGGTGATCAGTCGGAGGACGGCGGGCCGGTGGGCCTGCCTTCCCTGCGCAACGTCCGACGATCGCAGAGGTCACTCAGCCTTACTCTTCATGGCTGAATATTGATAAGAGCATTCAGTTAGCGGAGGCGGGAAGGCGCCGAGCGCGGACTAACGCAAAGGGCTCAGGCCCTGCGGGCCGCCTCGCGGGCCTTGCGCGCCGCGACCTTCTCCTCGAAGCGGGCGGCCGCGCCGTCGAGCGCGTCCATGATCTCGACGAGCTCCTCGCGGGCCCGCTCGCCCTCGGGGCCGAGGTCGGTGCGCTCGAAGATGCGGACGTTGCGCAGCACCGGGTTGAGCACCTCGTCGCGGTGGATGCGCAGGTTGTAGATGCCCGCGACCGCCATCTGCACCGACTTGCGGCCGAAGTTCTCCACCCCGGCGCCCGGCATCTGGAAGTTCTTGACCACGTCCACCACGGCCCGCATGCTCTGGTCCGGCGCGAGCTCGAAGGCCGCGCCGAGCAGGTTGCGGTAGAAGACCATGTGCAGGTTCTCGTCGTTGGCGACCTTCTGCAGCAGCTGGTCGCACACCTTGTCGCCGGAGTACGCGCCGGTGTTGCGGTGCGAGATCCGGGTCGCCAGCTCCTGGAAGGAGACGTAGGCGATCGAGTTGATCGGGTGGTGCGAGTTCGGCGAGACGTAGCCCTGGGACATGTGCGTCATCCGGGCCCGCTCCAGCTCCACCGGGTCCACCGCGCGGGTGGCGAGCAGGTAGTCGCGGATCGCGATGCCGTGCCGGCCCTCCTCGGCGGTCCAGCGGTGCACCCAGGTGCCCCAGGCCCCGTCGCGGCCGAAGAGCGTGGCGATCTCATGGTGGTAGCTCGGCAGGTTGTCCTCGGTCAGCAGGTTGAGGATCAGCGAGGTGCGCGTCGTCTCGTCCAGCCGGGACTGGCCCACCTCCCAGGCCTCGCCGTCGAGCGGTCCGTCGAAGTCGCGCCCCTCGCTCCACGGGACGTAGGCGTGCGGGAACCATTCCTTGGCCGCGGACAGGTGCCGGTTGAGGTTCGCCTCGACGACCGGCTCGAGTTCCAGCAGTACCGCGGTCTGGCTCAGGTCGCCGCGCAGCGGCGTGCTCGGGGCCTGCGGGTGCTCTGCGGTGAGGCTCACTTCGGATCTCCTGGACTGACGGGGCGGCGCATGCGAAGCTACGGTTACGGATGCGTAAGTTACGTTACCGTAGCCCAAGATCGAGCGCAGCGCTAGCTTTCAGCGCGTAGAGAACGTTAAGAAGTCAAGCAATTTTCCGCACCGTGCGCCGAAAGGTAGCCCGGGAGCCGCCCAGAGGATGCGGCGGCTCACGCGGGGTGACGGAGAGTCGCCGATTATGGCGATTTTGTTGCCGCAATTGACAAATCGAGTGACCTGGGCCACGCTAGAGGGCGAGGGTGGACCCCGGGAAGGCGCCGAGAGCGCGCCGGGGCCCAGAACGTCCGCCGGGTCCCTGAGTCCCGGCGGCGAGAGAAACAGACATCGCCGCGCCGCCGCACCGGTGCGGCGATGCGCTTTCTCCGGCTATTTTTCTGCCATGCGCGCGAATCTGCTCCCGGCCGCCGGCGTCGGCGCGATCCTCGGCCTGCTCGCCGCGCACGAGGGCAGCGGACCCGGCGCGGCGGTCGTCGTCGGCGTGGTCGGCTGCGCTCTCGTGCTCGGCATGATCGCGCTCAAGGACCTGTTCACCCGAGGTGGTTGAGCAGCCCCGACGGAATGGCCTTGTCCTGGTTCACGGCCGCGATCAGTTCGGCCGCCCTCGTCTTGTCGATCTCCACCGTGTCGCCGATGTTCGAGACGAAGAAGCCCTCGTTCGCGATCGGCATCGTCCCGCTGGTACCGCCGCTCGAACCGAGCGGCTTGGCGTGCGAGGCCATGTCGAGCAGGTCGGACAGCCCGGTGCCGTCGTCGGCCGCGATGGAGTTCAGCACAGCGCCGGCGAACGGGTAGAGCGTGAACGGGTTCAGGTAGACGCCGGGGCGGTCGGCCGCGGCGACGACGGCCTTGATGAAGGCCTGCTGGTCGGACATCCGGCTGATGTCGGAATTGGGCAGCGAGTAGCGCGAGCGGACGAAGGCGAGCGCCTGGGTCCCGTCGATCGTCTGGCAGCCCGCGGACAGGTTCGCGCCGGACTTGCTGTCGTGGATCGCCGACTTCAGGCACATGTTCACGCCGCCGACCTCGTTGACCATGTTGACGATGCCGAGGAAGCCGATCTCCAGGTAGTGGTCGATCCGGATGCCGAAGTTCTGCTCGACCGTCTGCACCAGCAGCTGCGCGCCGCCGAAGTCGTAGGCGGCGTTGATCTTGTTGTGCGAGGCCGAGTGCTCGGCGCCCTTCGAGTCGCGGTACGCCGGGATGGCCACGTACGAGTCGCGCGGGATGGAGATCAGGTCGGGTCCGCTCGAACCGTAGTGCAGGATCATGATCGTGTCGGTGCGGGCGCCGGTGATCGAGGAGCTCGAACCGGTGTGCAGCTCCCTCTGCTGGGCGGCGGACAGCGTGTCGCGGCCGTCCGAGCCGGTCAGCAGCCAGTTCGTGCCCACCCCCTGCGCCGGCCGGCCCGAGTAGTCGGTCAGCGCGCCGACGTGGGTCAGCTTCCCGGAGGCCCAGAACCAGCTGGCCACCCCCGTGATGATCAGCGCGAGCACCACGCCGAGCGCGGTGAGGCCGATTATCCGGCCCCACCGGCGCCGCTTGCGCGGCGGTCTGTCCCCGCCCGCGCCGTCGGGCAGGAACCATCCAGAGTCCTCACGGGGCGTCTTGGCTTTCTTGCCGCGCAGCCCGCCGTACGTCGAGGACTGCTCCGGCATCAGGTCGTCCGGCTCGTATCCGCTCACGAGGCCAGACTAGTGACCGGAATTCTCGTATGACTTGACGAACGCGCCGTCGATTCCCGCCAGCAACACGCGTGCCGCCTTCATCTCCCGTGCCGCGGCGAGATCCGCCTCGGCCGGCTCGGCGGCGGACACCACCGCGGCCGCCTCCAGCGACTCGGCGCCCGAGGAGACCGCCATCGCCACCGCCACCTGGAGGGCGCTGAGCGAGAGCGAGGGCAGGCTGACGTCCACCGCGGCGTACGTGCGGCCGGTCTCGTCCCGCACGGCGGCGCCGGCCGCGGCGCCGGAGCGGGCCCGCGCCGAGCGGGCCAGGGTGATGATCTTCGCGTCTTCCGGGTCCAGCTCAGCGTTCATGGCATCAGCTTAGAGGGCGCCTCAGTCCTCGGGGTCGCGCGGCAGCTCGCGCACCAGCACGGTGCCGATCCGGCGGCGGCGCCCCTCGGCCGACTCGGCGGTCAGGCTCAGCCCGTCCAGCTCGACCGAGGCGCCGGGAATCGGCACCTTGCCGAGCATCTTGGCCAGCAGCCCGCCGACGGTCTCCACGTCCTCGTCCTCGAGATCGCGGGAGAACAGCTCGCCGAGCTCGTCCAGGTCCAGCCGCGCCGTCACCCGGGCCCCGGCCGCCAGGTCGCCCGGCTCGCCCAGCCACTGCACCGGCTCGCGGTCCTCGTCATACTCGTCGGTGATCTCGCCGACGATCTCCTCCAGGATGTCCTCGATCGTCACCAGGCCGGCCGTGCCGCCGTACTCGTCGATGACGATCGCGAGGTGGATCCGCTCGGCCTGCATGTCGCGCAGCAGCTCGTCGGCGTGCTTGGAGTCGGGCACGTACGTCGCCGGCCGCATCACCGATTCGACCAGCTCGACGCTCTCCCCCGCGTGGTGCTCGTGCACCCGCCCGGCGAGGTCCTTCAGGTAGACGATGCCGAGCACGTCGTCGGTGTTCTCGCCGACGACCGGGATCCGGGAGAACCCGCTGCGCAGAGCGAGGGTCAGCGCCTGGCGCAGCGTCTTGCCGCGCTCGATGAAGATCATGTCGGTGCGCGGCACCATCACCTCGCGCACCAGGGTGTCTCCGAGCTCGAAGACCGAGTGCACCATCCGGCGCTGCTCGGCCTCGATCTCGCTGTGCTGCTCGGCGATGTCCACCAGCGCGCGCAGCTCGGCCTCGGTGGCGAACGGCCCCTCGCGGAAGCCCTTGCCCGGCGTCACCGCGTTGCCGAGCACGATCAGCGCCCTGGTGAACGGCGTCATGATGCGGCCGAGCGGGATCAGCACCGCCGCGCCGACCACGGCGATCCGCGGCGCGTGCTGGCGGCCGAGGGTGCGCGGGCTGACGCCGATGGCGACGTAGGAGATGACCGCCATGATGAGCGTGGCCAGCACCCCGGCCTTCCAGCTCACGCCCCACTCGCGCACGCAGACGAGTGCCACGAGCACCGCGGCGGCCATCTCGCAGGTCACCCGGACCAGCAGCACGAGGTTGAAGTAGCGCGCCGGATCGGCGGTCACCCGCACCAGCCGCTGCGCGCCGGGCACGCCCTGCTCGGCCATCTCGTCCGCGCGCACCCGGGACACCCGGGCCAGCGCCGCGTCCACGCAGGCCGCCGATCCGGCGATCGCCACCGCGACCGCGGCGCCGACCAGCAGCCAGGCCTCCGTGTCGCTCACGCGACCGCCTCGCCCGCGCTCGGCCTCCGCGTCCGCCGCCTCCGGGCGGCCGCCTCGGTTGAGGGTTGACTCGCAGGCTCGCTCACCGGGTGGCGCCCCCCTGGCCGGCGCTTCCCCGGCTCGCGGCCCAGGCCTCGAGCAGCTCGTTCTGCAGCCCGAACATCTCCTCGTGCTCCTCCGGCTCGGCGTGGTCGTAGCCCAGCAGGTGCAGGATGCCGTGCGTGGTCAGCACGTCGAGCTCGCGCGCGGTGGAGTGCCCGGCCGCGACCGCCTGCTTCTCCGCGACCTCGGGGCACAGCACGATGTCGCCGAGCAGGCCGGGCGTCGGCTCGTTGTCGTCCTCGGCGCGGGCCGGGCGCAGCTCGTCCATCGGGAAGGAGAGCACGTCGGTCGGGCCGGGCTCGTCCATCCACTGGATGTGCAGCTGCTCCATCGCGCCCGCGTCCACCAGCAGGATGGACAGCTCGGCGAGGGGGTGGATGCCCATCTCGGCGAGGACGAAGCGGGCCAGCGCGACGATCGCGGCCTCGTCGGCCTCGACCCCGGACTCGTTGTTGATATCGATGGACATAACCCGCATCATCCCACGCGGCGGGGCCCGCCCGGTCTGCGGCGCGGTTGCTCGGCCTGCTGCTGGGCGTCGTAGCGCCCGTACGCGTCCACGATCTCCCCGACCAGCCGGTGCCGGACCACGTCCGTGCTGGTCAGGCGGCAGAAGGCGATGTCGTCGATGCCCTCGAGGATGTCCTGCACCACGCGCAGCCCGGACTGGACGCCGGACGGCAGGTCCACCTGCGTGGTGTCGCCGGTGACGACGACCTTGGAGCCGAAGCCGAGCCGGGTGAGGAACATCTTCATCTGCTCGGCCGAGGTGTTCTGCGCCTCGTCCAGGATGATGAACGCGTCGTTGAGCGTCCTGCCGCGCATGTAGGCCAGCGGGGCGACCTCGATCGTCCCGGCGGCCATCAGCTTCGGGATCGAGTCGGGGTCGATCATGTCGTGCAGCGCGTCGTAGAGCGGCCGCAGGTACGGGTCGATCTTCTCGTACAGCGTGCCGGGCAGGAAGCCGAGCCGCTCGCCGGCCTCGACCGCGGGCCGGGTCAGGATGATCCGGCTGATCTCCTTGCTCTGCAGCGCCTGCACGGCCTTGGCCATCGCCAGGTAGGTCTTGCCGGTACCCGCGGGACCGAGGCCGAACACGACCGTGTTCTTGTCGATCGCGTCCACGTACCGCTTCTGGTTGACCGTCTTGGGACGGATCGTGCGGCCGCGGTTGGACAGGATGTTCTGAGTCAGCACCTCGGCCGGGCGCAGGCTCTCCTCGCCGCGGCCCGCGGCCTGCAGCAGGGTGATCGAGCGGCGCACCGAGTCCTCGCTGAGCGCGGCGCCGGTGCGCAGCACGATCAGGATCTCGTCGAACAGCGAGCGGACGAGCTCCACGTCCGCCTCGGGGCCGCTGACCGTGATCTCGTTGCCGCGCACGTGGATGTCCAGCGAGGGCAACTGCTTCTCGATCGTCCGGAGGATGCCGTCCCCGTGCCCGAGGACCGCGACCATGGGGTGTGCCGCGGGAATGGTGATCTTGATCGTGGTCTGCTGCTCGGACGTCTCGGACATAGCTCAGGCCTGACGGCCTTGAAATCACACCCTCTGGACTGCTTCGCGTGCTGCGGTTCGGGTCTCCATGGTACCCAGCGGCAACGTCCGCGGCCCGGGCATTTATTCCGACGAATGCTCCGGTGGGTGTTCCGGCGAATGCTCCGGCGAACCGACGCGGCCGGGGCGCTGCGGCGAAGCGCTACTCCGGCGCCCCGAAGCGGCCGAGCGGCTCGCCGCCGAGCACGTGCGCGTGCACGTGGTAGACCGTCTGCCCGGCGTGGTGCCCGGTGTTGAGCACGATCCGGTAGCCGCCCTCGGCCAGCCCCTCGCCCTTCGCCACCGCCGCCGCTTCGCGCAGGAGTTCGGCCGCCAGCTCCGGATCGCCGGAGGCGATCTCGCCGGCGTTGGCGTACTCGTGCGTGCGGGGAATCACCAGCACGTGCACGGCCGCCTGAGGGGCGATGTCGCGGAACGCGTAGATCCGCTCGCTCTCCCGGACGGCGGCGGACGGGATCTTGCCGGCGAGGATCGAGCAGAAGACGCAATCGGGGTCGGAGGTTGTAGCCGGAGCGCCGGATTCGCCCGATGCGGTGATCGTCTGTCCCACGTTCGAGTCCTTTCCGTTCAGGGTCGGCGATCCTCGGCCCGTTCGAGAGTCCAACCCTGTGTAACGTCTCGCTCCGACGTCGCAAAGCTATCAGACGCCCGATTCACCGCAGATCACGCTAGGGGTAAACCCATGGACCGCCTCGCCGCCCACGTCATCGCCACCGCCGCGCTGACGGTGACGCTGGCCACCGTGCCCGTCCTGTGCGCCGACGTCTCCCACGCGGCCGCCGTCCCCACCGCGGCCGTGTCCGCCCTCGCCGCCACCGTGCCGGTCCAGCCGTGCGCCGACCGCATTCAGGTCGGCCGGGCCGGGCACGAGATCTACGAGGGCATCGTCGCCTTCTCGGTCGAGGAGTTCTACTCCCCCTCCTGCCACGCGATGTACGGCTACTCATTCGCCTCGTCGCGGTTCCGCGCCCTGCACGTGCGCTATGACGTCGGCATGGCCGTCTACGACGAAACCCGCGGCGCCATCGACGGCGCCGCCACCGCGATCGACGGCGTCGGCGGCCCCGCCTACTGGTCGGCGGCGGTCCCCGTCGTGCCCGGCACCTGCTACGAGGGCGAGGGCCACTACTTCTACTACCCGCCGAGCGCCCCCGGCGGCTTCATCGAGGGCGACACCCGGACGGACGAGGTCTGCGCGTGACCCGCGCAGCTCGCTAGCTCCACCGACCGGACCGCGCCAGCAGCACCGCCGCGGCGGCCGTGCCCGCGGTGGAGGTCCGCAGGACCGTCGGGCCCATCCGGTAGGGCTGGGCGCCCGCTTCGGCGAACCTGGCGAGTTCCTCGGGCGAGATGCCGCCCTCGGGGCCGACGACCAGCACGATGTCCGCCCCCGCCGCGCCCGCCGAGCTGGCGTCCGGGGTGCCGGCCACCCGGCCGTCCGCCGCGCCCGCCGCCCCGTCGTCCGTGGTGCCGCCGGCTCTCGGCAGGGCCACGTCCGCGAGCGCCGACTCGGCCTCTTCGTGCAGGACGATCGCGAGGGCGGCCGCCGACAGCAGCCTGGCCACCGCCGCCGTGGTGGCGGGCTCGGCGACCTCGGGCCACCAGGCGCGGCGGGACTGCTTGGCCGCCTCGCGGGCGGTGCTGCGCCACTTCTCCAGCGACTTGGCGCCGCGGTCGGCCTTCCACTGGGTGATCGAGCGGGAGGCGGACCAGGGCACGATGACGTCCACCCCGATCTCGGTCATGGTCTCCACGGCCGTCTCGCCGCGGTCGCCCTTGGCGAGTGCCTGAACGATCGTCAGGCGCGGGTTCGGCGCCGGCTCCTCGACGGCCTGTACGACATCGAGGTCCAGCGCGTTGCCCATGGTCCGCGCCACCACGCAGTGCGCCACCAGGCCCTGGCCGTCCGTCAGATCGACGGACTCGCCGGGCTGGAGGCGGCGCACCACCGCGGCGTGGCGTCCTTCGGGGCCGTCCAGGCGGACGGTGCCGGCGCCCGCCAGCAGCTCGCGCGGGGCGTGGAAAACGGGGGCTGTCATCGGTGTCGGTTCGGCTCGGTTCGAGTCTCGGTGCCGGCCTGACCGGCTCGGTGCGGGCCGGTCAGGCTCGGTGCGGGCTGGGGCTCGGCTCGGCTAGCGGTTGTTGATCGCGTCCTTGAGCCGGGAGAAGAGGCCCTGCTGACCGGGCGCGAAGGTGCCGGACGGGCGCTCCTCGCCGCGCAGCTGGGCCAGCTTGCGCAGCAGCGCCTCCTGCTCAGCGTCCAGCGCCTTCGGTGTCTGCACCTCGATGTGCACGACGAGGTCGCCCCGGGCGGTGCCGCGCAGGTGCTGGATGCCGCGGCCGCGCATGGTGATCGACTGGCCGGACTGGCTGCCGGGCCGGATGTCGAGCTCGACCTGGCCGTCCAGGGTCTGCAACGGGATCTTGGTGCCCAGCGCGGCGGCGGTCATCGGCATCGTCACGGTGCAGTGCAGGTCGTCCCCGCGCCGCTGGAAGATGTCGTGGGGCTCCTCGACGATCTCGATGTAGAGGTTGCCCGCGGGGCCGGCTCCGGGGCCGACCTCGCCCTCGCCGGCCAGCTTGATCTGGGTGCCGTTGTCCACGCCCGGCGGGATCTTCACGGTCAGCGTCCGGCGGGTGCGCACCCGGCCGTCGCCCGCGCACTCCACGCACGGGGTGGGCACGATGGTGCCGTAGCCCTGGCACTGCGGGCAGGGCCGCGAGGTCATCACCTGGCCGAGGAAGGACCTGGTCACCTGGGAGACCTCGCCGCGGCCGCGGCACATGTCGCAGGTCACCGGCTGGGTGCCGGGGGCCGCGCCGTCGCCGTTGCAGGTCGGGCAGACCACGGCGGTGTCCACCTGGATGTCCCGCTGGGTGCCGAAGGCGGCGTCCTGCAGGCTGATCTCGACCCGGATCAGCGCGTCCTGGCCGCGCTGCACCCGGGAGCGCGGGCCGCGCTGGCCCCCGCCGCCGAAGAAGGCGTCGAGCATGTCGCTGAACGCGAAGCCCGGCCCGAAGCCGCCCGCGCCCGCCCCGGCCGCCGAGTTGCGCGGATCGCCGCCCAGGTCGTAGACCTGGCGCTTCTGCGGGTCGGAGAGCACCTCGTAGGCGAGGCCGATCTCCTTGAACCGCTCCTGGGTCTGCGGGTCCGGGTTGACGTCCGGGTGCAGTTCGCGGGCAAGCCGGCGGTACGCCTTCTTGATCTCGTCCTGGGTGGCGTCCCGCCTGACCCCGAGGACCGCGTAGTAGTCGGTCGCCACGTTACGTCTTCTCCACTGCTGTTGGTCGTGAGGATTCCCGGCAATCGGCCCTCGCCCAGGCTACGCCTTACGCCTGTTCGAGAATACGGCCGACGTATCTGGCAACGGCGGAGACCGCCCCCATAGTGCCCGGGTAGTCCATTCTCGTCGGTCCGAGCACCCCGAGCTGCGCTAACGTATCGTCGCCCCGGCCGTAACCGCTGGTGACCACCGAGGTCGAGGTGAGCTGGTCGAGCTCGTTCTCCCGGCCGATGCGCACCGTCAGCAGCGAGGGCGCCGTGGCCTCGCCGAGCAGCTTGAGCAGCACCACCTGCTCCTCCAGCGCCTCGAGCACCGGGTGGATGGTGTCCGGGAAATCCTGGCCGAAACGGGCCAGGTTGGCGGTGCCGCCGAACACGATCCGCTCCTCGCGCTGCTCCACGATCATCTCCAGCAGCACGGCGCACAGCGCGTCCACCGCGGACGGCGCGGCGCCGGCCGGGGGCGCCTCTCCGGCGGGCCGGCGCCGCGCGAAGTCCTCGAGCAGGCCCGGCACCTCGGACAGCCGGCGGCCGACGATCTCGGCGTTCAGCCGGGCCCGCAGCTCGCCGAGCGCGGACTCCTCCAGCGGAACGACCTCGACCACGCGCTGCTCGACCCGGCCGGTGTCGGTGATCAGCACCAGCATGATCCGGGTCGGGGCGAGCCCGACGAGTTCCACGTGGCGGACCGCGGAGCGGGTCAGCGAGGGGTACTGCACCACCGCGACCTGCCTGGTCAGCTGCGCGAGCAGGCGGACCGTGCGGGAGACCACGTCGTCCAGGTCCAGCGCCTCGTCCAGGAAGCTGTGGATGGCCCGGCGCTCGGCCGTGGTCAGCGGCTTGACGTTGGTGAGCCGGTCCACGAACAGCCGGTAGCCCTTGTCGGTGGGCACCCGGCCGGCGCTGGTGTGCGGCTGGTGGATGTAGCCCTCCTCCTCGAGCAGGGCCATGTCGTTGCGTATGGTCGCCGGGGACACGCCCAGGTTGTGCCGTTCCACCAGGGCCTTCGAGCCGACCGGCTCCTGGGTGGCGACGTAGTCCTCGACGATGGCCCGCAGCACGTCCAGGCGGCGGCGATCCAGCTTCGGCTCGTCCACGGTGCGCACCTCCTGGTCGGCGGTTCTCGAACGCTTCGTTACTCGGCGGTTGGCACTCGCTTACCGGGAGTGCCAGCTTTCGCAACTCCAGTGTAAGGCTTGGCGCCGGCCCTTGGTCTACCCTCGGCTCGTGGTGAACGTACAGCGGAACATTCCCGGGGACCTGCCGTCCCACGCGCCCCGGCGCAAGCCGGCGGTCGAGATCGAGGCGGCGGGCGGCCTCGTCGTCGAGGATGTGGAGACCGGGTTCTGCGGCGCCGTCGTGCGGGTCGAGAAGGCCGCCGGCGGATACACCGTCACCCTGGAGGACCGGCACGGCAAGCACCGCGTGTTCCCGCTCGGTCCCGGCTTCCTGTTCGAGGGGCAGGCCGCGACGCTGGTCAGGCCGCGCCCGGCGGCGCCGGTCGAGTCCCGTTCCGGGCGTACGGCCTCCGGCTCCGTCGCGGTGCACGGCCGGCGCGCGCGGGTCGCGAGAGCCGGCCGGATCTACGTCGAGGGCAAGCACGACGCCGAGCTCGTCGAGCGGGTCTGGGGCGACGACCTGCGGCTCGAGGGCGTCGTGGTGGAGATGCTGGGCGGCGTGGACGAGCTGCACGAGATCGCCGCGGAGTTCCGGCCCGGGCCGGGCCGCAGGCTCGGCGTGCTGCTCGACCACCTGGTGCCGAACAGCAAGGAGACGCGCACGGCCGACCGGCTGCAGCGCGGCCGCGAGGACTGCATCCTCGTGCTCGGACACCCCTACGTGGACATCTGGCAGGCCGTCAAGCCCGCCTCGGTCGGCATCGCGGCCTGGCCGGTGGTGCCGAAGGCCGAGGTCTGGAAGGACGGGGTCTGCGAGCGGCTGCACCGGAAGGACCCGGGCTGGCCGCTGGATCCGCGCCGGGCGTGGGCGCGGATCCTCGGGACGGTGAACTCGTACAAGGACCTGGAGCCGGCGCTGCTCGGCCCGGTCGAGGCGCTGATCGACTTCGTGACCGCGCCCTAGCCGTCCCACTAGCCGTCCCACGGCACCGCCGACCGCGCTGGCGTCCGGCCGCCCCAGGCGCCAGACCGCGGCGATCAGGAAGCCAGCCGGATACCCCGGCCATTACTCCGGCCATCCGAGATACAGCTCGGGTATGACGCCGCGCGCCGGTCTGCGGGCTGATGTGCTCCGGCCGCGGGGACGTCTAGCGTGGAGGCGTGAGCGCGCTCAGTGAATCTCCCGGAACGACGAAAGCCGTCGGCGACGTCCCGATGCTTCGGTCCCGCGGACTGCTCGCCGCCGATGCGAGCCTGGCGGCCGTGCTCGGCGCCCTGATGATCTACTCCGCGCTCCGTCCCTCGATGCTGCACGTGCTCAGCGTGCCGATCTGGACGGGCCTGTGCATCGCGCTCCTCTCGGCCCTCGCGGTGGCAACCCGACGTCTGGCCCCGCTCGCCTCGCTCAGCGTCGCCGTGCTGAGCTCGGCCGCCGCCTGGCTGCTCGGGTTCGAACGCGACTCCTTCCTGACCGTCTCGCTGATCCTCTACGTCGTCGCCTCGACCCGGCCGCCGCGCCGATCCGGACCGCTGCTCGCCGGCGCGGTCCTGACGACGACGGCCATCTATCTGAGCGCGCCGCCGGCGAGCACGCTGCACCCGCATCCGGTCTGGTGGCAACTGCTCGGCACGGCGGCGACGCCGGTCGCGATCGAGTCTGCGGGCTGGGCGCTGGGCCTGGCCGTGTACCGGCAGCGCAGCTACGTCGAGGCTGTGAAGATCCAGGCCGCGCAGCAGGTGCGCGCGCAGCAGGAGCTGGCGGCGCGCTCGGCGGCCGAGGAGCGGCTGCGTATCGCCCGCGAACTGCACGACGTCGTGGCGCACGCGATGAGCGTGATCACCGTGCAGGCCGGCGTGGCCCGCTACATCGACGCGGAGATGCCGGAGCGGGCGTCGGCGGCGCTCGAATCGATAGAGTCGACGGGCCGCCAGGCGCTGCGGGACATGCGCCAGCTGCTCGGCGTGCTGCGCGCGGAGGGGGAACGCGCCGCGAGCAGCCCGGCCCCCGCGCTGTCCGACCTCGGAGAGCTGGTCGACGGGATGCACGCGGCCGGGACGAGCGTGGACCTGCGCGTCGGGGGCGACGTGCGCCAACTGCCGGAGGGGCTGGAGTTGTCCGCATACCGCATCGTCCAAGAGGCGCTGACGAACGTCGTCAAGCACGCCGCGACCGACCGCGCGCGCGTCGACCTGCGCTATGAGCCGGAGGAGCTGGCGATCGAGATCGTCGACGACGGCGCGGGCGCGCGGGCTGCGATGTCCGGTGCCGGGCACGGCCTCGTCGGCATGCGCGAGCGCGCGGCGCTGCACGGCGGCAGCCTCGAAGCCGGGCCGCTTCCGGTGCGCGGGTACCGGGTCGCGGCGCGGCTGCCGATCTCCGCCCCGCTCGAGGCGGTCCCGGCGTGAGCACCCGATTTCCCCCCGATGCGGCCGGGGCGGGCGACGAACCGGCCGTCAGCGTCCTCATCGCCGACGACCAGGCCCTGGTCCGCAGCGCCTTCGCGGCCCTCGTGGACGCCGTGCCCGGCATGCACGTCGTCGGTACCGCCGCCGATGGCGCAGAGGCGGTGGAGCTCGCCGCCAAGCACCGTCCCGACGTGGTGCTCATGGACGTCCGGATGCCGCGCATGGACGGCATCACCGCGACGCGCGAGATCATCTCCGCGGACAAGGCCGAGGGAGGCGTCGGGACCGGCCCGCGCGTGCTGATCCTGACGACGTTCGATCTCGACGAGTACGTCTTCTCGGCGCTCAGGGCGGGTGCCGGCGGCTTCCTGCTCAAGGACACGCCGCCGGACGACCTGGTGACCGCGATCCGGGTCATCGCGGCCGGGGAGGCGCTGCTGGCGCCGACCGTGACGCGCCGTCTGATCGAGGAGTTCGCCCGCCGCCCCGAACCCGCCACGGCGCCGCACCAGAGCCTGCAGGGCGTGACCGAACGCGAGCGCGAGGTGCTGGTGCTGATCGGGCGCGGCATGTCCAACGCCGAGATCGCCGCCCACCTGCACCTCGCCGCGGCCACCGTGAAAACGCACGTCAGCCGCCTGCTGATGAAGCTCGCCGCGCGCGACCGCGCCCAGTTGGTCATCGCGGCTTACGAGAGCGGCCTGCTCAACGCGGCGCCGTGAGCCGCGCGCCGTAAGCCGAACCATGACCCGCGCCGTGACCCGGGCCGCGAGCCGAACCGACCCGCGCCCCGGCCGCGTGATCCGTCAGTCCGTCAGTCCGTCCATCCGTCAGTCCGTCAGGTCGCGGACGATCGCGTCGGCCAGCAGCCGCCCGCGCAGCGTCAGCACGGCGTGGCCGTCGGCGAAGGGCAGCGGCTCCAGCAGCTTCTCCTGCAGGGCGAGCTCGGCCGCCGAGCGGCCCTTCTCGCTGAGCACGCCCAGTTCGAGGCCCTCCGCGATCCGCAGCTCCAGCAGGATCCGCTCGATCCGCCGGTCCTCGGCCGTCAGCACCTCGCGCGCCAGGCCCGGGGAGTGCCCGGCCTCGATCCGCTGCGCGTACGCGGTCGGGTGCTTGACGTTCCACCAGCGCGTCCCGCCGATGTGCGAATGCGCGCCCGGGCCAACGCCCCACCAGTCGGCCCCGGTCCAGTAGAGCATGTTGTGCCGGCAGTGCGCGTCCTCGGAAACGGCCCAGTTGGACACCTCGTACCAGCGGTAGCCGGCCTCGCCGAGCAGCTGATCCGTCATCAGATAGCGGTCGGCGTGCACGTCCTCGTCGATCATGGGCAGTTCCCCGCGCCGGATCCGGGAGGCGAGCCGGGTGCCGTCCTCGACGATCAGCGAGTAGGCCGAGACGTGGTCCGGGTACGCGGAGATCACCGCCTCCAGCGACGCGCGCCAGTCATCCTCGGTCTCCCCCGGCGTGCCGTAGATCAGATCCAGGTTCACCTGCTCGAATCCCGCGTCGTACGCCCAGCGCACGCACTGCTCGGGGCGGCCCGGCGTGTGCCTGCGCTCCAGCAGTTCCAGCACGTGCGGGCGGGTGGACTGCATGCCGAAGGAGATCCGGTTGAAGCCGCCCTCGGCCAGCTCGACCAGGTACTTCTCGTCCACCGACTCCGGATTGGCCTCGGTGGTGACCTCCACGTCCGCGGAGAGACCGAACTCGCCCTTGATCGCCTTGAGCATCGCGACCAGGTCCTTGGCGGGCAGCAGCGTGGGCGTGCCGCCGCCGAAGAAGACCGTCTCGACCGGCACGTACGACTCGCCGAGCACCTTGCGGGCCTGGCGGATCTCCGCGATCGCGTGCTGCGCGTACCCGGCCTGGGAGGCGCCGCCGCCCAGCTCGGTGGCGGTGTAGGTGTTGAAGTCGCAGTAGCCGCAGCGGCTCGCGCAGTACGGGACGTGCACGTAGAAGCCGAAGGGGCGCGCGCCGAACGAGCCCAGGGACTCCCGCGGCAGTGCGCCGTCGGCCGGGACCGGTTCGCCGTCGAGTTGTACGGAAGGCATCTGCCCATTGTCTCAGCCGCCGCGCGCGGCCGTCATGGGCACCCCCGCCGATATCGCGGCATTGCCCCGATTGACCCAATCGTTCGACCGGTCGGGCCGCATTCCCCGCGTGGCGCGGCGAATTCGAGTGGCGCCGGCCCCCCGCGCCGGTTATGAAGGCCGGGTGACTCTCACTTCTCGAAACCCCGCCCCCGCCGTCCAGGACGCCGTCGAGGAGATCGCCGTCGACGGCGCGGAGCAGCTCGAACAGCTCGTCAACGGGCTGGACGGCCTGGAGGCCCGGGACACGGCCACCGCCGGCGGCGCGGCCGCGGCCGTGCGCCGGCTCACCGACGCCGACCTGCGGCGGTGCAGCGAACTGGGCGTCAGCCGGGACTGGGGCGCCGAGCAGCGCAAGTGGGGCCTGCTCTTCGAGGTCGGCGAGGTCTACGGCATCGAGGACGAGGCCGGCAAGCTGATCGCCAGCACCGTGCTGACCAGGTACGGCCAGGGCTTCGGCGCGATCAGCATGGTCCTCGTGGCGCCGAGCCACGAGCGCCAGGGCTACGGCCGGCGCATCGTGCAGCACGTCGTCGACCAGGCGCCCGGCGCCACCCTGGTCCTGCACGCCACGGCGGAGGGCCGTCCGCTCTACGAGCGGCTCGGCTTCAAGCCCTTCGGCACCGTCGAGGCGCACGTCGGAGTGTTCGACCCGACCGGCGCCCGGGCCGGGCGCTCGCAGGCCGCCACCCCCGAGGACCTGCTGCAGCTGGCCCGGCTGGACCACGAGGTCTACGGCGTGCACCGCACCGCGCTGCTCAAGCGGCTGCCCAAGTTCGCCGAGCGCGTCAGGGTGCTGCGGAACGAGGAGGGGCTGATCACCGGCTACGGCGCGCTCTGGCGCGGCGACGGCCTGATGGGCCTCGGCCCGGTGGTGGCCCCCGACGTGGCCGGCGCCCGCGACCTGATCACCGACCTGGCCGAGGGCGTCGAGGACCGGCTCCGGCTGGACGTGGACGTGGAGGGCGACGACCTGTCCGCCTGGGCCTGCGGCCACGGCCTCAAGCCGTCCTACGCCTGCACGCACATGGTGCGCGGCGACGGCCCCTTGCCGATGGACCAGCTCCGGCTGCACGCCCCGATGATGTGCGCGCTCGGCTGACCCTCGGCCGGACCTCGGCCGACCGGGCCGCGCACACCGCCCCTCGGACGCGGACTACTTCTTCTTCGCGTCCGAGGGCCCGTCGGAGTCGGAGGAGAGCGCGGCGATGAAGGCCTCCTGCGGGACCTCGACCCGGCCGACCATCTTCATCCGCTTCTTGCCCTCCTTCTGCTTTTCCAGCAGCTTCCGCTTCCGCGAGATGTCGCCGCCGTAGCACTTCGCGAGCACGTCCTTGCGCATGGCGCGGACCGACTCGCGGGCGATGACGCGGGCGCCGATCGCGGCCTGGATCGGGACCTCGAACTGCTGGCGCGGGATCAGGTCCTTGAGCCGCTCGGCCATCTTGACGCCGTAGTTGTACGCGCGGTCCTTGTGCACGATCGCGGAGAAGGCGTCCACCTTCTCGTGGTGCAGCAGGATGTCCACCTTGACCAGGTCGGCCACCTGCTCGCCGTCCACGTCGTAATCCAGCGAGGCGTAGCCGCGGGTCTTGGACTTCAGCTGGTCGAAGAAGTCGAAGATGATCTCGCCGAGCGGCAGCGTGTAGCGCAGTTCGACCCGGTCCTCGGAGAGGTAGTCCATGCCGAGCAGGCTGCCGCGGCGGCCCTGGCACAGCTCCATGATCGCGCCGATGTACTCGCTCGGGGCCAGCACCGTCGCGCGCACCGTCGGCTCGTAGACCTCGGCGATCTTGCCGTCCGAGGGGAACTCGCTCGGGTTGGTGACCGTGTGCTCCTCGCCGTTCTCCATGATCACCCGGTAGACCACGTTCGGGGCGGTGGCGATCAGGTCGAGGTTGAACTCGCGCTCGAGCCGCTCCCGGATGATCTCCAGGTGCAGCAGGCCGAGGAAGCCGACGCGGAAGCCGAAGCCGAGCGCCGCCGAGGTCTCCGGCTCGTAGACCAGCGCCGCGTCGTTGAGCTGCAGCTTGTCCAGCGCGTCGCGCAGCAGCGGGTAGTCCGAGCCGTCGATCGGGTAGATGCCGGAGAACACCATCGGCTTCGGGTCCTTGTACCCGGCCAGCGCCTCGGTGGCGCCCTTGTTCTGCGCGGTGATCGTGTCGCCGACCTTCGACTGGCGCACGTCCTTCACGCCGGTGATCAGGTAGCCGACCTCGCCCGGGCCGAGCCCGTCGGCCGGCTTGGGCTCGGGCGAGATGACGCCGATCTCCAGAAGCTCGTGCGTGGCGCCGGTCGACATCATCAGGATGCGCTCGCGCTTGGACAGATAGCCGTCCACCACCCGGACGTAGGTGACCACGCCGCGGTACGAGTCGTAGACCGAGTCGAAGATCATCGCGCGGCTCTTGCCCGCCGGGTCGCCGATCGGCTTGGGCAGCGTGCGCACCACGTGGTCGAGCAGCTCGGGCACGCCCGCGCCGGTCTTGCCGGAGACCTTCAGCACCTCGTCGGGCTCGCAGCCGATCAGCTTGGCGAGCTCCTCGGAGTACTTCTCCGGCTGCGCGGCCGGCAGGTCGATCTTGTTCAGCACCGGGATGACCGTCAGGTCGTTCTCCAGCGCCATGTACAGGTTGGCGAGGGTCTGCGCCTCGATCCCCTGCGCCGCGTCCACCAGCAGGATCGCGCCCTCGCAGGCCGCCAGCGAGCGGGAGACCTCGTAGGTGAAGTCCACGTGCCCCGGGGTGTCGATCATGTTGAGCACGTGCGTCGTGCCGTCCACCCGCCAGGGCAGCCGGACCGCCTGCGACTTGATGGTGATGCCGCGCTCGCGCTCGATGTCCATCCGGTCGAGGTACTGCGCGCGCATCTGCCGCTCGTCGACCACGCCGGTCAGCTGCAGCATGCGGTCGGCCAGCGTGGACTTGCCGTGGTCGATGTGCGCGATGATGCAGAAGTTGCGGATCAGCGCCGGGTCCGTCTTGGACGGCAACGGGATGTCGGTCGGCAGGGCAGGCACGCGGGATCCTTCGACTGGTAGGGGCAGTCACCATGGTCCCATGGCCTGGCGCGCAGCGGAAACCTCCGGCTGACCGGTGCGCGGCCCGTGCCGGAAGCGCGCCCGAAGCGTCCCCCGGGCGAGCCGTGGCCGGAGATCGCGGCCGGAGATTTCCGCGAGCGAATTCCGGGAGCGCGCGCTGATGTCCGGAAGGGCTGGCAGAATTCCGCGCATGAGCCCCGTGAGCCGCAGCCGCAAGCCGAAGCGCCCGCACAAGCACGTGCAGCACGCCCCGGCGTCCCCGTACGCCAAGTTCCTGGAGGAGGCGAAGGCCCTCCTCGACCCGGAGACGGATGTCGTCGAGGCCGAGCTGTGGGGCTCCTTCGCCCTCGGCGCCCTGTTCGAGACCTCGTGGTTCGGCGAGGACGAGGCGGACGAGGAGGACCCGGACGACGTCTTCGAGGAGCAGTTCGGCGAGCTGCTCGACTACTTCGGCAAGCAGAAGCGCCGTCCCGAGGCGCTGGCCGGGCTGCGCGCGCTGGCCATGGTCGGCGAGGAGTGGACCCGCGAGGAGGCGCTGCGCACCGCGGACGAGCTGGCCGCGGCCGGGGTCAAGGAGCCGGGCTGGCTGCGCCGGGCCCACGAGGTCGAGCCGACCTCCGTCTTCCGCGCGGGCGACCTGTTCGGCGACGCGGGGACGATCAACCTGGGCTTCCGCCGCGGCGGCGAGGAGCACACCGTGAGCTGCTACGTCTCCGACCGCGGCGGCCCGGTGCTGGAGCGGGTGCTCGTGGTCCCCGGCGGCGCGGCCGAGCTGGCCGAGGGGATGCGCGCGAACGAGGAGGGCGAGGCCAAGCTGTACATCAGCGAACTGACGCCGGTCCAGGCGCGCACGCTGCTGGCCGAGGCCCTCGACCGGCTGCTGTCCGAGGGCCCGGAGGACCCGGAGGAGCTGCTCGCGATCGCCGAGGAGGCCGGGCTCGACCCGGAGGAGCTGGAGATGACCAGCCCGGTCGGCCTGTGGGCGCTGCTCTCGGCGCGTCTCGAACTGCTGCCTGAGCCCGACGTCTCGGACACCGCGGTCGGCAGCGCCGAGGACGTGCGCGAGACGGTCGAGGCGTTCCTGGCCTCCAAGCAGGCCGCCGAGCTCGCCGACCCCGAACTGGCCGGCGCGCTGGCCACGGTCTTCGCGGACGTCGCGGCCCTGAGCGACCGCACCGCCGTCGGCTTCGGCCCGATCAGCCTCGGCGGCTACCTGCTGGACGAGTTCGCCGAGACGATCGAGCTGACCGAGGTCGAGGCCATGCTGGTCCCGGCCGTGCTCACCGCGTGGGCCGAGTTCACCAACGAGCGGCGCGGCTTCGGCGAGGAGGGCCTGCGGCTGTGGCGCGAGGCGCTGCCCGAGCTGACCCGCGCGTTCACCCAGGTCTACCTGGACGACGAGGTCGCCGGCCTGCGCGAGGAGTACGAGGCGATCCCGGTCCGCGACTACAAGGTCAACGCAGGCATGGACCTGTCCGAGGTGCTGCAGCAGCTGGTCGACGAGGCGCGCGGCACGGAGCAGGAGGACGACGAAGACGCGGACGAGTACGTGTTCGACGTCGAGGACGACGAGGGCGACGAGGAGTAGGCGGCGTCGTGGCGCAGACCGGGACCGTCCGCTTCCTGCACACCGCGGACTGGCAGCTGGGAATGACGCGGCACTGGCTCGGCGAGCACCAGGGCGCGTACGACCGGGCGCGGATCAACGCGATCCGGGAGATCGGGCGGCTGGCCGAGCAGCAGCGCTGCGAGTTCATCGTCGTGTGCGGCGACGTCTTCGAGTACGCGCAGGTCAAGCCGCGTACGGCGGAGCCGGCGCTGGAACGGCTGAGCGCGCTTGCGGTGCCGGTCTACCTGCTGCCGGGCAACCACGACCCGCTGACCGAGTCGGGGATCTACCGCTCGGACTGGTTCCGCGCGCAGGCCGGCGAGCGGGTGCGGGTGCTCGACGCCCCCGGCCTGGTCGAGGTGCGGCCGGGCGTGGAACTGCTGGTCGCGCCGTGGTTCTCGAAGCAGGCGCCGGACGAGCAGATCGACCGCCTCGCGCTCCGTCTCGACCCGCCGTCCCCCGGCACGATCCGGATCGCGGTGGGCCACGGGGCGGTCGACTCGCTGGCGGGCGCGATGATGGCCGACCCGATCTCCACCTCCCGCCTCGACCAGGCCGTCGCCGCGGGCCGGATCGACTACGTGGCCCTCGGCGACCGGCACTCGAAGACGTCCGTGGGCGACTCGGGCCGGATCTGGTACTCCGGCAGCCCCGAGCCGACCGCGACCCGCGATCCGGACCCCGGCTACGCGCTCGCCGTCGAGCTCGGCCCCGGCCGCTCCATCGAGGTGACGCCGCATCACCTGGCCACCTGGACCTTCCGCGAGCAGCGCTTCGAACTGACCGAGCCCGCCGACGTGGACGCCGTGCTGGGCTGGCTCGACGCCTTCCCGGACAAGTGGGAGACCGTCGCCAAGCCGATCCTGTCCGGCGTACTCGGCCTGGCCGAGTCCGAGCGGCTGCGCGCCGGCCTGGAGAGCCGCGGCCACCGCTTCGCGGCGATCCTCGAATCGGGCCGCAGCACGCTGCGCGGCCGCCCCGAGGACACCGACCTGGACGACCTGGCGCTCACCGGCTTCGTCGCCGAGACCGCCGCCGCGCTGCGCGACCAGGGCGGCGAGGCGGCGAACGACGCCCTGCGGCTGCTGCTGCGGCTGGCCGGGAACTGAGAGGGCGGGGAGGGGAACATGCTGCGATTGCACCGGATCAGGCTGACCGACTTCAGGGGCGTGGCCGCGCGCGAGGTCGCGTTCACCGAGCACGGCGTCACGCTGGTCTGCGGCCCGAACGAGATCGGCAAGTCCTCGCTGGTCGACGCGCTCGACCTGCTCATCGACCTGCCCGCGACCTCGCGGCACAGCCGGGTCACGGCGACCCAGCCCACCGGCCGCGACGTGGGCCCGGAGGTGGAGGCCGAGCTCAGCCTCGGCCCGCACCGCCTCGTCTACCGCAAGCGCTGGCTCCGGTCCGCGCAGACCGAGCTGCGGATCCTCTCGCCGACCCCCGCCCAGTACAGCGGCCCGCAGGCGCACGAGCGCTTCAACGGCATGCTCGCCGAGAACGGTGTGGACAAGGACCTGTGGCGCAGGCTGCGCGTCGACCAGGGCGCTCCCCTCGGCCAGGCCTCGGTCGGCGGCTACGCCTCGGTGCCCGCGATGGCGGGCGAGGCGGAGCAGCTCAGCGCGGTGCGTCGCGGCCCCGAAGAGGAGCTTTTCGAGAAGGCCAAAGCCGAGTTCGAGCGCTACTTCACGGAGAAGCGCTTCCAGCCCACCGGCGACTACAAAGCCGCACGCGAGGCGCTGGACGCCGCCAACGCCGCGTACGCCGAGGCCAAGGCGAACTTGGCGGCGGCGGACGGCGACCTGGCCGACCACCAGCGGACCCGCCGTCAGATCGCGGACGGCGCCGAGCAGCTGAACGCGGCGGCGGCCCGCCTCAGGCAGCTGGAGGAGCAGTCGAAGGAGGCGGCAGAAGCGTCGGCGAAGCAACTCGCCCTCGAGGCGGTCCTAGCCGACGCCGAAGCGATCGCGCGCCAGGAAGCCGAGGTGGAGCGCCTAGCCGAGCGGCTCACCACCAACCAGTCCGACGCCGCCACCCAGCAGACCGAACTCACCGCCGCCGAGCACGAGGCGGCGCTGGCCGACGAACGCCTGCGCGCCAGCGCCGCCGAACGCGAGTCCGCCAAAGCGGCCGCCCGCCTAGCCGCCGCCGACGTAGCCTGGCGCCGCGACCAGGCCGAGGCCGAACAGGCCCAAGCGATCCTGGCGCGCCTCGAAGCAGCCCAGCACCGCCTCGACGAGGCCGAGGCGCGCCTAGAAGCGTGCCAGGTCACCGACATCGTGCTCGCCGGCATCGACGAAGCGCACCGCGCCTGGGAGAAAGCGCACGACCAGCTGACCGCCAACGCCGCCACAGTCGCCGTGACCCGCCTAGGCGACCCGCAGGTGCTAATCGACGGAGCCCCCGCGGCCGTCGGGGGCGCCCGTGACTCGGCCGACGGCGCCACCGACCCGCTGGCCGGCTCCTCCGACTCGGGCGCCTCAGCCGACTCGGGCGAGGCCAACACGACCACCCTCCCCGTCCTGGAAACGCGCACCATCGAGGTCCCCGGCTCCGTCCGCGTAGTAGTCCGCCCGGGCAGCGACGAGCAGGAACGCCGAGCAGCCGAGCGCAAGACCCTCGACCGCTACCGCGAACTGTGCGCGGCGGCGAACGTCGCCGACCTGGGCGCCGCCAAACACGCTGAGCAGCAATGGCGCGCGGCCCGAGACGAACAACGCGACGCGAAGACCGCGATCAAAGCGGCCCAATACGACGAGTCCGCAGCCCAGTTGCGCTCCCGCCTGGCCGTCCTCCGCGAAAAGATCGCCTCCCACGAGGCGACGTCCCCCGCCTCCGCCGCCAACT
>NZ_JAGSOH010000111.1 GCF_018139625.1 Actinospica acidithermotolerans | reverse complement strand
CCGACGCCCCGCCCCCGCCCAGCCTCGCCGGCCTCACCGACCGCGAGCGCGAGGTGCTGATACTCATCGCGCAGGGCCTGTCCAACGCCGAGATCGCCGGCCGCCTGGTGCTGTCCGAGGCCACGGTCAAGACGCACGTGGGCAGGATCCTGATGAAGCTGGAACTGCGCGACCGGGTGCAGGCGGTGGTGCTGGCGTACGAGACCGGTTTGGTCCGCCCGGCTCGGTGAGCCCGAGGCTCGGCCCGGCCTACCTCGCCGGGTGCACCGAATAGGCCCGCAGCATCGCCGGGATGCCCTCGCGGTGGGGGCCGTCGTCGGGGTCGAGCTCGCGGAGCATGCGGCGGGCGTCGTCGAGCAGGGCGCCGTAGACGGACCAGACGAGGGTGGGGGCGTCGTCGCCGGGCTGCATGGCCTGGGCCGCGTCCCGGGCGTGCGGCTTGGCGCGCTTGATCAGGCCGCTGAGCTCCTCGTAGACGCGGGGGCTGGCCTTGTCGGGGACCTGCAGCCTGCCGAAGGCGGACAGGGCCTTCGAGGTGTCGTCGAGCAGGAGGGCCATCTCCTCGGGGACCTCGCGGAGCTTCTCGGGGACCGGGGAGAACTCGGCGTTCATGTCGGACAGGCCGCGCATCAGGCTGTTGAGCTGGGTGGCGACGTGGTCGAGGGCGATGGCGGCCTCGTCTACGCGGTGAACCTCCGTCATGTGGACGTTGCGGCGGGGATGGAACTTCACCGCCTCCTCGGCCTGCTGGGCGATCTTGCGGGCGGCCCTGGCGTTGGCGGACAGCTCGCGGGAGCGCTTGAGCCAGGACCGGGCCTGCTCGTGGGTCCATTCGCCGCGCACACCCTTGGCCACGCGCGCGGTGTGGGTGGCGAGGTCGTCGGCGAGGTCGGCGAGCTCCTTCGCCGCCGTGCGGGAGAAGGCGGGCGGGGCGATGACGGCGTTGACGGTGACGCCGACGGCGGCGCCGATGATGCTGTCGAGCACCCTGATGAAGCCGTAGCTGTGGCCGAAGCTCAGCACCAGCAGGCCGGTGATCGCGACCTGGTTGACCTGCGTGCCGAGCCTCAGGGTGCGGCCGAGCACGAGGCCGAGGACGACGATCAGCGAGAGCGTGAGGATGTTGATGCCGAGCCAGGCGCCGATTGCCATGGCGCCGACCATGCCGGCCACGATGCCGGCCGAGTACTGCACCGCGCGCCAGATCGACTGGTAGACGGTGACCTGCACGGTGATCAGGGCGGCGACGGAGGCGAGCACCGGCTTGTCCACGTGGAAGACGCCGGAGGCGATGGCCCACGCGGCGCCCGAGGCGAACGCCGCCTTGGCCGTCTGGGCGAACGCGTCGCGCTCGCGGACGAACCAGTGGCGGAAGCCGTGCAGGTGGATGGACCGCCGCGCCTGCGCCAGCGCGCCGCCCTCGTCGGCCGTGCCGAGCAGCCGGAAACGGTCGAGGAGCGCGCCTACGTACCTGCCCTCTCCCCGGTCCTCCGAGCTCATGGCCGAATTCTATGGTCATCGCGCGCGGGTCGGCCCGGGAAGGGCGCAGCGGAAGTCACTGCCAGCGCGTACGCTTGGGGCCGAGATCCGAACGGTACCTCTTACTGAGGGGACTGGAACGGAAAGTCAAGCAGTGAAGGTGAGGTGACGCCCGGTGAGCGGCGCACCGCAGATCGACGCGTCCGAAGTGCGGGACCGGCCCGGGCGCTTCGCCGTCGGCGTGATCGGCACCGGCCGGGTGGGCTCGGTGCTCGGCGCGGCGCTGGCCAGGGCCGGGCACCGCGTCGTCGCGGCGAGCGCGGTCTCGGACCGCTCGCGGCGCCGGGCGGCCGAGCTGCTGCCGGACGTCCCGCTGCTGCCGCCGCCCGAGGTCGCCGAGCAGGCGGAGCTGCTGCTGCTCGCGGTGCCGGACGACGTGCTGCCGGAGCTGGTGGTCGGGCTCGCCGACGCCGGGCTGTTCCGGCCCGGGCAGACCGTGCTGCACCCCTCGGGGCGGCACGGCATCGGCGTGCTGGAGGCCGCCCGGATCCGCGGCGTGCTGCCGCTGGCCCTGCACCCGGTGATGAGCTTCACCGGTACGGACGTGGACCTGGCCAGGCTGACCGGCTGCAGCTTCGGGGTGACCGCCCCGGACGCCTTCCGCCCGATGGCCGAGGCGCTGGTGGTGGAGATGGGCGGCGAGCCGGAGTGGATCTCCGAGGGCGACCGGCCGCTCTACCACGCGGCCCTGGCCTTCGGCGCCAACTACCTGACCACGCTGGTCGCCCAGTCGGCCGAGCTGCTCGAGCGCGCCGGGGTGAGCGCGCCGGGCCGGATGCTCGGCCCGCTGCTCGGCGCCACCCTCGACAACTCCCTGCGCTCCGGGGACGCGGCGCTGACCGGGCCGGTCGCCCGGGGCGACGCGGGCACGGTGGCCGCGCACCTGAGCCGGCTGGCGAAGCTGGCGAGCGGGCCGAGCGCGACGGACCCGCTGGTCAACGCCTACCTCGCGCTGGCCAGGCTGACCGCCGACCGCGCGCTGGAGGCCGGGCTGCTGGCGCCCGAGCGCGCCGGGGAGCTGCTCGAGGTGCTGAACGAGGACGGAAGCCGATGAGCGAGAAGAATCCAGGGTCAACCCTGCTGGTCCACACGCGCGCCGAGCTCGAGGCGGCGCGCGCGGGACGAATCGGCGACGTCGCCGTCGTGATGACGATGGGCGCGCTGCACGAGGGGCACCTGACCCTGATCCGGGCCGCCAGGCAGGCCGCGAAGACCGTCGTCGTGACGGTCTTCGTCAATCCCCTGCAGTTCGGCCCGAACGAGGACTTCTCCCGCTACCCGCGCACCCTCGACGCCGACGTGAAGCTGTGCGAGCAGGCCGAGGCCGACATCGTCTTCGCGCCCGCCGTGGAGGACGTCTACCCCGGCGGCGAGCCGATGGTGCGGATCACGCCGGGCCCGATGGGCGAGGTGCTGGAGGGCGCGTACCGGCCCGGGCACTTCTCCGGCATGCTCACCGTCGTCAACAAGCTGCTGAACCTGACCGCGCCGGACTACGCGTACTTCGGCGAGAAGGACGCGCAGCAGCTCGCGCTGATCCGGCGGATGGCGCTCGACCTGAACCTGCCGGTGGAGATCCGCGGCGTGCCCACGGTGCGCGAGCCGGACGGCCTCGCGCTCTCCAGCCGGAACCGCTTCCTGTCGCCCGCCGAGCGGGCCAGCGCGCTCTATCTCAGCAAGGCCCTGTTCGCGGGCGTCTCCCGGCGCACGCCGGCCGAGATCCGCCGGTCCGCGCAGGGCGTGCTCGAGCAGGGCGCGCAGGCCGAGCCGCCGATCCGGCCGGACTATCTGGCGCTCGTCGATCCCGAGACGTTCGCCGAGGTGGACGAGGCGTACCGTGGTCCGGCCGTCCTCGCGCTCGCCGCGAAGGTCGGAGCCACCCGGCTGATCGACAACCTCCCGCTCAGAATCGAGGGCTGACCCATGGCTGCTCGCCCGGCGATACCCGCCCGCCGCTCCCGGCTGCTCGCGCCGGAGCCGGGGTGGAGCGCGTACGCGGACACGGTGGTGGTCGGCTCCGGCATAGCGGGGCTGACCGCCGCGCTCGCCGCCCGGCACGCCGGCTCGGTGCTGCTGGTGACGAAGGCTCAGCTCTCCGACGGCTCGACCCGCTGGGCCCAGGGCGGCATCGCGGCCGCGCTCGGCCGCGGCGACACGCCCGAGGCGCACCTGGCCGACACGCTCACCGCGGGCGCCGGCCTGTGCGACGAGGAGGCCGTGCGCACCCTCGTGACCGGCGGTCCGGCCGCCGTGCGCCGGCTGATCGACCGCGGGTTCCAGTTCGACACCGAGGAGGACGGCGGGATCGCGCTGACCCGCGAGGGCGGCCACCACGCCGACCGCATCCTGCACGCGGGCGGCGACGCGACCGGCGCCGAGGTCTCCCGCGCGCTGCTGGCCCGGCTCGACCAGCTCGTCGACGAGATCGAGGTCATCGAGCGCGCGCTGGTGCTCGACCTGCTCAAGGACGCCGAGGGCCGCGCGGCCGGGATCACCCTGCACGTGATGGGCGAGGGCGCGCGCGACGGGGTCGGCGCGATCCGCTCCCGGGCCGTGGTCCTCGCGACCGGCGGCCTCGGCCAGGTCTTCCGCGCGACCACGAACCCGTCGGTCGCCACCGGGGACGGGGTGGCCCTCGCGCTGCGCGCCGGTGCCCGCGTCGCCGACCTCGAATTCGTCCAGTTCCACCCCACGGTGCTCTGGCTCGGCGACGGAGCGCGCGGCCAGCAGCCGCTGATCTCGGAGGCCGTGCGCGGCGAGGGCGCGTTCCTGGTGGACGCCAAGGGCGAGCGCTTCATGCCCGCGATGCACCCGATGGGCGACCTGGCCCCGCGCGACATCGTCGCGAAGGGCATCATGCGGCGCGCGATGGAGTCCGGGCTCGACCACCTCTGGCTGGACGCGCGGCACTTCGGCGAGGACAAGTGGCGCGGCCGCTTCCCGACCATCTGGGAGTCGCTGCACGAGCACGGCATCGACCCGGTCCGCGACCTGATCCCGGTCGCCCCGGCCGCGCACTACTCCTCCGGAGGCGTGCTGACGGACCGCTGGGGGCACACCTCGATCCCCGGGCTCTACGCCTGCGGCGAGTCCGCCTGCACCGGCGTGCACGGCGCGAACCGGCTGGCCTCGAACTCGCTGCTGGAGGGCCTGGTCTTCGCCGAGCGGATCGGCCGCGACCTGGCGCGCTGCTTCGCCCCCGGCGAGGCGGTCACCGGGGAGCCGGTCGCCGACGAGCGCGAGCCGGTCCTGCTCGCACCCGCCGTGCGCGGCGCGACGCAGCAGGCGATGAGCTCGGGCGCCGGCGTGCTGCGCAGCGCGACCTCGCTGGCCGCCACGAGGCACACGCTGAGCGAGCTCGGCGAGCAGACCGACGACGAGCCGCGCACCGAGGCGTGGGAGGCGACGAACCTCCAGCAGGTCGCCTCGGCGATGGCCGCGCTGGCCGCGCGCCGCGAGGAGACCCGCGGCTCGCACTGGCGCGAGGACTACCCGAAGCAGGACGACGCCCGCTGGCGGGTGCGTCAGGTGCTGTCGGTGGATGAGAACGGATGCACGGTCACAGAGGAGGCGGTGTCCTGATGGTCACGCTTTGCAGGGAAAAGGCACAGCGGCTTCACGACGAGCGGATCGCCCGATGACCGACACGTTCAAGCTTCACGAGCGGATCGCGGACGAGCTGCGCGCCGCCGGACTCGACCCGGACCACGTCGCCCGGCTGGCCCGGAGCACCGTCGAGGAGGACCTCGGCGGCGGCGTCGACGTCACCAGCGAGGCGACCGTCTCGGCGGACGCGCGCGCGGTGGCCGACTACGTGGCCCGCAAGCCCGGCGTGGCCGCGGGCATCTACGTCGCGGCGGCGGTCATCGACCTGGTCTCCGGCGGCGAGGCCGAGTTCGAGTTCCCCATCGAAGACGGCGCCCGGGTCGAGCCGGGCACGGTGCTGTTCACCGCGAGGGCCCGCACCAGGGACCTGCTCACCGCCGAGCGCTCCGCGCTGAACCTGATGTGCCACATGTCCGGCATCGCCAGCATCACCCGGCAGTGGGTGGACGCCGTCGAGGGCACCGGTGCGAAGATCCGGGACACCCGCAAGACCACGCCGGGCCTGCGGCTGATCGAGAAGTACGCGGTCCGCTGCGGCGGCGGCGTGAACCACCGGATGTTCCTGTCGGACGCCGGCCTGGTCAAGGACAACCACGTCATCGCGGCCGGCGGCGTGGTCGAGGCCTTCGAGGCCGTCCGCGCCAAGTACCCCGACCTGCCCATCGAGGTCGAGGTGGACACCCTCGACCAGCTGCTGCCGGTGGTCGAGGCCGGAGCCGAGCTCATCCTGCTGGACAACTTCACCCCGGAGCGGATGCGCGCCGCGGTGATGATCGTCGGCCGCAACGAGCCCTACGGCCGCACCCGGCTGGAGGCCAGCGGCGGCCTGACGCTGGACCAGGCCAGGGCCGTGGCCGAGACCGGCGTGGACTACATCTCCGTCGGCGGGCTCACCCACTCCGCCGCGATCCTCGACATCGGCTGCGACTTCCGCTAGCCCGCGCCCTTCACCGACCCGCTGCAGAGAAGACTCCTGACCATGCTGTTGACCATCGACATCGGCAATACCCATACGGTGCTCGGCCTGTTCGAGGGCGCCGAGATCGTCGAGCACTGGCGCATCTCCACCGACCCGCGCCGCACCGCCGACGAGCACGCCGTGCTCTTCCACGGCCTGATGGCCAACCACCCGCTGGTCGGCGACACCGGCGTGGACGGCATAGCCATCTGCTCCACGGTCCCGTCCGTGCTGCACGAGATGCGCGACATGATCCGCCGCTACTACGGCGACATCCCGGCCCTGGTCGTCGAGCCCGGCGTGAAGACCGGCATGCCGGTGCTGGTGGACAACCCGAAGGAGGTCGGCACCGACCGCATCATCAACGCGCTCGCCGCGGTGCACCTCTACGGCGCCCCCTGCATCGTCGTCGACCTGGGCACCGCCACCTCGTTCGACGCCGTCTCCCGCAAGGGCGAATGGATCGGCGGCGCGATCGCCCCCGGCATCGAGATCTCCGTCGAGGCCCTCGGCGCCCGCGGCGCGCAGCTGCGCAAGATCGAGCTCGCCCGCCCCCGCTCGATCATCGGCAAGAACACGGTCGAGTGCATGCAGGCCGGCATCCTCTACGGCTTCGCAGGGCAGATCGACGGCGTGGTCAACCGCATGGCCGAGGAGCTCGCCGACGACCCCAACGACGTCACCGTCGTGGCCACCGGCGGCCTGGCCCCGCTGGTCCTCGAGGAGGCCGAGGTCATCGACGAGCACGAGCCCTGGCTCACCCTGATCGGGCTGCGCCTGGTCTACGAGCGCAACATGGGGGTCTCCTCCGGCTGAGGGCGGCGCACCTGGACCCCGCCTAATCCTCTCGCGGCTCCCCGTATCCTTGGTCCATGACTTCCGAGCCTCAGGTGCCCAGCAGCGCGATCTCCGACGAACCCGAGCAGATCCGGGTCCGCAAAGAGAAGCTGGACCGGCTCAAGGCCAAGGGCGTCGAGCCCTACCCGGTCGGCTACCCGCGCACCACGACGATCGCCGAGCTGCGGGAGCGGTTCGCCGACCTGCCGGCGGACCACGCGACCGGCGAGCGCGCCTCGGTGGCCGGCCGGATCCTGCTCTCCCGCACCGGCGGGAAGCTGTGCTTCGCCACGATCCGCGAGGGCGAGGCCGAGGTGCAGGTCATGGCCTCGCTGGACAAGCTCGGCGAGCAGTCGCTGGCCGACTGGAAGGCCGACCTCGACCTCGGCGACCACATCGGCGTGACCGGCGAGGTCATCACCTCCCGGCGCGGCGAGCTGTCCATCCTCGCCGACTCCTGGGCGCTGACCTCGAAGTGCCTGCGGCCGCTGCCGGACAAGCACAAGGGCCTGTCCGACCCGGAGGCGCGGGTGCGCCAGCGTTATGTGGACCTGATCGTCAACGCCGAGGCGCGCGACATGATGCGCAAGCGCTCGGCGATGATCCGCTCGATCCGCGACACCATGCACGGCGAGGGCTTCATCGAGGTCGAGACGCCGGTGCTGCAGAAGACCAACGGCGGCGCCAACGCGCGCCCGTTCGAGACGCACATCAACGCTTACAACATGCGCCTGCTGCTGCGTATCGCCACCGAGCTGCCGCTGAAGAAGCTGATCGTCGGCGGCGCGGAGCGCGTCTTCGAGATCGGCCGGCTGTTCCGCAACGAGGGTGCCGACTCCACGCACAACCCGGAGTTCACCACCATCGAGTGGTACCGGGCGTACGGCGACTACCGCACCGAGGCCGAACTCGCCCGCAAGGTGATCATCGCCGCGGCGCTCGCGGTCAACGGGCACACGAAGGTCACCGGCCTCGACGCGCACGGCGTGGAGCACGAGATCGACCTGGCCGACCCGTGGGGCGAGGTGTCGGTCTACGGGGGCATCTCGGAGAAGCTGGGCACCGAGATCACGCCGCGGACCTCGGTGGAGGAGCTGCGCAAGCTGGCCGACGAGGCGGGCGTGCCCTACGAGAAGAAGTGGGGCCACGGCCAGATCGTGCTGGAGATGATCGAGCGGCTGCTCGAGGAGAGCATCGTCGCGCCGACCTTCATCATGGACTACCCGACCGAGGTCTCCCCGCTCTCCCGCAAGCACCGCTCCGTCGAGGGCGTGGCCGAGAAGTGGGACCTGGTCATCTTCGGCCGCGAGGTGGCGACCGCGTTCTCCGAGCTGATCGACCCGGTCGACCAGCGCGAGCGGCTCACCGAGCAGTCGCGGCTGGCGGCGGGCGGCGACGACGAGGCCATGGAGGTCGACGAGGACTTCCTCGCCGCGCTCGAGTACGCGATGCCGCCGACCGGCGGCCTCGGCATGGGCATGGACCGGCTGATCATGCTGCTCACCGGCAAGAACATCCGGGAGACCATGCTGTTCCCGCTGGTCAAGCCGAACACCGGCAGCTGACGCGGAGGCGCCGCGGGCCCGCTGCGGCCCGCGGCGTACAGTGGCAGGCATGCTGGCAGACCTGGAATCGCTCATCCCGTCGGCGTGCCTCGCGGTCGGCTTCGTGCTGCTGGTCCGCACGATCCTGAAGCAGCAGAACCCGCAGCGCCGGGCCGCGGCGAAGGCGCGCGAGGCGGCGGCCGAGGCGGCCGATGCGCGCATCATGCAGGACCAGAAGACGCCGACCGAGCTGCGCGTGAAGAAGTCGAAGACGGCCAAGACGGCTGAGTGACGGCGCGGGGAAGGCTGTTACTGCACGAGGCGGCGGACGCGCGGTAGCACGGACGCCGGAGCCGCCGAGCCGTCCGCTGACGGCAGCCGGTCCGAGCCGACCTGCGCCAGCGCCCGGGCCAGCGCGCGCGGACTGGTCTCCCGCGCGGCGTGGTCGTCCGCCAGCATCTCCACCAGTTCCGCGACCGCTGCCGTGGCCCGGCGCGCCGGGGGCAGGAAGGGCAGCGCCGACTCCCAGGCCACGAACGGCTGGATGATCAGCTCGTGCCGGCCGACGGCGTGCGCGCGCTCGTGCGCGAGGACCGCGGCGAGCTCCTCAGGGCCCAGCGACGCGATCGCGCCGTGCGTCACCACGATCCGCGGGCGCGGCCCCGGCAGGCAGTACGCGGCGGGCTCCGGGTGGTCGAGCACCCGGACGCCGTTGAGATCGGTCCACGCCAGCAGATCCACCGCGTCCCGCTGCTTGCGCAGGTGCCGCTCGATCCGGATCGTGTTCGTCGCCAGCACGCCGAGCAGCCAGCTCAGCAGGATGGCCGCGCCGGCCAGCGCCGCGAGGTTGAGCAGCGTCCAGCGCGGGCCTAGCGGATCGAGACCCAGCAGCAGCAGCGAGCCGACCGCGCAGATCCCGCCGGACAGGCCGATCACCTGCCAGAGCGTGATCGCGCGGCGCGGATTGCGGCTCGGCCAGGATGCCGCGGCCAGCCGGGTGGGCACCGGCCAGGCCAGCAGCACGGCGAGCAGCGCGCTGAGCGCCGCGAGCAGGGTGACCATCCCTCCGCCCGGTCTCAGCCGCTGGCGAGAAGCTCGCGCAGCACGGCCTTCTCCTCCTCGGAGACCGCGCCGGCGAAGTGCACCAGGGCGGAGCGGCGGTCGGAGGTGGTGTCCAGGGCCTCGAGCATCGTGTTCGCGATGAGCTCGGCCTTCGAGGTGGTCGCCGAGTAGCGGTACGCCCGGCCGTGGCGCACCCGGGTCACGAAACCCTTAGCGCCGAGACGGTCGAGCACCGTGAGGATCGTCGTCACCGCCGGCGCGTGCTCGCGCGGCAGGACGTCGACGATGTGAGTCGCGGGCACCGGCTCTGGTGTGTTCCAGAGCACGTCCATCACCGCGCGTTCGAGTTCGCCAAGCCGTGCCATGAGGTCTACTGTACCGATGAAAGAAGTTCTACGGTACGTAGAAATTCGCGGATGGGAGTGGGGCCCGTATGTCGGGAGTCGACGCGGCACGGATCGAGACCGCCTTCTCGCTGTCCTTTCACATTCTCTTCGCCGTCTTCGGCGTCGGCATGCCCTGGCTCCTGCTCTACACCGAGGGGAAGTGGCTGCGGTCGCTCAAGAACGGCGCCGGCGACCGGACCTGGTACGCGCTCACCCGGAAGTGGGCGCGGGTCACAGCGGTGCTGTTCGCCATCGGCGCGGTCTCGGGGACCGTGCTCTCCTTCGAGTTCGGCCTGCTCTGGCCGACGTTCATGGCCACGTACGGCGGCGCCATCGGGCTGCTGTTCACCCTGGAGGCCTTCGCCTTCTTCCTCGAGGCGATCTTCATGGGACTCTACCTGTACGGCTGGAAGCGGCTGAGCCCGCGCGCGCACTGGCTCACGCTGTGGCCGATCGCCATCTCCGGCACGCTCTCCACGCTGTTCATCGTCTTCGCGAACGCCTGGATGAACGACCCGGTCGGCATCGGCGAGTCCAAGGGGAAGATCACCGCGGACCCGTGGGCGGTCTTCAGCAGCTCGGTCGGCTGGTCCGAGGTCACGCACATGTTCGTCGCCGCGATGATGTGCACCGGCGGCGCCGTCGCCGCGGTCTACGCCTGGGGCATGCTGCGCGGCCGACGTGACAGGTATCACAAGCTCGGCCTCGGCGTCGGCCTGTGGACGGTGCTCGGCCTCACGCCGGTCCAGATGTTCCTCGGCGACTGGTCGGCCCGCGTCGTCGGCGCGACGCAGCCGCTGAAGCTGGCCGCGATGGAGGGCGTCTACACCACCGGCTCGAACGTGCCGCTGACGATCCTCGGCTACTACGACCAGAGCACGCACAAGATCATCGGCGGGATTCCGATCCCGGACGGGCTGTCCTTGATGATGGGGTTCAAGACCAGCACGGTGATCGAGGGCATGGACACCGCCACGGTCGCGGACACCCCGAACTCCGCTGTGATCCATCTCGCATTCGACTCCATGGTCGGCTGCGGCGTGCTGGTGTTCGCCGTCGCCGGGCTCGCCGCCGCCACCTGGTTCCTGCGCCGTCGCAAGGGCCTGACGCCGCGCATTCCGCACACCCGGTTCTGGCTGTGGTCCGCGATCGCGACCGGCCCCGCGTCGGTGATCGCGATGCTCGGCGGCTGGGAGGTCACCGAGGGCGGCCGGCAGCCGTGGATCGTCTACCGGCTGATGAGCGTGACCGACGCGGCCACGAAGTCCGGCGGACTCGGCTGGAGCGTGGTGGCCACGATCGTGATCTACGTCGGCCTCGCCGCCGCGCTGCTGCTGATCCTGCGCAAGCTGGCCACCGGCGCGCCGCCCGGGCTCGACGCCGGCGCCGGACCCGACATCCCCAGCCAGGCTCCGCCCGCCGCCGAGGAGGCGCTCGCATGACCGCCGTGAACCTGATGCTGGTCATCATCGTGCTGTCCCTGCTCGCCTACGCCCTGCTGGCCGGGGCCGACTTCGGCGGGGGCGGCTGGGACATGCTGGCCGGCTTCGGCCGCGACCGCTCCAGCGCGGAGGATCAGCGCGGGCTGATCTCGGCCTCGCTCGGGCCGGTCTGGGAGGCCAACCACGTGTGGCTGATCTTCGTGATCGTCTGCACCTTCTCCGGCTTCCCCTCCGCCTTCGGCGACATCGCCACCTCGCTCGAACTGCCGCTCGCGCTCGCGCTCGTCGGCATCGTGCTGCGCGGCGCGGCGTACGTGTACCGCGCGTACGGCGAGGGCGCCTCGCTGCCGGATCGCTGGTGGAGCCGCATCTTCGCCTGCGCCTCCGTGCTGACGCCGTTCATGCTCGGCGTCAGCGGCGGCGCGCTCGCCACCGGCAAGCTGCGGCCGGGGAGCTCGCCGCTCGCTCCGTTCCAGGCGCCGTTCACGATCCTCGCCGGGCTGCTCGCCGTCGTGGTCACGGCGTTCCTCGCGGCGGTCTACCTCTGCTACGACGCCTCGCTGCACCCTGATACGCAGCATCTCGTCGACGTGTTCCGGCGCAAGGCGATCTACGCCGCGGTGGCCTCCGGCGCCGTCGTGCTCGTGATGCTGCCCTTCTTCTACCGGGACGCTCCGGTGGTGGCGGCGCGCTTCACCGACCGTTCGCTACCCCTCGCCGCCGTCTCCGCGCTGTGCGGCTTCGGCAGCCTCCTGGTGCTGTGGAAGAAGAAGTACGTCCTGGCCAGGGCCACGGCGGCGATCGCGGTGATCGGCGTGCTCGGCGGCTGGGCCGCGGCGCAGTACCCGGACCTGCTGGTCGGCGTCTACACCGCCCAGGCCGCCGCCGCGGCGCCCTCCAGCCTGGACACGATGCTGGTCGCGATGTGCGGCGGCATGCTGGTCGTGGTGCCCTCGTTCCTCTATCTGCTGAAGGTGTTCACGGCGCCGGTGATCGAGGAGCACTGAGTCGAAGCGCTGAGACCCGCGTCCGGCGGCATTATGAATACCGGTAAGCTCACCCGGGTGAGTGACGCGGTGGCGATGGACGCACAGACGACGGCAGGCGCGCAGGAGTACGGACAGCCCGAGCTGCTCAGCGAGATCCGGGCCAGCTGGGCGCTGATCGAGCGGCAGGCCCCGGAAGCGAGCGCGTACTTCTACGAGCACTTCTTCACGCACAATCCGCGCTACCGCAAGCTGTTCACCGGCGACCCCGTCGCCCAGCAGCGCCGGCTGTTCCAGGCCGTGGGCCGGGTCATCGCCGACTTCGACGACCTCGACGACTTCCTGCCCTACGTGCGCCGGCTCGGCCTGCGGCACCGCAAGTTCGGACTGCGCGCCGCGCACTACCAGGCCTTCGGCGAGTCGATCCTGGCGACCGTCGAGCGCTACACCGGCCCGTCCTGGAGCGACCTGACCCGGGCCGCGTGGGAGGCGGGCTACGGGCTCGTCGCCGCCGTGATGCAGGAGACGGCGGCCGAGGCTGAGTCGCAGGCGCCGCCGTACTGGGAGGCCGAGGTCGTCGCGCACGAGCTGCTCGCCGAGGACGTCGCCCGGATCGAGGTCCGGGTGCTGCAGGACCCCGACCGGCCGGGACCGTACAACTACAAGGCCGGCCAGTACGCCTCGGTGGAGGCGGCCAGCCAGCCGCGGGTCTGGCGCGACTACTCCTTCGCCAGCGTGGACACCGGCGAGAACCGCATCGTCTTCCACATCCAGTCCGGCCGCTCCGGCGGCGTGAGCGGCCTGCTGGTGCACGAGACGTCCGAGGGCGACCGGCTGCGGGTCGCCGCCGCCGAGGGCGAGCTCGGCTTCGCGCCGCACGCGCAGACCCTGGTCGCGGTGGCGCACGGCACCGGCGCGGCCCCCGTCTCCGGCCTCATCGAGTCGCTGATCGCCGCCGGCGACCGGCGTCCGCTGAGTGTGCTCTTGGTCACGCCGGACCACGGCCCGGGATCGCCGGCCGTGCACTACCTCGCCAAGCACATCGAGGAGCAGGCCGCCCGGCACGGCGCGCTGGAGGTGCACGTCGTCGGCGAGAGCTCGCTCGCGGAGACGGCCCGCGTGCTGCTGGCCCCGGAGCGGCCGTGGCAGGCGGCGGTGCTGGTGGGCCCGAGCGTGCTGATCGACCACTGCCGCGCCGAACTGCTGGCGGCCGGCACCCCGGCCGACGCGATCGCCACCGACCAGTTCGATTGAAGGAAGCGGCGGGCCAGGAAGCACGGGACAGGCGGCAGCGCCCCGACCGTCGCGGAGATCGCCAGGCTCGAGGCGCTGGTCGAGCGCTTCTTCCCGCGGCGCTCGCCGTACCCCGGCCTCGTCCCCGTGCAGAGTCCCTGGTTCGCCGCCCGCAGGCCGCGGGCGCTGCCCGCTCCGGCGGAGCGGACGCAGCTGCCGCCCACCGGCCAGACCGGCTTCCCCTGGTTCGGCTGAATCCGCGTCAGTTCACCCGCGCGGCGGATGGGCACCGTGCGGACGACCTGCAAAAGTTCCCCGTGTGGCCCAACCCGAGAGCACTGAGGACCGTGGTCCGCGGCCGGATAAGACCGCGTTGCTCTCCCTGGGGATAGTGCTGCTCTTCTCCCCGCTCGCCGCCCTCTGCCTGCTTCCGCTCCTCCTGCTGCTGGAATTCACCGGCGTTCCCCTCTGGCTCGGCTACGGCCTGTGGGCGCTGAGCGCCGGCCTCTACGGACTGCGCCCGGTGCAGCTCGCGCTGGCCAGACTCCTCTGGCCCGCGCGGCGCCCGAACCCCGACGAGCACGAGCGGCTCGACGCGGTCTGGTCCGAGGTGCTGCGCCGCGCGGCCGTCTCCGAGCGCCGTTTCCGGATCTGGGTGGTGGACCTCGACGAGGTCAACGCGCACTGCGTGGGCCGCGATCTGATCTGCGTGACCACCGGCGCGCTGGCCGAGCTCGGCGACCGCGAGCTGGCCGGGGTGCTCGCCCACGAACTCGGCCACCATCTGCGGATGCACACGGCGGCCGCCGCGTTCCTGGTCTGGGTGCTGCTGCCGCTGCAGGCGCTCGCGCTGATCGGCAGCGGACTCGCGGCGCCGTTCTCCGAACTCGGCCGGCGGCTGTCCGAATTCGAATTCGACGCGGGCGTCAAGCACCGGACGCTGCTCGCGCTCGGCCGTCTCGAGATGGGGCTGCGCGGCTGCTTCGCCGCCCCCGGGGTGCTCGCCTTCGCCGTGAAGAACGCCGCGAGCCGCAGCGCCGAGTACCAGGTGGACGCCTTCGCGGTCGACCTGGGCTTCGGCGCCGAACTGCTCAGCGCGCTGCGCTGGTTCGAGGCCTGCGCGCCCCCGGCCGCCCCGCAGCCGCTCGTTCCCGGACCCCGCCGGGCCAGGCACGCGGCGGTCAAGTCGCCGCGTCCGACGCATCCGCCGCTGGAACGGAGAATGGCCCGGATCGCGGCCCGGGTGGCCGCCGCCGATACCCTGCTGGAGTGAACGACCTGACGGTACGACGGGCCAGGACGGGCGATGTGCCCGCGATCCGGCGGTTGATCGACCACTACGCGGCCGAGCGGATTCTGCTCGACAAACCCACAGTAACGCTCTTTGAGGACATTCAGGAATTCTGGGTGGCCGAGCAGGACACCGACGGAAGTTTGGCCGGCGTCGGCGCGCTGCACGTCATGTGGCGCGACCTTGCCGAGGTCAGGACCATCGCGGTGGCCCCGGAGTTTCGCGGCCGGGGGGTCGGCCACGCGATTTTGGAAAAGCTTTTGGCGACCGCGGGCTGGCTCGGCATCCGACGGGTCTTCTGTCTGACCTTTGAGACGCGCTTCTTCGCCGCCCACGGTTTCACCGAGCTGGTCGAGTCCGCCGTGGATCCGACGGTGGCGGCGGAGCTGTTGCGATCAGCCGACGAGGGTATCGCGGAGTTCTTGGATCTGGAGCGCGTCAAGCCGAATACGCTGGGCAACACCCGGATGCTTAAGCTCCTTTGAGACTCCCCGGCCCCGTCCCCGGAAAGAGGCCGCCGGAGAGTTGAAAGAATCGCCGAAATACGGTTTTCTTAGACTGTACGCGAAGCCTGGGCCGTGACAGGCGCTCGCTAAAGGGTCTTCGTCGCCGTGTGCGAAAGGAAAAACAATGGCAAAGCAGACAGTGACCATCGATGACCTCGATCAGACCCCGGGAGCGCGCGAGGTCCATTTCAGCCTCGACAACTACGAGTACGTCATCGACCTGAACGACAAGAACTTCGAGTCGCTCAAGGCCGCCCTGGCGAAGTACATCGAGGTCGCGACCCCGCTGGGCAAGGTCTACCGGGCCACCCCGCAGCGCCCGTCCGCCCGCCGCCGCGCCGCGGCCGAGGGCCCGAGCACCGCGGAAATGCGCGAGTGGGCGAAGAAGAACGGCCACGAGGTGAGCGACCGCGGCCGTCTGCAGCAGGACGTCATCGACGCGTACCTCGGCGCTCACTGACGCCTGCAGGCAAGGCCCTGCGCCGTGCCCCGTGCATACGCGCAGATTCCCCGAGACGTCATCGAGGCGCGGCACCACCTGAGCGCTCACTGACACTGAAGGGAAGCCTCGGCGACCATACGGCGGCGATAATGGCGGTGCCCTATTGGGTGCCGCCATCGTCATGCGCCGCCCTCGCGCGGCACCCAGGATCCCCAACGGGGATTCACGGATTCACAAAGTCTCTCTCCGGATCTCGGTCACGCGTCTTCGCCGCGCGCCTCGGGCACCGGCCTGCGCAGCAGCCGCCGGGAGCAGCACTCCGCGATCGTGGCCAGCAGGGCGATCACCTCGGGCGCGGGGGCCCGCGGATCGTGCAGCCAGCGGCTCGGCTCGGGGATCGTCTCGCCGGCCCCGTACGCGCGCAGCCCGAGGTCGATGCCGCCCCAGTCCAGCCATTCCAGCAGCTCAGGCAGATCCTCCTTCGCGCCGGGGGCGACGAAGAAGAGGCAGGCCGAGGCGTCCTCGAGGGCCACCGGCCCGGGACGCAGCGCGGGCTGGCCGTAGCCGATCAGCCGCCGCAGCGCCCAGCGCCCGGCCGGCTCGGGCACCCGGAGCACGTCGAACTCCACCCCGCATTTCAGCAGGCGGGAGGCTTCGGCGGCGGGGGAGGTGCCGGGCATGCGGCCAATCTAGGGCAGGCGCGCGGACCGCGGCGGCAAGACGTCGGGGTATTGCCCCGGCCGGGTGCACACGAGGGGTGAGCGGACCTCGTTCGCTTCAGGCGTACACACTCCACGAGTACCGGTCTGATCTGCGGGAAGACCCACTCCAACCGGCCGTGGCGACCGCTTCGCCGGGTGATCAGCCAGCGAGCGGAGGGCACTGTCCCTTAGGGTCGAGACCTGGCGACTAGCATCGGTAGGACAGGCCGGGGTTGTGGTTCCGGGTCGGCCCGGTACTTCCCGACCACTCCGGGGAGCGAGAAGAGATGTTCGAGAGGTTCACCGACCGCGCAAGGCGGGTTGTCGTCCTGGCTCAGGAAGAGGCCAGGATGCTCAATCACAACTACATCGGCACCGAGCACATCCTGCTCGGCCTCATCCACGAGGGCGAAGGCGTGGCCGCCAAGGCCCTCGAATCGCTGAACATCTCCCTAGAGGCGGTTCGGCAGCAGGTCGAGGAGATCATCGGCCAGGGCCAGCAGGCGCCGTCCGGGCACATCCCGTTCACGCCCCGCGCCAAGAAGGTGCTGGAGCTCTCGCTGCGCGAGGCCCTGCAGCTCGGCCACAACTACATCGGCACCGAGCACATCCTGCTCGGCCTGATCCGCGAGGGCGAGGGCGTCGCCGCCCAGGTCCTGGTGAAGCTGGGCGCCGACCTCAACCGCGTCCGCCAGCAGGTCATCCAGCTGCTCTCCGGCTACCAGGGCGGCAAGGCCGAGGCCACCGCCGGCGCGCCGGCCGAGGGCACCCCGGCCACCTCGCTGGTGCTCGACCAGTTCGGCCGCAACCTGACCCAGGCCGCGCGCGAGGGCAAGCTCGACCCGGTCATCGGGCGCGAGAAGGAGATCGAGCGGGTGATGCAGGTGCTCTCCCGCCGCACCAAGAACAACCCGGTGCTCATCGGGGAGCCCGGCGTCGGCAAGACCGCCGTCGTCGAGGGCCTGGCCCAGGCCATCGTCAAGGGCGAGGTCCCGGAGACCCTGAAGGACAAGCACCTCTACACGCTCGACCTCGGCGCACTGGTGGCCGGCTCCCGCTACCGCGGCGACTTCGAGGAGCGGCTGAAGAAGGTCCTCAAGGAGATCCGCACCCGAGGCGACATCATCCTGTTCATCGACGAGCTGCACACGCTGGTGGGCGCGGGCGCGGCCGAGGGCGCGATCGACGCGGCCTCGATCCTCAAGCCCATGCTGGCCCGCGGCGAGCTGCAGACCATCGGCGCCACCACGCTGGACGAGTACCGCAAGCACCTGGAGAAGGACGCCGCGCTCGAGCGCCGCTTCCAGCCGATCCAGGTCGCCGAGCCGTCGCTCGCCCACGCGATCGAGATCCTCAAGGGCCTGCGCGACCGCTACGAGGCCCACCACCGCGTGTCCATCACGGACGGCGCGCTGGTCGCCGCGGCGACGCTGGCCGACCGCTACATCTCCGACCGCTTCCTGCCGGACAAGGCGATCGACCTGATCGACGAGGCGGGCTCCCGGATGCGCATCCGCCGGATGACCGCTCCGCCGGACCTGCGCGAGTTCGACGAGAAGATCGCCACGGTGCGCCGGGACAAGGAGTCCGCGATCGACGCGCAGGACTTCGAGAAGGCCGCCGCCCTGCGCGACCAGGAGCGCCAGCTGCTGGCCGCGAAGGCGAAGCGGGAGAAGGAGTGGAAGGACGGCGACATGGACGTCGTCGCCGAGGTGGACGAGGAGCTGATCGCCGAGGTCCTGGCGACCGCCACCGGCATCCCGGTCTTCAAGCTCACCGAGGAGGAGACCTCCCGGCTGCTGCGCATGGAGGACGAGCTGCACAAGCGCGTCATCGGCCAGGAGCAGGCGATCAAGGCCCTCTCCCAGTCCATCCGGCGTACGCGTGCGGGCCTGAAGGACCCGAAGCGCCCCGGCGGCTCGTTCATCTTCGCCGGCCCGTCCGGCGTCGGTAAGACGGAGCTGGCCAAGACGCTCGCCGAGTTCCTGTTCGGCGACGAGGACGCGCTGATCCAGCTGGACATGTCCGAGTTCTCGGAGAAGCACACCGTCTCCCGGCTCTTCGGCTCCCCGCCCGGATACGTCGGGTACGAGGAGGGCGGCCAGCTGACCGAGAAGGTGCGCCGCAAGCCGTTCTCCGTCGTGCTGTTCGACGAGGTGGAGAAGGCCCACCCGGACATCTTCAACTCGCTGCTGCAGATCCTGGAGGACGGCCGGCTGACCGACTCCCAGGGCCGCCTGGTGGACTTCAAGAACACCGTGATCATCATGACCACGAACCTCGGCACCCGGGACATCTCCAAGGGCTTCAACCTCGGCTTCGCGGCCGTGGGCGACGTCTCGACCGGCTACGAGCGGATGAAGGCGAAGGTCAACGAGGAGCTCAAGCAGCACTTCCGGCCCGAGTTCCTCAACCGTGTGGACGACACCATCGTCTTCCCGCAGCTGACCGAGGCCAACATCATCCAGATCGTGGACCTGATGATGGCCAAGGTGGACGAGCGGCTCAAGGACCGGGACATGGGCATCGAGCTCACCACCCCGGCCAAGCAGCTGCTGGCCAAGAAGGGCTACGACCCGCTGCTCGGCGCGCGGCCGCTGCGGCGCACCATCCAGCGGGAGATCGAGGACACGCTGTCCGAGAAGATCCTGTTCGGCGAGCTGCGCCCGGGCACCATCGTGGTGGTGGACGTCGAGGGCTCCGGCGCCGAGGCGAAGTTCACCTTCGGCTCCTCGCCGAAGTCGGCGCTGCCGACCGACGTCACCCCGGCCGACATCGTGCCGAGCGACGCCGTGCCGGCGCCCAGCGACGCGGTGCAGGAGAACTGATCCACGGCAACGCGCCCGCCCCCGCCGCGCGCAAGCACGGCGGGGGCGGCGGCGTTGAAGCTCTCGCGGGGCCGCCGGCGCGATCGGCCGGCGTGCGGGTGCGGTTCGGAGACGGTTGGACGGAGTACTCGCCTAGCAGCGGCCGCGGCTTGCGCGGCCCTGCCCGGCGATTCGTGCGAGGCGGCCGGCTAGAAGCCGAACCAGCGGCGCACCTTGCGCAGCGGCGCGAAGAGCGAGAGCCCGCGGCGCGAGGAGGAGACGGAGGAGAGCGCGTCGCCGCGCGGGGTGATCTCCCGCAGCAGCGCGGCGGCCTGCGTGACCTCGTCACGCGTCGGCGCGGGCCGGGTGGCGACGGCCGTGGCCGACGGGGCCACCGCGGCCAGGTGGCGCTCCAGGCGCTCCCGCGAACCCTGAGAGGACTCGAGGTTGAGCGGGGGCACGTATGCGGTGCGGCGGGCGGCGGCGAAGCTCTGCCGCGCCGAGCCGTGCCGCTCGTTCCCGATCAAGGGATGGTCCATGCCTGATACACCCACACTCCCAAGGTACCCCACCGGTGCGACCGTACGACAGGTTCCGTTCGGGTTGTTGCCGATCCGCGACGAACGATGGGGGATTCTTTACCCTCGCGGCGGGGCACCACATCAGAGTCCGTATAAGATCTGGTGCTGACCGCCGTTCATGATGTACATTCCGTGTTTGGCCCGGTGCTTTCGGTGGATTGGCTCGGGCGGCGGCACCGCTCACAACGGCAAGTCACGTGATCGGGGATGAGGCGGATGGTGGAACAGGGCCTGGAGGGGCACATACCCCTGTCCGCCCTGCGCCCGATGTACCGTGCCCTGGCCGCCGTGAACGCCGCCGTGGGGCTCGATGAGACGCTGCAGGCCATCGCGGACGGCGTGGTCTCCTGCACCCCGTTCCAGCACGTCGTCGTGAAGGTGGTGCGCCCCGGCGGCGATCTCGAGGTCACCAACGTCTCCGGACCCGACAGCGTGCGCGACGTGCTGCTCGGCAAGCTCATACCCGGCCCGGTGATGAAGCGGGCCATGGAGGACGCCGAGGGCTGGGGCCGGCTGTGCTTCCTGCGCTCGATGTCGGCCTTCGAGGACGAGGACGTGCCGGTGCACGTCCCGGAGGAGTCCCCGGTCGAGAGCGCCGATCCGGACGTCTGGCTGCAGGAGTTCTGCCTGATGGCGCCCATGTACGGCCCGGGCGACGAGCTGGCCGGCGTGATCTCGGTGGACGTGCCGACCGACGGCCGCATCCCGCGCATGTGGGTGCGCGAGATCCTGGAGGCCTTCGCCGAGCAGGCCGCGATCGCGATCGTGAACGCGAACCGGCACGAGCTGGCCACGGCCCGGATGGCCAGGCTGGAGCGCGAGCGCGAGGCGCTGCGCAAGGACATCGCCCAGCGCCAGCAGCACGAGGCCGACCTCCGACATCAGGCTCGACACGATCCGCTCACCGGCCTGGCCAACTCGGCCGAGCTGCGCGAACGGCTCGCGGACCTCGTCGCGGACGGGGTTCCGCTGGCCGTCTATTTCTGTGACCTGGATCTTTTCAAGTCGATCAACGACACCTTCGGGCACGCGATCGGCGATCTCGTCCTTCGGCACGTCGCTGACCGGCTGCGCAACGCCGTGCGCGGCGGCGACATCGTGGCCAGGCTCGGCGGCGACGAGTTCGTCGTGGTGGCGGTGGACGTGGGCCGGGCCGAGGCCTACGCGCTGCTGGACCGGCTCGACCAGGCCTTCGCGCACCCGGTGACCGTGGACGGCCACCCGCCGCAGCTGGTCGGCGCCTCGCTCGGCATCGCCTACGACCCGGCGACCGAGCAGTCGGACCTGGTGGCCAAGGAGCGGGCCGAGGAGCTGCTGAGCGCCGCCGACAGCAAGATGTACGCCCGGAAGCGCTCCAGGGCCGCCATAAGCCGCCTCACGGCCCAGGCGTGGCCCACCCGGCGGGAGCCCGCGCGCCGCACGGACGTCCCGACACCGGAGCCCGAGCCCGCCGCCCGCGGCGACGTCGGGTAGCCACGCTCCCGCGGTCACGCTCTGAAGTTTCATCGTCACGACGGACGGTCGGGCTTTCGCTCTCGGCGGCGACGTCGCGTGATCCGCTGTCCGCCGTCCGCCGTCCGCAATCCGGATCAGGTGTGCGGATCAGCCCGCCGCGGGAGCAGCCGCGGCCACCGTCGCGCTCGGCGCCGGATTGGTCGTGCCGACCGCACGCAGCGGCGCGACGCTCACCGGAGGCGCGTAGGGCGCCTGCAGGCGGATCACCGGCCCCGTGCCGATACGGACGTACCCCCGGCCCGCCGGAAGCCGCTGACAGCCGCCCAGCTCCAGCGTCCCGCCGAACAGCGCCGTCGAGACGGACGGCTCGACCGAGCCCATCGCGATCCGCACGGTCAGCTGCGCGCGCAGAGCCTGCCGCAGCTGCAGCACCCGTTCCTCGCGGGCCGTGACCAGCAGCTGGACCCCCGCGTACCGGGCCTTGCGGGCCAGCGAGGCGAGCGACTCCTCGAGCTGCGGACGTCCGATGGCCGCCGCCGCGTCGAGCAGCTCGGGCAGGCCGTCGATGCACACCCACAGCGTCGGCTCCGCCGCCTCCGCCTCCATGAGCACCTGCGGCTGGCGCAGACCGTCGGCCGACGCGTCGAGGACCTTCAGCGCCGGGAACGACGTCGTGTCTCCGTTCGCCATCGCCTCGGCCTCGGCGCGCCGCCGCTCGGCCCGCCGCTCGCACTCGAGGCCGACCCAGTCCAGCAGCTCGAGGGCGCGCTGCGGGTCCTCGACCACACCGCGCACGCCGGGCCGGCCGGCCAGGTCGGCGTAGGCCTCGGTCTGCTCGATGTCGATGACCGCGACCTGCTGGCCGCGGCCGAGCGCCTGGCCGAGCAGCGAGCGCAGCGCGGTCGTCTTGCCGCTGCCGCCGGAGCCGGTGATCAGCAGGTGCGGGTTGGGGCAGGGGGTGCCGATGCGCCAGACGACCGGGGCGACGAGCGCCGAGTGCCAGCCGTCAGGCGCCTCGGCCATGCGCGCCGCGAGGTTCGCCGGCAGCGGCGCGGGCTCGACGCCGGGCACGTCCGGCATCAGCACCGGCACCATCCGCCCCGCCGAATCGGGGTCGGTGATGCCGAGCACGTACTCGATCTCGGCCACCGGCCAGGGCTGCGCCGACAGGCCGGTGGGCAGCGGGGGCAGCACCCTGACGAACAGGTGGTTGCCCTCCTCGTCCCAGTCGTAGAGGAACTCGTTGCCCCGCCCCACCTTCCCCTCGATCGCCCGCTCCACCTTGGCGCGGCACTCGGCCTCGCCGTCGCGGACGTACTGCGAGTAGTCGATGGTGAACGAGGTCAGCCGGTCGTGCTCGTCGAACTCCCAGGACGTGAACGCGTCCCGGTAGCCGCCGCCGGGCTTGAAGTGCTGGTCGGGGTCGTGCTCGTCGTGCAGGTAGGGGACGAGCCCGTCGTAGACCGCCTGCAGCCGGCCGATGTGCGACCTGGGCTCGGGATCGGCCTGCTTCGGGGAGGTGTCCCGGCCGAGCCAGCCGGCCCAGCCGAGGAATCCGACGATCAGGATGGCCGGGCCGTAGGGCAGCATGCCGACCGTCGCCAGCACGGCGACGAGCGCCGTGCCCTCGATCTGGCGTCTGCGCTTCGAGCCCGAGGTCCACCACGACCTGCCGCCGGCGACCGCGCGGCGCAGGCCGCGCAGCACCAGCACGACGGGGTGGAGGATCTCGCCGAGCCGCGCCCGCAGATCGCCGGAGAGCTCGCGGGTGCGGGTGACCCAGCGATGATGCACCACCGAGTCGTTGAACCGGGAGACGGGCGTGGACTCGGAGACGCTGTGGCCGAGGCGGGCCCACAGCGAGTGCTCGGGGGCCGGGGAC
>NZ_JAGSOH010000110.1 GCF_018139625.1 Actinospica acidithermotolerans | reverse complement strand
CCCGCATCCCCCGACGCCGACCCGTCCTTCCCTCCTACGCCGACCCGTCCTTCCCCCGACATTGGCACTCGGGTTGACCGAGTGCCAGGGACCGGCATAATCTGCGGACTGGCACACTCGACGTGAGAGTGCCAACGCGAACCCGTCCTCCTGGCACCCGCGACGACAGGATCCGGCCTGTTCGCCCTAGACACCGAGAACGTCTCCGAAGGAGAGGTCACGACCGTGGCTACCGTTGCCATCAAGCCGCTCGAGGACCGTGTGGTCGTCAAGCCGCTGGACGCCGAGCAGACCACCGCCTCCGGCCTGGTGATCCCGGACACCGCCAAGGAGAAGCCCCAGGAGGGCACCGTCCTGGCCGTGGGCCCGGGCCGCTTCGAGAACGGAAACCGCCTGCCCCTGGACGTCAAGGAAGGCGACGTCGTCCTGTACTCCAAGTACGGCGGCACCGAGGTCAAGTACAACGGCGAGGAGTACCTCGTCCTGTCGGCGCGCGACCTGCTCGCCGTCGTCAGCAAGTAAGGCTCGCGAGTACTCCGCGCGCGGCAGGCCGCGTTCCGTTCCGCCACGTTCTTCACCCGTGAGCGCGGCGGGGCGCGGCCTTCTTCAGTGCGGCCCCGCCTTCCGCAACCCCCAGGACAGAAGGGACTTGGCTCATGGCCAAGCAGCTGCAGTTCGACGAGGACGCCCGCCGCAAGCTCGAGCGCGGCGTCAACGCCCTCGCCGACGCGGTCAAGGTGACGATCGGCCCCAAGGGCCGCAACGTCGTCATCGACAAGAAGTTCGGCGCGCCGACCATCACCAACGACGGCGTGACCATCGCCCGCGAGGTCGAGCTCGAGGACCCGTACGAGAACCTCGGCGCCCAGCTCGCGAAGGAGGTGGCGACCAAGACCAACGACATCGCGGGTGACGGCACCACCACCGCGACCGTGCTCGCCCAGGCCATGGTCCGCGAGGGTCTGCGCAACGTCGCCGCCGGCGCCCAGCCGGTCGCGCTCAAGCGCGGCATCGACGCGGCCGTGAAGTCCGTCTCCGAGGCGCTGCTGGCCTCCGCCAAGCCGGTGGAGACCAAGGAGGCCATCGCGCAGGTCGGCGCCATCTCGGCGCAGGACAAGGCGATCGGCGAGCTCATCGCCGAGGCGATGGACAAGGTCGGCAAGGACGGCGTGATCACCGTCGAGGAGTCCAACACCATGGGCCTCGACCTGCAGTTCACCGAGGGCATGCAGTTCGACAAGGGCTACCTCTCGCCGTACATGGTCACCGACCAGGAGCGCATGGAGGCCGTCCTCGAGGACGCCTACATCCTGATCAACCAGGGCAAGATCTCGGCCATCGCCGACCTGCTGCCGATCCTGGAGAAGGTCGCCCAGGCCCGCAAGCCGCTGCTGATCATCGCCGAGGACGTGGACGGCGAGGCGCTCTCCACCCTGGTCGTGAACAAGATCCGCGGCACCTTCAACTCGGTCGCGGTCAAGGCCCCCGGCTTCGGCGACCGCCGCAAGGCCACCCTGCAGGACATCGCGATCCTGACCGGCGGCCAGGTCGTCTCCCCCGAGGTCGGCCTCAAGCTCGACCAGGTCGGCGTCGAGGTGCTCGGCACCGCCCGCCGGGTGACCATCACCAAGGACGACACCACCATCGTGGACGGCGCGGGCGACGCCGCGGCCGTGGCGGACCGGGTCAAGCAGATCAAGGCCGAGATCGAGAACTCGGACTCGGACTGGGACCGCGAGAAGCTGCAGGAGCGGCTGGCCAAGCTGGCCGGCGGCGTGTGCGTCATCCGCGTCGGCGCGGCCACCGAGGTCGAGCTCAAGGAGAAGAAGCACCGTCTCGAGGACGCGATCTCCGCGACCCGCGCCGCGGTCGAGGAGGGCATCGTCTCCGGCGGCGGCTCCGCGCTCGTGCACGCCTCCGTCGCGCTGACCGACGGCCTCGGCCTGGAGGGCGACGAGGCGACCGGCGTCGGCGTGGTCCGCAAGGCCATGGTCGAGCCGCTGCGCTGGATCGCCGAGAACGCCGGCCTCGAGGGCTACGTCGTCACCGACAAGGTCTCGCACCTCGAGGTGGGCCACGGCCTGAACGCCGCCACCGGCGAGTACGTCGACCTGATCTCGGCCGGCGTCATCGACCCGGTCAAGGTCACCCGCTCGGCGCTGGCCAACGCCGCGTCGATCGCCTCGATGCTGCTGACCACCGAGGCCCTCGTGGTCGAGAAGCCGGAGCCGGCCGAGGAGCCCGCGGGCGGCCACGGCCACTCGCACGGCCACAGCCACTAGGCACCGCGCGCCGCCGGCGGTCCGCAGGGCCCGCCGGCGGCGCCGTACGCGAAGGCCCCGACTCCGTTTTCCGGAGCCGGGGCCATCGCGTTGCCGCGGCGGGCCGGAGTGACCGGTGCCAGCACAGGGAGCCCGGCGCCCGCATCCGTGGCGGCTCAGACCTTCGCGGGCGTACGCGAGTACGCGAAGGCCCCGACTCCGTTTTCCGGAGCCGGGGCCATCGCGTGCCGCGGCGGGGCCGGGGAGCCCGGCGCCCGTGCCCGTGGCGGCTCAGACCTTCGCGGGCGTACGTTTCTTCGAGTTGCCGCCGGACTTCGCAGGACTCTGCTTCGCCGGCTTGCTCGCGGCGACCCGCTTCCTGGGCAGGTTCGGCTTCGCGACGGGGGACTGGGACTTCTTCGGCCCGGAAGACAGCTTCGGAGCCAGCACGTCGTCCGCCGCCACGGCCGCGGCGGACGGTTCGGGCTCGGCCTCGCGCAGCCGCGGCTCGGCGGCCGCTCTGGCCAGCTCGTGCTCGCGCAGCATCTTCTCCTTGAGGACCGCCTTCTCGGCCATCGCCGCCTTCTCCCGCACCGCCCGGGCCCGGGCCAGCGCTTTCTGCCGCTGGTAGTGCAGCTCGCGCTCCTCCTCGGTCATCCCGCCCCAGACGCCGTACGGCTCGCGCACCCGCAGCGCGTGCTCCGAGCACTGCTTCTGGACCGGGCAGTTGAGGCAGATCTCCTTGGCCGACTGCTCCCGAGCGGCCCGGGCCGCGCCGCGCTCGCCCTCGGGATGGAAGAAGAGCGAGCTGTCCTTTCCGCGGCACAGGCCGCGCAACTGCCAGTCCCACACATCGGCGTTCGGCCCCGGCAGCCGGGAGTAGTCCGCCATGAGTGCTCCTTGAGTGATCCAGTGATTGGACGACCAGTGAACAGGGGTTCCCTGGATCGAGTGGATTTGTCGGTATGGGCTCTATACCCACCCCTTGCTTCGGTATGAACCCGCTATGGCGACGCAGTTCGAACGGCTCAGTCCCGACCCTCCGAATGGCGCAGCCGACCCCCCGGCGCACGCCTGCCGGGTTCCCGCCCCTCGCCGTGCTGACCAGGTGTTTCCATACTCCCGCGGGCGGCGCCCTACCACCGGTTGCGGCCGCGCGGAGGCCGCAGGAAGGGCCGGGATCGCGCCCAGCACGCTGCGCGGCTGGGAGGCGCGGCGGCTCGTCGGCCCGAGCGGCGCCGGCGGTTACACGCCATACGACATCGTCCGGCTGGAGGCGCTCTCCCGGCTGGTGCGCGCCGGTCTTCCGGCGGCCGCGGCCGCGCGGCGGCTGGACGAACTCGCCGCCGGCGGGGGGCGCACTGCGGGATGATCCCGGACCAATCCGGTCCTACCCTCCCCGAACCGGCCCGTCAGGGGCTATGTTGACTACAGCACTCGGTGATCGCTCACTCGCATGGCGTAGTGGCCGCTCGGGCCCGATCGCTCGAAAAGGTGATCACCGGTACGCGCGTAAATCGATCATGAGCAGCGGCGCGTCGAAAAAATCGGTGAGTCGGTGCGTAACGCTTTCGGGTGACGCTCGTTGAGTCTGACGGATCCTGGTCCGCAGTGCGTGGAGGCAACCCCTTATGACGTCCATCTTGGTCTGTGACGACTCACCCCTGGCCCGTGAGACCCTGCGCCGCGCGGTAGCCACCGTGCCCGGCGTCGACCGGGTCACCACCGCGAGCAGCGGGGAGGAGGTGCTGCGCCGCTGGACGGCCGACCGGGCCGACCTCGTCCTGATGGACGTGCGAATGCCCGGACTCGGCGGTGTCGAGACGGTGCGGCGGCTGGTCTCCAGCGACCCGACCGCCCGCGTCGTGATGCTGACGATGGCCGAGGACCTCGACGGGGTCGCCCTCGCCGTGGCCTCCGGTGCCCGCGGCTACCTGCACAAGGACGCGTCCCGCGCCGAGCTGCGCGCGACCGTCTCGCAGGCCCTGGCCGACCCGACCTGGCGGCTGGCCCCGCGCCGGCTGCGCCCCGCCGAGGTGGGGTCCGCGCCGACCCTCACCGCGCGCGAGATCCAGGTGCTCGAGGGCATGAGCCACGGCCGCTCCAACGCGGAGATCGGCCGCGACCTGTTCCTGTCCGAGGACACCGTGAAGACCCACGCGCGCCGGCTCTTCAAGAAGCTCGGCGCCTCGGATCGCGCCCACGCGGTCGCTCTGGGGTTCCGCTGGGGACTGGTCAGGTGACCGCGACCACTGCCACGATGGGGCAACGCTTCGCGGCCCAAGGATTCCGCTGGGGACTGGTGCGCTGACGGATTCGCGGGAAGCGGTAAGGGGTACCGCGCGGCGACGTTAAACTGGAGTGCATCCCATTACGTCGCCGCCGGGAGGCCGTACCGTGTCCGCATCCGACGCTTTCACCGAGAAGTTCGCCCTCGAGGGGCTGACCTTCGACGACGTCCTGCTCGTCCCAGCGGTATCCGATCTGGCGCCGGGTGACTCCGACACCACGTCCCGGCTGACCCGGAACATCTCCGTGCGCACCCCGCTGGTCTCGGCGGCGATGGACACGGTGACCGAGGCCCGGATGGCGATCGCGATGGCCAGGCAGGGCGGCGCGGGCGTGCTGCACCGCAACCTCCCGCCGGCCGCGCAGGCCGCGCAGGTCGACCTGGTCAAGCGCTCCGAGTCCGGCATGATCACCCAGCCGGTCACGGTCTCCCCGGACGCCACCCTCGCCGAGGTCGACGAGCTGTGCGCGAGGTACCGGATCAGCGGCCTGCCGGTGATCGACGCCGCCGGGCTGCTCATCGGCATCGTGACGAACCGCGACCTGCGCTTCGAGAGCGACCTGAGCCGGCGCGTGCACGAGGTCATGACCAAGTCCCCGCTGGTGACCGGCAAGGTCGGCACCACCGGCGCCGAGGCGATGCGGCTGATGGCGGCGCACAAGATCGAGAAGCTGCCGCTGGTCGACGACGAGGGCCGGCTGCACGGGCTGATCACCGTCAAGGACTTCACCAAGACCGAGCAGTACCCGCTGGCCACCAAGGACGCGGACGGCCGCCTCGTGGTCGGCGCCGCGGTCGGCGTCGGCGAGGACGCCTACCGGCGCGCGATGGGCCTGGTCGAGGCGGGCGTGGACTTCGTCGTGGTGGACGTGGCGCACGGCCACTCGCGGGCCCTGTGCGAGACCGTGGCCAAGGTCAAGGCCAACGCGGGCGTCGACGTCATCGCCGGCAACGTGGTCACCGCCGCCGGCGCGCAGGCGCTGATCGACGCGGGCGCGGACGCGGTCAAGGTCGGCGTCGGCCCGGGCTCGATCTGCACCACGCGCGTGGTCGCGGGCGTCGGCATGCCGCAGATCACCGCGATCTTCGAGGTGACCAAGGCGGCCCAGCCGGCGGGCGTGCCAGTGATCGGCGACGGCGGCCTGCAGTACTCCGGCGACATCGCCAAGGCCCTCGCGGCCGGCGCCGACACCGTGATGCTCGGCTCGCTGCTGGCCGGCTGCGAGGAGTCGCCCGGCGACCTGATCTTCATCAACGGCAAGCAGTACAAGCAGTACCGCGGCATGGGCTCGCTCGGCGCGATGTCCTCCCGCGGCAAGGCGGACGGCGTCTCCTACTCCCGCGACCGCTACGCGCAGCAGGACGTCAGCTCCGACGACAAGCTGATCCCCGAGGGCGTCGAGGGCCAGGTGCCCTACCGCGGCCCGCTCTCCGCGGTCGCGCACCAGCTGATCGGCGGCGTGCGCCAGGCGATGTTCTACGTCGGCGCGCGCACCATCGGGGACCTGCAGCGAGCGCAGTTCGTGCGGATCACCTCGGCCGGGCTCAAGGAGAGCCACCCGCACGACATCCAGATGACGGTCGAGGCGCCCAACTACCACTCGCGCTGACTGGCCGTCACCGTCGGGCTCGGTACGCTGAGGTGTAAGCCGTACCAAGGCGAGAGGACGAAGCGTTGACTGAGGTGGAGATCGGCCGGGCCAAGCGGGCCCGACAGGCATACGGCCTGGACGACGTGGCGCTGGTGCCCGCGCGGCGCACCCGCGATCCCGAAGGCAGCTCGATCACCTGGCAGATCGACGCCTACGAGCTCGAGCTGCCCTTCCTGGCCGCGCCGATGGACTCGGTGGTCTCCCCGGCCACCGCGGTCGCCATCGGCCGGCTCGGCGGCGTGGGCGTGCTGGACCTCGAGGGCCTGTGGACCCGGTACGCCGACCCGGCGCCGCTGCTGCGGGAGATCGCCGAGCTGCCCGCCGAGCGGGTGGTGGCGCGGCTGCGCGAGATGTACGCGCAGCCGATCCAGGAGGAGCTGATCGTCCAGCGGATCAAGGAGATCCGGGCCGCCGGCGTCATCGCGGCCGGCTCGCTGACCCCGCAGCACACCGCGCAGTACGCGAAGGCGGTCGTGGCCGCCGGCGCCGACCTGTTCGTGATCCGCGGCACCACGGTCTCCGCCGAGCACGTCTCGCAGCGGGCCGAGCCGCTCAACCTCAAGCAGTTCATCTACGAGCTCGACGTCCCGGTGGTGGCCGGCGGGGTGGCCACCTACAAGGCCGCGCTGCACCTGATGCGCTCCGGCGCGGCCGGCGTGCTGGTCGGCTTCGGCGGCGGCTCCTCGCTGACCACGAAGAACGTGCTCGGCATCGCGGTACCGCTGGCGACGGCGATCTCGGACGTGGCCGCGGCCCGGCGGGACTACATGGACGAGTCCGGCGGCCGCTACGTGCACGTCATCGCGGACGGCTCGATGGGCGGCAGCGGCGAGATCGCCAAGGCCATCGCCTGCGGCGCCGACGGCGTGATGATCGGCTCCCCGCTGGCCCGCGCGGTCGAGGCCCCCGGCCTCGGCTACCACTGGGGCCACGAGGCCTTCCACGGCGAGGTCCCGCGCGGCACGCGCACCCACCTCGGCACGGTCGGCACGCTGGAGAGCATCCTCGTCGGGCCCTCGACCACCGCGGACGGCACGATGAACCTCTTCGGCGCGCTGCGCCGGGCGATGGCCACCACCGGCTACTCGGACCTCAAGGAATTCCAGCGCTGCGAACTGACCGTCCGCTAGCGCCGCCTCCCGGCCGACCTGACCGGGTCGTCCTGCGCCGCAGAGGGTTGGGACCTAAACTCGTGCCATGCAGCTGAGCGCGAAGCTAGGTCCCGACCAGCGGCTCGAAGCGCTGGAAGCGATGGCACAGCAGAACCTCGACGTGCTGGTGGTGGGCGGGGGAGTGGTCGGCGCGGGCTGCGCGCTCGACGCCGCCACCCGCGGCCTGGCCGTCGGGATCGTCGAGGCGCACGACTGGGCCTCCGGGACCTCGAGCCGCTCCTCGAAGCTGATCCACGGCGGCCTGCGCTACCTCGAGATGCTGGACTTCCGGCTGGTGCGCGAGGCCCTGAAGGAGCGCGGCCTGCTGCTCGACCGGCTGGCGCCGCACCTGGTGCGCCCGGTCCCGTTCCTCTACCCGCTCAACGGCCACGTCTGGGAGCGCGCGTACGCGGGCTCGGGCGTCGCCCTCTACGACGGCATGAGCGTCTCCTCCGGCCACGGCCGCGGCCTTCCCGCGCACCGGCACCTCACCCGACGGCACGCGCTGCGCATCGCTCCCTCGCTGCGCAAGGACTCGCTGGTCGGAGCGATTCAGTACTATGACGCGCAGGTCGACGACGCCCGCTTCGTCGCCACCCTCGTGCGCACCGCCGCGAACTACGGCGCCCACGCGGCGAATCGGGCCCGCGTCGTGGCCTTCCTGCGCGAGGGCGAACGCGTCGTCGGCGCCGTGGTGCGCGACGAGATGTCGGGCCAGGAGTACCGGATCCGCGCCTCGCAGGTCATCAACGCCACCGGCGTGTGGACCGACGACGTGCAGGAGATGGTCGGCGAGCGCGGCAAGTTCCACGTGCGCGCGTCCAAGGGCGTGCACCTCGTCGTGCCGCGGGACCGGATCCAGTCAGAGTCCGGCATCATCCTGCGCACCGAGAAGTCAGTGCTCTTCATCATCCCGTGGGGCCGGCACTGGATCATCGGCACCACGGACACGGACTGGAAGCTGGACAAGGAGAATCCGGCCGCGACCGCCGCGGACATCGACTACGTCCTCGCGCACGTCAACAAGGTGCTGAACACGCCCCTCTCCCGCGAGGACGTCGAGGGCGTCTACGCGGGCCTGCGCCCCCTGCTCGCCGGCGAGTCCGAGGAGACCTCGAAGCTCTCCCGCGAGCACGTCGTCGCGCACGTGGTCCCCGGCCTCGTCGTCGTCGCGGGCGGCAAGTACACGACGTACCGCGTCATGGCGGAGGACGCCGTCAACGCCGCCGTCCACGGCCTGGACCAGCGCGTCCCCGCCTCGTGCACCGACAACGTCCCCCTGGCCGGCGCCAGCGGCTACGCGGCCCAGTGGAACTCCCGCGCCAGGCTCGCCAACGGCAGCGGCCTGCACGTCGCCTGGATCGAGCACCTCCTGCGCCGCTACGGCACCCTCGCCGTCGAGCTGGTCAACCTGGTCCAGCAGAACCCGGACCTGGCCCAGCCCCTCGACGGCGCCGAAGACTACCTCCGCGCCGAAGTCGTCTACGCCGCCACCCACGAGGGCGCCCTGGACCTCGAAGACGTCCTCACCCGGCGCACGCGCATCTGCTTCGAGACCTTCGACCGCGGCGTCCGCGCCGCCCGTCCCGCCGCCGAACTGCTCGCCACCGCCCTCGCCTGGGACAAGGACCGCACCGAATCCGAGATCGCTTCCTACGGGTCCCGCATCGCCGCCGAGCGCGCCGCCCAGGACCAGCCCAGCGACGAGGAAGCCATGGCAGCGGCGGCGGCCGCTGCGGGTTCGGGCGGCTAGGCCCTGTCCTGCGCCGTGCGAGCGAACGCGTAAGACGCGTAAGACACCGCGGGCTGATCCGGCGCCGGTTTCACGGCACGGCCTAGTGGAACAGGCCGAGGGAGACCGGGAGGGCGGCGGCGAGGGTGAGCAGGCCGCCGAGGATCCAGACCGAGCTCGGTCGCAGGGACCTGAGATGTCTGGATGGGCGCACGGTCCAGGACACGCCGGGGGCGGGGGCGCGGGGGGCGCACTCCGCCGCGTGGCGGCGCCAGGTCGCCTCGAGCAGGCGGGTCTGCGCGGTCGCCTCGTGCACGTGGGCGGCGCGGACGAAGGACTCGTCCAGCGGGACATGATCGATCTCTTCGGACCACGGGGTCACCGTGGCGGCAGGCGCCGGAGCCGCCCATACGAAGTCGCTTTCGGGGGCCCCGCAGTGTCGGCTGCGCTGCCCGGGAATGCGGCCTGGCTCCGAGGCGCCGTTGCCTGAAAGCTCGCTATCGGCCATTGCCGCACTGTAACCGAATTGTTGCTAGATCAGTAGGGTCCCGCGCGCCTCTGGCGTGTTTCCGCAACCAGGTCGAACCGTTGGACGTCGGCCGATCTGATCACATTCCCTACTCCTTGATCAGGTATTCGCGTTCTTCGCGCGCGTTTGGCCTTCGCCGATCACGATGTACTTCGTGCTCGTCAGCTCGGGCAGCCCCATCGGGCCTCTGGCGTGCAGTTTCTGGGTGGAGATGCCGATCTCGGCGCCGAAGCCGAACTCGCCGCCGTCGGTGAAGCGGGTGGAGGCGTTGACGATCACGGCGGCGGCGTCCACGCGCGCGGTGAATGCGCGGGCTGCCGCCTGGGAGCGGGTGATGATCGATTCGGTGTGCGAGGTCGAATAGCGCCGGATATGCGCCACGGCGTCATCCAAGGAGTCGACGATCGCGGCCGCGATATCGAGCGAGAGGTATTCGTTCTCGAAGTCGGCTTCGCGCGCCGGGACCACGTCCGCGGAGTACGCCGCGACCCTTGCGTCGCCGTGCACGGTCACGCCCTCGGCGGCCAGCGCCTCAAGCGCGCGCGGCACGAACTCATCCGCGATGTCCCGGTGCACGAGCACGGTCTCGGCCGCGTTGCACACGCTCGGGCGGTGCGTCTTCGAGTCGATGAGCAGCTCGATCGCGAGGTCCGGGTCGGCCTCGGCGTCGACGTAGACGTGGCAGTTGCCGACGCCGGTCTCGATCACCGGGACGATCGCGTTTTCCACGACGCTTTTGATCAGCGCTGCGCCGCCGCGCGGGATCACGACGTCCACGAGACCGCGCGCCCGCAGTAGTTCGGTCACCGAGTCGTGCGTGTCGCCGGGCACGAGCTGTACGGCGTCGGCCGGGAATCCGTTGTCCGCCAAGGCTTCGCGGAGCACCTCCACCAGCGCCGCGTTCGACGCCTTCGCGGACGACGAGCCGCGCAGCAGCACGGCGTTCCCCGACTTCAGGCACAGGCCGGCCGCGTCCACGGTCACGTTCGGCCGCGCCTCGTAGACGATGCCGACCACGCCGAACGGCACGCGCACCTGCCGCAGTTCGAGGCCGTTGGCAAGCGTCGAGCCGCGCACGACCTCGCCGACCGGGTCGGCCAGCGCGGTGATCGCTCGCAGCGCGTCGGCGATCGCGCCGATCCGCGAGGTGGTCAGCGTCAGCCGATCGAGGATTCCGGGATCGACGTTCGCGGCGACGGCGCGCCGGCAATCCGAGGCGTTCGCCGCGATGATGTCCGGCGCGTGCTTCTCCAGCGCGTCGGCCATCGCGCGCAGCGCGCGGTCCTTGTCCGCGCGGGTGCGCACCGCCAGGTCCGCCGCCGCGATACGCGCGGCAGCGGCCGCCTCCGTCACCGTCTGAGCCATCGACAGGTTCCCCATCCGGACTACGTGTGGAAGGCCACGAGGTCGTCCCGGTGGACCACCTCGCGCTCGTATTGAGCGCCGAACTGCGCGGCCAGGTCACGGGTCGAGCGGCCGAGCAGCGCGGGCAGCTCGGCGGCGTCGTAGTTCACCAGGCCGCGGCCGATGAGCGCGCCGTCCGGACCGCACAGGTCCACCGGCTCGCCGGCCGTGAAGCTGCCGGACACGCCCGTGATCCCGGCCGCCAGCAACGAGGATCCGCGCTCGGTCACCGCGCGCACCGCGCCCTGATCGAGCGTCAGCACCCCGCGCGCCGTCGTCGCGTGCGCGAGCCACAGCCTGCGCGCGCCGCCGCGTTCGCCGGTGCGGTGGAAGTAGGTGCCGACCTCCTCGCCGCGCAGCGCACGCGCGGCGTAGGCGGCCGTGGTCAGTATCACCGGGATGCCGGCGCCGGTCGCGATGCGCGCGGCCTCGACCTTCGTCACCATGCCGCCGGTCCCGACGCCCGCCTTGCCGACCGAGCCGATCGACACGCCCTCGAGGTCCTGCGGGCCGCGCACCTCGCGGATCGGCGCGGTTCCCGGCGTGCTCGGGTCCCCGTCGTAGAGCGCGGCGACGTCCGAGAGCAGCAGCAGCAGGTCGGCGTCGACGAGGTGCGCCACGAGCGCGGCCAGCCGGTCGTTGTCGCCGAAGCGGATCTCCTGCGTGGCGACCGTGTCGTTCTCGTTCACGATGGGCACCGCTCGGAGCTCCAGCAGCTTGTTCAGCGTGCTGACGGCATTGCGGTAGTGCGAGCGGCGGGTGACGTCGTCGGCGGTCAGCAGCACCTGCCCGACGCGGCGGCCGTAGCGCGCGAACGACGCCGTGTACCGGGCGATCAGCAGGCCCTGGCCTACGCTCGCCGCCGCCTGCTGCTTGGCCAGGTCCCGCGGACGCTTGGCGAAGCCCAGCGGCGCCAGGCCGGCCGCGATGGCGCCCGAGGAGACGAGCACGACCTCCGCGTCCGGCGCGTTCTCGACGATCGCGTCCACCAGCGCGTCCACGCGGCTGCCGTCCAGGCCGCCGGCCGTCGTGGTCAGCGACGAGGAGCCGACCTTGACGACGATCCGGCGCGCACCGGCCACCTCACGCAACGAGCTCACCCGCCTATTCTGCCCGGCGTCCGACCTGCGGACCAAGCCGTTTCACACTCTGGGCCGGGGCGGTGCGCCCCGGCCGTGGCGCATCCCGGCCGCCATACACCTGGCCACGGTGGCGTCCCGGCGTGGCGCATCCCGGCCGCGGTACATCCGGCCACGGTGGCGTCCCGGCGTGGCGCATCCCGGCCGCGGTACACCTGGCCACGGTGGCGTCCCGGCGTGGCGCATCCCGGCCGCGGTACACCCCGCCATGTTGGCGTCCCGGCCGTCGCGGTCCCGGCCGCGGTGCATCCCGGCCGCCGTGCGCCTCAGCCGTACAGCCGGTCGTCCGAACCGCGCGGGCCGAGGTGCTCGGCGCCGCCGGACAGGGTCGGGCGCCAGTCGAAGACGACCGCGTCGTCCCCGTCGCCGATGACGACCTCGTCGCCCTCGTGCGCGCCCATCTCCAGCAGCGCCTGCTCGACGCCGAGCTTGTACAGGCGCTCGGCCAGGTAGCCCACGGCCTCGTCGTTCTGGAAGTCCGTCTGCTTGATCCAGCGCTCGGCCTTCTTGCTGTGCACGACGTAGTGCTCGTCCTCGAAGGTGAGGGTGAAGGGCACCTCGTCCACCGCCTTCGGACGCAGGATGATGCGCTCCTGGACGACTTCGGGGCGCTCGGCGCGGGCCCGCTCCACGATCTCGGCGAGCGCGTAGCCCAGCTCCTTCAGGCCCGCGTGGCTCACCGCGGAGACCTCGAACACGCGCAGGCCGCGGCCCTCGAGCTCGGCGCGGACCATGTCGGCCAGCTCCTTGCCGTCGGGGATGTCCGTCTTGTTGAGCACGACCAGCCGCGGACGCTCCGTCAGCTTGCCGTACTCGCCGTGCTGGTCCTCCGGGATCTTCGCCTCGTACGCGGCCAGCTCGGCCTCGATCGTGTCGAGGTCGCTGATCGGGTCCCGCTCGGACTCCAGCGTCGCGCAGTCGAGGACGTGCACGAGCACGGCGCAGCGCTCGATGTGCCGCAGGAACTCGTGGCCCAGGCCCTTGCCCTCGCTGGCGCCCGGGATCAGGCCCGGCACGTCGGCGATGGTGAACACGTGGCCCGCGGACTGCACGACGCCCAGGTTCGGCACCAGCGTGGTGAACGGGTAGTCGGCGATCTTCGGCTTGGCCGCGCTCATCGCGGCGATCAGCGAGCTCTTGCCGGCGCTCGGGTAGCCGATCAGGGCCACGTCCGCGACCGACTTGAGTTCGAGCACGTACTCGCCCTCCTCGCCCTCCTCGCCGAGCAGCGAGAAGCCGGGGGCCTTGCGCTTGGTCGAGGCCAGCGCGGCATTGCCGAGGCCGCCGGTGCCGCCCTGCGCGAGCACCAGCTGCGTGCCGGCGCCGACCAGGTCGGCGACCAGCTCGCCGTCGCGCGTCTTGACGACCGTGCCGCTGGGCACGGGCAGCACCACGTCGGCGCCGTTCGCGCCCTGCCGGTGGCCGCCCGCGCCGGGACGGCCGTTGCCCGCGGTGCGGTGCGGCGAGAAGTGGAAGTCGAGCAGCGAGGTGACGCCGGCGTCGACCACCAGCACCACGTCGCCGCCGCGGCCGCCGTTGCCGCCGTCCGGGCCGCCGAGCGGCTTGAACTTCTCCCGGTGCACGGAGGTGCAGCCGTGGCCGCCCTTGCCCGCGGCGACGCTGAGCACCACCCGGTCGACGAAGCTGGCCATCGGAAACACTCCTTGGAAGAACTACGGGGACTGCGGGAAAACGACAAGCCGGGCCCAGTGGACCCGGCTCACCGTTGAAGCTCTGTGCTGCGGACGCGGATCAGGCGACCGGCACGATGTTGATGACCTTGCGGTCGCGGTACACGCCGAACTGGACCGCGCCGGCGGTCAGCGCGAACAGCGTGTCGTCCTTGCCGCGGCCGACGTTCACGCCGGGGTGGAAGTGCGTGCCGCGCTGGCGCAGGATGATCTCGCCGGCGTTCACCGTCTGGCCGCCGAAGCGCTTGACGCCGAGCCGCTGAGCGTTGGAGTCGCGCCCGTTCCGGGTGGACGAGGCGCCCTTCTTGTGTGCCATGTCGGTTACTTCTTCCCGGTCTCGATGGACGTGACCTTGACCTGGGTGTACTTCTGGCGGTGGCCCTGCCGCACCCGGTAGCCGGTCTTGTTCTTGTACTTCAGGATGTCGATCTTCGCGGCCTTGACCTCGGCGACGATCTCGCCGGAGACCTGCACGCCCTCGAGCACCCACGGGTCGGAGGTGACCTGGTCACCGTCCACCACGAGCAGGGTCTTGAACTCGACGGGGGAGCCGGGCTCGCCGACGATCCGGTCGACCTCGACGATGTCGCCGACGGCCACCTTGTGCTGCCGTCCGCCACTCTTGACGATCGCGTACACGATTTGCCACTTCCCGCCCGCGGTTTCGGCCGCGGGGCTCACTCTGGCCAGCGCGCAGCTATCTCCCGACTGCGGATGGGGTTCATCGCACGGAGTCTGCCAACGCGAGGCTGGTCAACAAGAGGTGCGATCGCAGGCCGAAGGCCGGGATACACCGAAGCTCTAGGTTACGTTCCGCCCCGCATGCGAGTCAAAACGAGCATGCGGGGCGCAACTGCGTACTGCTGCGCAGGTCAGGCGGACGGCGCGCCGGCCGGCCGGGACGCGGCGCGGCGGGCCCGGCGGCGCGGGCGGCCGGAGTCGGCGAGCGCGTCCTCGAGCGCGTCCGGGTCGTCGGCGTGCGCCTTGAGGTTCAGCGGTTCGGCGGGCTCGGCGTCCGCGGCCTGCTGCGGCGCCTCCTCCGGCTCGGCCGACGGCGCCGCGGCGGCCTCCGTGCCCTCGTCGGGCGTCGCGGCCTCGGCCGGCTCAGCCTCGGCGACGGGCGAGGCCTCCGGCCCGGCCTGGCCCTGCGTCTGCTCGGCGCCGTCCGCGGCCTCGTTCGTCGCGGCGCGGCCGGCCACCTTGCGGCGGCGGCGTCCGCGGCGGCCCTCGCCGGACTCCTCGGTCCGCTCGCCGGCCTCGTCCGCGGCCGCCGGCGACTCGCCGTGCGGCTGTTGCTGCTGCTTCTGCTTCGACGAGCCCTGCTGCTCCGGCTTGCGGCCGTTGTGCTCGATCGGCTCGGTGTGCACGATCACGCCGCGGCCGTTGCAGTGCTCGCAGGGCTCGGAGAAGGCCTCGAGCAGGCCCTGGCCGACCCGCTTGCGGGTCATCTGCACCAGGCCCAGCGAGGTGACCTCGGCCACCTGGTGCTTGGTCCGGTCCCGGCCCAGGCACTCGAGCAGCCGGCGCAGCACCAGGTCCCGGTTGGACTCCAGCACCATGTCGATGAAGTCGATGACCACGATGCCGCCGAGGTCGCGCAGCCGCAGCTGCCGGACGATCTCCTCGGCCGCCTCCAGGTTGTTCCTGGTCACGGTCTCCTCGAGCGAGGACGAGCCCTGGCCGGTGAACTTCCCGGTGTTGACGTCGATCACGACCATGGCCTCGGTGCGGTCGATCACCAGCGAGCCGCCGCTGGGCAGCCAGACCTTGCGGTCCAGCGCCTTCGCGAGCTGCTCCTCGATCCGGTAGACCGAGAACGCGTCCGTCTCGCTGGTCCAGTGCTCGACCCGCTCGGCCAGCTCCGGGGCCACGCCGCTCAGGTACTCGTGCACCGTCTTGTACGCGGTGTCGCCGGAGACGATCAGCTTGCTGAAGTCCTCGTTGAAGATGTCGCGCACCACGCGGACCGTCAGGTCGGGCTCGCCGGACAGCAGCGCGGGGGCCGAGGCGGTCTTCGCCTTGCGCTCGATCTCCTCCCACTGCGCGACCAGGCGGGCCACGTCCTGCGAGAGCTCCTGCTCGCTGGCGCCCTCCGCGGCGGTGCGCACGATGACGCCGCCGTCCTCGGGGACGACCTTCTTCAGGATCTGCTTGAGCCGCGCGCGCTCGGTGTCCGGCAGCTTGCGGCTGATGCCCATCATCGAGCCGCCCGGGATGTAGACCAGGAAGCGGCCCGGCAGCGAGATCTGGCTGGTTAGCCGGGCGCCCTTGTGGCCGATCGGGTCCTTGGTGACCTGCACCAGCACCGACTGGCCGCTCTTGAGCGCGGACTCGATCCGGCGCGGCTGGCCGCTCAGGCCCGCCGCGTCGAAGTTGACCTCGCCCGCGTAGAGCACGGCGTTGCGGCCCTTGTTGATGTCGACGAACGCCGCCTCCATCGAGGGCAGCACGTTCTGCACCTTGCCCAGGTACACGTTGCCGACGTACGAAACCGAGGACTCGCGGTTGACGTAGTGCTCGACCAGCACGCCGTCCTCGAGCACGCCGATCTGGGTGCGCCCGGCGGTCTGCCGCACCACCATCACGCGCTCGACGGACTCGCGGCGGGCCAGGAACTCGGCCTCGGTGATGACCGGCGTGCGGCGCGAGCGGGTGGCCCGGCCCTCGCGGCGGCGCTGCTGCTTGGCGACCAGCCGGACGGAGCCGCGCAGGCCCATCACCTCGTCGCCGGTGGCCACCGAGTCGGGGGATCCGGCCGAGCGGCGCTGGCGCGGCTCGCGCACCTTGACCACGGTGTTCGGCGGGTCGTCCGAGCTCTCCGCGCCGCCCGAGGCCAGGTCCTCGGCGGTCTGCCGACGGCGCCGGCGACGGCGGCGACGGCTGGTCTCCTCGGGCAGGTCCAGGGCCTCCGGGTGCTGCGCGGAGGGCTGCTCGCCGTCCTCGCCCTTGTCCTCGGCGTCCTCGCCCTGCTCGGCGGAGGCCTCGACGGGCTGCGCGGACTCGCCGCGGCGGTTGCGCGAGCGGCGGCGCCGGCGGTTGCCGCCGCTCGCCGAGCCCGCGGACGCCTCCTCGGCGTGCTCCTCGTCCTGCTCGGGCTCCTCGGCGGCCGCGGCGGGCTGCGCCGGGACCGAGGCGGGCCGGAACGGCGTCACGCTGACCGGGGCCTGGAACAGGTTGCCCGACCAGGACGGCGTGGCGCCGGACGCGGCGAACGGGGAGACCGCGGGCCGCGCGGCCTGCTCCTCCTCCTCGGCGACGGCCTCCACGGCCTCGGCCAGGCCCTCGGCCTCGTCCTCATCGAGATCGTCCGGAATCGGCACGACCACGATCGGCGCCTCGGCCGCGGGCTCGGGGGTGCTCTCGGGCGCGCTGGCGGCGCGCTTGGCGGCCCGCTTCGCGGCGCCGGCCTTGCGGGTGCGCTTGGCGTTGGCCAGCGACTTCGAGCCGGGCTCCTCGGCGGCGGCCTGCTCGGCCACCTGCTCGGCGGGGGCCTCGGCCACCGGGCTCTCGGCGGGCTCGGCCGCCGGCGCCGCGGTCTCGGGCGCGGCGACGTTCTCCGGCGCCCCGGCGGCGCGGGAGGCGGCCCGCTTGCGGGTGCGCCGCGGCGAGGCGGCGGGCGCCTGCTCCGCGGGAGCCTCCGGCGCGCTCTGCGCGGCGGCCGGCGCGGCCGGCTGCTCGGGGGCGGGGGTCTCGGCGGGCTCGGCGGCCTGCTCGGCCGGAGCCGCGGTCTTCTTCGCGGCCCGCTTGCGGGTCGCGCGCTTGACCGGGGCCGGCGCCTGCTCGGCCGGCGCGGACTCGTCCTGCTGCAGGCCGGTGTGCGCGAGCTCGGCGCTGGCCGAGGCCACCGCCGCGCCGATCGCCGAATCCGGCGCGCCGGCCGGTCGGCTCGCGGCGCGCCTGCGGACCCGCTTGGCGGGCGCCGCCGCGGACTGCTCCCCGGCGTTCACGTCACGTCCTGCGGCGGACGTGCTCTCGTTCTCGTTGTTCTCAGGCTCATGATCGAGCATTCGGGCGGTTCTCCCGTCATGGCCCCCGGGCGCTCGGGGCGCGTCTCCCGCTTACCGCGGGAGGGCGTCGGCGCCGCACAGGGGCTCGTCGTACGCAAAAGTCGTGGCGGCTCGGAACGCGTGGTCCGCACACCGGGCCGGTCGGAAGGTCATTTCCCGGGCTGTGGGACTTCCACACCCGAATCGACCGCCGTCGGCCCGGAAGCCGGCGAAGCGCCGCGCTCCGGGGCTGTCGGCACGACCTCCGGATCAGCGCTCAGCAGCAAGGTCAGCGGTCCCTGCGCCAGCCGGGTCACCCTGGGGGGAACCGGAGGCACCAGGTCCGCGACCGCGCCGAGGCCGGTCAGCACATCGTCGGGACGCACCGCGGGGGTGGTATGCCGGACAACCACTCGCAGTATCGCACACACGGACGGCAGGTCGTCGAGAGCGACGAGTTCGGCCACGGCCGCCCGCGCGTCGAAAGTGCGCATCCCGTTCTTCGTCAGCCGCTGGACGTCCACCTGTTCGGCCGCCAGGAACGCGGCCGCGGCGGCCCGCGCGTGGGCCGGGTCCACCTCCGGCAGCTCGATCCGCCAGACGGAGGCCTCCAGGTAGTCGGCCAGCGAACCGCCCTCGGACTCGTCCACCGCGAGGATGTCCAGGTCGGGCGGCAGCGCCTCGTCCAGCGAGCCGCGCAGCCGCTCCGGCTCCACCCGCTCGGAAAGGCCCAGCTCCACGTACTCCGCCTCGCTCGCGGTGCCGGTCGGCGCGGCGCCGGCCCAGGAGATCTTCGGGTGCGGCGTGAAGCCGGCCGAATAGGCCATCGGCACCGCGGCACGGCGCAGCGCGCGCTCGAAGGCGCGCTGGATGTCGCGGTGGCTGGTGAACCGGAGCCTTCCCCGCTTGGCGTAGCAGACGCGCACGCGCTGCACGACCGGGGGCGGCGGGGGGCCGTCGGGGGTCTTCGCGGGCAGTGGACTCACCGTTTCCGTGTCAGGAGGTCTGCGCCCAGGGTGACACGAAGGGCGCGCCGAGCGGAAAAACGCGCGCACAGGAGCCGCGCGGTCTCGGTCGGTTGAGCGCGGCGTACCGCACGCGGCCTGGGTCAGCCGAGCGCGGCGTACCGCACGCGGCCTGGGTCAGCCGAGCGGCGTACCGCACGCCGGTGGCCTCGATCGGCCGAGTGCGGCGTACCGCACGCGGTCTCGGTCGGTTGAGCGCGGCGTACCGCACGCGGTCTCGGTCGGTTGAGCGCGGCGTACCGCACGCGGTCTCGGTCGGTTGAGCGCGGCGTACCGCACGCGGCCTGGGTCAGCCGAGTGCGGCGTACCGCACGAAGCCTAGGTCAGCCGAGCGCGGCGTACCGCACGCCGGTGGCCTCGGCCGAGGCCACCCACAGCTCGCGGCACAGCTCCGGGTCCCTGGCCGGCCCGCTCGCCCCGGCCACGGTCGGCGCCCCGCGGAGACCGCCGGGGCCGCGCGGCCCGAAGAAGCGGGTGCCGGTCAGGTCCGGATCCTCGCCGCGCACCCGGGGCCGCGCGCCGCCCGCCTTCAGCGCCGCCTTCGCGGTCGCCGCGAACAGGATCGGCCGGGCGCCCTGATCCGCCGACTGCGCGAACAGGTCCGTGCCGTGCCGCATCAGCGGGCCGAGCACCTTGCGCGCGCCGCCCTCCGTACGCGCCATCAGATCCGAGCGTGCCACGCCCGGATGCGCGGCGATCGAGCACAGCCGGCCGTGCGCCCGCCGGTCGAGTTCGAAGGCGAACATCAGGTTCGCGAGCTTGGAGCGGCCGTAGCCGAGCCAGTTCGAACCGTGCGGCAGGATCTTGAAGTCCGTCAGCTCGTTGCGCACCGCGAGCTTGTGCATCACCGAGGTCACCGTCACCACGCGCGGCTGCTCGGCCGCCAGCAGCAGCGGCAGCAGATGACCCGTCAGGGCGAAGTGCCCGAGGTGGTTGACGCCGATCTGCACCTCGAAGCCGTCCGGGGTGTGCCCCGGCGGCGGCGCCATCACCCCCGCGTTGTTCACCAGCACGTCGAGCTCGCCGGCCCGGTCGGCCAGCTCCGCCGCGGCCTCCTCGACCGACTCCAGGCTGGCCAGGTCCAGCCGCACGAACTCCGCCCGCGCCGCCGGATGCGCCGTGCGGATCCGCTCGATCGCCGCCCCCGCGCGCTCCGCGTCCCGGCAGGCCAGCAGCGTGCGCGCGCCCGCGCCCGCCAGCTGCTTCGCCACCGCGAATCCGAGTCCGCTCGACGCCCCGGTGACCAGCACCGTACGTCCGGACAGGTTCTCCACCACCTTCGTCGCCCCCACCAGGTCACGCCGATCGCGCCGGCGCGGAGGAAGGAGTCCGTCCCGCCGGTGCCCGAAGGCGGCCCGCGAATGCCGCCCTCGGCTCAGCCTTACCGCTTTTCCCCGGTTGTCAACTGCCCGGCGCGGCCGGCAGGCCCCTCCCGGCCGCGCCCGGCATCCGATCAGCCCAGCAGCTTCTCGATCGCGGCGACCACCTCGGGGGAGTCCGGGGTGGTACGCGGGCTGAACCGGGCCACCGGCTCGCCGTCCGCGTCGATCAGCCACTTGGCGAAGTTCCACGTCACGTCGCCGGCCTCGCCGCTCTCCTGCTCGGCGACCGCGGTCAGCTCGGCGAAGACGGGGTGCCGTCCCTCGCCGTTGACCTCGATCTTCTCGAACATCGGGAAGGTCACGCCGTAGGTGGTCGAGCAGAAGGTCTCGATCTCCTCGGCGGTGCCCGGCTCCTGCGCGCCGAACTGGTTGCACGGGAAGCCGAGCACGGTGAAGCCGCGCTCGCCGTACGTCTTCTGCAGCTGCTCGAGCGCGGTGTACTGCGGGGTCAGACCGCACTTGGAGGCCACGTTGACCACCAGCGCCGCCTTGCCCAGATGCGCGCCGATCGTCGAGTCCTGACCGGCCAGGGTCTTGACCGGGATCTCGCTGACACTGCTCATCCGACTAATCCTCCGAATCCTCGGGTTCGGCGCCCGCCCGGTCCTGCGGACCGTTCGGACCCCACTTGCGGTACATCTTCTCGCCGAGGCGATCACCGACCGCGCCCGCCTCGCGCATGAAGTCCCGCACCTTCCCCATCAGCGGGTCCGAGCTCGTGCGAATTCCCTCGTTGTACGAGTCGAAGGCGTCCTTCGCCGCCGCCCGCGCCGACGCGCTGCCGTCGTCCGACCTGCGCGGATACTCGCCGGTCATCACCCGCGCGTAGGCGCCGGAGTCGATCCACCTGGTCAGGTCGAGCGCGCGCACAGAGGGGAACGGGTGCGTCATCTCCCGGGTGATCGAGAAGCGCAGCAGCGAGTCGCGCAGGTCGCCGGTGGACTCGTACTCGCGGCCCTGCTCGATGAACGACATCGGGTTCATCTCGTGCAGGTGCGCGCCGCCGGCCAGCTTCATGTGCGTGCGCACCGCGGCCTCCACGTCCTGGCTGACCAGCAGGCCGGCCCGGTCGCAGGAGATCTCCGCCTTGCGGAACCACTCGAGCAGCGCGGTGATCAGCGCCTGCAGCCCGAGGATGCCGCCCGGCAGGGCCGAGGCCGCGCCGGTCAGGTTCAGCAGCCAGATCAGCATCGTGCGGTACACCGCGTGCCCGGAGAAGGCGTGCCCGAGCTCGTGGCCGATGACGAAGCGCAGCTCCTCCTCGTCCAGCAGCTCGACCAGGCCCGTGGTCAGCACGATCACCGGCCGGTCCATCCCGATCGTCATCGCGTTGACGACCGGGGTCTGCTGCACGAACAGCTCGGGCGCGTTCTCCTGGTCGAGGATCCGGCAGGCGTCGGCGAGCAGCCCGTCGAGCCGCGGGAACTGCTGCGGCGAGACCTGCACCGCGTTGCCGAGCAGCAGCAGCCGCACGCGTCGCTCGCCGATCAGCCCGTTCAGCATCTTCAGCAGCGAGTCGAATCCGGCCAGCTTCCGCAGCGCGGTCAGCGCGGCGCGGTCCGCCGGGTGCTCGTACGCGCGCGAGCTGATGCCGGGAAAGGTCTTGCGGACGCGCGCCGGGACGGCGTCCTGGGTCTCGACGGGCATGGCCGGAAAACCCCCTCGTTCTCAGTGGCGCTCTGTGGCGGGATGCACACCCGCCAACCGAACATACCGACCCCGCGCGTTGTGCGCTGAAACTCGGGCCTACTCTCTTGAGGTAACCGGAAACGAGTGAGGACGACCATGCTCAACTACCTGGCGGACCTGAATTCGGACAGCGCCCCTCCCGGGATCTTCCTGAAGATCTACATCATCGGCGGCTTCTGTCTGGTCGCCGGGATCGCGTGGTTCGTGCTGCGCGGATACGTCAAGTCGGGTGACAAGGACGACGAGAAGTAGCCCGACGGCCACCCCGTCGGCGCCGCCCGCGGGCCCCGGCCCTATATTTGTGCGCGCGGCACCGGCCGCCGAAGCGACCCACCGGGGCCTGACGAGCAGTCAGCGCCGCACCGAGACGAAACGAGCGCTGCGATGAACGCACACCTGCTGTCCGTGGTGGCCGAGGGCACCACGCCGAACCGCTACTCCGGCATCAACCCGACGCTGAACGCCGCCGTCGTGATGGGCCTGTTCCTGGTGCTGCTGTTCCTGGTCACCCGGCTGAACAAGGACAAGTAGCCCTGAACCGGGACGTTCTCGTCCACCGGCCGGATCCGGCCGGCGGACGCCTGGACGTCCGTTCGGCGATTCGAGGTAAGGTCGGGACGCATGAACGGCTTCGGCGACGCACCGCGGCCTGAGCGGCGCGTCCGGCTCGGCGTGATGGGCGGCACCTTCGACCCCATCCACCACGGCCACCTCGTGGCCGCCAGCGAGGTGGCCTCGCTGTTCTCGCTCGACGAGGTGGTCTTCGTGCCCACCGGCGAGCCCTGGCAGAAGACCGAGCGGGCCGTCACCGCGGCCGAGGACCGCTACCTGATGACGGTCATCGCCACCGCCTCCAACCCGCGCTTCTCGGTCAGCCGCGTGGACATCGACCGCGGCGGACCCACGTACACCGTGGACACCCTGCGGGACCTGCGCCTGGAGCGCGGACCCGAGGTCGACTTCTTCTTCATCACCGGCGCCGACGCGCTCGGCCAGATCTTCTCCTGGCGGGACGCCGACGAACTGGTGGAGCTCGCCCACTTCGTCGGCTGCACCCGGCCGGGGCACACGCTGACCGACCCCGGGCTGCCCATGGGCAAGGCCTCGCTGGTGGAGATCCCCGCGCTGGCGATCTCCTCGACCGCGTGCCGCGAGCGCGTCCGCCGCGGCGAGCCGGTGTGGTACCTGGTTCCCGACGGCATCGTCCAGTACATCAACAAGCGCAGCCTCTACCAGCCCGAGCGGTCCGCCGAGGAGTTGCCGACATGAGCGGAGGGACGGGACGCCGTCGCAAACCGCCGACGGGCGAGGAGGGCGGCGGCGAGCAGTACGCCGCGCCGCAGCCGCCGGCGGAGCCGTACCCGCAGTACCAGACGTACCAGCAGCCGGCCCCGGAGTCGTACGACTACGACTGGCGGCAGGAGAGCGCCGGCGGCGTCTACGACACGTCGGCGTTTCGGTCGTCGCAGGGC
>NZ_JAGSOH010000010.1 GCF_018139625.1 Actinospica acidithermotolerans | reverse complement strand
GGCCCGCCGTGTGGTTGAGCAGTTGCTTGACAGTGATCTGGGCCGTCCACTCCTCGTTCGGCAGGCGAAGTTCGGGGATGTAGTGCCTGACCGGGGCGTCGAGGTCGACTTCGCCCCGCGCTACGAGGTGCATGAGCGCGGTGGCGGCGAACGGCTTCGAGGTCGAGCCGACGGCGAAGAGGGTGTTCTCGTCGACCGGCTGTTGGTGGTCGAGGTTGGTGACGCCGTGCGCGGCGATGGTCTCGGTGCCCTTGTGCCAGACGGCGGCGGCTAGGCCGGGGATGCCGTATTTCTCGGCGGCGTGGGCGACGACGTCGGACAGGGTGGTGATCTCGGACATTACGGCAATCTCCTGTGAACTGGACCGTGACTCGGACAGGTGATTCGGACGCGTGACTTTGGAGCGTGACTTGAACAATGTGCAAGGAGGACACGCGGACCCGACTTGAACAACGTTCAAGTGGAACGCTACGCCCGACTTGAACGCTGTGCAACTACAATTCCCGCATGGCACGCGACCAGCTGACCCGGGACCAGATCGTCAAGGCGGCGATCGAACTGCTCGACGCCGAGGGCCTGGAGGGCCTCAACATGCGGGACCTCGGGCGAAGGCTGCGCTCCGCGGCTACGGCGGTCTACTGGCATGTCGGCAGCAAGGACGCGCTCATCGCGTTGGCCGCGGACGAGGCGTGGCACGAGGCGGAGCTGCCCGATCCGGCGGAACTGGGCTGGCGGGAGGCGGCGTACCGGATGGCGGTGAGCCTGCACGCGATGTTCACGCGGCACCCTTGGCTGGTCCAGGCGTTCGGTGCGTATCCGATCTACGGGCCGGGGAAGGCGCGGCACGACGATCACGCGCTCGGGGTGTACGAGGCAGGCGGGTTCGTGGGCATCGAGGCTGATCAGGCAGCGGCGGCCGTGTTCACGTTCGTGCTCGGCAACGCGCTCGGAGTGGCGGCGCAGCAGGCGTTCAACCGCAAGCTTGCGCGGGACGCGAATGCCGAGGAGCTGGCGCGGGCGCATCAGGCGGACGCCGTGGCGGTGGCGGTGGGATTCCCGAGGCTGCGGGCGCGGGTCGAGTCGCCCTCGGCGGAGTACGCGGCGGGGCCGGAGGGGGGCTTCGAGTTCGGGCTGCGGGCGATGCTCCACGGCTTGGAGAGCGGACGGCACTGAAGGTGAGCCTCGCCGTTTGGACCCCGGGACCGGCCGTTCGGCGGAAGCGGGAGGACGGGGGCGGGTAGCGGGGGAACCTCGGGGAAGTGGCCGACTGTGAGGAGGAGATGGGCTCTGCCGCTGGCGGTCGCGGCGCTGCTGGTCGCGGGCGCGGCGGGCGGCTGCGGGACGCGGCTGCCGGCGAGTGCGTTCACCGGGCAGCCGCAGGGTGGTGGGACGGCGCTGGTGGAGGGGGTGTCGTCGAGCGAGATCAAGGTGGGGATGATCGACTCGATCAGCAGCCCGCTCGGCGTGAACGCGTTCTCGGGGCCGGGGTACGGGGCGCAGGCGTACTTCGACGCGCTGAATGCGGCGGGCGGAGTCGACGGGCGCAAGATCGTGGTCGATCAATGCGACGACGCCGGCAGCGGAATCGGGAACATCCAGTGCGCGCACCAGCTGATCGATTCAGGCCAGGTCTTCGCCTTCGCGGGGAACTCGATCTTCGATTACGCGGGCGCGTCGTACGTCAGCTCCAAGGACGTGCCGGACATCGGCGGCGAGCCGATCGACCAGGCGTACGACCAGTATCAGCACCTCTACTCGATCTACGGCTCCGCCGAGCCGCGCGACGGGACCGTGGGCTTCGGAGGAACGCTTTACTCGTCAACTGAAATCTACGCGTACTTCAAGGAGAAGCTGGGCGCGCACGTCGCGGCGGTCGTCGAGTACAACCAGCCCGATTCGATCCGCTACGGGCAGATGCAGGCCGCCGGGCTGCGCGCGGAGGGGTACGAGGTCGTGACCGAGCAGCTGGACTTCGCGCTGCCGAACTACGCCGCCGCGGCCGCCGACATGAAGGCGCATGGGGTGCAGATCGTCTTCGACGCGATCGACACGTCCGGCAACGGATCGCTGTGCACGGCGCTGGATCAGGCGGGAGTGAGCCTGATCGCCAAGGTCACGACGCCGCAGAGCTGGGACCAGACGGTCCTGACCACGTACGCGAACGCCCCGAAGTGCCGCAATGTCCTGTACGCGACGTCGACCGAGCGCAACTACGAGGACACGCAGTACCCGACGGTCGCGGCGTTCCGAGCGGCGATGGCGAAGTACTTCCCGTCGCGCGCACCTTATCTGTCCATGTGGGAGCTCGACGGATGGGCGTCGGCGCAGTGGCTGACGGATGCGATCCGGTCGTGCAGCGCCGACGTGTCCCGGTCATGCGTCGAGGCGTACATGAATAGGACAGAGCCGTATGACGGGCACGGACTGCTGATCCCGACGTCGTTCGTCGTGGCACGCCCGGGTGCCACGACGCGCGCATGCTTGAACGTCGCGCGCTGGCAGGATTCGGCGAACGGCGGGCACGGCGGCTGGGTGACGCAGACGCCGGACATGAACGCGAACTGCTTCACCGTGCCGGTGCTCGCGTCGAAAGCCTGAGGCTGCAAAAGCCGGTGGAATCGATGCCACGGATGCCGTAGCTGTAGCCGTAGCCGTAGCCGTAGCCGTAGCCGTAGCCGTAGCTGTAGCCGTAGTCATAGCCGTTGCTGGCCGGCGGAACCTATGCCACGGATGCCGTTGCCGTAACCGGGCCCGAGGCTCTTGCCGTTGCCGTTGCCGTTGCCGTTGCCGTTGCCGTAACCGGGCCCACGGCCCTTGCCGCGGGAAGATCGCTGCCCCTGCCGCGTTCCACGTCACGATTCATCCCCAATCCGTTGACGACGGTGGCATAGGCCTGTGTCGACGCGACTCCGGCCGGTAAGGTCTCGCCAGCTGCCCATGCTCGACCGCTCAGCCTGCTAGGTTCGAAGGCTGATTGACAACGGAGTGAACTGAATGACTTTCTGCCTGCGCACCGCGCGGCGGGGACGGGGCACGGCTGTCGTGCTCGGTGCCGCGATGCTCGGCATATTCGCGACATCGGCTCCGCAGGCTTCGGCCGCGACGCCGGTCGTCGGGGTTATCTCGGCGGGAACGCCGTGGCCCACCACGCCGCAGTGGCAGTCCCTCGATGAGACACCCGGCTCCTCGTCCGTCTGCCCGGTGTCGGTGGTCAGCACCTCGGGCAGCGTTTCGGGGGCGAGCGGTCTGCTGTGCGGGGGCGCCGGCGGCACCACGCTTACGCGCACCTCCGGGGGAGCCACGCCGACGATCGTGCTCGACTACGGCAAAGAGGTCGGCGGCGTCCCCTATTTCGACGTTTCCGCGGAGAGCGGGTCGCCGACCCTGCAGGCCGCGTACTCGGAATCCAGGACGTACATCAGTGCCACGGGTGAACCGCAGGCGCCGTGGGCCGAGGGCGATAGCCACCGTTACGACGACTACGCGGTCACGGGTGCCGGGGCGATAGTCAACCAGTACGAGCAGGGCGGCGAGCGGTACGAGGAGATCACGCTCACCTCGGCCGGCTCTGTGACGCTGAGCAGCGTCGGTATCGACTACACCGCGGACCGGACCCAGGCTTCGTCGCTCTCCGGCTGGTTCGATTCGAGCAACAGCGAGTTCAACAGCATCTGGTACGACAGCGAGTACACCGACCAGCTGGACTCCGTCCCCGCCAAGTCGCTGCCCTCGGTGTGGACGGTCGCCGGCGGCGCGCTGCAGGCGGTGCCGGACAACGTCGGCGGCGACGACATCGGCCTGGTGTCCGGCGGCTCCTCGTGGGGTGACTACACGACCTCGTTCGAGGCGAAGGTCGTCGCCAATCAGGCCGGATGGCTCGTGCGCAGCCAGGACTCGAACGACGGCTACGTGTTCATACTCGACGACAGTACGGACACCGCGGGGACGGTCAACACCCTGCAGGAGCTCTACCTGCACAACGGCTCGTACACGTCGGTCGGCTCGGTCAAGCTCCCCTCGGCACTGACCGCCGGTACGTGGCACGCCGTGAGCACGACCGTCGCCGGCTCGACGCTGACCGTATCGCTCGACGGCAAGCGGCTGGCATCCCTTCCCGAATCCGCCTACGCGACCGGTTCGGTCGGCTTCCGCGAGGGGCCCGGCGAAGAGGCGGACTTCAGGGATCTCACCGTCACGGGTTCCGGGGGCGCCTCGCTCTTCAGCGACAGCCTGGGGTCGTCCTCCGCGCTCTCGGAATTCTCGCCCCTGCCGGGCGTGAACTCCTACGCGTCGATCCTCGACGGAGCCCGGCGCGACCGGTCCATCTGGTCCGGGGACATGAACGTCGAGATCCCGACCCTCTTCTACTCGACCGACGACAGCGAGTACGCGAAGTACTCGCTGGAGGCGCTCGGCAGCTATCAGCTCAGCAGCGGCTTCGTCACCGGCGCCCTCGCCCCGCAGAGGTCGCTCGGGACCTATACGGCGACCGGCACCACGGGCTACTACTCGGCCTCGTACTCGATCTACTGGGTTCTCGACCTGGCCGACTACTTCCGGTACTCCGGTGACGTCTCCTTCATCGATCAGGAGCTGCCGGTTCTCGAGAAAGAGCTGGCCTGGAACGCCACGCAGGTGGACTCGAGGGGCCTGATCACCACGACCAGCAGCGACGACGCGGACTGGGACTTCTACGACGCCGGCAAGCTCGGCGAGGTCACCGAGTACAACATGCTCTACTACAAGGCCCTGCTGGACGGAGCGACGATGGCCGCCGCGGCCGGCGCGAGCTCGCAGGCAGCCACGTACACCAGCGAGGCGGCGGCGCTGAAGACCGCGATCAACGCGCACCTCTACAACAGCGGCACCGGCCTCTACTACCTGAGCAATCAGGACACGGGCACGGTCGCCCAGGACGCCAACTCGCTGGCCGTGCTCTACGGCGTGGCTCCCGCCTCCGACGACTCGAAGATCCTCGCGATGCTCAAGAGCGACCTGTGGACGACGTCGTACGGTCCGAAGCCGTTCTCCGGCAGCAGCTACGCCGACATCGTCAGCACCTACATCACCGGCTACGAGCTCGAAGCCCGGCTCGCCCAGAACGACACCTCGGACGCCGAGACGCTGCTGAACCAGGTTTGGGGCCACATCATCTCCCCCAGCAGCTTCCAGACCGGAACGATGTGGGAGAACATCAACGGCGCGACCGGCCTGCCCGGCCGGGGCAGCAGTACGAGCCTGGCCCACGGCTGGTCGGCCGGCCCCGTCTCGGCGCTCTCCGGGTACGTGCTCGGCGTTCAGCCGGCGACGGCGGGGTACGCGACATGGACCGTGAAGCCGAATCCGGGTGACGTGAGCTGGAGCGAGGGCAGCGTGCCCACGCCGCACGGCGCGATCTCGGTCGACTGGGCGGGCAAGAGCGGCGTCGGCCAGTTCAGCATGCGGGTGAGCGCCCCGAGCGGGACTTCCGGAACGATCGCCGTGCCGACGTACGGAGCGAGCAATCCGGTGGTGGAGGTGAACGGGAGGACCGTGTGGAGCGGCGGCACCTTCACCGCGGCCGCCGGCATCGCCGGAGCGTACGCGAGCGGCGGCTACGTCTACCTCACCGGCGTGCAGCCGGGCACGTACACGATCGGATCCAACCCCGGGAACTACGGCGCTCCGGCCGGCTACACCTCGTGCGCGGCCGAAGGCGCGACCTGCACCGTGTCCGGCACCGAGTCCGTCGCTTACGGCGCGAACGGCATCTACACGTATACGACCGAGTCCTCCTCGGTCACCTGCAGCAGCCCCGGGCTGTCGGATGCGGACTACGGCATGACGAGATCCTGCTACGTCGGGGCCGTCGTATCCGGCCCCAGCGGTGTGAGCACGTCATACTGCGGTTCCGAAGCGAGCCTCTGTTCGTTCAGCGGAAGCAAGACGGTGTACTTCGGCGCAGGCGGCAAGTGGACGAGTAAGACCATCTCAGGTGGCACGCCGTGCACCACCGCCGTCTTCGGCGATCCGGATGCCGGCGTCGCCAAGTCGTGCTTCGTCGTCAGCTGATTCGGAGGTCGCGCTTAGGCGCCCACTACCGGGAGACGTGCGCCGCGGTCGAGTGGCCAGAGGAAGTCGGCGAAGGACTCGACCCGGTCCGGCTGCGGCTCGGCGATGAGGACTGCGCGGCCGTCTTCGCGCGCGGCACGCGCCAGGTCCTCGAGCACGCGGTCGGCGAGCGCGGGGGCCAGGCCGTGCGTCGGTTCGTCGATGAGCAGGATGCTGCCGCGGCCGAACATCGCGCTGGCCACTGCGAGCAGTTGGCGCTCGCCGCCGGAGAGTACGGCGGCGGGCCGCGCGGCCAGCGCTTCGAGTTCGGGGAAGCGGGAGAGGGCGTCCGTCGCGGCGCATGCGCGCAGGTTGTCGAGCACTGACAGGGCGGGGAAGACGTTGCGTTCGAAGGGGACGTAGCGCAGCCCGGTGATCGCACGGCGCGCGGCGGACCACGTGGTGGCCTCGCGGCCGTTCAACCGGAGGCGGCCCTCTGTTGCTGACGCGTCGGTTGCGGCGCCCGCGCACCAGTCGAGCAGCGTCGTCTTTCCGGCGCCGTTGGGGCCGACCAGCGCGGAGAACGTTCCGTAGGCCAGGGCCAATCGGACGTCGTGCAGTACTTCGATTCCGCCGTATCGGACGCGGACGCCGTCACACCATAGGGCCGAACGCATGACGGGCCACCTCCGTCCAGCGCAGTCGCGGCAGCACCAGCGTGGCCACGCCGACGAGGATTGCCGAGGCGCCGGCGACGTAGCTGTCGGCGACGACGATCACGATCGCGGCGGCGATGAGCGCGGTTGAGTCGGCGAAGCCGACTGCGGCGGCGGCCGCGAACCAGATGAGGCCTTGCGCGGGCTCGAACGCGGTCGGGTCGAAGACCTGGTCGCCCGACGCCCACAGCGCACCGCCGAGTGCTGCCATCGCTCCGGCGCCGGCGAATACCGCGAGGCGTTCGCGATCGACGGCGATTCCGGCCGTGCGTGCGGCGATCTCGCTGTCCCGCAGCGCGGACAGGCGCAGGGCGCCGGGGCCGCGGACGAGGGCGGTCAGGCAGAGGAGCGCCAGGGCGACGAGGCAGAGCTCGAAGTAGAGGAACGCGCGGTCCGCCTGTGCGAAGCCGGGGCGGGCGACGGATGACGGTGTGAACAGCGGCTGGTCGAACAGGAAGCTGCTGAGCGCGGTGGCGGCGGCGAGCGTGGCGACCGCGAGGTGCAGCCCGGCCTGCCGGAGCACCGGCAGCGCGAGTACGACGGCGACGGCAGCTCCTGCCAGTGGCGCGCCGAGAATGCCCCATCCGGACGCCCAGCCGGCGGCCAACGCGCCGATCCCGGCCAAGGCCGCCTGGCCGAGTGAGAGCAGTCCGGCGCTGTTCAGCACGCGGAAGGACAGCAGGACCAGCGCGAGCGCGGGGATGGTCAGCGCGGTTCGCAGGTCCACGGCGCGCAGGTTCCAGCAGACGACGCCGAGCGCGACGAGCAGCACGAAGGGCGCGATGGAGATCGACCTGCTCGGCGGACGTTGCCGCGCGGTGACCGGAGCGGTGAACGCCGGCGTGAACCAGGTCGCGAGCAACAGCAGCACCACGAAGAGGTTCGAGCGCACGGCGTCGAGCACCGATCCTGCCGCTCCGGTCAGGTGAACGGCAGTCAGCTCGGCCTGGATGATCGCTGTGCCGAATGCGAACAGGATCGCGAGCGACGCGCTGCGCAGCCGGGCCGCGATGGCGACGCCGAGCGTCTCGAAGATGACGAGCGTCAGCGCCGGTGGATCGAAGCGCAGCTGCGGAGCCAGCAGCACGCCGGTCAGCGTCGCGAGCATCGTTCCGGCCACCCAGCCGATGCGGGAGAGCCGGCGCGCGGGCAGTCCCGCGAACTCGGCCAGCCGTCGATCGTCGATGACCGCGCGGATCGCCGGCCCGCTGCGTGAGAACCAGGCGAGGCCAAGCGCGACGGCCAGCACGAGGGCGAGTTCGATCGGGACGGCGGTGGGCACGTCGACGCCGCCGATCCGCATCGTGCCGCCGGGCAGCAGCGAGGGGGCGTCGGTCCGCGCCTCCGTCCCCCACACGGCGGTCGCGATGCCCACGAGCAGCACCGTGACGCCGAAGCCCGCCGTGAGCAGTTGCGCGACGTCCGCCGCACGCGCCTGCAAGGGGCCGAAGACGGCGGCCTCGAGGCAGAGGCCGAGCAACGGAGCGAAGAAGCAGACGACGATCAGGGCGCCCGCATATACCGGAAGGTGCGCGTCCCGGACGAGCGAGCGTTCGAGGTACGCGCCGAACATGCCGATCGCGCCGAAGGCCACGTTCAGCACGCCGGTCACCCGGTACGTCGCCAGCACCCCGAGCCCGGCCAGCGCCGCGGCGGCACCCGTGCCGAGCCCGGCCACGGCCAGGTCGGCGGCACCGCCGCTCATCAGTCCTCCACGCCCGCGCGGCAGAGCGGACAGGGACGCAGGGCTCCGGCCTCGCCGCCCGGCTCGGGCGCGGGCAGCAGGTCCGTCCGGCCGTCGAGCAGCGGGCACTGCGCGACGTGCAGATAGCGGCCGTCCGGCACCCGCCACAGGCCCGTTCGCCCGGACGGAGCAGCTTCAGCGCGGGATCCGGCCGCGCCGCGCGGCGCGGACGCCCGCCTCGGCCAGGGCGTGCGCAGGGCCAGGGCCAGGCCCACGATCAGCAGCGCGGCACCCGGGATCGTCGCGGAGGCCAGGTACGGCAGCTGCTGCGGCACGGTCGGCTGGCCGGAGATCTGATACCAGCCGAGCACGCACAGCACCGCTCCGGCACCGGCCAGCGCGGCGGCGAGGCGTCTCGGCGGATCAACCATGCGCAACACTCCCCAATCGTTCCAAGCAGCGAGAAAATGGTATTTCAGATTCGTCTCACGCGGGAGAGACACCTCATGAACGGGACATATTCAGCGCAGGCTCGTGCCGCCCGTCACGGACGCGCCGCCTCGGCCCTCGTCGCGCTGCTCGCGGCGGCGACCATGGCGGCGTGCAGCAGCAGCACCAGCCCGAGCTCGGGTTCGACCACGCCGGCGACCTCCGGCGGCACCTTCAACACGGCGAGCGCAGCGAGCGAGGTCAAGCAGACCTGGACGGCCTTCTTCTCCAAGACCACCCCGATCGCGCAGAAGGAGGCGCTGCTGCAGAACGGCCAGGCGATGGCCGGCGCGATGCAGGCCTTCTCCTCGAACCCCATGGTCAGCGAGGTGACGGCCAACGTCTCCAACGTGACCTTCCCCTCCCCGGACAAGGCCGACGTCACCTACTCGATCCTGCTCAACGGCCAGGTCGTGGAGAACTCGATGGCCGGCAACGCCGTCTACCAGGACGGCAAGTGGCTGGTCGCCGACACCACGCTGTGCGGCCTGCTGCAGCTCGCCGAGAGCCAGAGCGGCAGTTCCGCGGCGGTCCCCGGCTGCGGCTGACGCCGCCACGCTGCTGACTCCGGTGCGCTGCTGACACCGCCGAGCTGCTGACGCTGCCGAGCTGCTGACGCCGCCGAGCTGCCGACGCCGGTGCCGCGTCCGGCGGCGTCATCCGTTCAGGTCACCCGGCGCTCCCCGCCGCTCCCGCATCGGTCCAGCTCAGCACGGAGCGCGCGGGAACGGCGAGGGGTGTGCTCGAATGCGTGCGCGGATGATTCCGCTGTGTAGTCGCGGCGCTTCCGGCAGACTGGACACTCCGAAAATTCGCGGCGTTCTCCTTTGGTGCGCGGCGGTTTCGCGCGCCCCCGGCGCAGCAGTCGAGGAAGGACTCCACCCCCCGTGTCTTGGAAGTCCGACACGCCCACCCCCGCCCGGCCCGAGGGCACGACGGCCCTCGACTACCCGCCGGACTACGACTGGCGGCTGCCGTCGCCGCGCGAGCCGCAGTCGGACCCGGCGCCGCTCGACGCCGCGGCCGCGCTGCAGGCGGTGTTCGACTCCGCGCCCGGCGCCGTGGCGGTGGTCGAGGGGCCGGACTTCGTCCTCGACTACGCCAACCCGGCCTTCCGCACCGGCTTCGGCCTGGCCCAACCCCGGGCCGCCGGGCGCGGCCTGACCGGCGTTCCGCTGGCCGAGGCCGTGCCGGTGCTCGCCCGGCTCGGGCTGCTCGACGCGCTCGCCCTGGTGCACGCCACCGGGACCGTCTTCACCGCGCCCGAGGTCAGGGTGCCCGAGTTCGGCTCGTCCCGGCGCCCGGCCGTGCTGCGGGTGACCTGCTCGCCGGTGCGCGCGGCGGAGGCCGAGCCGATCGGCGGCGTGCTGCTGCACCTGATCGACACGACGGAGCAGGCCGCCGAGATGCGCCGGCTGCAGCGCGCGGAGCGGCGTCAGCGCAATGCCGCGGTGGCCCTGCAGCGCGCCCTGCTGCCGCAGCGGCTGACCCAGCCCGACGAGCTGCGCATCGCCGGCTGCTACCTGCCCGCGGCCGGGGAGCCCGACCCGCTCGGCGAGACGCTGCGGCCGGCCGGGCCGGAGGCGTACGCGGCGGCCAGGCGGCCGGCGGCGAACGAGTTCCAGGTCGGCGGCGACTGGTACGACGTGATCCCGCTCGGCGCCGGACGCACCGCGTTCGTGATGGGCGACGTGATGGGCCGCGGGGTGCACGCCGCCGCGATCATGGGCCAGCTGCGGGCCGCCGTGCGCGCGTACGCCGCGGCCAACCTGCCTCCGGGCGAGCTGCTGCTGCACCTCGACCGGCACGCCGCCGAGCTCGAGGGTGTCGCCTACACCGCCGGTTCGGCCCGCGCGGGGCTCTACGACCTGGGCGCGCTCGCCTCGTGCGTGTACGCGGTCTACGACCCGGACGAGAAGGCGCTGACGTACGCCTCGGCCGGCCACCCGGCGCCGCTGCTGCGCTATTCGGACGGCTCGGTCGTCGATCTCGACGACGCCGTCGGACCGCCGCTCGGCACCGGCGAGTGGACGTGGCAGGAGTCGACGATCCCCGTCCCGGCGGACGCCTACCTGGCCTTCTACACCGACGGTCTGGTCGAGCGGCGCGGGTTCGACCTCGACGGGCAGCTCGGCCGGCTGCGCGATGTCTTCAGCCGGGCGCCGCTGGCCGAGCCGGCGTCAGACGACCTGGCAGCACTGGATCTCAGCTCCAACGGGATCACGATCGGCGGCGTCGCCGGACGCCGCGGCGGTCCGGTCGACCAGGTGCGCGACGAGCTGCTGGCCGGGATGCGGCTGCCGCTCGAGCACGACGACGACGTGGCCCTGCTGGTCGTGCACGTCCCGCAGTGGCACGGCGAGCGGGCCCAGCTGTTCCGCTCGGCCGCGGTCGACCTTGTCGGCGGCACCGAGATCGCCGCGCACGCCCGCGCCTTCGCCTCCGGAGTGCTGCGCAGCTGGCACCTCGGCGAGGACCTGTGCGACATGGGCGTGCTCGCGGTCAGCGAACTGGTGGCCAACGCGGCGATCCACGGCCGTCCCCCGGTGCGGCTGCGGCTGCGGCGCACCGACCGGCGGCTGATCGTCGACGTGTGCGACGGGGACGACCACCTGCCCCGGCGGCGGCTGGCCGAGGTGACCGACGAGGACGGCCGCGGCATCGGCATCGTGGCCTCGCTGGCGGCCTCCTGGGGTTCCCGGCAGCTCGCCGAGGGCAAGTCCGTGTGGTGCGAGTTCGAGCTCGGCTGACGCGGCCCCGCGGGCGCCGCGGGGCGGCGGGGCCGCGGGGGCGGCGAGCGAATCCGCCGGAGACCGCCCGGACCTGACTGACCCAACCTTCGGGCCCGGGCGGCCCGGGCGGCGGGGCGGCGGCCCGCGAGCGATCCCGCCGGAAACCGCCCCGGACCTGACTGAGCGAACCTTCGGGCCGGGGCGGCGCTGTTACACGGTCACAGCGCCGCCGGCTGGCGCTCCGACGGTGCTCACCCGGCCTGTCGGCCGTCTCCCGGCCACCCGAAGGGCCCAGTCGTCTGTTCACCTTCCGAAAACGCCACGGAACGCCCGCACCGGTCGCGATATGCCCCTGGCCAGGGCTTCCGTGACCGATTCTTTATCTTCCCAATAGCAATGTCCCGGGTGCGTTCACCTCCGGTTCACCTGCCGAAGTCCACTCATTCACCGGATCTGCCTACGTTCGGGTGGTCAGCATTTATCGGCATTGACCTCCGGCGGTGCCCCGCCGGTCCCAGGACGAAAGGGACTTCCCCGTGAAGTTTCAGCGATACGGCGCTGTGGCCGGCGTGGCTGTCGCCGCGGCTCTTGCGCTCAGCGCTTGTGGTTCGGACAACAACTCCTCGTCGAGCTCGACGACCAGCGCGGCCGCTTCCGGCTCGGCCGCCTCGTCTTGCCCCTCGGGCACGCTGAACTCGGCGGGCTCGACCGCCCAGGCGAACGCGATCTCGCAGTTCATCAAGGACTACCAGACCAAGTGCTCCGGCACCACGGTCAACTACAACGCCAACGGCTCCGGCGCCGGCTTCACGTCCTTCGTGCAGAAGCAGTCCGACTTCGCCGGCTCCGACTACGCGATGAGCACCACCCAGGCCGCCCAGGTCAAGTCCTCGGGCCGGTGCGGCTCGGGCGAGGCTATCGACATCCCGGCGGTCGGCGGCGCCATCGCCGTGATCTACAACATCCCGGGCGTGACCGCCTCGATCAACCTCGACGCCAAGACGCTGGCCGGCATCTTCGACGGCACCATCACCAACTGGAACAACGCCGCGATCGCCAAGGACAACCCGGGCGTGACCTTCCCGAGCCTGGCGATCCAGCCGTTCTTCCGTTCGGACGCCTCCGGCACCTCGTACAACTTCTCGAACTACCTGAACCACCTCGGCGGCTTCGCTGCGGCCAACAAGCAGTGGCCCGGCAAGGCGGGCCAGGGCGCCAAGGGCTCCGCGGGCGTAGCCGCGAAGGTCAAGTCGACCTCCGGCGGTATCGCCTATGACGAGTACTCGTACGCCAGCCAGAACAACCTGACCTACGCCAAGGTCTCCAACGCGGCGGGCGACTACGTCCAGCTGTCCTCGGCCAACGCGGCGCAGTTCATCGCACAGGCCCAGGTCGAGCAGACGGGCGCGGACACCCACGTGGTGTTCAACTACAACTACTCGAACGCCGACGCCTACCCGGCCGTCCTTGTGACCTATGAGATCGTCTGCGGGACCGGCAACGACTCGAGCAAGCTTCCGCTGATCAAGGGCTTCCTCGGCTACGCGCTTTCCAGCACGGCGCAGAGCGAGCTCACCAACCTCGGGTACATCCCGCTGCCGTCCAACGTCGCCTCCGCGGACGTCAAGGCCGTCGACTCCCTGTCCTAGTAGCCTCTAGCCCCAGGTAGGAGGGGAGGACGTTCCCATGAGCAGCGATACTCCGCCGGTGTTGGCCGAGCCGGAGGGCCAGGCGCCCGAGCCTGTGCGCGCCCGTTCGGCACTGACCGAGAAGGCCGGTCTCGGCGACCGGGCGTTCGCCGGCAGCGCTCGCGCCGCCGCCGTGTTCATCCTGGTCATCATGGCCGCGATCGCCGGGTTCCTGATTTATCAGGCGGTGAACGCGATCAGCCAGGACAAGGTCAACTTCCTCACCTCTTTCGCCTGGGACCCGGACGGGAACAACACGAACGGCGTGCCGACCTTCGGCATCGCCGCGATTGCCTGGGGCACGCTGGTCACCTCGGTGGTCGGCGTGCTCCTCGGGGCGCCTGTCGCGATCGGCGTAGCCCTGTTCATCACGCAGTACGTGCCGCGCAAGCTCGGCTCGTTCTTCGGCTACATCGTCGACCTGCTTGCGGCGGTGCCCTCGGTGGTCTATGGACTGTGGGGCCTGCTGGTCCTCGACCGGCACATGAGCGGGGTCTCCAAGCTGATCGAGGATGTGCTCGGCTGGATCCCGATGTTCAAGACCAACGGCACCTACGGCAGTTCGATGTTCACCGCCGGCGTGGTGCTCGCGATCATGATTCTTCCGATCGTCGCCGCGATCTCCAGGGAGATCTACAAGCAAACCCCCCGGGAGCAGATCGAGGCGGCCTACGCGCTCGGCGCAACCAAGTGGGAGATGATCCGGCTGGCCGTGCTGCCCTATGGCCGCAGCGGCGTCACCAGCGCGGTGATCCTCGGCTTCGGCCGGGCGCTCGGTGAGACCATCGCCGTCGCCATGGTGCTCACCACCGTGCCGGGTCTCGTCACCCGGATCCTCCAGCCCGGCGGCAACACTATCGCCGCGAACATCGCGGTCCAGTTCGGCGAGGCATTCACCACCGGCCGGCAAGCGCTGATTGCATCCGGCCTGGTGCTGTTCCTGATGACACTGATCGTCAACTACGTCGCGCGCCTCGTCATCCGGCGCTCCACGAACAAGGCCGGTGCCTGATGTCCCTCTCGCACCCCAGTCCCATCCGCAAGGCGAAGAACACGGCGGCCATGGCCGCGATGGGCCTCGCCCTCGTCGTCGCTCTCATTCCCCTGGTCTCGATCCTGTGGACCGTGATCCTGAAGGGCGCGAAGGACTTCAACGCCTACTTCCTGACCCACTCGATGCGCAATGTCGCCGAGCAGCAGGACAGCGGCGGCGCCTACCATGCGATCCTCGGCACGCTCGAGCAGGTCGGTATCGCCGCGGCGATCACCATCCCGTTGTCCCTGCTCGTCGCGATCTACCTGGTCGAGTACGGCCGCGGGCGACTTGCTCAGGCGGTGACCTTCTTCGTCGACGTCATGATGGGCCTGCCCTCGATCGTCGCCGGTTTGTTCATCCTGTCCTTCTGGATCCTCGGTCTCGGATACCAGGTCTCCGGCTTCGCCGCGTCCCTCGCCCTGCTGATCCTCATGATGCCGGTAGCCATCCGATCCACCGAGGAGATGCTGCGTCTGGTTTCCCCGGCGCTGCGCGAGGCGTCCTACGCGCTCGGCGTCCCGAAGTGGCGAACGATCGTCAAGGTGGTGCTGCCGACCGCACTGCCGGGTATCGTCACAGGGATGATGCTCGGTATTGCGCGCATCATGGGTGAGACGGCTCCGGTGCTTCTTCTGGTGGGTGCGGCGAACTCGATCAACGGGAACCCGTTCAGCGACCCTCAGGGCTCGCTGCCGCTGTTCGTATTCAATGAGTCGCAGAACAGCCTGCAGGCCGCGATCGACCGCGGCTGGGCCGCGGCGCTCACCCTGATCATCATCGTCATGCTGCTCAACCTGTTCGCCCGTCTGATCGCCTGGTGGAAGGCACCGGCGGCCGCCCGGTAGCCCTCCGAAGCTGAAGAAAGAAGACTTGAGAACCATGGCCAAGCGAATCGACGTCTCCGGACTGTCGGCGTACTACGGCTCGGTGCGGGCGATCGAGGACATCAGCCTGACCGTGGAGCCGCGCACGGTGACCGCCTTCATCGGCCCGTCCGGATGCGGTAAGTCCACCGTCCTGCGCACCCTGAACCGCATGCACGAGGTCATCCCGGGGACTCGGGTCGAGGGCAAGGTCATGCTCGACGACGTGGACCTCTACGGCGCGGGCATCGACCCGGTCGCGGTGCGCCGCACGATCGGCATGGTCTTCCAGCGGCCGAACCCGTTCCCGACCATGTCGATCTACGAGAACGTGGCCGCGGGCCTGCGCCTGAACGGCGTGCGCGGCAAGAGCGACACGGACGGCATCGTCGAGCAGTCGCTGCGCGGCGCGAACCTGTGGAACGAGGTCAAGGACCGGCTCAACAAGCCGGGCATGGGCCTGTCCGGCGGTCAGCAGCAGCGGCTGTGCATCGCCCGGGCGATCGCCGTCTCCCCGGACGTGCTGCTGATGGACGAGCCCTGCTCCGCGCTCGACCCGATCTCGACCCTCGCCATCGAGGACCTGATCGCGCAGCTGAAGAACGAGTACACGATCGTGATCGTGACGCACAACATGCAGCAGGCCGCGCGTGTGTCGGACCGCACCGCCTTCTTCAACATCGAGGGCACCGGCAAGCCGGGCAAGCTGATCGAGATCGACGACACCCCGCGGATCTTCGCGAACCCCTCGCAGCGCGCCACCGAGGACTACATCACCGGCCGTTTCGGCTGAGCCGCACCGCCCGACGGCAAAAATGCCTCGCGAACTCCCGGTTCGCGAGGCATCGTCGTTTCCGGACTGCTCGTTTTCGAGGTCAGCCGAAGATCGCGTGGGTGGGGTAGTAGACGATCGCGGCGCAGCAGGCGGCGGCCGGTATGGTCAGGAACCAGGCGGTCACGATGTTCTGGGCGACGCCCCAGCGGACCGCGGAGCGGCGCTTGGTGGCGCCGACGCCCATGATCGAGCCGGTGATGATGTGCGTCGTGGACACCGGCGCGGGATAGATGAACGCGGTGAAGTAGAGCACGAGCGAGGCGACGGACTCGGCCGCGAAGCCGCGCGGCGGGTCGAGCTCGATGACCTTGCGTCCCAGGGTCCGCATGATCCGCCAGCCGCCCGCGCTGGTGCCGGCCGAGATCGCCAGCGCCGCGGACCAGAGCACCCACCACGGCACCGGGGAGCTGCTCGTCGCGCGGCCCCCGGCGATGAGCGCGAGCATGACCACGCCCATCGACTTCTGCGCGTCCTGGATGCCGTGGCCGAGCGCCATGCCGGCGGCCGAGACCGTCTGCGCCATCCGGAAGTTGCGGGTGACCCGGGACGGGTTCGCCCGGCGGAAGGCCCACAGGATGCCGAGCATCAGCGCGAAGGCGAGCGCGAAGCCGACGACCGGGGAGACCAGCATCGGGAGCACGACCTTGTCCCAGACCCCTGACCAGCTCACGGTCAGGCCCGAGGCGAGGCCGGCGCCGACCATGCCGCCGATCAGCGCGTGCGTGCTCGAGGAGGGCAGGCCGAGGCGCCAGGTGATCAGGTTCCACGCGATCGCGCCGGCCAGCAGGGAGAAGACGATGACGAGACCGGCCGCGCCGGTCGGCGGGGGGCTGATGATCCCGCTGGTCACGGCCTTGGCCACGCCGCCGCCGAGCTCTAGGCCGAGCCAGGCTCCGACCAGGTTCATGACGGCCGCCATCAGCAGTGCGACCCGCGGGGTCAGCGCCCGGGTGGAGACCGAGGTGGCGATCGCGTTGGCCGAGTCGTGGAAGCCGTTGGTGTAGGCGAAGCCCAGGGCCACCACGATGACCACGACGAGCCAGAAGGTCAGCACGGCGGCTCAGGACTCCTTGACCGCGATCGTCTCGATCGTGTTCGCCACGTGCTCGAAGCCGTCCGCCGCCTGCTCCAGGGTCTCCACGACCTCCTTGAGCTTGAGCACGGTGATCGCGTCGAACTCGCCGGAGAACAGGTGCGCCAGCAGCCGGCGGTAGACCTGGTCGGCCTGGTTCTCCAGGCGGTTGACCTCGATCCAGTAGTCCTGCATGTCCTTCATGGTGCGCAGCCGGGGCATCGCCTCGGCGGTCAGGTCGGCCGCGCGCACCAGCACGTCCACCTGGTCGGCCACCCCGTCCGGCAGCTCCTCGATCTGGTAGAGCGAGACCAGGTCGGCCGCCGCGTCCATCTCGTCCATCACGTCGTCCAGCAGGCTCGCGAGCATGTAGATGTCCTCGCGGTCGAAGGGCGTGATGAAGGAGGAGTTCAGCTGCCGGTAGATGTCGTGGGTGATCTCGTCGGAGACGTGCTCGGCGTCGCGCATCCGGCCGGCGATGTCCGCCCGGCCGGCCTTGTCGGCGCCGAGCAGCTCGGTCAGCAGGCCGGCTCCCACGACGAGGTTGTCCGCCGCTTTGGCGAACAGCTCGTAGAAGCTCGTCTCCTTCGGAGTCAGACGCAGGCGCACGGGGCTCTCCGGGCTTGTGGTTGGGTATCCGGGACAGAGGGCGATCTGTGGATCTTGGTCCCGGAAGTCCAGTGTTCCATGACCACAAGGATGGTAGACGCTCCGTGGTCTAGGCGCGCCGAGGTGCCCGTTCTCGCCCGGATGCGGCGGGACGGGGCCGGACTGCGGTCCGACGGGCTCGAAAGGGGCGCGGGCCGCCGGATGACGGCCGCTTTCGGCGAAAACTGGTTGAGAGATAAATCACTTTCCCGGGCGTTCACCCGGAGTTCACGAGCGGACCGTCAGCCCCAGGATCCGGTCGATCGCCTCCTGGGAGAGCGGCTCGTCGCTGCGCTCGGCGGCGATGATCAGCTCGGCGTACAGCTCGATCTCATCCAGCGCGACCCGGTCGTGCACCGCGCGGTACCGCGGGCCCGGAGAGGCCGCCGCGCGCGCGGCGCGGGTGGAGCGCTGCGCCGCGGATCCGGACAGCCCGGCTTTGGACGAACTCACAGACGTCGTCGTGTCAGCACGCACCCAGACCACCTCCTCGCGGCTCGCGGACCGAAGTGACAGTCGGCTCCCTGGTATTCAAGGTTAGGACCGCCTTAATCCGACCACCATGGCCCGACTGGGCCATCCGAGCCTGGTCCGGACCACCTGTCCGACGCCGCCCGCTTCGCCCCGGACGCCTAGTTCGAGGAGGTGGCGTCGGCGTCGGCCGGCGCGGTGACCGCGACCTTCCTGCCGAGGTCGTAGAGGTCGGTGCTGGAGACGATCGTGACGGTCCCCTTCTCCGGGGCGGGCGCGGAGTACTGCAGGTGCGCGACGAAGCGGAGCACCCGCCCCTGGGCGTCGAGGAAGACGTCGAAGGGGACCGACTCCTTCGAGAACGAGGCGCTCGCGGCGACCAGCGCGGCGTTCTCCGGCGCGGGGGCCGCCTTCGCCGCCGCGGCCAGGTCGAGCGTGCCGGAGTAGTGCGCCACCGGGACGTCGTAGACCCGGTCCTGGCCGACGTAGCGCACCGAGCCGCCCGCGGCGCCCGCGCCGTAGAGCATCGCGAAGGCGAGGATCGGGCTGGTGTACCCGGCGCTGATCAGGTCGCCGTCCGCGAGCTTGCCCGAGTCCACCCGGACCCACTTGCCCGTGCTGCCGGTCGGGCGCATGTAGAGCGTGGTCGGGGTGACGATCTCGTCCAGCGTGCTGTGCGCGCTGACGTCCGGCGGCACGGTCAGCCTGATCGAGCCGAGCTGCTTGGCGAAGTCGAAGGCGCCGGTGCCGGAGAACTGGTCGGTCTTGCCGTTCGCGGTCATGGACACGGAGGTGGCCACCTCGGCCGTGCCGATCTTCAGCGACGCGGGTCCGGCCGCGCGCACCGCGGCCACCGGGTCCGCCGCGACCGAGACCGCCGTGCTCGAGCCCGAACCAGCGCACGAGGCCGTCGCCAGGGCGCAGGCGAGCACCGCGCCCGCCAATCCGGCGCGTGCGGGCGGCAGCCCGCGCCTTCCGGTCGCCGTGTCCACCTGACACACCTCCAGTGCGACGCCGTGCGCCGCCGTCCGTTCCCGACACGTGGCTCTGCACTTGTATGGATATCGGGATTTCCGCTGAAACCGGGAGCAAAGGGGGCGCGGAATGCGGCAAACTGTCCCCGGAGACCGTGCCCGGAGTCCTCAACGAGTCGAGTGGGCGCGGGTTACGCGGGTAGTGGACAGCAGTGGGCCGTCGTAGGGCCCTGAGCTCGGCGAGGGAGAACACAGGATGCGGGTATTCGTGGCTGGTGCCACCGGGGTGCTGGGCACCGCCGCCGTGCGGAGTCTGGTCGCGGCCGGGCACAAGGTCACCGGGATCGCGAGATCCGGTCCCAAGCGCGACGTGCTGGACGGCGCCGGCGCGACTCCGGTCGCGGCCGACCTGTTCGACCAGGCCGCGCTCCGGCACGCCGTGTCCGGCCACGACGTCGTGGTGAACCTGGCCACCAGCATCCCGCCCGGCACCGCCGCGCTGCGCGCGAAGAGCTGGCGGGAGAACGACCGGATCCGCACCGAGGCGAGCCGGAACCTCGCCGAGGCCGCGGCCGCCGAGGGTGTGCTGCGGCTGGTGCAGGAGGCGGTCTCCTTCGTCTACGAGGACGGCGGCGACGAGTGGATCACCGAGCGGCACCCGGTGCGCCCGAACGCGGTGACCGCCTCGTCGATCACCGCGACCGAGAACGCGATGGGCTTCGCCGACGCCTACCGCTTCGCCGTCGTGCTGCGCTTCGGGCTGCTCTACGGCGACGAGCCCGCCACCCGCTGGCAGCTGGACCGGGTGCGCAGGGGCAAGGCCGTTGTCATGGGCGACCCCGGGGGCTACCTCTCGCCGATCCTGGTTCAGGACGCCGCCGCGGCCGTCGTCGCCTCGCTCGCCGCGCCATCCGGCGTCTACAACGTCTCCGGCCCGCCGCTCACCCGCGCCGAGTGGGCCGAGGCCCTCGGCAAGGCGGCGGGCGTCGGCGGCCCCGCGCGCTACCTGTCCCCGCTGGCCCTGCGCCTGATCTCCAAGCGGGTCGAGCCCTTCCTGCGCTCCCAGCGGATCTCGTCCGACGCCTTCCACAACGCCACCGGCTGGCGCGCCCGCACCGCGGTGGCCGACGGCCTCGCCGCGGTGGGCGGCTGACGCTTCGCCGGCTCCGGCGCGTCCCCGCGCCGGAGTTGCGTCAATATCCTGACGCTACTTCGAGGCCGTGGCCGACGCGGTCGCGCTCGCGACGCCCGTGGCCACCGGCCACGAGGGCACCGTCGAGTACGGGCGCACGGCCCCGATGTACGTCGGGTTGAAGCCGTCGATCGCGTCGAAGCGGATGACGGAGCCGGTGTGCGGCGAGTCGATCATCGCGCCGCCGCCGACGTAGATGCCGACGTGCTCGATCGTGCTGGGGTCGTTGACGTTGGTGGCGAAGAAGACCAGGTCTCCCGGCTCCAGCTGGCTCCGGGGGATGTGCACGCCCGCGTACCACTGCTCGGCGGCCACGCGGGGCAGGGTGACGCCCGCGCTGGCGTAGGCGGCCTGGGTGAGGCCGGAGCAGTCGAACTCGCCGTTCTCCGCGGCCGTGCCGGTGCCGCCGTAGAGGTACGGGGTGCCGAGGCGCTCGTAGGCGAACTTGATGGCCTGCACGGCGACGCTGCTGGCCGAGATGGTCGTCGTGGTGGGCTTGGCGAAGGACTTCTCCAGCGCCTCGATGTTCTTGACGTAGTTCTCGGTCTGCGAGATGTGCGGGATGCCGTTCGCGGAGATCACCGCGCCGGCTCCGGCGTTGTAGCCGGCCAGCATGTTGCCCACGGCGTCGCCCGGCACCTTCGAGAGCTGACTCGCCAGCGCGCAGTCGAAGCGCGCGGCCGCCGGGATCTCGTCCGCCGGGTTGAAGGGGTTCTCCTTGCCGTCGCCGTCGTTCGGCGAGGCCCAGGTCGTCCAGGTGTACGGCTCGAACTGGGCGATGCCCTCGGCGCCGGTGTCGGAGACCGCGTTCGGGTCGAAGCCGGACTCCTGGTAGAACTGCGCGGCCAGCAGCGGCGCGCTCAGGATGGAGCAGGTCGTCGCGGCCTTCTCGATCAGCGCGACGTACGCCGTCGGCACCGTGCCCGGCTCGAGCGACTCCTGCACCTGGACCGTCTCGGAGTCGGTGATCCCCAGCGCCAGCACCGTGACACCCGCCACGATCACAAAAGGCGCGAGCAGCGCGGCGATCGCCACCCAGATCCACTTGTTGGTCAGACGCAGCATCGGAGGCGGGGCCGGGCGCAGCATGGTTCCCCTCCCTGACGGCCCATCACGGTTGGGCACGGGTTCCGACGGGAAAACTAGTCGGCGCGGGCACAGCGCCGAGGTGCCCGTGCGCCCTATGATAAGGGCAGGATGACGCCGCGTCAGCAGCCGTCTGCACTGCGGAATCCCCGTTCCGCGAGGCGACGGCGGCCGGATGCGGCGTGTTCAGCGGGATGCGCCACAATGCACCCGGGATGCTTCAGGCAGCGCGACACAGATTGGGGGCCGCCAGATGGCCTTGGCCACGGTCCTTGCCGCAGGCAACGGAAACATCGGCAACATCATCAACGGGATCGCCCCGAACTGGGGGCCGTTCGGCTCGGTGGGTCAGCAGGCGAAGGTGCTGATCGAGGTCATCATGGCGGCGGCCATCCTCGTCTGCCTCGGCATCGCGATCTGGGGCGCCGCCAAGCAGCGGATCGGCGCGACCGCCCTGCGCGACTCGTTCAGCGCGGAGCAGGGCAAGGGCCTGATCATCGCCGGCCTGACCGGGGTGTTCATCATCGGCAGCCTCAGTACGCTGTTCACCATTGTCTACGGTATGGCGATCTGATCATTGTGAGTGCTGATTCGCCGGGGTGCGCGGCGGGTAGACCGCCGTCGGTGACATCGACATCGGTTTCCATATCCAGCGGAAGCCGGCTCGGTACTCGCACACGCAACGCATCGTCGAACCGTGCGGCGGCCTGAAGTGAGCCGGCCGCGCCGCACCGATCGGGGTTCCACCGTGGAAGCAGGGCCGACCCGCCGGCCGCCGGCCGCCGGCTCCTCCGGCGCCGCGCGCACCCGGATCAAGCTGCCCACGGACCCCTACTCCGACGGTGTCCGGAACCGCTCGCGGCTGCGCGGCCCGCTGATCGTCGGCGGCGTGGTGGTCGCGCTCTTCGCCGTCATCGCGCTGGTCAACCACGGCGGCGGAAGCACGGGGTCGAATGCGGCCTCCGCGACCGGCACGCCGAGCGCCGGCGCAACACCCAGCGCGTCCGCCAGCCCGGTCACCACCTCGTACGACTCCACCCAGGCGAACGGCACCGCCGACGGCGTCCCGGTCGGCTACCCGCACAGCAGCTCCGGCGCCGAGGCCGCCGCCGCGAACTACGTGGTCGCGTTCAACTCCGCGAGCATGGTGCGATCCTCCGCCCGCGCTCGGCTGATCAACGCGATCGCCGACCCGGCCATAGCGGGTACGCTGCAGGGACAGTTCGACGCGGCCTACGCGCAGATCGACACCACCTACGGGCTCTCCGGCTCCGGCGCGGCCCCCGCCGGCCAGACGTACGTCGAGCGGGCGGCCCCGGTCGGCGTCTCGCTGGTGAGCGATTCCGGGAACACCGCGACCGTCTCGGTCTGGGTGGTAACCCTCGCGGGTCTCGCGGGCACCAACTCGCAGCACGCCGTGTCCGAGGACTGGGCGACCGTCACCGTGACGCTGAACTGGACCCACGGGGACTGGAAGTGGTTCTCCTTCCAGTCCGCCGACGGTCCCGCGCCCCTGGGAGGCTTGCAGACGCCCGCCGCCGGGTCGACGCTGCAAGCAGCCGTCTCGACGTTCGGGGGTCTGCGCTATGGCCGGTAGTGGTTTCCTCGCCGCCGCGGATCCCTGCGCCGCGCTCTTCGGCAGCGTGAAGCAGGCCTGTGAGAACACCGGCAAGCTGGTGGGCGGAAGCACCTCGGGCGGCACCTCGGCCGGCTCGATACTGACCGATCCGCTGGGCTCGATCGCCAAGTCGTGCGCCGAGGCGGCCGCGTGGGTCATCGAGCAGGTCTCCGGGGCCGTCGGCGGCGACAGCGGCGTCGACTTCACCAACTCGGGCTTCCTGAAGCAGTACGCGATCGTCTTCGCCGCGTCGACGATCCTGACCGTCCTGCTCTGGATGCTCGCGGTCATCAAGCGCGCGGTGCGCGGGGACTCGGTCGTCACGGCCGTGACCGAGGCGACCGGCTTCCTGTGGCTCGCGGTCGGCGCCTCGGCGTTCACCCCGATCGTGCTCTACGGGATGGTCACGCTGACCGACTCGGTGACGAACGCGATCGGCTCGACGACGAGTTCGGGCACGAACAACTTCCTCAGCTCCTTCGCCGACACGCTCAGCCCGGCCAACGGATCGAACTCGACCATCGGCGGCGGGCCGATCCTGCTCATCTTCATCTCGCTGGTCGCGATGATCGCGGCGGCGGTGCTCTGGCTGGAGCTGCTGATCCGGGCCGCGATGCTCTACGTGGGCGCGGCGCTGGCCGGCGCGGTGTACGCGGGCCTGGTGGACAAGGACCTGTGGCCGCACGTACGGCGCTGGGCGGGCCTGATGATCGCGGTGGACATGGTGAAACCGGTGATCGTCATCGTGCTCGGACTGGCGGCGGCGATCTCCTCGGGCAGCTCGCCGACCTCCGCGTTCGCCTCGGTGCTCTCCGGCCTGGCCATCATGGTCCTGTCGATCTTCGCCTCCGGGCTCATCTACCGCTTCGTGCCGAACTTCGGCGACGACATGCTGCGGATCGGCCAGTCGCGCGGCGGCGACGCCCCCGCGCAGGTGCAGCAGGGCGCGATGGACGGCCCGGCGACCCGGATGCAGCAGGGCATCGCGGCGCACGGCGACCGGACCGGCAACCCGACCTCGGCGCCGGCCATGGCGGCGCTCGGCGCGGGCGCGGGCCTGGCCGCGCAGGGCCTGAAGGCCTCCGCGCGGCTCGCCCTGCAGCGGCCCGATCCGCAGGTCGGCACGATCGGCCCCGGCGGCGTGCCAGGCTCGGGCGGCGGCCTGCCGCCGCAGGGTCCGACCATGCCCTCGGCGAACGCGGGACGCGGCGCGGACGCCGGTCGCGGCGCCTCGGTCGCGGGTGCGGGGGACGGGGCGAGCACATGAAGTCCACAGAACCGTTGTGGCATGCGGGCTCGAGTGAGGGAATCGGCCTATGACGACCACCGAAGGCTACGAGCGCCGGCGGTCCTTCCTCATCGGCAAGGCCAAGCCGAACGCGATCGTCGGGCGCAACCGGGAGACCGGCGAGCTCGCCGTGCTCGCCGTCGGCTGCCTGCTCGCCATGGTGTGCGGCTTCGCCGTGCCGACGCTGCCGCTGAAGATCCTGACGATCGTCGGCTGCCCGGTCCTGGCCGGCGCGATCGTCTTCGCCCCGTACCGTAAGCGCACGTATTACAAATGGTTTGAGATCGAGCGCTCCTACAAGCGGATGGTGCGCAGCCGGAACGCCTTCTACACCTCGGACGCCGATACCGCGGGCACGACGCTCGGCGGCAAGGAGATCGAGGTGCCGGCGCCCCCCGGCGTGGGCCAGGTCCGCTGGATCTCCGCGCGCTTCGGGCCGGACGAGCTCGCCGTGCTGATGCACCTGGACCGCGGCACGATCACCTGCACGATCGAGATCGAGGGCCCCGGCGTCGGCTCGCGGGACGCCGAGGACCAGGAGGCGCTGGTCGACCGGTACGGCACGCTGCTGCGGCACGTGGCCAACGGCGACGGCTTCGTGACGCGCCTGCAGATGCTCGCCCGCACGCTGCCCGCCGACCCGGACGCGCACGCCAAGGACGTGGCCAGGCGCGGCGATCCGAACGCTCCGGGCTGGATCCGCGACTCGTACGCGCAACTGCTGTCGATGGTCTCCACCTCCAGCGAGCAGCACCGCACCTACCTGACGGCGTGCATGGCCTACACGCGGGAGTTGGCCACCGAGGCGCGCGTGATGTCCGGCGGCACCGACCTGGACCACGGCATCTGCGTGATCATGGTGCGCGAGCTCAACGACATCTGTGCCCGGCTCGCCGACGCCGACATCAAGGTCCGCCGGCCACTCGACGTGCCCGCGCTCTCCTCGCTGATCCACTCGATGTACGACCCCGAGCACCCGATCGACCACACCGACGGGATGGCCGAGCGCGACGCGTGGCCCGCCGAGTTCGACGCCGCGGCGCCGCTGTTCCTGCGCGCCAAGACCCGCGAGTCGCTCACGGCCGATCCGTGGTGCCACGCGACGGCCTGGATCCGCGAGTGGCCGCTCACCCCGGTCGCGGTCAACTTCCTGGCGCCGTTGCTGGTGCACACCCCGGACGTGATCCGCACGGTCGCCGTGTCGATGGACCTGGAGCCGACCGAGGTCGCGATCGAGCGGATGCTGACCGAGCGGGTCAACGTGGACGCCGAGGCGGCCCGGCAGGCCAAGCTCGGCCGGGTGGACGACCCGCGCGAGCGCGCCCACTCCAGCCGGGTGGACCTGCGCGGCGAGGATCTGGCCGCGGGCGCCGCGGGAGTGAACCTGGCCGGCTACATCACGGTCTCCTCGCGCTCGCCGGAGGCCCTGGCCCGGGACAAGCGGACCATCCGCGCCTCGGCCGGCAAGAGCTTCCTGAAGCTGGAGTGGTGCGACCGGGAGCACCATCGCGCCTTCGTCAACACCCTGCCGTTCGCCACGGGCGTGCGGCGCTAGGGGTCAGGGACATCCGCAGCTGTCATCGCACGTGAGGAAGGGTTCAGATGGCCACTCGAGGCGGGATCGGCGACCTGATCACCGAGGGCTTCGCGACGGCCCTGTTCGGCAGGCGCGAGACGGCGCGCATCCCGGTGCGCACCTCGAGCAACCAGGCCGAGGCGATCTACCTGCCGACGGCCGCGCCCGGCCTCGGCGACTCCGGGGTGATCATCGGCCGCGAGGTCTACAGCGGCAAGGGCTACGTCTACGACCCCTTCCAGCTCTACGGCCAGCAGCTGCCGGCCCCGCACTGGCTGGTGCTCGGCGAGTCCGGCAACGGCAAGTCGGCGCTGGAGAAGACCTACGTGCTGCGCCAGCTGCGCTTCCGGGACCGGCAGGTCGTGGTCCTCGACGCGCAAGGCGAGGACGGCGTGGGTGAGTGGAACCTGATCGCCGAGGCCCTCGGGGTCCGGCCGATCCGGCTCGACCCGCATGCGCGCGGCGGCCAGGGCATCCGGCTCAACCCGCTCGACCCGGCGATCACCAGCACCGGCCAGCTGGCCCTGCTGCGCACGATCGTCGAGGTGGCGCTCGGCCGTTCGCTGGACGAGCGCTCCGGCTACGCGCTCAAGGCCGCGCACACCACGGTCCACGCGGACGCGCAGCGCCTGGGGCAGCAGGCGATCCTGCACGACATCGTCGACGCGCTGCGCGAACCGCGCGCGGAGGCCGCCGAGGAGATGAACATCGCGCTCGAGGACGTGCGCGAGTGGGGTCTCGACGTCGCCCTCGTGCTCGACCGTCTGGTCGACGGCGACCTCAAGGGCATGTTCGACGGCGCGACCACCGAGGGCATCGACCTCGACTCCCCGCTGATCGTCTTCGACCTGTCCACGATCGACCGCAACTCGATCGCGATGCCGATCCTGATGGCGATCGTCGGGGTCTGGCTCGAGCACTCCTGGCTGCGTCCGGACCGGCGCAAGCGCATCCTGCTCGTCGAAGAGGCCTGGCACATCATCAACCAGCCCTCGGTGGCGCAGCTGTTCCAGCGGCTGCTGAAGTTCGGCCGCCGGCTGGGCCTGTCCTTCGTCGCCGTCGTGCACCACCTGTCCGACGTGATAGACGGTGCGGCGGCCAAGGAGGCGGCGGCGATCCTCAAGATGGCCTCCACGCGCACGATCTACATGCAGAAGTCCGACGAGGCGCGGGCGACGGGCCGGGTGCTCGGCCTGCCGCGCTGGGCCGTGGAGATCATCCCCACGCTCTCGCCGGGCATCGCGGTGTGGGACGTGAACGGCGACGTGCAGGTGGTCAAGCACATCGTCACCGAGGTCGAGAAGCCGCTGGTGTACACGGACCGTGCGATGACGGAGAGCTCGCCGCGGGAGGGTCTGGACAGCCCGCCGGTCGCGCCCGAGCTGCCTCCGGTCACGCCCGCGCTGCAGCCGAGGCTCCCCTCCGTGGCCCGCGCGCTGCCGCCGACCCGCGCGGTCGTGGCGATGCCGCAGCCCGAACAGCCGGTAGCCCTGCCGGTGACGTCGGCGAGGCCCGCGGCGGCCGCGCCCGCGGCCGTACCGCAGGCTCAGGAGCTTCTCGACGCGCCGGCGCCGGAAACCCGGGGGTACGACGAGCCCGAGGCATACGAGCCTGAGACGTACGACGCGCCGGAATCCGTGCCCGCGCTGAGCCCGGTGGCGCCGCCCGCGCTGTCCGCGGCCGCGAAGCCGACCATGGACGATCCCGAGCTCACGGCGCTGGCCGCCGCCCTCTTCGGGCCGCGCGCGCACACGCCGAGCCACCCGCGCCGGGCGGGGGAAGAAGACTCAGCCCGCTGATTCCGCGGACGGACGGCAGGGCCAGAGGTTTCCGCACAGGCAGTAGTCGGGGCCGTTCGCGATGGCGACCAGGCCGTGGACCGCGTGCCGGCGGCGGATTTCCAGCGGGGGAAGTTCAAGGCGCGTTGTGGTGTTCACTCTCACTCCTCACGGTGAGCCGACGGGCTCTCACTCAGAGCAACGAGCGTCCACTGGTTCAGTCACGGTGCGATCGAACGATTATCGGAAGATATGAATGCCCGGGCCTCAGGGCTTGAGCCGGTCCACCGCGACCAGCCGCGGCGAGGCGTTCTCCTCGGCCGTCGAGGCGTCGAAGTGCAGCACCCAGGCGGCACCCTTGGCCAGCGGCTCGTTCGCCCACCGGTCGGCGACGGCGTGATCCCACGGCTTGCCGTTGAGGGTCGGTTCGCGCTCCGGGTCGGCGAAGCCGGGGGCGTAGAGCAAGGCGGAGATGAGCTCGTCGAGCAGCGGGCCGTGCGTGCAGACGATGGCGCCGACGCGGCGGTCGGCGAGGGCGCGGACCCACGAGACGATCGCGCGCGGCGCGTGCACGTACGAGATCTCGGTCAGCGCGGAGTCCAGCTTCATCTCGACGCCGTGCAGCTCGGCGTAAGGACGCACGGTGTCGACGCAGCGCACGGCGGGAGAGCTGATCAACTCCTCGGCGCCGTAGACGGCGAGCAGCTCGGCCAGGGCGATCGCCTGCTGCTTTCCCTCCGGGGCCAGCGGCCTGGCCAGATCGTCCGGCCACTCGCTGCCGCGCCGCTCGGCCTTGCCGTGCCGCTGCAGCACGATCGGGAAGGTGTCGACGGGCCCTGACAGGAAGGCGTCGAGCACCATGACGTCGAGCGGGCTGGTCAGCCGCATCCGGGCCTGCGCGCCGGAGACCCACTCCAGCACGTCCACCTCGTCGTTCGCGAGGAACTCGGCTTCGCCCGCGGCGCGCGCGGCCCAGTATCTGACCTGCTTGGCGCGGCCCAGCACGTCGTACTCGGTGTTCGGCAGCCGGCGCCCGAGCACGGCCCGGTGCGCCGTCTCCTCCTCGACCTCGCGCACGGCGGTGAGCACCGGGTGCTCCCCCGGCTCGGCCTTGCCCTTGGCGAACGACCAGTCGTCGTAGCGCGGGCGGTGGATCAGCGCGAGCTCGAGCTCCTTGCCGTCCGGGCCCGGCCGCCAGAGCAGGGCTCCGGCGGCCTTGATCCGGGTCAGCTCGGTCGAGTTCAGGTGCGTCGACATGGTGATTTCAGCGTACTTCCTCGGCGAACCACGCGCGGTACGACGGGGCCGTCGCCGCGTTCCACAACTCGGGGAAGGACCGGCGGGAGCGGGCGATCTCGGCCCGCGACTCGCCGAGCAGCCGGCCGAGCACGAAGCCGGTGCTGGTCGCGATGCGCGGCGACTGGGCCGCGCGCAGCACCACCTCGCCGGCCACCGCCGCGTCCTGCTGCTGGCCGAGCTCCTCGGTGATCCGGGTCAGCTGCGAGGCGAAGGCCTCCGCGGGGATGCCGATCGCGGGCACGCACACCTCGGCGGCGTACCTGGCCCGCTTGGCGCTGATCCGCAGCCGGTGCCAGGCCTCGTCGGGGCCGTGCTGGTCCACCGCGGCGGCCCGCTTGGCCACCTGCGCGAACTCGGCGCGCACCAGCGGCGGCAGCACCTGCTCCGCGCTCGCCGCGAGCGGCCCCCCGGCGGCCGCGACGGCCTGCGGGGCCAGTGCGATCCGGTCGGCCAGCGCGTGGAAGTTCGGCCCCGCCAGCGCCGAGAGCGTCGCGTCGTGAGCCGCCGCGTAGTCCTTGCTGAGGATCCGGTCCACCAGCGTGTGCGCCCGCAGCACGCCGGGGTCCTCGGTGCCGTACCGCTCCAGCGCCCCGAGCAGCCGCTCGCGGACCACCTCGATGTCCCGTTCCGGCGCGATGACGTCGGTGAGCGCGGCGATCTGCGCGCTCAGCCCGTCGGCCCACTCCGCGTCCAGCAGCGGGCGGTAGGTGCGCAGCGCCGAGCGGGTGCGCCGGCAGGCCACCCGCAGCTTGTGCGCCGCCTCCGGCTTGTCCTGGCGCAGCCGGGGCAGCTGCGCCAGGAAGGCGTTGCTCTGCTCCGCCAGATACATGCGCAGCACGTCACCCGCCGTCGGGTCCATGCGCGTCTCACCTGCTTCCGCCCCGTAGATCGTGGTCGCATACATAAGGAGTCATCCACATCGCTGCGGCGCCCTGGTGGCGGCGCCGTTCGGACCGCGTCCCGATCGGGACGGGGGAGCTCAGCCCATCCGGGCCCGCCGGGCCGCCGAGCGCTGGTTGCGCGCGGCTATCAGGGCGGACTGCACGTCCCGGGTCGGTACCCCCTCGGGAGCGCTGCGCCTGATCCAGTCGCCGTCAGGACCGAGCTCCCAGCAGGAGGCGTCGGGTGCGAAGACCGTGTCGATGAGCCCGATCAGGGTACTGCGGTGGGCGGGCTCGGCGATCCGCACCAGCGCCTCGACCCGGCGGTCCAGGTTGCGGTGCATCATGTCCGCCGAGCCGATCCACACCTGCGCGGGCTCGGCGGCGGTGCGCACCGCTCCCCGGCTCGGCAGGTCCTCGCCGAACACGTAGATGCGCGAGTGCTCGAGGAAGCGGCCGAGCACGCTGCGGACCCTGATGTTCTCGGACAGCCCGGGAACCCCGGGGCGCAGCGCGCACATGCCGCGGACCACGAGGTCCACCGGCACGCCGGCCTGCGAGGCGGAGTAGAGCGCGTCGATGACGGCCTCGTCCACCAGCGAGTTCATCTTCATCCGGATGCGCGCCGTGCGGGCCAGCGCCCGGCGCCCGCTGGCCATCTTCGCCTTCTCCTGCTCGATCTTCTCGATGATCGAGTCGCGCAGACCGGTGGGCGCGGTCAGCAGGCGGCGGAAGCTGGTGGTGCGGGAGAAGCCGGAGAGCTTGTTGAACAGGTGCGTCAGGTCCTCGCCGACCTGCGGGTCGCAGGTCAGCAGGCCGAGGTCCTCGTACTGCCGGGCGGTCTTCGGGTTGTAGTTGCCGGTGCCTATGTGCGCGTAGCGGCGCAGCTTGCCCCCCTCCTGACGGACCACCAGGGAGAGCTTGCAGTGGGTCTTGAGGCCCATCAGCCCGTAGACGACGTGGCAGCCGGCCTGCTCCAGCGTGCGGGCCCAGACTATGTTGGCGTGCTCGTCGAACCTGGCCTTGATCTCCACCAGGACGAGCACCTCCTTGCCGGCCTCGGCCGCGTCCACCAGGGCGTCCACGATCGGCGAGTCGCCGCTGGTGCGGTAGAGCGTCTGCTTGATCGCGCGCACGTCCGGGTCGGCGGCCGCCTGCTCGAGGAAGGCCTGCACGGAGGTGGTGAACGAGTCGTACGGGTGGTGCAGCAGGATGTCGTGCTGGCGCATCGCGGCGAACACGTCGACCCCGGCGCCGGACTCGAACTCGACCAGGTCCGGGTGCATCGCGGTGGCGAACGGCGGGTACTTCAGCTCGGGCCGGTCCTCGCCGGCGATCGCGAACAGGCCGGTCAGGTCGAGCGGCGCGGGCAGCCGCATGATCTCGGCCTCGCCGATGCCCAGCTCGCGCACCAGCAGCTCGAGCACGCCGGGATCGATGGTGTTCTCCACCTCGAGCCGCACCGGCGGGCCGAAGCGGCGGCGCTGCAGCTCCCGCTCGAGGGTCTCGAGCAGGTTCTGCGACTCCTCCTCGGCCTCGACCTCCACGTCCTCGTTCCTGGTGACCCGGAAGGTGTGGCAGCCGAGCACCTCCATGCCGTTGAACAGGTGCGGCAGATGCGCCGCGATCAGCTGCTCCAGCGGCACGTAGCGCTGCTCGCTCACCTCGATGAAGCGCGGCAGCAGCGGCGGAACCTTGACCCTGGCGAAGTGCTCGTGCTGGGTGACCGGGTTGCGCACCTGCACGGCGAGGTTGAGGGTGAGCCCGGAGATGTACGGGAAGGGGTGCGCGGGGTCCACGGCGAGCGGGGTGAGCACCGGGAAGATCCGCTCCCGGAAGAGCACGTACAGCTCGTCCTGCTCGGCCTTGCTCAGGTCGTTCCAGAGCACGATCTCGATGCCCTGGGCGGCCAGTTCGGGGCGCAGCTGGTCCTGGAAGTGCACCGCGTGCCGGTTCATCAGCTCCTTGGTGCTGGCCCAGATGCGCTGCAGCTGCTCGCGGTGGCTCAGCCCCGAGGCGGTCGCCCCGGCGGCCCCGGTGGCGATCCGGCGCTTGATCCCGGCGACCCGCACCATGAAGAACTCGTCCAGGTTGTTCGCGAAGATCGCGCTGAACTTCGCCCGCTCCAGCAGCGGAACGTCCTTGTCCTCGGCCAGGTCGAGCACCCGGCTGTTGAACTGCAGCCAGGACGCCTCCCGGTCCAGGAAGCGCGGCAGGGGGGCCGCGGTCGGGTCGCCAGGCTGTTCCATGATCCAACTCTCGCATAGCAGAATGAACGGAGAGTGTCCTCCGGTCAGACTTTCGGTGTACCCCTCTCGATTCCCGCTATCAACCGGTCATATCCGCGCCACCCGGCCGCCACCTGTCAGCGGACCCGGTACTCCAGGTCGACCGATCGGGTGTGGAAGCCGGCGCGCTCGTAGAGCCGGACCGCGGCGGTGTTGTCGCCGTCCACGTAGAGGATCACCGTGCGGAAACCGCGCTTGGTCAGGTAGTCGAGGCCCTGGTGCAATAGCACGTGGCCCAGGCCGGTGCCCTGCGCGCCCGGGGCGACGCCCAGCACGTAGACCTCGCCGACCTCCTCCTCGGCGTACGCGCCGGCCGGGTGGGTCTTGGTCCAGTGGAAGCCGGCCAGCTCGCGCTTCGCGCCCGAGCCGCGTTCGGCGAGGAAGAAGCCGGCCGGGTCGAACCAGGGCTCGGCGATCCGCTCGTCGAGGTCGGTCCTGGTCCACTTGCCCTGCTCGGGGTGCGAGGCGAACGCGGCGGCGTTCACGGCGAGCCAGGAGTCCTCGTCCTCGCCGGGCCGGAAGGCGCGGATGGAGATCCCGGCGGGCGGCTTCGGCGAGAGGGCGGCCGGCGTCCAGCCGACGACCTCCATCAGCCGCAGCTCGCGCGACTCCACCAGGCCCAGCTTCGCGGCCACCCGGCGGGCGCCGGGGTGCGCGCCGTGCGCCCAGAACCGCGTCGCCCCGGCCTTGAGCGCGTCCCGGGCGAGCAGCGTGCCGAGCCCGGCCCCGCGCGCCTCGGGGGCGATCACCAGTTCGCAGGCGCGTCCCTCGTCGGGCTCCGCCGGATCGGGGTTGCCTATGTACGCATAGCCGAGTACGGCGCCCGCGGCGCCGTGCTCGATCAGATGGATGACGCCCGGACGGCCGTGCGCGACGGCGAGTCGCGCCTCCTCGGACAGCGGCACCTGGCCGTCCGCCGCGGCGGCCGCCGCTACCAGGGCGGCGACCCGCTCGCGATCGGGTCCGGTCAGCTCTCCCACGGTCTGCTCACGCATGGTTCCTACAGTAGATGCGCGGGGCGTCGGGGAGCGGATCACGGCCTAGACCGCGACGTTCTCCCGCTCGTTGCGCTTGTCCGGGTTGACGAAGCGGTAGCCCACGTTGCGCACGGTGCCGATCAGCTGCTCGTTCTCGGTGCCGAGCTTGGCGCGCAGCCGCCGGACGTGCACGTCGACCGTGCGGGTGCCGCCGAAGTAGTCGTAGCCCCAGACCTCCTGCAGCAGCTGCGCCCGGGTGAAGACCCGGCCGGGGTGCTGGGCCAGGTACTTCAGCAGCTCGAACTCCTTGAAGGTCAGGTCGAGCACGCGGTTGCGCAGCCGCGCGGTGTAGGTCGCCTCGTCGATGACCAGGTCGCCGTTGCGGATCTCCAGCGGCAGGTCCTCGCTGCCGGACGCGGCGGCCAGCCGGCCCAGCGAGAGCCGGATGCGCGCCTCGAGCTCGGCCGGGCCGGCGGTGTCGAGCAGGACGTCGTCGACCCCCCATTCGGCGGTCACGGCGGCCAGGCCGCCCTCGGTCGTGATGAGGAGCATCGGGCAGTCGAGGCCGGTCGTGCGCAGCAGTCTGCACAGCGAGCGCGTCGCGGGCAGCTCCCGGCGGCCGTCGACCAGCAGCACGTCGGCCGGAGGCGTGTCCATCAGGGCGGACGCCTCCGCGGGTGCGACGCGGACGGTGTGCAGCAGCAGCCCGAGGGAGGGCAGTACCTCGGTGGAGGGCGTGAGCGCGTTGGTCAGCAGCAGCAGTGTGGCCATGGGGGAGGTGCTCCTTCCACCGGCGTTCGTGCGGGCTTTGTAACCCGCGCGTAAAAAGCAACAAAGGACCCGGTGGCTTCATCGCCCGGATCCTTTAACGCAGAGGATAGCCGACGTGACCACCAGGTGTCTGTAACGAAGAACACACGATCTGATCTGGAGCGTGTCCACGACCCGGATGCCGTGGCGGATACTTGCTCCAGAACATGCGCCTTAAAACTAGCGATGGGTCGGGTACTGCTCGTGACAGCGACACTGCGTTTCTGGGCCGCCGCGCGCGAAGCGGCCGGGGCCGCCGAGGAGACGGTCGGCGCCGGCACGCTGGCCGACGCGCTGGACGAGGCGGTGCGCAGGCGCGTCGGCGATGCCGGGGCCGGGGCGGGGGCCGAGCTGCGGCGGGTGATCGAGCGCTCGTCCGTGCTGCTCGACGGGGTGCGGGTGGGCCGCGCGGAGCGCGCGTCCGTGCCGCTGCCGGACGGCGCCGTGGTCGAGATCCTCCCGCCGTTCGCAGGGGGCTGAGCCGGCGATGAGCTACGAGGACTACGAGCCGTACGACGAGTACGGGCAGCAGCCGGATCAGCAGTACGGGCAGTACGGCGAGCAGCAGTATCAGCAGCCTTATGAGCAATCGCAGCCGCAATACGAGCAGTACGAGCAGCCGCGCTACGAGCAGCCTCAGTACGAGCAGCAGCAGCCCGGATACGAGCAGCAGCAGGCGTACGGGCAGCAGCAGTACGAGCAGCAGTACGAGCAGCAGCAGTACGAGGCGCCGTACCAGGACCAGCAGTGGGCGCAGTCCGGCATGGGCTGGGAGCAGCGCGCCTGGAACGAGGCGCGGCACGGGGCCTCGCACCCGTACACGCAGGTCAACGAGCTGTCCGGGACGGACTTCCCGCAGTACCAGGCGGACCTTCCGCGCGACCTGCCGGTGCCGGACTATCCCCCGGAGTACGAGCAGTACACGGAGTACGCCGAGTACTCGGAGACCTCGTACGCGGATTACGCCGAGCAGCCCGCCGGGTTACCGCGTCAGCGCGCCGAGAAGGCGGCCGAGCCGGAATCGGGGCTCGAATCCGAGCCGGAGCCGGCCCGCCGGCCTGAGCCGGACAAGCCCGCGACCGCCGCGCGGCCGGCCGCGCAGGCCGGCCGCGGGGCCTTCGGCGCGGCCGGGATCGGCGCGATAACCGCGGTCGCCGCGATCGCTTCCAGCGGAGCGCTGCTGATCGTGGCGGCCTTGATCCAGGCGGGCGTCGCGTTCGGCTGGCAGCAGGCGATGGGCACCCGCGACGACGGCCGGCTCGACCGCCGCGCGGCCGTGCTGACCGCGCTGATCGGCTGGGCTGGGGCCGTGGCGGCCTTCAAGCTCTCGGCGGACAGCGAGTACCTCGGCGTCCTGGCGCCGCTCGGCGCCGGGTTCCTGCTGCTCGCGGCCGACCAGACGGTGCGGCGGCGCGAACTCGGCGACGGCGAGCGGGCGGCCGGCCTCGGGATCTCGGTCGCGGGCGGCCTGTTCGCCGTGCTGCCGGCCGGATTCGTCGTCGCGGAGCGTTCGGACTCGGCGCTCACCGGCGCGTGCGCCTCCGCGGCCGCGCTCGGCGTGCTCTGCTGCGCGCTCCTCGGCCGCAACCCGGTGCGCGGCATCCTCGCCGGCCTCGCGGCGGGTGCCGCCGTCGGCGCGTTCGCGGCCCAGACGCTCCAGGCGAACGGCGGACCGCAGGCCGGAGCCCTGGGCGGTGCCATCGCCGCGCTGGCCGCGGCCACGGCGGTCGGCGCGCTGGACCGGATCGTCGCCGAGGACGAAGCGCGCGGTCCGACCCGGATCGTGTCGCAGGTGTTGCCGGTCGCGCTCTCGGCGGTCGGCGCGCTCATCGCCTCCACTGTTTTCCGGTGATACGCCCGCAATCCGCGCGCCCCCCGCGAACCTCGCCGCACGAGCGCGAAGCGGATTAGGCTGGCTCGCGTGACTGAGCCGACCGTGCCCATGCCGCACAACAGTTGGGAACAGCCCACGCAGCAGGCGGGCGCCGAGAGGGTCAAGCCGCCGCGCCGCCGCCGGCGCGGCACCAGGTGGCTGATCGCCCTGGTGATCCTGCTCGCCCTGCTCGTCGGCGCGGACCGGATCGCACTGGCGGTCGCCGAGGACCAGCTCGCCGGCCGGATCCAGTCGTCCCAGCATCTGAGCCAGAAGCCCGGGGTGAGCATCTCCGGCTTCCCCTTCCTGACCCAGGTCGCCGCCCGGAACTTCCCGCACGCGACGGTCGACATCCACGGCCTGACCGCGAACTCGCTGACCATCACCGACCTGCACGCGGACCTGCGCGGGGTGCACGTGAACGGCGCCTTCAACGGCGCGACCGTGGACTCGCTGACCGCTACCGCGCACATCTCGTACTCGGACATCGCCAAGGCGCTCTCCTCGCAGCTGAACGTCGACGGCGTGCAGGTGGGCACCATCCAGGTGAGCCACGCGGGGAACGACCAGATCAAGGCGTCCTACTCGCTGCTCGGCGTGGACGTCAGCGCGATCGTGGACGTGACCCTGGCCGGCGCCAACGAGCTGGAGTTCAAGTCGGTCAGCTTCGACAGCCCGCTCTCCACGCTGGTCACCCCGTCGAACTTCGACGTGAAGTACAGCCTCGGCGCGCTGCCCTTCGGGATGAACCTGACCCAGCTGACCTTCACCGACTCCGATGTGCAGATCTCGGCCACCGGCAGCCACGTGAACCTGAGCCAGAGCACGGTTTCGGGCGGCTGACTTGGGGGGATGCTCCCGCAGCGCGGCCGTGTTTCATATGTGAGACCATCGTCTCACTTAGTGAGATGTTCGTGACAGTCCGCCCGATCCGTCCCTAGTATCGACGACATGAGGCCTCAGGCAGAGCTCACCAAGCGGCGCGCAGTCGACCTGTGCCGCGTCGCCACCTGCCTGTGTCGCCTGGCCTGATTCCAGGCGAGTGCCGCGCCCTGTCCGGACTCCGGCGGGCGGCCTCCTTCGAGCCTGGTACGGGCCCCGCACCCCAGCACGCGAGTTATCCGGCATTCCCGGCATTGAACACCCCTTAGCATCAGGAGACTCATATGAGCCGCAGCGACGTCCTGGTCGACGCCGATTGGGTCGAGCAGCACCTCGACGACCCGAAGGTGGCCGTCGTGGAAGTGGACGAGGACACCAGCGCCTACGAGAAGAACCACATCCGCAACGCGATCCGGATCGACTGGAAGCGCGACCTGCAGGACCCGGTCCGCCGCGACTTCGTCAACAAGGAGCAGTTCGAGGCCCTGCTGTCCGAGCGCGGCATCGCCAACGACACCACCGTGGTGCTCTACGGCGGCAACAACAACTGGTTCGCCTCCTACGCCTACTGGTACTTCAAGCTCTACGGCCACCAGGACGTCAAGCTCCTCGACGGCGGCCGCAAGAAGTGGGAGCTCGACTCCCGCGACCTGGTCGAGGAGGTGCCGTCCCGCGCCGCCACGAACTACACGGCCCAGGAGCAGGACGAGACCATCCGCGCGTTCCGCGACGAGGTCGTGTCCGCGATCAACGTCAAGAACCTGGTCGACGTGCGCAGCCCCGACGAGTTCTCGGGCAAGCTGCTCGCCCCGGCGCACCTGCCGCAGGAGCAGTCGCAGCGCCCCGGCCACGTGCCGAGCGCCAAGAACATCCCGTGGTCGAAGGCCGCGAACGACGACGGCACCTTCAAGTCCGACGCGGAGCTGACCGAGCTGTACCAGCAGGAGGGCGTGGACCTGGCCAAGGACACGATCGCCTACTGCCGCATCGGCGAGCGCTCCGCGCACACCTGGTTCGTGCTGCACGAGCTGCTCGGCCAGCAGAACGTGAAGAACTACGACGGCTCGTGGACCGAGTACGGCTCCCTGGTCGGCGTTCCGATCGAGCTCGGCGCCTGAGCGTCAGCGGAAAGAGGTAACTGATATGTGCGGCGCCACCACCGGCGGCCTTTCCCGGGAGGGTATCGACGTGTCCAAGGAAACCGTGATCGAGGGAACGATCAGCAAGGACGGCGTGCCGGTCACCGGCTACGTCCGCCTGCTCAACGCGGACGGCGAGTTCACCGCCGAGGTCCCGACCTCCGCGACCGGTGCGTTCCGCTTCTTCGCGGCGCCCGGCAGCTGGACGCTGCGCGCGCTGGTGCCCGGCGGCACCGCCGACCGCGCCGTGGTCGCCGCGCAGGGTCAGGTGCACGAGGTCGCGATCGCGGTCTGATCCGCGCGACGTGCGTTCCGAGGGCCCCCGGCAGCTCGCCGGGGGCCCTCGCCGTTCCCCTCGCCGTCCCCCGCCGTTCTCAGTAGACGAGCGCCTGCGTCCCGTCCTGCAGGATCTCGGACGCGAACACCTGCGCGCCGGCGATCCGCACGCCGGGACGCAGCATCGGCTCGGTGATCTCCCGCCGCGCGGCGCACTGCGTGCACAGGGTCACGGTGCCGTTCGCCAGGATCGCCTCCAGCAGGTCGGGCAGCGGCGCGGAGTGCGGCAGCTCGAACTCCTCCGCGCGCCCGGGGAGCGCGAACCAGGAGGACTCCCCGGTCAGCCAGAGCGAGACGCGGGCGCCGGAGGACGCGGCGACCGCCGCGACGGTGAAGGCCTGCGCCGTGCGCTCGGCCGCCTCGGCGCCGGACGTGAGCTTGATAACGAGGTTTCGGATCGTCATGCCCACCGAGCGTAATTTAGAATCGAGGCGCAACCGCCCAGCCCTTGACGCACAGGAGCGCAACGTCATGGAGAACTTCTTCACCGCCTTGCTCGTGGTGATGTTCATCGCCGTCGTCTGGTTCGCCGGCTACGTGGTGCTCAAGCTGTTCAAGGGCCAGAGCTGATGCCGATCACCATCCCGACCGATCTGGACCCGGCGCTGCTGCCGCTGTCGTTCCTGATCGGCGAGTGGGCGGGGGTCGGCCTGGGTCAGTACCCGACGATCGAGGACTTCCGCTTCGGCCAGGAGGTCGTCGTCTCCTATACGCCGGGCAAGGCGTTCCTGGACTACGAGTCGCGCTCCTGGCTGATCGACGAGGCCGGGGAGAAGGTCAGGCCGCTCGCCCGCGAGCACGGCTACTGGCGGCCGCAGCCGGACAACCAGGTCGAGCTCGTGCTCGCGCACCCGACCGGCATCGTCGAGATCTGGCTCGGCGCGGTCGACAACGGCAAGATCGAGCTGCGCACCGACGCCGTCGCGCGCACCGGCTCGGCGAAGGAGTACTCGGCCGGCCACCGCCTCTACGGCCTGGTGAAGGGCGACCTGTACTGGACCTTCGACATGGCGGCCGTCGGCAAGGAGATCCAGAACCACCTCGCCGCGCAGCTCAAGCGCGTGAAATAGCGATAAGAAACGGGGTCTCGCCACGGCGTACAGTTGGATGCGTGTCGTCCAGCGGTGCACCCATCGACCTGACCGAGGAGCTGCGGGCCAAGGGCTACCGGCTCACCCCGGCCCGCCAGCTCGTCCTCGGCGCCGTGCTCGCGCTCGAACACGCCACCCCGGACGCCATCTGCGCGGAGGTGCAGCGCACCGCGAGCTCGGTGAACCTCTCCACGGTCTACCGCACACTCGAGCTGCTCGAGGAGCTCGACCTCGTCTCGCACACCCACCTGGGCCACGGCGCGCCGATCTACCACGCCGCGCACGAGCGGGACCACCTGCACCTCGTCTGCGGCTCGTGCGGCAAGATCACCGAGGTCGCCGCGAGCTGCGCCGACTCGCTGGTCGAGGGCCTGCGCGCACGATTCGGCTTCGAGACGGACGTCGCGCACTTCGCCCTGTTCGGCCGCTGCGCCGAGTGCGTGGCCGGCGGGGTGAGCGCGAACACGGCCCGGCACGGATCCGGGAACAACTCGGCCGGTTCCGCGAGTTGATCCGGTTATGCGATCCCCCCTGCTCGACCTGCCCGGCGCCGTCCCGGCCGAAGCCCCCGACGAGGGCGTCGCCGCGCACTACGGCAATCCGCACGTGGAACAGCGCGAGCTGGAGGCGGGCCGCGGCTTCGTGGACCTCTCGCACCGCGGCGTGCTGCGCATCGGCGGCAAGGACCGCCTCGCCCTGCTGCACACGCTGACCACGCAGCACCTGAGCGGCCTGGCGCCGCACGAAGCGACCGAGACGCTGCTGCTCGATCCCAACGGCCGCATCGAATACGCGCTCTACCTCGTCGACGACGGCGAGTCCACCTGGGCGCACGTAGAGCCGGGCACGGCCGAGCCGTTCGCCGCGTTCCTGACCAGGATGCGCTTCATGCTCGAGGTCGAACCCGCCGACGTGACCGGCGAATACGCGCTCGTCTACGAGCCCGCGCCGAGTGAGATCGCCGACGTGGTCGCCCGCGAGCTGCCCGGCGGCGCCCGCGAGCTGTTCCTGCCCCGCGAACGCCTCGCCGAGTACGGCCGCACGCACGCGCACCCGGCCGGCGTCTGGGCCGCGGAGGCGCTGCGGATCGCCGGGCACCGGCCGCGCGCCGGGCTGGAGACGGACCAGCGGAGCATCCCGCACGAGCTCGGCTGGATCGGCTCGGCGGTCCATCTCAACAAGGGCTGCTACCGCGGCCAGGAGACCGTCGCCCGGGTGGAGAACCTCGGCCACCCGCCGCGCCGCCTCGTGATGCTGCACCTCGACGGCACCGAGGAGCACCTGCCGCCGCACGGCTCGCCGGTGCTGCTGGACGACCGCGAGGTCGGCGCCGTGACCAGCTCGGCCCGGCACTACGAGCTCGGCCCGATCGCGCTCGCCGTGGTCAAGCGCACCGTCCCGGTGGACGCCGTGCTGCAGGCCGACGGCGTCCCGGCCAGCCAGGAGGTCGTCGTCGCGCCGGACACCGGCGGCATCGCGCGGGAGCGGCTGCGCCGTCCGGTCTGAATCCGATACCGAATAGGCCGGTTTCCGATCGAGGGGGCGGACGTTTTCCGCCCGCACGCTCAGCTGATCGGGTGACAGTCGTCTGTCAATGGGCCGTACGGGCGAGCACCGTGGCACTATGCAGCCATGACGGACGTGACGCGGCGCGCCGAGCGGCGCCTCGACCGGGTGCTCGCCGCCGACCTGGACCTGAGCGGCCTCGGCACCGCCGAGCTGCGCGAGCGGCGCGGCGAGGCGATCGCGGAGGAGGCCGACCTGTCCTACCTCCGCCGGCTGCTGCATGGCCGGATCGACATAATCACCGCCGAGCTGCGCGGCCGGGCCGCGGGCGACGCGAGCCCGCTGATCGACCGGCTGACCGAGATCCTGGCCGACCAGCCGGCGCCCCGGCAGGCCTCGGCCCGGCACCTGCCGGTCGGCGGGGTGTCCGTGGGCGAGTACCGGCTCGAGATGGAGGCCGCGCTCGCCGAGATAGACCTGCCCGACCTCGACTCCTGCACCGCGGCCCGGCTCACCGAGGTGGCCGACCGGCTCACCCGGCACGAGCAGGAGATCTCCGCGCTGCGCCGCACCGTGCAGCACGTGGTCGACGCGTACGCCGCCGAACTCGCCCGCCGCTACCGGGCCGGCGAGGCGCGGGTGGACGAGCTGCTCGCCTGACGTGCTAGCAAGCGCGCTTGCAAAAGCAAGCACCTCCGCCTACCGTGGACTCGTGACAGATCTGCACCTCGGCCCGGTCCGGCTGGCCCAGCTCGGCGCGTACATCCGCGAACAGCGGGAGAGCGCGCAGTACTCGCTGCGGCAGCTGGCCTCGGTGTCCGGGGTGTCCAACCCCTACCTCAGCCAGATCGAGCGCGGGCTGCGCAAGCCCAGCGCCGACGTGCTCCAACAGCTCGCCAAGGCCCTGCAGATCTCCGCGGAGACGCTGTACGTCCGGGCCGGGCTGCTCGACGGGGAGCAGGGTGCGGCGGCCGAGGACGGCGACGAGCGCCGAGGGGCGGAACAGCCGGCGGAGCGGACGGGCGTGCTCGCCGCCATCGCCGCCGACCCCCATTTGACCCCACGTCAGAAGAACGCCCTGCGGGAGATCTACCTCTCCCTGCGCGGGCAGGAAGGCAATGACTGAGATGGCCATCACCGACGAAATCCGCAAGACGCTGAGCGACCCCAAGCCGCTGTACGCGCTGGCCGGCGCGGGCGACCTCGCCGCCGAGAAGCTCAAGGACGCCCCCGAGCGGTTCAAGGACGCCCCGACGCTGCTCGCCGAGGCCGGTGCCACGCTGACCACGCTGGCTAACAAGATCGCCGCCGAGGCGCCGGAGAAGATCGCCAAGGCCGGCGCGACCGTGCAGGGCGTGGCGGCCAAGGGCCTGCGCCCGGACACCGAGGCGCTGCGCGCCACCGCGCAGACCGTGGCGCTCCAGCAGGTCGGCCGGCTGCTCGAGGCCGCCGGCAAGGCGGTGGAGACCTACGACGAGCTCGCCGAGCGCGGCAAGGTCATCGTCCTGCGCTTCTCCGGCGGCAAGGCCGAATCCGCCGAGGACGAGTCCGTCGCCGGCGAGGACGGCACTGTGAAGGTCGTCGTCGAGCAGGTCGTCGAGGACGACGAGATCGTCGGGGGGCCGGCCGAGTCCGCCGCCGAGGCCGCCGAGGTCTTCATCGCGGCCGCCGAGGCTGAGGAGGCCGAGCAGGCCGCGGAGGCCGCGGAGGCCGTCGCGGACACCGAGCCGGGCGCCCCGAGCCGTCCCGCGACGCCGAACCCGGCCGCGAAGAAGGCCCCGCCGCGCAAGCGCCCGAGCGCGCCGAAGACCCCGCGCCCGCCGAAGCCGTAAGGGCGGCCGGGACCGGACCGGGCGACGGAAAAAACTGAGAAAACGCCGAGGCATCCCGCGTTCGGGGTAGCGTGGGATGCCTGCGGGGTATCCGCACCTCGCGGACCATCGCCTCTGGAAGCCGAATCGAAGGGACGGGCACATGCTGGGCAGCGGCTTGATCACCGACACTTTCTTCAGCGTGCTGAACCTGCTCCTGCTCGCGCTGTTCTGCTTCAAGCTCTTCGTCTTCATCGACGCGGCCATCCGGCCGGCCAGCGCCTACGTGGCCGCCGGCAAGCTGACCAAGGTCGCCTGGCTGCTGATCCTCGGGATCGCGGCCTTCTACGACCTCAAGTGGGGCTCGTTCGTCTCGTTCCTGACGATCATCGGAGCCGCCGCGGCGATCATCTACGCCGTCGACGTGCGGCCCGCGCTGCGTCAGCTTTCCGGGCGCAGCCCCAAGCGCGGCCAGAAGAACCGCCAGCACGACGGACCCTACGGGCCCTGGTAAGCTCCATCCCCGCGCTGACCTGCGCCGACATTGATCCTCCGGGTTTAAAGCAAACTCTCAAAATGCCTTCACAACCGGCTAAGTTCCGGTCGGCATAGTGTGAGTCACCCCCCAAGGTCGGGGCGGACCGGTTCGCCGGAAAGCCCCGCTACTCCGAGGGTGCCCGACCCCCGGAGGGTGCCTCGAGCACCGACCCCTGCGGCCTCGGCTGAGCTACCCCCCGCGAGCTCCCCGAGGCCGCAGGCGGTGCCCGGCCTCTCGCAGGCCCGCCAGCGCAACCGGTTGCGGTGGGCGCGGCGGGGCCTTCGAGGCAGTACGTCGGTCGGCTCTCGCGGGTGGGGCTCTCTTTCCGAGCAGGCCCGCGTCGGGTCATTTCGGCGCGAGCGCCCGCCAGTCCACGGTCAGCTCGCCCAGCCGCCAGCGGGAGACACGGTCCAGGACCGGCCAGTCGGCGCTGAGCGCGCGGGCCGCGCCGATCCACCGCTGCCGGGCGCCGAAGGCGCCGAGCGGCGCGCAGGCGGCCCAGGCGCGCTCCCAGTCCAGCAGGAAGGCGTGCACGCTCTCGCCCGGCACGTTCCGGTGGATCAGCACCTTCGGCAGCCGCTGCGCGAAGATCGCCGGGCTCTCCAGCGCCGCGAGGTTGGCCGCGAAGCTGAGCGTGCGCGGGCCCTCGGCGTCCAGCGTCGCCCAGACCGCGATCCGGCCGTTCTCCGAACAGGTGCCCTCCAGCAGCAGCCCGTCCGGCGCGAGACCGGAGCACAGCCGCGCCCAGACCTCCGCGACCGCGCCCTCGTCGTACTGCCGCAGCACGTTGAAGGCGCGCAGCAGCACCGGCGGCGCCGGGACCGGCAGCTCGAAGCCGCCCAGCCGGAAGGCCAGGCCCGGCGGACGCTGATAGGGCCCGGCCGCGGCCACCCGCGCCGGGTCGATCTCCAGGCCGAGCACCCGCAGGTCAGGCCGGACCGCCCACAGCCGCTCGGCCCACTCGACCGTCGTCACCGGGTACGCGCCGTAGCCCAGGTCCACGGCCAGCGCGCCCGGCTCCGCCGACCAGAGCAGCCGGCTGTGCGTGCCGAGCAGCCACCGGTCCACCCGGCGCAGCCGGTTCGGCGCGGTCGTGCCGCGGGTGACCGTGCCGACCGGCCGGGTCCTGGCCATCCGCGCCTACTCAGTTCTCGCGGTGCACCTTGTGCGACGCGGCCTGCGCGAGCGGACGGACCACCAGCAGGTCCACGTCCACGTGCGGCGGCCGGGTCACGGCGAAGGCCACGCAGTCCGCGATGTCCTCGGCGACCAGCGGCTCGGCCACGCCCCGGTAGACCGCGTCGGCCCGGTCCGCGTCGCCGCCCAGCCGGTTGAGCGAGAACTCCTCGGTCCTGACCATGCCGGGCGCGATCTCCGTCACCCGCACCGGCTTGCCGTTGAGCTCGAGCCGCAGCGTCTCGCTCAGCGCGCGCTGGGCGTGCTTCGCGGCCGTGTAGCCCGAGCCGCCCTCGTACACCGCGTGGCCCGCGACCGAGGTGATGTTCACCACGTGGCCCCGGCCGTGCTTGAGCATCGCCGGCAGCAGCGCCTGGACCATCCGCACCGAGCCGAGGACGTTCACCTCGTACATCCAGCGCCAGTCCTCGATCTCCGTCTCGGCCGCCGGGGCCAGGCCGCGGGCGCCGCCCGCGTTGTTCACCAGGACGGCGCACTCGGGCAGCCGCGCGGCCAGCGCGGCGACCGACGCGTCGTCGGTGACGTCCAGCTCAACGGGCCGAACGCCGGTCTCGGCCGCCAGCCGCTCGAGCCGGTCGAGCCGCCGGGCCGCCGCGAACACCTCGAAGCCCTCGGCCGCCAGCCGGCGCGCCGTGGCCGCTCCGATGCCGCTGCTCGCTCCGGTCACCACCGCTACAGGTTGGGTCATGCGGCCATTCTCCCAAACGGGCGAACGTCCATCCGCCGCGAGCCCCCCGCGCGCTCCGATGCGCGGGGCCGGTGCACGAGCCCTAGGGAATACTGGATCGGGCGGGAGAGGTTCTGGCGGTTGCCCGGAAGTGCGCAACCCACAAGGAGTGAGTGATCGTGAAGCCCCGGCGGATAGCCATGCTCTCCGTGCACACGTCCCCGCTCGAGCTGCCGGGGACGGGCGACGCCGGCGGCATGAACGTCTACATCGTCGAGCTGTCCAAGCAGCTCGCCGCGCTGGGCACCGAGGTCGAGATCTTCACCCGGGCCACCGGCGGCTATCTGCCGCCACAGGTCGAGCTGTCCCCCGGCGTGCTGGTGCAGCACGTCACCGCGGGTCCGTACGAGGGCCTGTCCAAGGAGGACCTGCCGGGACAGCTGTGCGCCTTCACCTCCGGCGTGCTGCGCACCGAGGCCTTCCACGACCCCGGCTACTACGACCTGATCCACTCGCACTACTGGCTCTCCGGCCAGGTCGGATGGCTGGCCAAGGAGCGCTGGGGCGTGCCGCTGGTGCACTCGATGCACACGCTCGCGAAGGTGAAGAACGACGCGCTGGCCGAGGGCGACACCCCGGAGCCGACGGCCCGGCTGATCGGCGAGGACCAGGTGGTGCGCGCGGCCGACCGGCTGATCGCGAACACCGCGCAGGAGGCCGAGCAGCTGATCCGGCTCTACGACGCGCCGGACGAGCAGGTGACGGTCGTGCACCCGGGCGTGAGCCTGGACCGCTTCGCGCCGGGCGACCGGCGCGCGGCCCGCGCCGCCCTCGACCTGCCGGCCGACGCCCCGCTGCTGCTGTTCGCCGGGCGCATCCAGCCGCTCAAGGCCCCGGACGTGCTCCTGCACACGGCGGCGGAGCTGCTGCGCCGCGACCCGGCGCGCTACGCGGACCTCGTGGTGGCGATCGTCGGCGGACCGAGCGGCAGCGGCAAGGCCACCCCGCACCACCTCACCCGGCTGGCCAAGCGGCTCGGCGTCGCCGGCCACGTGCGCTTCGTGCCGCCGGTGGACCAGGACCGGCTCGCGGACTACTTCCGCGCCGCCGACGTGGTCGTGGTGCCCTCGTACAACGAGTCCTTCGGGCTGGTCGCGATCGAGGCGCAGGCCTGCGGCACCCCGGTCGTCGCCGCCGCGGTCGGCGGCCTCGGCACCGCGGTGCGGCACGGCGAGTCCGGTCTGCTCGTGAACGGCCACGACCCGGCCGACTACGCCACCGCCTGCGCGCGCCTGCTGGAGAACCCCGCCGCCCGCGCCCGGATGGGCGAACGGGCCCGCCTGCACGCGGCCCAGTTCGGCTGGGGCGAGACCGCCCGCCGCACCCTCGAGGTCTACGACGAGGCCCGCGCCCTGACCGGCCCGCACGCCCCGGCGATCCGCGCCGCGTAAGCTCGAACCGTGAGCCAGACTGTGCGCGAAGCCGCGGCGTCCGAGATCGAGAAGGCGCTGCGCGAGTCCGAGGCGGAGTTCGAGACTCCGGCGCCCGGCCACTACGTCGTCTCGCTGCCCGGCACCCGCAAGCTCTCGACCGCCTGCTCGCTGCTGCTCGGCGACCATACCCTCTCGGTCAACGCCTTCGTGGTCCGCTCCGCCGACGAGAACCACGAGGGCGTCTTCCGCTGGCTGCTGGAGCGCAACGCGAAGCTGGCCGGGGTCGCGTTCGCCATCGACCGGCTCGGCGACGTCTACCTCGTCGGCAGGCTCCCGCTCGCCGCCGTCACCGCGACCGAGGTGGACCGGCTGCTCGGCACCGTCCTCGAGGCCGCGGACAGCAGCTTCAACACCCTGCTGGAGCTCGGGTTCGCGAGTTCGATCAGGCGGGAGTGGGAGTGGCGGCTCAAGCGCGGCGAGCCGACCTTCAACCTCGCCGCCTTCGAACGTCTACGACCCGAGACACCCGGCGACTGAGCCGAGCCGCTCGGATAGTCTCGGGGCATGGCTGACAACTACCGCCTCGTGCTGCTGCGCCACGGCGAGAGCGCGTGGAACGCGAAGAACCTGTTCACCGGCTGGGTGGACGTGGACCTCACCGCCCAGGGCGAGGAGGAGGCGATCCGCGGCGGCAGGCTGCTGGCGGAGCGCGGCCTGCTGCCCGACGTGCTGCACACCTCGGTGCTGCGCCGGGCCATCCGCACCTCGCAGCTCGCGCTGAACGAGATCGACCGGCACTGGATCCCGACCCACCGCTCGTGGCGGCTGAACGAGCGGCACTACGGCGCGCTGCAGGGCAAGGACAAGGCCCAGACGCTCGCCGAGTTCGGCGAGGAGCAGTTCATGCTCTGGCGCCGCTCCTACGACGTCCCGCCGCCCGTGCTCGCCGAGGACGACGAGTACTCGCAGTTCAACGACCCGCGCTACGCGATCCTGCCGAGCGAGCTGCGCCCGCGCACCGAGTGCCTGGCCGACGTCGTGGACCGGATGCTGCCCTACTGGTACGACGCGCTGGTCCCGGACCTGCGGGCCGGGCGCACCGTCCTGGTCGCCGCGCACGGCAACTCGCTGCGCGCGCTGGTCAAGCACCTCGACGGCATCTCCGACGAGGCCATCGCCGGCCTGAACATCCCGACCGGAATCCCGCTCTACTACGAGCTCGACGCCGACCTGCGCCCTGTCGTCAAGGGCGGCGAGTACCTCGACCCGGCCGCGGCCGCCGAGGCCATCGAGGCCGTCAAGAACCAGGGCAAGAAGTAATCCGGTAACGCGAAACGGCCCCTTTCCCGCGCTTCGAGGCGCCGGGGAGGGGCCGTTTTTCCGTTCTTGGCCGTCTCCGGGCCGTCAGCGCAATGCCGGGCCGGAATCACTCCGGCGGGGCATTCGTATTACTTCGGCCCGGAACTCGCCCGGACTGCGCGCATCAGTTCTCGCCGGTCACCAGGAACACCAGGCGGCGGGCGACCGAGACGGCGTGGTCCGCGAAGCGCTCGTAGTAGCGGCCGACCAGCGTGACGTCGATGGCGGTCTCGACCGGGTATTCGTTGCCCTCGTGCAGCAGCTCCGCGAACAGCTGGCGGTGCAGCGCGTCGACCGCGTTGTCCTCCTCGTCGAGACCGCGCGCGGCCTCGACGTCCTGGCCGTCGATGATCTCGCCGGCCTTGGTCGCCAGCTCGACGCCGAGGCGGCCCATCTCGCGGATGGAGTCGTGCAGCTCGGCCGGCACGGCCGAGTCGGGGTAGCGCAGCCGCGCCACCTTGCCGATGTGCTTGGCGAGGTCGCCCATGCGCTCGAGGTCGCTGCTCATCCGCAGCGAGGTGACGATCGTGCGCAGGTCGCCGGCGACCGGCTGCTGGCGGGCCAGCAGGTCCAGGGCCTTCGCGTCCAGGTCGCGGCGCAGCGCGTCGACCTCCTCGTCACCGGCGATGACCTTCTCGGCGAGCTGCAGATCGGAGTTCAGCAGGGCGTCGGTGGCCTGGTTCAGCGCGGAGGCGACCAGACCTGTCATCTCGATCAGGGTCGCGCCGATCGAGTCGAGCTCTTCGTGGTACAGGTCGCGCATCGGGCACTCCCGGTCATGGGTGGTTTGATTTCTCCGATACCGTACGTGGTTCACTCGTGCGGCGGCCATGGCGGTCGGTGAATCAAACGCGACCCATACGTGAATTCTCGGCGACGTTAGCGGTTGCCCGTACACCTGGCCTTCGAAACGCCGGGTTCGCCCGCTTACTCTGATCGTGTGCCAATATTCGTCGCGTCCGCCTTGCACATCGCGGCCGTCTCCGCCTCCGCGCTGGTCGCGCTGGGCGTGGGCGCCGCGGGCGGCCTCGCCTTCCGCTGGAGCGAGCGGGACCGGGCCAAGTCCGACCCGTCGCCGGAGCCGCTGGTCCCCTCCGGGGTCGCCGCGGTCCTCCAGGTGCTGCGCTCCTCCGCGGTGCTGCTCGATCCGAGCGACGCCGTGGTCAAGGCCTCGCCGGCGGCGCACGCCATGGGCCTGGTCCGCGGCCAGCGGCTGGTGCCCGAGGAGCTGACCGGGATCGCCCGCCAGGTCCGCAGGGACGGCGAGATCCGGCAGGTCGAGCTGGAGCTGCCGCGCGGCCCGCTGGGCCAGGACACGCTCGCCGTCTCCGTCCGGGTCGCCCCGCTCGGCTCCCAGCTGGTGCTGGTGCTGGTCGAGGACCGGACCGAGGCGCGCCGGGTGGACGCGGTGCGCCGCGACTTCGTCGCCAACGTCAGCCACGAGCTCAAGACCCCGGTCGGCGCGCTCGCGCTGCTGGCCGAGGCCGTGCTCAGCGCGAGCGACGACCCGGACGCGGTGCGCCGCTTCGCCGGCCGGATGCAGAAGGAGTCGCACCGGCTGACCAACCTGGTCCAGGACCTGATCGACCTGTCCAGGGTCCAGGGCGACGACCCGCTGGCCAAGGCCGTCCCGGTGGACCTCGGCGAGGTCGTCTCCGCCGCCCGCGAGCGGGTGGCCGAGGTGGCCGAGGCGCGGTCCATCGAGATCGTCGCGGCGGGCGCGGACGGGGTCGCCGTGCTCGGCGACCGCGGACAGCTCACCACCGCGGTGGGCAACCTGGTCGAGAACGCCGTCAACTACTCGCCCGACCGCACCAAGGTGGTCGTCTCGGTGCGGGTGGAGGGCGAGCTCGCCGAGGTCTCGGTCACCGACCAGGGCGTCGGCATCCCGGACCAGGATCTGAACCGGATCTTCGAGCGCTTCTACCGGGTGGACCCGGCGCGCTCGCGGATCACCGGCGGCACCGGGCTCGGGCTCGCGATCGTCAAGCACATCGCCGCCACCCACGGCGGGGACGTGTCGGTGTGGAGCGTCGAGGGTGCCGGCTCCACCTTCACCCTGCGGTTGCCGGTGGCCGTCCAGGCCCCGGCGGCCGAGCTGCATCCAACAACCCCCGCTCAACAGGCAATCACGACAGGGAGTCGAACGACGTGACCAGGGTGCTGGTAGTCGAGGATGAGGAGTCGTTCAGCGACCCGCTCTCCTACATGCTGCGCAATGAGGGCTTCGAGGTCGCCGTGGCCGCCACCGGACCCGAGGCGCTGGACGAGTTCGACCGGCACGGCGCCGATCTGGTGCTGCTCGACCTGATGCTGCCCGGGCTGCCAGGCACCGAGGTCTGCCGCCAGCTGCGCACCCGGTCCAGCGTGCCGGTGATCATGCTGACCGCGAAGGACTCGGAGATAGACAAGGTCGTCGGGCTCGAGCTGGGCGCGGACGACTACGTCACCAAGCCCTTCTCCTCGCGCGAGCTGGTGGCCCGGATCCGCGCCGTGCTGCGCCGGCACGGCGGGCAGACCGAGGAGCTCGAGGACGCGGCGCTGGAGGCCGGCCCGGTCCGGATGGACGTGGAGCGGCACACGGTGAGCGTCGGCGGCAACGGCGTGCAGCTGCCACTCAAGGAGTTCGAGCTGCTCGAGATGCTGCTGCGCAACGCGGGCCGGGTGCTCACCCGGATGCAGCTGATAGACCGCGTCTGGGGCGCGGACTACGTCGGCGACACCAAGACGCTGGACGTGCACGTCAAGCGGCTGCGCGCGAAGATCGAGCCGGACCCGGCGCTGCCCCGCTACCTGGTGACCGTGCGCGGCCTCGGCTACAAGTTCGAGCCCTGATCGTCCCCGCACCCGTTCGCGCGAACGGCCCCCGCTGCACCACTCGCGTGGTGCAGCGGGGGCCGTTTCGCTTGGGCCGAAAGAGTGCGTGCGTCTCGCTACGGCCGAAAAGGTCAGTGCGTCGCGCTGGCCGAGGCCGTGGCGGTCGCCGTCGCCGTTCCGGTGGCCGTGCCGGTCGCGGTCGCCGTTCCGGTGGCCTTCGCCGCGGTGCCCGAGGCGGTCGCGGTGCCGCTGGCGGTTCCGGAGGCCGTGGCGGTGGCGGTGGAGGTCGCGGTGCCCGAGGCGGTGGCGGACGCGCCGGTGTTCGGGCCGTTCGGGTTGAACGTCGCCCACAGCCCGCTGTTCGGCTCGACGATCGCGGTGACGGTCGCGGTCTGGCCGTTCGAGAAGTTGTAGACGACCTGGGTGTTCGCACCCGTGGTCAGGCTGGCGTTGGCGAGCTCGATCTCCGGCTGGCCGGGCTGGCCGAACTGCACCGACTTCAGGCCCGGGATGGTCACCGAGCTCGCGCTGGCGGTCACGCCGGGGGCCAGCTTGCTGGTGTCGGCGGGGGGCACGATGGTGGCGGCGGCGCCGCCGATCGTGACGGAGGTCAGCTCGATGGAGTTCGAGGGGACCGGGTCGGTGTTGGCGACCTGGCCGGTCACCTCGGCGTTGCCGGTGGAGGAGTCGAACACGACCCACACGTTGCTGATCCAGGTCTCGCCGACCTTCGCCTGGCCGGCGTCCGGCTTGATCTGGTAGACCTCGGCGCCGTTGCCGTTCGAGCAGGCGGCGAGCAGGGGCAGGGCGACCAGGAGCACGGAGCCGGCCAGCGCGGTCCGGCCCCGGCGGGAACCCAGCGGAATGCGGCGGCCGGTCCGCCCGGTGGACGTCGTGGGGTTGCTGCTCACGGTGGGTCAGGCTCCTCGCGGTGGCTGTGGTCGCTACTCAGGAATCATTTAGCCACAGCGTACTGACCGCCGTTGACGGCGACTCACCGGGATACCCGTTTAGCCGCCGGACACGGGTGCGGGGCGGCGCCCGCCGCCCCGCCTCACCCGGTTCATCCTTGTTCTCACCGTTCGCCCGGCGCGTCGCCCGATCAGCGGACCGCGCCGATCAGCGGACCGCGCCGAGGGCGCCGACGAGCGAGGCCGCCAGCAGCGCCGCGGCGAGCAGCGTGGCGATGACGCCGCGCGGCGAGCCGAGCGAGCGCAGACCGCGGGTCATCCGGGAGCGGCGCCTGGCCCAGCGCTGCTCGCGTTGGACGCGCCGCCGGTCCGAGGTCAGCTCCCGCGGGTCGGCCGGGGCGCGCAGCTGCGCCTCGGTGATCGCGGTGCCGTCGGGCCAATGGCCGACGATCGCCGCCTCGGGATCTTCATGGGCCGCGTCCCACGAAGAGGAATAGTCGCTGCTCGAATCCACTGATCCATCACCCCACCTGCGAGAGGCCGCCAGTCCACGCTGCGCTGGTACGAGTCATTGTGCGCCCGCAAGTCGCGCTTGCCCAGAGTTGTTGCCGCTCCGGGTTCGGTGAAACCCGCGCGGGCGCACGCCTTGCGCGGGCGAATTCACGCCGGGGCGGCGGTTGAGAGCAAGATTCTTGGGCAGGCTGTAACGCCCGCCACGCCGCGCTGACCAGGGGCGAGTACGGCCGCGGAACGCTTGTCAAGTGGGCATCACCTATCTGACCTGGGCAAACGCCCTTCAGAATCAGCCTGAACCGTGTTATCCTGGTTACCCACGGAAGGGGTACGCATCACATGACGTTCAAGGTTGGCGAGACCGTCGTCTATCCCCATCACGGGGCCGCGCTCATCGAGGCGATCGAGACCAGGATCGTCAAGGGCGAGGAAAGGCCCTATCTCCGGCTGAAGGTCGCCCAGGGCGATCTCACGCTCATGGTTCCCACCGACAAGGTCGAGTATGTCGGCGTCCGCGACGTCGTCGATCAGAACGGGCTCGACCGGGTGTTCGAGGTGCTGCGCGCCGAGTACACCGAGGAGCCGACGAACTGGTCTCGTCGTTACAAGGCCAACCTGGAGAAGCTCGCCTCCGGCGATGTGATCAAGGTGGCCGAGGTGGTGCGCGACCTGTGGCGGCGCGACCGCGAGCGCGGCCTGTCCGCCGGCGAGAAGCGGATGCTCGGCAAGGCCCGCCAGATCCTGGTGAGCGAGCTCGCGCTCGCCGAGTGCACCAACGAGGACAAGGCCGAGCACATCCTGGACGAGGTGCTGGCCTCCCAGGCCAACCCCGCGACCAAGGCTTAAGACCCCTTTCCGATCGCGTTCGACGCTCTGATCGATCGCCGCGGTTCACAGCGGTTACAGTGACCCTCATGGCGACCGAGTCCACTCCCGCGCGCACCGCCGCGCTCGTTCCGGCGGCCGGGCGCGGCGAGCGGCTCGGCCCCGGAGCACCCAAGGCGCTGCGCGCCATCGGCGGCGAGCCCATCCTGCTGCACGCGGTGCGCGGCCTGCTCGCGTCCGGGCGGGTGGACCTCGTCGTCGTCGCGGCCCCGCCCTCCGAGGAGGGCGTCGCCGAGGTGCGCCGGATGCTCGCCGGGCTCGGCCCGGTGACGATCGTCCCCGGCGGTCCCACCCGCCAGCAGTCCGTCGCGCTCGCGCTGGCCGCCGTGCCCGCCGAGGGCTACGACGTGATCCTGGTGCACGACGCCGCCCGCGCGCTGACCCCGCCGGCCACCGTCGCGGCCGTGGTCGATGCGGTCCGGTCCGGCCATCCCGCGGTGATCCCGGTGCTCCCGGTCGCCGACACGATCAAGTCCGCGGTGCCGGGCGAGGACCCCGCCGAGTTCCCCGCCGTAGGGCAGACGGTCGACCGCAGCGGCCTGCGCGCCGTGCAGACCCCGCAGGGCTTCAGCCGCGACACGCTCACCCGCGCGCACGCCGCGGCCGGCCACGACGCCACCGACGACGCGGGTCTGGTCGAGAGCCTCGGCGAGCCGGTGACCATGATCCCCGGGCACGTGGAGGCCTTCAAGGTCACCACCCCGTTCGACCTGGTGCTGGCCGAGGCCGTGCTGAACAGGCGTGAGGAGCCGCAGATGAACCCCGTCGTCCCGCTGGTCGGCATCGGCGTCGACGTGCACGCCTTCGCCACCGAGCAGGACGTCGAGGTCGAACCGCGTCCGCTGCGGCTGGCCGGTCTCGACTGGCCGGGCCAGCACGGCCTGCTCGGCCACTCCGACGCCGACGTCGTCTGCCACGCCGCCTGCAACGCCCTGTTCTCCGCCGCGGGCCTGGGCGACCTGGGCTCCAACTTCGGCACCGCCGAGCCCGAGTGGAAGGGCGCCGCGGGCACCGTCCTGCTCGCCGAGGCCGCCCGCCGCGTGCGAGCCGCCGGATTCGTCATCGGCAACGTGGCCGTCCAGGTCGTCGGCGTCCGCCCGAAGATCGGCCCCCGCCGCGCCGAGGCCGAGGCCGTCCTCGCCGAGGCCGTCGGCGCGCCCGTCCGGCTCAGCGCCGCCACCACCGACGGGCTCGGATTCACCGGCCGCGCCGAGGGCCTCACCGGAATCGCCACGGCCATCGTCTTCCCGGTGAGCTGACGAACCGGGTTTCGTCCGGCATGCTGGAGCGGTGACCGCGATCTCGGCAATGCTCATCGTCCCGGACGCCACCCGCGCGCTCGCCTGGTACGCGAGCGCGCTCGGCGCCCGGGAACTGTGGAACCTCGGCGGCGTCGCCGGTCTGGAGATCGACGGCGCGCCGTTCTTCCTGCACGAGGTGAACCCGCGCAATCCCACGGAGACCAGTCCCGCGCAGGCCGGGGCGACGAGCACGCGCATCGAGCTGTTCGCCGACGACCCCGACTCGTTCGTCGAGCGCGCCGTCGCCGCCGGAGCCACCGCGGGCGCGGCCGTCGAGGACCACGAGGTGCCGTGGGGAACGCACCGCCAAGGCGGCTTCACCGATCCGTTCGGCCACCGTTGGTCGGTCGGGGACGCCTCGCCACTGCAACGATTCCCGCGCTGACCAGCGGATCGGCCGGCCAGCGGATCGTCCGACTCGGATTCGCCCGGCCAGCGGATCGGCCGGGCCAGCGGATCGTCCGGCTAGCGCATCAGGCGTCTGCCGCGCGTGCGCTGAATCTGCGCGACGATGCTGAGCGCGGCGGCCCGGCCGGGGACGCCGCTGACGGCGCCGCCGCGCAGTGCGCCCGAGCCGCAGATCACGACGTTCGGGATCTGGGTCTCCACACCCCACGAGCCCGCCACGCCGCTGCCGGTCGCCCACGGCCAGGACAGGTCGCCGTGGAAGATGTGGCCGCCCGGCATCGCGAGCCTGGCCTCGACGTCGAGCGGGCTGAGCGCCTCGATGCACGGCTTGCCGTCGGCGTCGAGCGTGAGGCATTCCTCGATCGGCTCCGCGAGGTACCTGTTGAGGCCCGCGAGAGCGAGCTTCACGGCACGGTCCTTCGTGCCCTCCTCCTTGAACAGGCGCGCGGGGGTGTGCAGGCCGAACAGTGTGATCGTATGGATGCCGCTGCGCGCCGCCTGAGGGCTCAGGATCGTGCGGTCCGTCAGCGTGTGGCAGTAGGCCTCGAAGGGCAGCGGGTCGGGCAGCCGCCCGGACTCCGATTCCTGATACGCCTCCGCCAGCCGGCCGGCCGACTCGTCGACGTGGAACGTGCCCGCGAACGCCGTCTCCGCGGTGATCCCGCTGCGCAGCCGGGGCAGCCGGTCGACGACGAGGTTGACCTTCAGCTGGTTGCCCTCGGGTGGCGGCGCGCCGTCGTTGCCGAGCAGACGCGCGAGGACCGGCGGCGCGACGTTGGCGGCGACGTACTTCGCGTCGATCCTGTGCTCGCCGTCGGGGGTCCGATACAGCACGCTGGCACGCCGTCCGTCGGACTCGACGAACGTCACCTCGGCGCTCGTGCGGATCACCGCGCCCGCCTTGACCGCGGCGCGTTCCAGCGAGCCGGTCACCGCGCCCATGCCGCCGATCGGCACCCGCCACTCTCCGGACGCGCTGGCCATCACGTGGTACAGGAAGCAGCGGTTCTGAATGAGGGTCGGATCGTACGCGTAGGTCTGAGTGCCGATCAGCGCGTCCGTGAGCACCACGCCGCGCACGTCGTCGTCCTCGAAGGTGCGGTCGACGATCGTGCCGAGCGGCTCCTCCATGAACTCGTTCCAGAAGGACGATCCGCACGCCTCGCGCACGGCCTTCATCACGACGCCCTTGCCCGGCATCGGCTCCAGCAGCGTGGGCGCGATGACCTTGGCCGCCTTGCCGATCTGGTCGTAGAAGCGCTGCCAGGCCTGCCAGTCGCGGTCCGAGCCGGTGATCCGGCGGAAGGAGTCCACCGTCGCCGCGCCGGGCCTGCGCTCGACCAGCAGGCCGTCGTCGCGGCCGTCGCGCAGCACGGGGGTGTAGGAGGCGACCGGCCGGGAGCGCAGTTCGACGTCGAGCTCGAGGTCGCGGACCACCGCGTACGGCATCAGCGCGACCAGGTAGGAGAACGCGGAAAGCCGGGCCTCGATCCCCGGGAACAGCTGCTCGCTCACCGCGGCGCCGCCGACGTGGTCGAGCCGCTCCAGAACCGTCACCCGGAGCCCGAACCTGGCCAGATACGCGGCGGTCACCAGCCCGTTGTGCCCGGCGCCGAGGACGACCACATCGGTCTCCTCCGGCGCACTCAACCCTGCGTCAGTGGCACTGAGCTCGCGCCCGTCAGCGGCATCTGCCATGTGCACTCCCGTCCGAACGGTCAGTGTCTCCACGTTATATGCCCCGTTCCCCACCGGGTAGCCGTTGATCGCTCCCGGCGTGGCTTCCCCGGTAGCAGTCGTCTGTTCACCGGGAGGACACCCGCTGCCCGCTCCGATTCCAGTTCTGTCATTCAGCATCTCTAACGGTCGTTACATCTCGCTCATGACTACAGCTGGAGATCTTGATGAACTCGTGGACCCGACGGCCGGCGTTCGGTGCCGCCGTGGCCGGTGCCCTCGCGCTGGGCACCCTGGCCGGCTGCTCTAGCTCCTCGAACGCGTCCTCCGTGTCAGGCGGCAGCGGCGACGTCACCCTGGTCGTGTACTCCTCGCAGGGCTATGACTCGGCGGTGACGAAGGCCTTCACCAAGGCGACCGGCATCCCCGTCTCGCTGGACGACGACAGCACCGGACCGCTGCTGGCCAAGGTCGGCGCCGAGCGCAACAACCCGCAGTGGGGCCTGCTCTGGGTCGACGGCGACACCGCCTTCGCGACCCTCGACAAGGAGGGCCAGCTGCTCGACTACAACCCCGGCGTCACGCTGACGTCCGCGGGCGAGACCCTGGTCCCCTCGGACCACGCCTACAGCCCGGTCAGCACCACCGCCGTGCCGGCGCTGATCTACAACGCCGCGAAGGTCACCGCCGTTCCGAAGACCTGGCAGGACCTGCTCGGCGCCGCGTACAAGGACAAGGTCGGCATGAACGACCCGTCGCAGTCCGGCCCGACCTACCCGCTGATCGCCGGCCTGATGAACGAGCTGGGCGGCGAGTCCGGCGGCGTGGCCGCGGGCGAGAAGTACCTCTCCGAGCTCAAGGCCAACGGCCTGCAGGTGCACCCGACCAACGGCGACACGCTGCACGCGCTGGAGACCGGCCAGATCGACTACGGCCTGATCCAGTCCTCCGCCGCGGCCGGCGAGGTCGCCACCGCGAAGAAGAGCGCGAACTACGACCCGAAGGTCGTCTACCTGGGCACCACCACGCTGCTGCCCGGCGTGATCGGCATCGACAAGGGCGCCTCGGCCAAGGTGCAGCAGGAGGCTGAGAAGTTCGTCCAGTACGTGCTGTCCGCCGCCGGCCAGGCCGTCATGCAGACCGGCGACCCGACGGGCGACTCGCTCTACTGGCCGATCGTGCCCGGAATCGAGCCGGTCAAGGACATCGGCACCATGCCGGCCACCTACCAGCGCATCGACCCGTCCTACTGGGGTCCGCTGGAGACCCAGGTCAACACCTACTTCGACGAGAACATCAAGTAACCACCGATGACCGTGACCACGCTAGTCGCACCGGCCACCGCGCGGACCCGCGCGGTGGCCGGCTGGGCGCGCAAGGCGCCGTTCGCGCTGTTCTGGCTGCTCGTGGCGGCGATCCTGCTGCTGCCGATCCTGCTGTTCCTGCTGGTCGCCTTCAGCCCGAGGCTGTTCGACCAGGGGACGCAGTGGTTCGCCCTGAGCAGCTTCCAGGGCGCGTTCCAGGGCCCGATGCTGCAGGGCATCGCCGACACGCTGCTCATCGGCGTCGTCACCGCGGCGCTCTCGGCAATCGTCGGCTTCGCGGTGGCCTGGATCGTGCAGCGCACCCGCGTGCCGGGGCGACGGCTGTGGTCCGGCTGCATGTTCGCGCTGCTGCTCGTCCCCTCCTACCTGATCGCGCTCGGCTGGGAGCGGCTGCTCGAGCCCTCCGGCGTACTCGATCTGCTGCACGTGCCGGACAGCGTGGCCCGCGGCCTGCTGTTCGGACCGGTCGGCGTGATCGGCGTGCTGACGGTGAAGGGCATCCCGTTCGCGTACCTCGCGATCTCCGCCGGCCTGCGCGGGCTCGGCGAGGAGTTCGAGGCGGCGGTGCGCGTGCACGGCGGCGGCAGGTGGTCCGTCACCCGCACCGTGGCCGCGCTGCTCGCCCCGGCGATCTGGTCCTCGCTGGCCATCGTGTTCGCCGAGTCGATCAGCGACTTCGGCGTCGCCTCGACGCTGGCCAACGACGCGCACTTCCCGGTCGCCACCTTCGAGCTCTACAGCGCCGTGGACAACTTCCCGGTGCAGTTCCCGGTGGCCGCCGCGGTCGGCTGGATCCTGCTGGCGATGGCCGGCCTCGCGCTGCTCGCCCAGCACGCCGCGCTGCGCAACCGCAGCTACCGGGTGCTCGGCGGACGCGCCCGGCCCGCGCGCCGCCGCGAGCTGTCCAGGCCCGGCACGATAGGCACGCTCGCCGCGATGGTGCTGCTGTTCATGCTCTGCCTCGGCGTGCCGACCTTCGGCGCCATCTCGGCGTCGCTGATGACGGGCCTCGGCACCCTCGAAGGCGGGGCGAACTTCAGCTTCGGCAACTACACCAGGGCCCTGACATCGCCCGCGCTCTACCAGCCGCTGGAGTACTCGGCGCTGCTGGCGACGATCACCGCGACGGTCACCGTGCTCATCGGCCTCGTCGTGGCCCGGCTGCTCACCTCCCGGCACGGCCGCAGATCGGCGCGGATGCTGGACCTGCTGCTGATCACGGCCGTCGCGCTGCCCGGCATCGTGTTCGCGGCCGGCTACATCTTCACGTACAACCTGCCGATCGTGAACGACGCCGGCATCCACCTCTACATGACGACGACGCTGCTCGTGCTCGCCTACATAGCCACGTCGCTGCCCGCCGCCTCGCGCGTGCTGTTCGGCAGTGTCGGCCAGGTGCAGGAGTCGCTGCGCGAGGCGTCCCGGGTGCACGGCTCGAACGCGGCCGGCTCCTGGCTGCGCGTCATGCTTCCGCTGCTCGCCCGGCCGCTGCTGTCCGCCTGGTCGCTGACCTTCGGCGGCACGCTGCTGGAACTGCCGGTCTCGCAGCTGCTCTACCCGCCGAACGACCCGACGGTCTCGGTGGGCATCGAGCGGGCGCTGTCGACGTACGACTACGCCGGCGGCACGGCCATGGAAGTGATCGCCGTGCTCGCCGCGCTGGCCGTGATCGGCCTGGTGTGGGGCATCTTCCAACTGGTCGCACCGGCCGGTTGGCGTCGACTGGGAAGGACGTCATGAACAGTCTCGATGATCGGGGCGGCCACCGCGTATCGCTCGTCGGGGCCGGCAAGCGGTACGGCGCCGTGCGCGCGCTGGCCGGGGTCGACCTGGAGGTCGAGGCCGGCCGCTTCCTGGTGCTGCTCGGCCCCTCTGGCTCCGGCAAGACCACCCTCGTGCGCGCGCTGGCCGGGATCGAACGGCTCGACGAGGGTGAACTGCGCATCGGCGACCGCCTGGTGAGCGCCCCGCGCACGCACGTGCCGCCAGAGCAGCGCGACCTCGCGATGGTCTTCCAGGACTACGCCCTCTGGCCGCACCTGAGCGCCCTCGGCAACGTCGGATACGCCCTCAAGCGGCGGAAACTGGCGGCGGATCAGTCCAGGGCCCGGGCCATGGAGGCCCTTGAGCGGGTCGGCCTCGCCGGCCTCGCCGAGCGCTACCCGCACGAGCTGTCGGGCGGTCAGCAGCAGCGCGTGGCGCTCGCCCGGGCGATCGTGGCCCAGCCGGGACTGCTGCTGTTCGACGAGCCCCTGTCGAACCTGGACACCGACCTGCGCGAGCGGCTGCGCGTCGAGATCTCCACGCTCACCCGCCAGTCCGGTGCGACCGCCGTGTACATCACCCACGACCAGGCCGAGGCCTTCGCGCTCGCCGACATGATCGGCGTGCTCGACCAGGGCCGCCTGGTCCAGCTCGCGGACCCGGAGACGCTCTACCACCGGCCCGCGACGCCGTTCGTGGCGGGATTCACCGGCCTGAGCGGCGAGCTGACCGGCACCGTCGTCGGCCGCGAACCGGACGACTTCTACGTCGTCGAGGTCCGCGACTGGCGGGTGCAGGCCAGGTCGGCGCACGCGCTGAAGGCGGGCGACGCCGTGCGCGTGCTGATCCGCCCCGCCGCGCCCGCGTTCGACGAGTCCGCCGACGCCGCTGACGCCGCCGACGCCGCCGCGTCGTCCGTCGGTAGCCTCTCCGGCAGCGTCTCCGGCACCGTGATCGACGTCGCCTACCGCGGCCGCGGATACGACCACGTCATCGCGTGCGGGGACCGTCATCTCACCTCGGTCTTCTCGGCCCGCCCGTGGGCCCGCGGCACGCACGCGAGGCTTTCACTGGATCCCACAGGTTGCATCGCCTTCCCGCTTAACGACGCGGCCCAGATCAGTTACGATGACGAAGTAACAACTGTTACGGCGGGCCAGGAATCCGCCGCGATCAACCAAGGAGTCACCGAATGACCGGCACCGGAGGCGCACTGTTCGCCGCCGTGTTTCTGGCCTGCGCGGTAGAAGCGGTCGAGGCGGTGACCATCGTGCTCGCCGCCGGAACGGCCCGCGACTGGAAGTCCGCGGGCTACGGCGTGGGCGCCGGTCTGGCCGTGCTCGCCGTGATCACCGCCGTGCTCGGCCCCGCCGTCACCGCCATCCCGCTCGGCGCGCTGCGCCTGGTGGTCGGCGGCCTGCTGCTGATCTTCGGACTGCAGTGGCTGCGCAAGGCGGTGCTGCGGGCCAGCGGCCACAAGGACCTGCACGACGAGGACGCGATCTTCGCCCGCGAACTCGCCGCGGCCAAGTCGGCCCAGGCGCAGACCAGGTTCTCCGTCCCCGACTGGTACGCGTTCACGCTGTCCTTCAAGGGCGTGCTGCTCGAGGGCCTCGAGGTCGTCTTCATCGTCCTGACCTTCGGCGCCAACGCGCACGACGTCCCGCTGGCCGCCCTGGCAGCGGCGATCGCCGTCGTCCTGGTCGTCGCCGTCGGCCTCGCGATCAGGGCGCCGCTGGCCAAGGTCCCCGAGAACACGATGAAGTTCGTGGTCGGCGTGATGCTCACCAGCTTCGGCATGTTCTGGGGCGCCGAGGGCGCCGACGCGCACTGGCCCGGCGACGACGCGGCGCTGCTCGTCATCGCCCCCTGCGTCGCGGTCTACGCGCTGGTGTGGGTCTCCGTGCTGTGGCGCAGCGCCCCGCGCGCGGCCGAGCCGTCGCCCGCGTCCGAGCTGATGGGAGCCTAGGGATGAACACCGTGGTTAAGCGCCTGAAGGACTTCGGCGCGTTCTGGTACGACTTCGTCGTCGGCGACGACTGGCGGGTGGCCGTCGTCGTCCTGCTCGCGCTGCTGGCGACCTTCGGCCTGTCCAAGACCTCGGTCGCCGCCTGGTGGCTGATGCCCGCGGCCGTGGCCGTGATCCTCCCGGTCAGCCTCTGGAGCGCCAGGAAGCGCTGACCGCGCAGCGGTATCTCAGACGGGTCAGGGGCGCCGACCTGAAGTCGGCGCCCCTGACCCGTCGTCATGCCGTATGCCGGCGCCTCGATGGCGCCCCGATGCCGTATCTACGGCGTCCTCGTACGAGGCCGTCCCGATGCAGTCTCGATGCTGTCCCGATGCCGTGCCAGGCCGCCCCTCAGTGCCCCTCTGCCTCTTCCGCGTAAACCCGAGCCGCGTACTCCTCCAGCGCCTGCTCACAGGACGCGAGCGCCTCGAGCGTGGCCGCCCGCCGCGGCGCCCCGAACACGTCCCGCTCGGTGATCTTCGTCAGCCAGTTGCGCAGCTTGACGAGGTCCTCCTCGTTCTCCTCCAGCTCGGCGTACGTGTAGTGCCCCGCGTCGTACTCCTTCTGGAGCTGCCCGTGGAAGTCCTGGCACTTGTCGACGATCTCCTCGTACTCGTCGTCCCGAGCCGCCTGGAAGACCGCCAGGATGTCCTGCTGCCCGGCCAGCGCCTGCGACGCCAGCAGCTGCGCCGTGCCCCCCATCTCCAGGATCTCCCGCCGCAGCTTCCGCAGCGCCCGCTCCGCCGCCGTCCCGGCCGGCAGCGCCGCCACCGAGTTCTGCAGATACACGGCCCCCAGCCCCTTCAGCCGCCGCCACACCGTGGCGCGCAGCCGCGTCGGCTCCGAGGGGATGCGGTAGATCAGGACCAGCCACGAGGACCCGTCCGCTGCGGTGGGCGCGGCCGCGGCCTGCCCCGGCGTTTCGTCGGTCACGCACTCCAGTCTGCCGCATCCGGACGCGGCAAGGGGCTCGCCGGAGGCGCCCCGCGAGCCCCTTCACTCACCGTTTACTGGCAGTACCCGAACACGTCGAGGACGAGCTCGCTGGGGCCCGGGGCTCTGGTTGGGTCCGGGGCTCTCGTTGCAGAGCCGGAGTCCGGTCGATCGACCAGGGCTGGAAGCGAGAGCCGACGAGGGGACTCGAACCCCTAACCACCTGTTTACAAGACAGGTGCGCTGCCAATTGCGCCACGCCGGCGGATGCGGTTGTCGGCCGCGGGCGGCGGTTGTGCCGTGGGCGGGCCGCTGCCATGGTACCGGGAGCCGGGGGGTGCGGACAGCCGAATAGGGCTGGGCGCGCCTCTTGGCAAAAGGATCGTAAGACTATACGGTCACGTAAGGTCCGCTTCGCCTCCTCATCGGCGTACGCGGGCCATGACCTTCCAACTCGGATCGTCCGGCACGTTCCTGCCGGTTGAAAGGGTGTACCTCACCATGGCTGGTGTCATCTACGAAGACGCTTCCTGCGTCTACCCGGGGGCCGAGCGGCCCGCCGTCGACAAGCTCAACCTCGACATCCAGGACGGCGAGTTCCTGGTGCTCGTCGGGCCCTCCGGATGCGGCAAGTCCACCTCGCTGCGCATGCTGGCCGGCCTGGAGGAGGTGACCTCCGGCGAGATCCGCATCGGTGAGCGGGACGTCACCAACCTTCCGCCGAAGGACCGCGACATCGCGATGGTCTTCCAGAACTACGCGCTCTACCCGCACATGACGGTCGCGGACAACATGGGCTTCGCGCTGAAGATCGCGGGCACGCCGAAGGCGGAGATCCGGGCCAAGGTCGAGGAGGCGGCGAAGCTGCTCGAGCTCACCGAGTACCTCGGCCGCAAGCCGAAGGCGCTTTCCGGCGGTCAGCGCCAGCGTGTCGCGATGGGCCGCGCGATCGTGCGTGAGCCGAAGGTCTTCCTCATGGACGAGCCGCTCTCGAACCTGGACGCGAAGCTGCGTGTGCAGACCCGCACCCAGATCGCCTCGCTGCAGCGCCGCCTCGGCATCACGACCGTCTACGTCACGCACGACCAGGTCGAGGCCATGACGATGGGCGACCGCGTCGCGGTGCTCAAGGACGGCCTGCTGCAGCAGTGCGACACCCCGCGCGCCATGTACGAGAAGCCGGCCAACGTCTTCGTCGCGGGCTTCATCGGCTCGCCGGCGATGAACCTGATCGAGGCCCCGATCGCGGACGGCGGCGTGGACTTCGACGGCGCCATCGTGCCGATCGACCGCGAGACGCTGGCCCGCGCCGAGGGTTCCACGGTGACCGTGGGCGTCCGGCCCGAGTCCTTCGACCTGCAGACGGACGGATCGCAGGGCGGTATCAAGGTGCAGGTGAACGTCGTCGAGGAGCTCGGCGCCGACGCCTTCGCCTACGGCACCGCCAAGGCCAACGGCAAGGACGTCGACGTGATCGTCCGCGTCGACGCGCGTAACACCCCGGCCAAGGGCGAGGACCTGTACGTCGTGCCGAAGGCCGGCGAGACGCACGTCTTCGCGTCGGGTAGCGGCGCCCGTATCTCGTAGTAAGCGGAGCAGATCGAGGAGGGCCCCGTCCGGCGTCAGCCGGGCGGGGCCCTTCCGCCTTGAGCGGCGGATTTCGTCGAGCGATGGATTCTCGCTGGGCGGCGGATTCTCGTCGAGCGGCGGATCTACAGGCGGCCGGCGTTCTTGCGGCGCTGGGCCACCTCGTAGAGGGAGATCGCGGCGGCCACGCCGGCGTTGAGCGACTCGGTCGCGGCGGCGATCGGGATGCGGACCGTCAGGTCGCAGGTCTGCTCCACGAGGCGGGACAGGCCCTTGTCCTCCGCGCCGACGACCAGCACCAGCGGGTCGCTGCCCGCCTCCAGGTCGGCCAGGTCGAGGGTGCCGCCGGCGGCCAGGCCGACGACGGTCAGGCCCTGCTTCCGGTACGACTCGAGGGTCCGGGTCAGGTTCCCGGCCTGGGCGACAGGCAGGCGCGCGGCGGCGCCCGCTGAGGTCTTCCAGGCGCCCGCGGTCATGCCCGCGCTACGCCGTTCGGGGACGACGACGCCGTGGGCGCCGAAGGCCGCCGCCGAACGGATGACCGCGCCGAGGTTGCGGGGGTCGGTGACGCCATCGAGGGCGACGATCAGCGGGGTGTCGCCCGCGTCCTGGGCGCGCACCACGAGATCGTCCGGGTGCGCGTACTCGTACTGCGGGATCTGCAGCGCGACGCCCTGGTGGATGGCGCCGTCGGTCAGCCGGTCCACCTCCTGGCGCGAGACCTCGAGGATCGGCAGCGCGCGCTGCGTGGCCAGGGTGATGGCCTCGCGCACGCGGTCGTCGATGTCGATTTGCGCGGCCACGTACAGCGTGGTCGCCGGGATCTCGGCGCGCAGCGCCTCGACCACCGAGTTGCGGCCCGCGATCAGCTCGCTGATCTGACGGTTCGCCTTGTACGGGACCTTGGGGCGCTGGCCCCGGCCGCCGCCGGTGCCGGCCGCGCGCTTGGCGGCCGCCGCGGCGCGCTTCGCGGCCGGGTGCTTGGTCCGGTCCACCGCCTTCGGCGTCGGGCCCTTGCCCTCGAGGCTCTGGCGGCGCTGGCCGCCCGAGCCCTTCTGCGCGCCCTTGCGCGAGGATCCCGCCTTGTTGCCGCGCCCGCCGAGGCCGCCGCCCTTACCGCCTGCCATGATGCGGGCCTTTCTGATGGGTGGTCACTACGTCTTCTTCAATGCGCTGCCCGGCCCGCTTCAGCCGAGCGACCAGCGCGGTCCGGCCGGGGTGTCCTCGATCTGGACCCCGGCCGCGCCCAGCTGGGCGCGGATCGCGTCGGCCGCGGCGAAGTCCTTGCGGGACCGCGCGGCCTGCCGCTGCTCCAGCGCGACGGCGACCAGCTTGCCCACGGTCTCCCGCAGGTCCGCCGCCGCGCCGCCCGCCGTCTCGTCGGCCCACGGCTCGGCCAGCGGGTCGAGTCCGAGCACGCCGAGCATCGCCCGGGTCTCGGCCAGCCGCTGCGCCGCGGCCTCCTTGTCGCCCGCCGCCAGCGCCACGTTGCCGGCGCGCACGGTGTTGTGCAGGACGGCCATCGCCTGCGGAACGCCCAGGTCGTCGTCCATCGCCGCGGCGAACTCGGCCGGGACCTCGGGGGACGGCTCGACCAGCCCGGCGAGCTCGATCGCCCGGGTGACGAACTGCTCGATCCGGCCGTACGCGACGGCCGCCTCCTCGATCGCCTCTTCCGAGTACTCGACCATGGAGCGGTAGTGCGGGGACGCGAGGTAGTAGCGCAGCACCACCGGACGGTGCCGCCGGGCCACCTCCTCGACGTTCATCGCGTTGCCGAGCGACTTGCCCATCTTCGCGTCCTTGACGGTCACCCAGGCGTTGTGCAGCCAGTACCGGGCGAACTCGTCGCCGGCCGCCTTGGACTGGGCGATCTCGTTCTCGTGGTGCGGGAAGATCAGGTCGATGCCGCCGCCGTGGATGTCGAAGGCCTGGCCGAGGTACTTGTGCGTCATGGCCGAGCACTCCAGGTGCCAGCCAGGACGGCCCGGACCCCAGGGGCTCTCCCAGAACGGCTCGCCCGGCTTGGCGCCCTTCCACAGCGTGAAGTCGCGCGGGTCCCGCTTGGCGTTCTTCGGATCGGCGTCGTCCGCGCTCAGCATGTCGTCGAGCTTCTGGTTGGAGAGCGCGCCGTACTCCGGGAAGGAGCGCACGTCGAAGTAGACGTCGCCGTTCGCCGGGTACGCGTGCCCGCGCTCGATCAGCTCGGCGGTCATCGCGATCATCTCGGGGATGTGGCCGGTCGCGCGCGGCTCGACGGTCGGCGGACGGCAGCCGAGCAGCGTGTAGGCGGCGGTCGCCTCGCGCTCGTACCTGCTGGCCACCCGCCAGTACTCGACGCCCTGCTCGGCCGCCTTGCGCAGGATCTTGTCGTCGATGTCGGTGACGTTGCGGCAGTAGGTGACCTCGAACCCGCGGTACTCGAGCCAGCGCGTCAGCACGTCGAAGACCAGACCGAAGCGGATGTGCCCGACGTGGGGCGCGCCCTGGACAGTCAGCCCGCAGCCGTAGACCGAGACCTTGCCCGGAACCAACGGGACAAAGTCACGCACGCTGCGTGTGGCGGTGTCGTAAAGGCGGAGAGTCACAGTCCAAGGTTACCGGGAGATCGCGACTGGAAGCTCCCGGAATGCGTTTCGGCGGCGATGGCTCAGGGGAGGCTGTACTGATTCCCGGCGGTCCGCACGGCCAGGCCGTCCTCCAGCAGGCTGCGCAGCGCCCTGCCGCGCTGCGCCTCGTCGGCCCACGCGGCGAACAGCACGTCCGCCTCGACCGGCGCGTGCGCCTGCCTGAGCACGGCGAGCAGCGCGCCGCGGCACTGCCGGTCCGTGCCCGCGTAGCTCTGGCCCTTGCGCGCGGGGCCGGTGTGCTCGGGGCGCCCGGCCTTCCGCCAGGCGCACAGCTCGGCGGCCGGGCACGCCGCGCAGCGGGGGTTCTTGGCGGTGCAGATCAGCGCGCCGAGCTCCATCGAGGCCGCGGCCCACGCGGCGGCCCGCGACGGCTCCTCGGGCAGCAGGCTCACCGCCAGCGCGCGCTCGGCCGCGCTGACCGACGTCGCAGGGTACTGCTCCCCGGAGTACGCGCGGGCCAGCACCCGGCGCACGTTCGTGTCGAGCACGGCGTGCCGGCGGCCGTACGCGAAGGAGGCGACCGCCGCCGCCGTGTAGTCGCCGACGCCCGGCAGAGCCCTGAGTTCCTCGTATTCGGCCGGCACGACCCCGCCGTGCCGCTCCGCGATCGCCGCGGCGGCCGCGTGCAGCCGCAGCGCGCGCCGCGGATAGCCGAGCCTGCCCCAGGCGCGCACGGCCTCGCCGCTGGATTCGGCGGCCAGGTCACCGGGCTTCGGCCAGCGCTCCAGCCAGGCCTGATACACCGGCAGGACCCGGTTGACCGGTGTCTGCTGCAGCATGAACTCGCTCACCAGCACACCCCAGGCGCCCGCCTCCGGCCGCCGCCAGGGCAGGTCGCGGCGATGCTCGGCGTACCACCCGAGAGTGACTTCGATGACGGACATGAGAATATTCTCCCATCATCGAAAACGCACACTGAACATCCGGCGCAGTCTCTCTCGCATGCCCTAAGGTGACGTCCCGTGGGAACCTTCCGCAATCCGGTGGGTCCGCTGCCTGCCTCGGTCTACTGGCGGCGGCGCATCGTGCTGCTCGGAATCCCGCTGTTCACGATAGCGCTGGTGGCGTACGCGTGCTCCGGCACCTCCGGCTCCCCGCAGAACACGGCCGGACCCGGCGCCGGGAACACGGCGAGCTCCAGCCCGACCGGGGTCATCACGCCGGGGTCGAGCGAGACGGCGTCCGGGCCGCCCGGGAACTCCTACCCGACCGGCACGGTCACCACCGGCAGCGCCGGGGCCGGGAGCGGCGGCACGGGGACGGCCTCCGCGAGCGGTAGCGCCGGGTCGAGTTTGAGAGCGGGCGCGACGCAGGCCGCGTCCGGCGCCGAGGCCGGCTGCGCGCTGAGCCTGACGATCGCGCTGGACCGCACCTCGTCCTCCGGGACCGTGCAGTACCCGGCCGGCACCTACCCCACCTTCAAGATCTCGGCGACCGACACCGGCTCGGCCAACTGCACCGTGGACGTCTCCGGCAAGGGCCTCGTGGTGAGCGTGATGCCGCTCGGCACGACCAAGCCGATCTGGACCTCCGAGGTCTGCTCCGGCGCCAGCGACCTACGGGTGCTCGGGCCGGGCGACGCGCAGAGCTTCCCGGTCGTGTGGAAGCGCTGGGAGACGCAGGGCACCACCTGCCCGGTCTCCAAGCTGCCGACCGTCCCGCAGGGCACGTACACGGTGAACGCCGAGGCGAACGGGATCACCACCAGCGCCGTGGAGTTCATCCTCGACTGAGGCCCGCGGCCGGTGATCCGGCGTCAGCGTCAGACGTAGCGCTCCAGGATCGAGGACTCGGCCAGCCGGGACAGGCCCTCGCGCACGGTCCTGGCCCGGGTCTCGCCGACGCCCTCCACCGCCTGCAGGTCGGCGACCGAGGCGGCCAGCAGCTTCTGCAGCCCGCCGAAGTGGTCGACGAGCCGGTCGATGACCGTGCCGGGCAGCCGCGGCACCTTGGCCAGCAGCCGGTAGCCGCGCGGCGAGGCGGCGCCGTCCAGCGCCTCCGAGCTGCCGGAGAAGCCGAGGGCGCGGGCGACGGCGCCGAGCTCGAGCAGCTCGCCGCGGTCCAGCGCGTCGAGGTCCGCCACCGTCTCCGGCACGGTCTTCGCGCGCCGGCCGGTCCGCTCGATCAGGTAGTCCCTGGCCACCAGCTCGCGGTCGGTGTCCACGCCGGCGACCAGCTCGTCCAGCTGGAGCTCCAGCAGCCGGCCGTCCACGCCGAGCTGCACCACGTAGCCCTCGATCTCCTGGGCGATCCGGCGGACCATCTCAAGGCGCTGCGCCACCTGGGCCACGTCGCGGACCGTCACCAGGTCCTCGATCTCCAGCGCGGAGAGGGTGCCCGCCACCTCGTCGAGCCGCAGCTTGTACCGCTCCAGGGTGGCCAGCGCCTGGTTGGCCTTGGACAGGATCGCGTTCGAGTCCTCCAGCACGGTCCGCACGCCCTGGTGGTAGAGCGCGATCAGCTGCATCGACTGGCTGACCGAGACCACCGGCAGGCCGGTCTGCTTGCTGACCCGCTCGGCGGTGCGGTGCCGGGTGCCGGTCTCCACGGTCGGGATCGCCGGGTCCGGGACCAGCTGCACGCCGGCCCGCACGATCCGCGCCCCGTCCCGGGTGAGCACCACGGCGCCGTCCATCTTCGACAGCTCGCGGACCCGGGTGGCGGAGAACTCGACGTCCAGCACGAAGCCGCCGGTGCAGATCGACTCGACCGTCTTGTCGAAGCCCAGCACGATGAGCGCGCCCGTGCGCCCGCGCAGGATTCGCTCGAGACCCTCGCGCAGCGGGGTGCCGGGAGCCAGCGTGGCGAGCGTCGAGCGCTGCAGATCCTGGTCCGTGGGGTCGGTGGCTGCCATGCGGGACGCTCCGTTGCTTCCGGGCTTGGTTCGTGGGCATCGGATGGCGCCGATGCCGCGGGCCGGGACGGTTGGCTCGCTGTCCCGAATCACTGCGGTCGATAGCTGTACCGAATCGCTGTACCCGATTCTAGCGGCTGATCATCGTATGCAGGGCGGCAAGCGAGTCGGCGATGTCGGAGACCTCGACGACGCGCATCCCGGCGGGCGGCCTGACCGTCTCGCCGCCCGGCGCCGGCCGCGGCACGAGCGCCGTCTTGAAGCCGAGCCTGGCCGCCTCGGACAGCCGCCGGGCCAGACCGGCGACCGGCCGCACCTCCCCGGCGAGGCCGAGCTCGCCGAAGGCCGCGACCGTCGGCGGCAGCGGCGCGTCGATCGCGGCGGTCGTCATCGCCAGCGCCACGGCCAGATCCGCGGCCGGGTCGACCAGCCGCACCCCGCCGACCGTCGCCGCGAACACGTCGTTCTTGGCCAGCGGCACCCGGCCGCGCCGCTCCAGCACGGCCATCACCATGGACACCCGGGAGCCGTCGAGCCCTGACGTGGCCCGCCGCGGCTGCGGCAGCGGAGAGGGCGCGACCAGCGCCTGCACCTCGCAGACCAGCGGCCGGCGGCCCTCCAGGGTGACGGTCACGCAGGTGCCGGGGACCGGGTCGGAGCGCTGCGACAGGAAGAGGCCTGAGGGATCGGGCAGGCCCTTGATCCCCGACTCCCGCATCTCGAAGCAGCCGATCTCGTCGGTCGGGCCGTAGCGGTTCTTCACCGCGCGCACGATGCGCAGGGTGGAGTGCCGGTCGCCCTCGAACTGCAGGACCACGTCGACCAGGTGCTCGAGCACGCGCGGGCCGGCGATGTTGCCGTCCTTGGTGACGTGGCCGACCAGGATGGTGGCGAGGTCCTTCTCCTTGGCGATCCGGATCAGCGCCGCGCACACCTCGCGCACCTGGGTGATGCCGCCGGGCACGCCGTCCACCTCGGCCGAGGCGACCGTCTGCACCGAGTCCAGGATCAGCAGGCCCGGCTCGACCGCCTCGATCTGGCCGAGTACAGCGGACAGGTCGGTCTCCGCGGCGAGGTAGAGGTCCTCGTGCAGGGCGCCGATGCGGTCCGCGCGCGAGCGGACCTGGGCCGCCGACTCCTCGCCGGTGACGACGAGGGCGGGCCGCTCGCCCCCGGCGCACGCGGCGGCCACCTCCAGCAGCAGCGTCGACTTGCCGACGCCGGGCTCCCCGGCGAGCAGCACCACGGCGCCCGGCACCAGGCCGCCGCCGAGCACCCGGTCGAGCTCGTCCACGCCGGTCGCGCGGGCCTTGGCCATCGTGGCGTCGACCTGCCCGATCGGCCGGGCCGGCGCGGAGACCGGTCCCGCCTTCACCGTGCGCGGCTTGGGCACGCCGAGCTCCTCGAGAGTGCCCCAGGCCTGGCACTCCGGGCAGCGGCCGAGCCACTTCGCCGTGGTCACGCCGCATTCGGCGCAGCGGTAGCCCGGGCGAGCGGGTTTCGTCGAGTTCGCCATGAGACAAGAAGGTATAGGCAGGCGCCGACAGCGCGGCGAGGGCCCGGCGGCGGCTGCGGCGTGGCGGCGGCACGGCGTGCCGGGTGACGTGGACGCGGCTGCGGTCGCGGACGGCGGACGGTGGACCGCGGGCGTGGACGGCGGACGGTGGACCGCGGGCGTGGCAGGAACGCGCCCGGTGAACTTTCCGGGTATTTCCGGATCTTTCCGGCAAGGCGAGATAACGTTTGCACCCGCGCAGTGGATTTCAATTCAAGTCATGGCTTAGCGTCCTGTGCCGTGAGCGACCGGGATTTGGTGACCACCCTGCGGGCCGGCGACCGGCTGGCGGCGGGGCAGGTCTATGACGTTTACGGCACCAGGCTGTACGCGTACTGCCACGAGTTGCTGGCCGACCCCCGGCTGGCCGCCGACGCACTGCGCGACACCTTCATCGTGGCCGTCAACCGGATCCGCGAGCTGGCCGAGCCGGAGGAGTTCGGCGCCTGGCTGTACGCACTGGCGCGGGCCGAGTGCGACCGCGTCGGCATCAGCGACGACGCCCCCGCCGACGCCGCCAGCGCGGCCCGCGGCGACCGGCTGGCGCGGCTGGCGCTCGACGTCTACTCGATGCTGGAGCCGGAGGAGCGCGAGCTGCTCGACCTGGCCTTCCGGCACCGCCTGGTGGACAACGACCTCGCGCTGGTGCTCGGCCGCGACGAGTCGGGGATAGCCGTCGAGGTGACGCGGGCGCAGGCCGACCTGGAGACCGCGCTGCTGGTCGTGCTCGCGGCCCGCACCGGCGAGCCGCGCTGCGACGAGGCGGCGCAGGCCGGCCGGCAGTTCGACGAGATCGACGGCAAGGGCGTCCCCGTCTGGCTGCGCGCGGCGAGCAAGCACGTCGAGGGCTGCGCGGTCTGCGGCGACGCGATCCGCAACCGCCGTCCGCTGCGGCTGTTCGAGGAGCTGCCGCACGCGTTCATGCCGCCCGGCGTCCGCTCGCGGGTGCTCGAGGCGCTGCGCGACCCGGCGGGCGCCGCGTTCGCGGAGCAGATCGTGGAGCGCTCCGGCAAGTTCGACGCGAACGGCTTCCCGACCGGCGGCGGCCGCGGCGGCGGCGGCTTCTCCGCGGTCAAGAAGTGGATGCTGCCCGGCGCGGGCCTGGTGGCCGCCGCGGCCTGCGCGGTGGCGCTGGTGATGTACATGACGAACGACCACCCGGCGGCATCCGCGGACGTCACGACCACCTCGTCGTCGACCGGCGGCTCGGTGAGCACGGCGTCGACGTACGCGGAGCTGGCGGCGTCGAGCGCGAGCGGCAGCGCGAGCACGTCGGCGAGCGCCTCGGCCTCGGCGACGACGAGCAGCGCGGCGGCGACGACGGTGACGACGGCAGCGGGGCAGCAGACGACGGCAACGACCGCGGCAGCTCCGACGACGAAGACGACAACGTGCGTCACCGTGACGACCACCAAGACGGTGACAGTGAAGACATCGGTGCCGGTCACCATCACGGTCACGCCTTCGGACAGCGCGTCGCCGGTATACACGACGACGTCCATGTCCCCGACGACTACGACGTCCGCGTCGCCTGTCACCTCCAAGTCCTGCAACTGATCAGGCCATTCGCGGCCATGACGCCGCATTATCTCTATCCACCCGAACGGGTGAGGTACGGTTCGGCCGTCCTCACCCGTCAGGGTGATTGGATGTAAATACGGCTACGTATGCCGAGGTCGCGCGCCTAGCGTCGTCCGGGTGAATGCTGAATCTTCGGGCGGGGGGCACGCCGTCGCCGGAGCCGTGCTCGGAGGTACTGCGGGCGACGGCTGGGGACGGGCTGCCGCTTACGACGCCTACGCCGACGGACTACACACCTACTCGCTCTGGTACCTGCACGACCACGATGCCGCGGCCGACGCCGTCTACTGCGCCTTCGTCGCGGCGGACCGCAATCACACGAACCTCCAGCAGCCGGAGCAGATTCAGCCGTGGCTCTACGCGCTGCTGCGCCGCGAGTGCCGGCTGCGCGGCAAGGAGGGCGCCTCGGCGCCGGCGCCTGCGTCGCGCCGGCTGCGGCCGAAGTCGGACTCGCTCGGCGAGTCGGGGGTCACGGCGTCGCTGCTCCAGCTGGAGGGCAACCTGCGGCGTGCCGAGTTCCAGTCGCTCGCCTGGCCGGAGGCCGAGGGGCTCGCCCCCTCCCATCGCGAGGTGCTTGAGCTGACCATCCGTCACGGGCTCGACAGCCGGGGGCTGGCGCTCGTGCTCGGGCTGCGCGAGGCCGCGGGCCTGGCGCCCGCTCACGGATTCGGACTGCTGGCCGACGCGTGGCGCGAGCTCGAGCGCTCGCTCGCCGCCGCCGCCGTGGCCGGTTCGGGTCGCGACAACTGCGCCCAGCTCGCCGAGCTGACCTTCGGGTGGAGCGGCAAGCTCAACGGCACGTTGCGCGCGCCGCTGATCGACCACGTGGACCGCTGCTCGCGCTGCCAGCACTACCTGCACACGGTCATCGGCACGCCGTCCGCGCCGACGATCCTGCCGTTCGTGGCGGCGCCGCGCGCGCTGCGCGACATGCTGCTTGCCGAGCTCGCGGACGCGGACGCGGCGGCCGCCGCGGGCGTCGACCTCGTCGCGCTGGGCAGGCGCTGCGGCAAGTTCGGCCCCGAGGGCTTCCCGGGCCGTCTGGAGACCTCCGCCCAGGCCCCGACCAGCGGCAACGGCAACGGTACCGGCAGCAGCCCCGGCAGTGGTACCAGCGGCAGCGGCGGCAGCAGCGGCGGCGGGTCCGGCGCCGTGTCCGCCGGAACCGGGCGGGTGCCGAGGCGCCGGCAGCCGGGACCGAGCGGTCGCGCGGCGGCTCACCACCAGCGTCCGCAGTCGGCGAAGGCGGGCACTGCGCAGGCGACGTCCGCGAAGACCGGCATGCCGCCGCGTCCGCCCGCGCCGCCACACCAGCAGCAGCCATCACCGCAGTCGGCCCAGCGGCCACCACAGCGGCAGCAGTCGCAACCACTGCCGTTGCTCGAACCCGACGACAGCCTGTACCGCGCGAAGGGCAGCTGGGCCGACAAGGTGCTGCCACCCGCGCCGGGCAGCGACGTGTTCGGCGCGGCAGAGCCGTGGCGGCCGCCGCCCGGGCAGACGTTCGTGCAGACGGCGTCCGGACGTTTCGCGACACGTCCCGCGCAGCCCGGATCGACGTGGCGGGAAGCCCGGATTTCCTGCGGCGAGAGTCTGCGGCCCGCTGGGTACACCGCCGAGTCGTCCACGGCGGCATCCAGAGCGACGTCCGCGGCAGCTTCCGCGGCGACTCGGCCGCCCTCCGCGGCCCCGGCCGCGCCGAAACCGACCGACCCGGCCGTGAAGTCGGGCGCCGCGGCGCGGCCTCGGCACAAGGCGCGTCCGATGCGCCAGGCCGTCGTCTCGGCGATGGCGCTGGGTGCGATCGGCGCGGTCGCGGCCACCGCGGCGGCGATGCTCGGGATCGGCTCGAGTCCGAACCCGAACACGTCGGCGCTGGACGGTTCGCAGGGCACGGAGAACGTCGGCACGAGCTCGACCTCCTCGTCCGCCGCCGCCGACAGCCCCGGCCACCTCACGGTCTCGGTCACGACCGCCTCCACCGCTTCGTCGGGTCAGGTGTCCGGCGCGACGAGCGTCGGCCTGCCGGGTTCCGGCGGTACGGCGGTGGCGAGCACGACCGCCGCGTCGGTCGGCGCGTTCCATGTGAGCGTCAACCAGCGCGACGCCGACCCGCAGAGCGTGCAGATCCTGCTCCGCAACACCGGTTCGGCGGCACTGAACTGGACCGCGGCGCCGTCCGTTTCCTGGCTCACCCTGAGCCAGTCCAGCGGCACCCTGGCCCCCGGACAGAGCCTGATCGTCACCGCCACGACCACGGACGCCGCGCCGAGCGGCGAGTGGACCGCGCAGATCGTGTTCGGTCCGGGCGGCATCGTCGTCACGCTGCACGGCGGCGTCCCGGCGAGCAGCGCGAGCAGCACGGACTCGGGCACCGGCGCGAGTACCGGCGGCGGCGCAAGCGCGGGCACCAGCACCTCGCCGACCACTCCGACGAAGGCGCCCACCAGCCCGACCACGCCGGCCCCGACGACCTCGTCGCCGACCACGTCGTCACCGTCGTCACCGGCCTCGGCCACCGGCTCCCAGTCGGGTGCCACCGGCGCCGGCGACACCGCGAGCGGATCCCAGGCCCCGACATCCAGCCAGCCGACGGGCGCGAACAGCAGCGCCTCCTCCACCGCGCCGTCGCAGCCGGTGCGCAGGCACTGAGGATCCCAGACGCCGGGGGCCGGGCTTTGCCGATCTTTCGCGGAGATCGGGGCCCGGCCCTCGGCGTGTCAGGAGACCACGCGGTAGAGCCGGTAGCCGGACTGCTCCGCGGTGAACACGGCCGGCAGGCCGGCCGGCAGTGACTCGCCGGGCGCGAGAAGCACCCAGCTCACGTCGTACGCCTTCAGCAGCGCCACCCGCTCGGCAGCAGAGGTCTGCGAGGCGAAGATCGCCTTCACCGCCGCGTTGCGCTCGTTCTGCATCGTGCGCGGGATCTCCGGCAGGTACCACGGCGAGGTGACGCCGTAGCTGCCGTGCGCGGCGACCTCGTACTGCGCGTACTGCGTGGAGGCGGCGACGACCGTCGTCGGCGTGAAGTACCGGTCGAGCCTGTCGAGGCTCGGGATGTTCTCGAAGCTGCCGCCGAACTGGGTCGCGGCGCCGAGCGCGGTGGCCAGTGCGACGGGCACGGCCCAGGCCCAGCGTGTCCGGCCGCGAACCGTCTCGGCCACCGCGATCGCCACCGCGACCTGCGCGACGAGCATCAGCATCGGCCAGCTGCGGCCGTAGGACCAGTGATGCGAGAACTCGCCGTACGCCACGACCAGACCGATGCCGACGAACATGAGCACCAGCGCGTCGGTCATGTTCCGCCAGAAGCGCAGCGCGAGTGCGACGAGGCCGAGCACGATGCCGATCGCGTACCACTTCTCCGCGTGCGAGTAGAGCGCATGGTGGATCGGGTCGAGCACGTCGAGCTCGCCCTGGCTGACGCTCCACAGGTGGTAGTACGGCCAGACCGCGATCACCGCGGCGCACGCGACGAGACCGAGCGCGAGCGACGTCAGCACGGCCTTCGTGCGCACGATCTTGTGCTGGGAAACCAGGATCGCCGCGACGCCGACGAGCGCACTGAGCCCGGTGAACTGGTGGATGAGCAGGATCAGCCCGAGCAGCACGCCGATCCCGATCGCCCGCCGCGGGCTACGCGCCGTCCGGCCGCCGTCGTTCAGCCACGCCCACAGGTGCAGCGTGAGCGCGGTCGCCAGAGTGCTCGGGTACGCGAGCGTGTCGCCGAGCGAGATGAACGACAGGAATCCGCTGAACGCTACGACCTTCGTGCCCCACCAGAACAGCACGCCGACGAGCGCGAGCGGCGGAGCGTAGCGGGCGCCGCTGATCGAGCGCACGAAGCGGTACAGGCCGGTCAGCAGCAGCGCCACGTTGACCACCGCCGCGAGCTTGTACAGCGTGTACGCGCCGATGCCGAAAGCCTTGCCGGGCAAAGCGAGCGCGAGCATGTAAGGGCTGTAGTAGATACTGCTCCCGCCGATGCCGATCACGGGATTGCCGGGATGCAGCGGGTCGTGGATCAGCCGCTTGAGCACGGCCAGGTGCAGCATCAGGTCGTCCGCCCGCGGCAGCCCCAGCGCCACGACGGCGTAGAACACGAACACCAGGGCGCCGACCACCAGCGACGGCCACTGGTCCCGGGCGAAGGAGGCGGCCCGCTCCCGCGGACTGTGCTGCGAGGTCGGCGCGGCAGACGGGGTCGACACGGTGGTCACCGGCCAGACGATACCAATGCACCGTGAAGGCGCATGCCGTTCAGTCTTCCGGTTCGGCCGGGTCCGCCGGATGCGGCGCGACCGGACGGCGGGCGGCCAGGTACGCCTCGCACTGCTCGGCCAGCGCGTCGTATCCGGCCTGGCCCATCAGCTCGACGAGTTCCGGCCGGTAGGAGACGAACACCGGCTCGAACGCCGTGTGCGCCTCGGTGTTGCCGGTGCACCACCAGTTCAGGTCGTGGCCGCCGGGGCCCCAGCCGCGCCGGTCGTACTCGCCGATGCTGATCACCAGCACCTTGCTGTCGTCCGGCCGCTCCACCCAGTCGTAGGTGCGGCGGATCGGCAGCTGCCAGCACACGTCCGGCTTCGTCTCCAGCGGGTGGCGGCCCTCGCGCAGCGCGAGACCGTGCAGCGCGCAGCCGGCGCCGCCCGCGAAGCCCGGCCGGTTCAGGAAGATGCAGGCGCCCTCGTGCACGCGAGTCTGCCGGTCGCCGTCCTCGTCCACCTCGATGACGTTCAGCCTGCCGCGCCGCACGCCCTCGGCGTGGAACTGCCAGCTCTCGGGCGTCAGCCGCTTCGCCGCCGCCTTGACCCGCTTCTCGTCGTCCGGGTCGGAGAAGTGGGCGCCGAGCGTGCAGCAGCCGTCGTCGGCGCGGCCCGGTCTGATCCCCTGGCATCCGGAGCCCCAGATGCACTGCCAGCGGGAGCACAGCCAGGTCAGGTCGCAGCGGTAGACCTGCTCGTCGTTCTCCGGATCGGGGAACTCGACCCAGGCACGCGGGAAATCGAGGGAGACTTCAGGCACAACTCAAGAGCATAGGGGGATCCGGGGAGGAAACCATACGAAAGCCGTCCGGGGCGGCGTGGCCCGAAAAACCGGGGTTGCCCGGCAGGTCGCGGCGCGGTGCACTAGTTTCGTGAGCATGCGATTGGGAGTCCTCGACGTCGGCTCGAACACCGTGCACCTGCTCGTGGTGGACGCGCACCAGGGTGCGCGGCCGCTCTCGGCGTCCTCCCACAAGGAGGAACTGCACCTCGTCGACCTCATAGACGAGTCGAACCACATCGTCCCCGAGGGGCAGCAGCGCCTCGAGGCCTTCGTCGTGGAGTCGCTGCGCATCGCCGAGGACAAGGGCGTGCAGGAGCTGATCGCCTTCGCAACCTCCGCGATCCGCGAGGCCGCGAACGGCGAGGAGGTGCTCAGGGGGATCCGCGAGCGCACCGGCGTCGAACTGCGGGTGCTGCCCGGGCAGGCCGAGGCGCAGCTGACCTTCCTCGCGGTACGCCGCTGGTTCGGCTGGTCGGCGGGCCGGCTGCTGGTGCTGGACATCGGCGGCGGCTCGCTCGAGATGGCGTCCGGCTTCGACGAGATGCCCGAGGTGGCCCGCTCGCTGCCCTTCGGCGCCGCCCGGCTGACCAAGGAGTGGTTCGCCGAGGACCCGCCGGACGAGGCCTCGGTGCGCGCGCTGCGCCGGCACGTGCGCGCGGAGATCGGCAAGGTCGTCGGGGACCTGGTGCGCTACGGCCGGCCGGACCGGGTCGTGGCCTCCTCGAAGACCTTCAAGCAGCTCGCGCGGATGGCGGGCGCGGCGCCGAGCGCGGAGGGCCCGTACGTGCCGCGGCGGCTTTTCCGCGCGGACCTGTCCGAGTGGATCGGCAAGCTGGCCAGGATGCCCAGCGCCGAGCGCGCGCAACTGCCCGGCATCTCGGTCGGCCGCGCCAAGCAGATGCTGGCGGGCGCGATCGTGGCCGAGGCGGCCATAGACCTCTTCGAGGCCGAGGTGGCCGACATCTCGCCGTGGGCGCTGCGTGAGGGGATTATTCTCCGCAGGCTGGACGGCCTGCCCGAAGAGTGGCTCTGAGGCCGACGTCTCGCCGTGGGCGCTGCGTGAGTCGGCGAACCATTCTCCGCAGGCTGGACGGCCTGCCCGAAGAGTGGCTCTGAGGCCGACGTCTCGCCGTGGGCGCTGCGCGAGTCGGTGAACCATTCACCGAAGGTTGGACGGCCTGCCCGAAGAGTGCCTCTGACGCCGAGGCGCGGCTGAGCTACTCTCGGACACGTGACATGGGCGGTCAGCGGTAGCGGCGCGGTGGAACGAGTGGCTATGCCGAAGGTCGCTCTCTCCACCATCTCGGTCTACCCGGAGAACACGGCCACCGGATTCGCGACGGCGCAACGGCTCGGCTACGACGGCGTCGAGGTCATGGTGACCAACGACCCGGTGAGCCAGTCGATCGACTCCCTGCGCCGGCTGCGCGATGGGCTGAACATGCCGATCCTGGCGGTGCACGCGCCCTGCCTGTTCTGGCTGAACCTGCAGCGGGTCTGGGGCACCGACCCGTGGGGCAAGCTCATCAAGGCCCGCATGGTCGCCGAGGAGCTCGGCGCGTCCACCGTCGTCGTGCACCCGCCGTTCGTCTGGCAGGGCAAGTACGCGAACGAGTTCGTGGCCGGGCTGCGGCGGATGCAGCAGGAGACGGACATCCGCTTCGCGGTCGAGAACATGTACCCGTGGCGGGCCAAGACCCCGGTGATCGGGGAGCGCCGGGTCGAGGCGTACTCGCCGGGCTGGGACCCGACCGAGGAGGACTACCCGCACTTCACGCTGGACCTCTCGCACTCGGCCACGTCCCGGATGGACACCATGGGGATGCTCGGCAGGATGGGGCATCGCCTCGCGCACCTGCACCTGGCCGACGGCTCCGGCTCGAACTCGGACGAGCACCTCGTCCCGGGCCGCGGCACGCAGCCGTGCGCCGAGATCCTCGGGCTGCTGGGGCGCAACGGCTTCGACGGCAACGTGGTACTCGAGGTCAACACGCGTCGCGCGGCGAATCAGGAGGCGCGGGACGCGGACCTCGCCGAGGCGCTGACGTACGCGCGGCGGCACCTCGTGCTCGGCGATGCGGACAGCGCGGGCGAAGCGAAGCAGATCACGGTCTAGCGGCCGGTCGCGGACCGGTCGGGCAACGAGTGGAGCGAGTGGGCATGGGTCGGCGGATCGCGGTGCTGGGCACCGGGAAGATGGGCGAGGCGCTGGTCTCCGGGCTGCTGCGCGCGGGCAAGCCGGTGGACGAGGTCGTCGTCACCGCGCGCCGGCCGGAGCGGGCGGCGGAGCTGGCCGAGCGGTACGGCGTGGCCTCGGTGGGCAACGCGGACGCGGCCAAGCACGCCGACACGCTCATCCTGACCGTCAAGCCGCAGGACATGGGCACGCTGCTGGCCGAACTCGCGCCGCACGTCCCGGCTGACCGCCTCGTCATCTCGGGCGCGGCCGGCATCACGACCGCGTACGTGGCCGCGCAGCTCGGCGTCGAGGGCCTGCCGGTGGTGCGCGTGATGACGAACACGCCGGTGCTGGTGGACGAGGCGATGTCGGCGATCTCGCCGGGCGCGCACGCCACCGAGGAGCACCTGCGGCGCACGGAGGAGATCTTCCGCCCGGTCGGCAAGACCATCCGCGTCCCGGAGTCGCAGCAGGACGCGGTGACCGCGCTCTCCGGCTCGGGACCGGCGTACTTCTACTTCCTGGTCGAGGCGATGATCGACGCCGGGATCCTGCTCGGCCTGCCGCGGACCACGGCGCACGACCTGATCGTGCAGTCGGCCGTCGGCGCGGGTGTGATGCTGCGCGACTCCGGCGAGCACCCGGTGAAGCTGCGCGAGGCGGTCACCTCTCCGGCCGGCACCACCATCGCGGCGATCCGCGAGCTGGAGCGGCACGGCGTCCGGGCCGCGCTGCTCGAGGCGCTCGAGGCCGCCCGGGACCGCTCGCGGGAGCTGGCTTCGGGCAGCTGAGAGCGGGGCGCGGCGCATCGGCCGGAACCGCGCGGCGGGACGGGCGGACGGTCAACGTGAACCCAGGATCACATTTTGGTGCCGGGGTCTTCCCCGGCCTCTCCATCCCGCATACGCTGACGCGACCAGCGAGCTTGGAGGAGCAGAATGGCCACGACCGACGCCTCCGCGTCGAAGCCCGCGGCGCATCCCGTCGTGGATGACGTGCTGCGTCGCGCGCGGGGCGCCACCTTCGTGGCCTTCGGCGCCCAGGGCTTCGCCTTCGCGGCACTGACCAGCGAGGTCGCCAACATCCAGAGCAGGCTGAAGATCGACGACGGCACGCTCTCGATCCTGCTCGCCGTCGTCCCGGTCATCGCGGGCGTCGGCTCGGTGCTCGCGGGCATGCTGGTCAGCCGGTACAGCACCAGCGTGGTGCTGCGCTACTGCCAGGTGCTGGTGCTGTTCGCCATCCTGCTGGCCGGCTACACGACGAGCTTCGTGCTGATGCTGCCGGTGCTCGCGCTGTTCGGGCTCGTCCTCGGCGGCGTGGACGCGACGTCGAACATGCAGGCCGTGGCCCTGCAGAAGCGCTACGGCCGGTCCATCATCCTGGCCTTCCACGGCGCCTGGGCGCTCGGCGCGTTCGCCGGCTCCGCGGCCGCCTCGCTGACCGCGAAGTTCGACGGCAAGGTCTACAGCAACCTCTACCTCGGCTCGTTCATCGTCATCGTGCCGATCCTGCTCGCCTTCGGCCCGCGCCTGCTGCGCGGCATCGGCGACGAGACGCTCTCCGCCGAGTCGAAGACCATCAAGATCCCGTGGAAGCCGATGGGCGCGATCTGCGCCGTCATCGCGATGGCGTACCTCGGCGACTCGACGGTCTCCAGCGCCGGCGGCGTCTACATGGAGAAGGAGCTGATGGCGCACGGCTGGCAGTACACCGCCGTGTACGCGGTCTACTCCGTGCCGCTGATGATCGGCCGCTTCTCCGGCGACAAGCTCACCGATCGCTTCGGCGGCGTGCTGATCGCGCGCACCGCGGCGGTGTGCGCGGTGCTCGGCTTCATCGTCGTCGGCATCGCGCCCGACGCCTGGGTCGCGCTCGCCGGATTCGCCATCGTGGGCCTCGGGATCTCCGTCATGGCCCCGCTCACCTTCGCCGCGGCCGGCCGCCTCGACCCGCACGAGACCGGCATCGCGGTGGCCCGCCTCAACGTCTTCAACTACGTAGGCTTCCTGCTCGGCGCCCCGCTGCTGACCAGCCTCTGGCAGGCCGGGATGCCCTACCGGCCGGGCTGGGCGATCCCCTGCGGTCTCTCGGTCCTGATGTTCGTGTTCGCCTACGGCTTCAACGAGAACCGGACCGTCCCCGCGTAGAGATGACCTGAGGGCGCCCGCATCAGGAAGTCGGTGCTGTCGACGTACTGATCGACGGCGCCGATCTGCGGTAAAGCCCTGATGTCGGCGTCGGTCACGCTGTCGAGCAACGCCGCGGTGAACCGCTCGGCGTGCAGGACCCGGAACGGCCGTCCGTGGTAGTTCCGGGTAGCCGGATCGACCGCCGCACTCAGCCCGAGCCCGTTGCACGCGCCGGCGACCAGCTCATACGCGTCGCCAAGCGGCCGTTCACGCTCGTGCCACTCCGTCGCCGCGAGTGTCGCGGCGAGCAGCGGACTCAACTCAGCCGCGATCGGCAGCCGGCTGAACGCGGTGCCGAGCCACTTGCCGTAAGGCGGATATCGGCGGTTGATCAGCAACGCCAGCCGCATCAGATCACGCGCGATCCGTGCCGCGACGATCGCCGACCCGAGCTCATCGCCGACCTCGCCGGCCCGCCCGACGAACGCCTCTTCCTGCGAGATGCGCTTCCACTGACACGCCAGGACGTACCGCCACACGTCCTCCGGATACCAAGCCAGCCGCGCACGCGCCGTCTCGAGCTCCCCGAGCCCGTCGTGTACGACGACGCCGGCAGTCTCCTCCGCCAGAGTCTGAGTCGGTGCGGCAAGCCAGTCGGACGTGGTGATCCCGGCTCGCGGATCGAAACCGAGGCGCCCGACGTACCAAGCGCCGACCGATGCGACGTCGACGCGGTGGTAGACGGGTCCGTCGGTCGCCCGCATGTGCCGGACCGGGCCGCCCTCGTCGTCCGCGGCGAAATGCGTGGGATAGCCCAGGAAGGTCTTGGGCAGCCGCTCGGAGAGCATCTCGCGGATCGACTCCGCGTACGCGGCGTTGTCCTCCTCGCCCAGGAAGAGCTGCAGCCGCGGCCCCCACTCGTGATCCGCGGACCGCTCGGTATCGAAGCCGAGCACCTCGGACCCGGTACCGATGCGTGCTGCCGAGTGCGGCACCGCACCGAAGTACCGGCGCAGGAGGGGAGCGACGGCGTCGGTATAGAACCGCGCAGAGAGCTCAAGACCGGGAACGAAGCGTTGATCCACGCCCCGCATCATCTGCGGGTCGCGGACGGCGCCGCAACGGGTTAAGCCGTGATCAAGTTCTCGCTCTCATCCGGCACCCGGGAATCTCTTGGACAAGTTCAAGGCCCTCATGAGGACGGCTCCCAGAAAGCGGCGGCAGCATCGGTACCGACGACGGAGATCGGAGATGCGCGAACTAGCGGGAGGTACGCGATGGGATGGGGCGGCGGTCCGGGCGGCGGTCCCGGCGGAGGTCCGGGCAGACCCGGCGGACCGGGCGGGCCCGGCGGCTTCGGCGGAGGCTTCGGCATGGGCGGTCCCGGCGGGCCGCCGCCCCGCGGCATGGGCTGGGGACGCGGCGGTGAGGGCTGCTGCCTCGGTCCGGCCACCTGCTGCGGACCCGGACTCCTGCTCGTCGGACCGGGAATGCTGTTGCTGGCCATGCGGCATCCGGTGCGCGCGGCGCGCCGGCTGCGCAGCGAGATGGACTCCGCGCGTGCCGCGGATTCCGGCGGGAGGTAGTCGATACGAGCGCACCCGGACAATGCTGAGCTGACACCAGAACACTGACTTCGGCCCCGGAGATCTCCGAACCCTCGGATCCGGGGCCGAAGCGGTGCGCGCCCGCTACAGTCGTGACCATGAACCCGCCGGACCGGTCCGCCCTGCTCGCCCACCTGACCGCGTCGGGGATCGCGGGCCGGGTGGCGACGGCGCGGGAGAACAACCTGCTGCACTACCGGCTGATGGCCGACCGCGACCCCTACTACCTGCTCGGCCTCGACCCGTCCCGCCGCTGGACGGCCGAATCCGTGCTCGAGCTCATGGCGGAGCGCGTCGGGGTGAGCCCGGATCCGCTGCACCGGGCCGGGGCCGACACCATCGGCCCCGAGCTCACCGTCGGCGCGCTCGACCGGTACGCCGACCGACTGGCGGCGGCCGCCGTGCGCGGCGAGACCGTCTACTTCGCCACCGGCCATCCGTCCCCGCTCGCCCGGCTCTACCAGCGCTTCGCCGACGCGCTGCGCGGCCACGGCTGCCCGATCCTGCGCGCCGGGGAGGGCTGGGGCTACGACGCGACCTCGCGCTACGGCACGCGCCGGCTGACGATCGGCTACTCGGCCGCCGTCGGCGCCGGCGGCACGGGCGACGTCGCCGCGCTGGAGGACGCGGACGGCCCGGTGCACAGCCACTCCGCGCGCCCGATCCGCGCCACCTTCGCCGCGCTCGCCGCCGACGGCGTCCCGCTGCCCGACCTGGTGGTGGCGGACCACGGCTGGTGCGGCGGCGCCGGTCAGGCCGGCGTCGACGCCGTCGGCTTCGCCGACTGCAACGACCCGGCGCTGTTCGTGGGCGAATACGAGGGGACGGTCCGGGTCGCCGTGCCGCTGGACGACGGCCTGGACCCGGCCGTGTACGAGCCGCTCGGGGACTACGTACTCGCGAGGATCGACACCGCGCGCGCAATTGCAGAGTCCTGAGGCGCAGCACCGGGCGAGGGGTCCCGGCGCCGGAATCAGAGCCCTCATCGACGCCCGTGCTAGCCTTTTTGCCTGCTTCGCACCGGAATCGCCGTGTTCCGGCTTCGGCGAAAACTCCCTTTTTCTGCGCTAAGGCCTCCCCTTCCACACCTGACCCAACTACGCTTAGGAACGAAGCGCACACACAGACGGGACGGCGCCGGGGCGCTTGGGAGGGCGCCTACCCTCTCGTGCCCATCCCCTTCGCCTGCCCAACGACAGCATGAGCGTGGAGCCTCTATGACCGAATCAGACGCAGCACGCACCAACCGTCCGATCCTCGCGGCCGACATCGACCTGAGCGACATGGCCTTCCTGACGGTGGCCGAGGTCGCCGGCGTCATGCGGGTCTCGAAGATGACGGTCTACCGGATGGTCCACTCGGGCGAACTGCCCGCGGTGCGGGTCGGCCGCTCGTTCCGGGTGCCCGCCAAGGCGGTCCGCGAGTACCTGTCGGCGGCCTACGTCGAGAGCCAGTGACCGGACCGGCCGGCGAACTCTCCCCGCGCTCTGCCCGCACTCCAAGCCCCGTTTTCCCAGCAGCGGCTGCGGACAGGTACCCTGGTTCCCTGTTCTATGTCCGCAGCACCTGCTGCTCCATGTGAAGAAGTGAGCGAGGGACCCGACGTGGGCTCTGTCATCAAGAAGCGTCGCAAGCGTATGGCCAAGAAGAAGCACCGCAAGCTGCTCAAGAAGACGCGCATCCAGCGTCGCAACAAGAAGTAGCCGGCGCTCCTCGGCGCACGATGACGTCCGCGTCCGACCGCACCCTGCTGGTGACCGGTGCCGCCCGTCGGCTCGGCGCCGCGGTGCTGCGCGACCTCGCCGCCCACGGACAGGGCCGCCGCGTGCTCGCGGTGGACCTGTCCGAGCCTGACCCCGACCTCGCGGTGGACGGGGTGGAGCACGTCCGGCTCGACCTGCGCGCCCCGGCCATCGCCACGCTGATCGCTAAGACCCGCCCGGACACGGTGCTGCACCTCGACGTGCTCGCCGCGCCCGGCCAGGCGGGCGGGCGCTCGGTGATGAAGGAGCGCAACGTCATCGGCACCATGCAGCTGCTGGCGGCCTGCCAGCGGGCGCCGTCGGTGCGCCGCCTGGTGGTCAAGTCCTCGGCCGCGGTCTACGGCTGCGCGCCGCGCGATCCGGCGTATTTCACCGAGGACACCCAGCCGCATCGGCCGCCCCGTTCGGGCTACGGCAAGGACTGCGTCGAGGTCGAGGAGTACGTGCGCGGCTTCGCGCGGCGCCGTCCCGACGTCTCGGTGACCGTGCTGCGCTTCGCCGGCCACCTCGGCGACGGCGTGCGCAGCCCGTTCTCCGAGTACCTGGCACTGCCTGTGCTGCCCACCATGGCGGGCTTCGACCCGCGGCTGCAGTTCGTGCACATCGAGGACGTGGTCCGGGCGCTGCGGCTCGCCGCGTCCGGGGCCCATCCGGGGGTCTACAACGTGGCCGGTTCCGGGTCGCTGACCCTCTCCCAGCTCGCCCGCCGGCTCGGCAGGGCCACCGTGCCGCTGCCGCGCTTCGCCGCGCCCTGGCTCGGCCGGGCGCTGCGCCAGGTGGGCGTCGCCGACTTCACCGGGGACCAGTTGGAGCTGCTGACCTACGGGCGGGTGCTGGACACTACCCGGATGACCGAGCGCTTCGGCTTCACCCCGCGGTACACCACCGCTCAGGCGGTGGCCGAGCACGCCAGGACCGCAGGCATCAGGCCGCTGATCCCGCCGGAGGCGGTCCGCGGCGCCGAGCAGCGGCTGATCACGCTGCTGGAGAAGCACGCGCAGGACGGTGGGAACCGTGGGTGAGCCGAACTCCGCGGCCTGGGAGCGCCGGGCGGCGCGCGGGCTGGCGTTCCTGCGCCGCAGGATCACCGGGGAGTACGAGGTCGACGAGTTCGGCTTCGACCCCGACCTGACCGAGAACGTGCTGCTCAACGTCATCCGGCCGCTGTACGAGAAGTACTTCAGGGTCGAGGCGCGCGGCCTGGAGCGGGTGCCGAGCGACGGCGGCGCGCTGATCGTCGCCAACCACTCCGGCACGCTGCCGCTGGACGCGCTGATGACCCAGATCGCGCTGTGGGACCACCACCCGGTCGGGCGGCATCTGCGGATGCTGGCGGCGGACGTCGTGTTCACCATGCCGTACGTCGGCTCCTACGCGCGCAAGGCCGGGCACACGCTGGCCTGCAACCCGGACGCGCTGCGGCTGCTCGGCGCGGGCGAGGTCGTCGGGGTGTGGCCGGAGGGCTTCAAGGGGATCGGCAAGCCCTTCTCCGAGCGCTACCGGCTGCAGCGCTTCGGCCGCGGCGGCTTCGTCTCGGCCGCGCTGCGCACCGGCGCGCCGATCATCCCGACCGCGATCGTCGGCGCCGAGGAGATCTATCCCAAGATCGGCGACATCAAGCCCCTGGCCCGGCTGCTCGGCCTGCCCTACGTCCCGGTCACCCCGACCTTCCCGTGGCTCGGCCCGCTGGGCCTGGTCCCGCTGCCGTCCAAGTGGTACATCGTGTTCGGCGAGCCGATCGACACCTCCGGATACGACCCCGCCGAGGCCGACGATCCGATGCTGGTGTTCAATCTCACCGACCAGGTGCGCGAGAGCATCCAGGACACGCTCTACCGGGTGCTGCTGCAGCGTCGCTCGGTCTTCTTCTGACCGCGGCTCAGGGGCTGGGAAAAAATCACATGATCAAGACCGCGGCCGTCTCGGCTGCCGTACTGCTGGCCGCCGCCGCGCTGGCCGGCTGCTCGTCCACCGCCCCGGCGCCGGACGGCGAGAACAGCGCGGTGCTCGTCGACAGCGGCACCACCGACAACGTCGACTGGAACCTGTGGGCCTGGGAGGACTCCGGCCAGCTGTGCATGGGCATGGGGAACCGCTCGGGCCCGTACACCGCGCGCAACGACATCGCCGCCGGCGAGATGTCGGGAAGCCAGTGCGGCTTCAACGCGAAGACGCAGGGCAAGACGTACTACCTCAGCGCCTCGAACGGCACGAACGGCCCGCCGACCGTGGCCGTCCTGTTCGGCCCGGTGCCTTCCGCCGCGGTGTCGGTGCAGGTGACCAGCAAGATCACGCTCAAGACGCAGGCGCTGCCGAGCGGCGCCGGGCTGCCCGCCGCGAGCTACTGGGTCTGGGCCGGCCCCTATCAGCTGCCGGCCTCCGACGGCACGCTGCTCGCCGTCCCGAAGCCGCTCGACGCGCATGGGAAGGCCGTCGCCTTCGAGTCCTACTGACGGATCATCCGAAGGGTGCGACAAAACAGTGGTCTCGCAGCGTCATTCGGGTGTGAGAGCAACGTCGAACCCGAACGGCGACCCGGCGGCCGTGGATCCGGAGGACTTCCAGGCCTTCGTCGCGTCGCGGGGTGCGCATCTCTACCGCACCGCCTGCCTGCTCACCGGCGGTGACACGCACCTGGCCGAGGACCTCGTGCAGGAGACCCTCGGCCGGATGTACCCGAAGTGGGGCCGGCGTCGGCGGATCGACAATCCGTCCGGCTACGCGCAGACCACGCTCGTCAACACCTTCATCTCGATGCGGCGCAGGAGGAGCAGCTCCGAGCGGCCGACCGAGCATCTGGGTGACGCGCCGGCCGACGGCGTGGACGTCGAGCTGCGGCTGACGCTGCTGGACGCGCTCGCCAGACTGCCGGAGCTGGACCGCGCGGTGCTGGTGCTCCGCTTCTGGGACGACCGCACCGTCGAGGACACCGCCGCCGCGCTCCGGCTCACCGAGAGCGCGGTGCGTTCGCGCTGCTTCCGGGCGCTGGCCCGGGTGCGCGAGCAGCTCGGCGCCGACTTCATCGAATTCGCAGAGAGCTGAGGAGGCCCGGATATGTCGATCATCGGAGAGCCGACGAGTCTCAGCGCGGCGCTGCACGACGCCGCGCTCTCCGTCGAGCCGCCGCCGACCGAGGTGCTGTACGGGGAGGCCGTGCGGCGCGGGCGGCGGATCAAGCGCAATCGGGCTCTGGGCACGGGACTGGCCGGGGCCGTCGTGCTGGCCGCGGGAGGAGCACTGATCACGACCGCGCACTACGGAGCCCACACGACGGCGACGGCGAGCGTGCTGAGCGGGCCGGTGAACCGGGACTACATGATCGCCGCGTACGAGGCCGCGCTGCCGTCGAACGCGAAGATCACGGGAGCAGTGACCGCGGAGGGGTATCACGCCGGGGACTCGAAGTCGTGGTCCACGCAGGCCACGGCGAACGTCCTCGTGTCAGGCAGGCAGTACACGGTCTACGTCGATATCCAGCGTGGCGAGGACAAGTGGCCGGCGTGCACCGCCGTACTCCGATGCAGCACCGCGACGGTCGACGGCGCCTCTCCGGAGACCATCGAGATCTACGCGTGGCTGCCCGGCGACGACGCGACGATCTCCGTCAGCGTGTCCTCGCGCGGCCATCTGGCGGGGAGTGCGGCCCAGCCGTTCTCCATCGGTCAGATCGAGCAGATGCTCACCGCGAACGTGTGGACCAAGGTGCTCGACGACCTGCCGAAATAGCGAGGGAAACGGCGAAGGGCCGCGGTGCGAACCGCGGCCCTTCGCCGTACCTCCGCTCCGGCTCGGGCGCTAGCTCGTCGGCGAGGAGCTCGCCGACGAACCTCCGCCGAGATTGACGTCGATCTCGGGCAGACCGAGCACGCTGGGAATGGTGACTCCTATCGAGGGCAGCACGTTGCCCCCGACGGCGACGCTTATCGTCGAGCTCGACTTCGGGCTGGCGCTCGCCGAGGTGCTGGAGGACGACTTCGCCGAGGACGCGGACTTGCTCGCCGTGTCGCTCGCGCTCGCGGAGCCGGCGGCCGTCGCGGAGCCGGTCGCCGAGGGCGCGGCGCTGCTCGCGTCGCCGCCGCCGGGCTGGCCGGCGGCGCCGGTCTGGCCGAGGCCCGGGCCCTGCGCGTGGTTCGCCGCCTTCTGCGCCGCCGCCTGCAGTTCGCGCGAGTACTGGTCCATCAGCGCGACGATCTGCGGGGGCTGCGACTGCAGGACCGCCGGCAGCCGCCAGCTCAGGTCCTCGACGCGCTGACGCTCCGTCAGCAGGAAGTCGGAGAGCGCGTGCAAGGCCGTCTGGTCGCCGTTCTGCTGCACCTGGGCCAGCAGCAGGTCCCCGCCGTTGGTGACCATCGTGCGCAGGTCGCTGAGCGTGTCCTTGAGCAGTTGCTGGGTCTGCGAGCCCGGCTGGTCCACGTCCGGGCGCTGCAGCAGCGCGTCGATCTCGCCGAGCCGCACGTCCGCGAGGTGCAGGTAGTCGCGGCCCTGGTCGGTCGGCGAGCCGGACAGGGACAGCTGCAGCGACTCGAAGATCTTCTTGGCGTTGTACAAGGGATCTCCCGGAACCGCTCCGGCCGAGGCGATCGCGATGCCGCCGACCGAGCCCGTCGCCACGGCCACGCCCACCCCGGCCGCGAGCAGCCGGCGGCGCCAGGACGCGGAGATGCCGGTGAACACGCCGGCCTTCGTGTCTGCCGAATGCCGGGCCCCGCCGCGGCCGCGGCCGGCCCGTTGCGCGGGCACCCGGGAGCCGGAGCGGCGGCCGGCCGCCGCGCCCTCGGCCACCAGCGCCGGCGCCTCGGCGACCAGCCGGGCGCGCAGCGCGTCCCGGAAATCCACGCCCGGGCCCGGCACCGCGTACGCGGCCGTCGAGACCCGCTCGGCCAGGGCCACCAGCGACCCGAGCGCACCCTCCCCGCCGCCCCCGTGCGCTCCGTGCGCTCCTCTGCCGACGGCCGATCCGTTCACGCGCCCCACGGCGTGCGCCCCGTCGCCGGCGCGGCCGGCCTGGCCGGTGTGGCCGTCGGCGCGGCTCGCGGCGTGTGCTTCCACCAGCGCCGCGAACTGCTCGGCCTGCTGCCGGTCGTTCATCGCGCCTGCCACCTCCTCCACTGCTCCCGTTCCGACCCAGGCCGAGCCCGGACCGCCCCCGCCCGCATCGCCGAGCGCGGAGGTTCGTCACCGCGTTCGACACGCGCCGGGCGGGTTTGGTTGTGCCCGGGACACCCCGGGACAGTCCCAGGGCCCCCTATTTCACTCGTTCGAGTGGAACTCGAACGGGCAGGGCGACCGGGACACCGCGGCGTCACCCCCGATAACGAGCGGGGGCCACCGGGAGTTACGGAGGCGGGCACGCAGCGTGCCTCCCCGGCGCGCCGTACCCCGGCGTCCGGGGCCGGGCGCAGGGCGGATCGGCGAAGCGGCCGGTCTATTCGGCCGGGCGCGGCGCTCACCGAAGGTCCGCCGGGAGCAGCCGGGCGAGCGTGCGGATGGCGCGGTACTGCAGGGTCTTGATCGCGCCGTCGTTCTTGCCCATGATCTGCGCGGTCTCGGCGACCGAGAGCCCGTGCAGGAAGCGCAGCGTGACGCACTCCTGCTGCTGGCTGTTGAGCTGCTTGACCGCGTCGAGCAGGGCGCGGTTGGAGAGGTAGGCGAGGACCGAGTCCTCCGGGCTGGCCTCGGTCTGGTCCGAGTCGAGCATCTCGCCGGTGGGCACCTCGAGGCGGTGGCGGGAGGACTTGAAGTGGTCGGCGACCAGGTTGCGCGCGATGGTCACCAGCCAGGCGCCGAAGTCGCGGCCCTGCCAGGTGAAGGTGGAGATCCGGCGCAGCGCGCGCAGGAAGGTCTCGCTGGTGAGGTCCTCGGCCAGCGCCTTGTTCGAGACGCGGTAGTAGATGTACCGGTAGACGGTGTCCACGTACGCGTCGTAGAGCCTTCCGAAGGCCTCGCCGTCGCCCTCCTGCGCCCGCTCGACGAGCGCGAGCATGCGTGCGGACTCCGCGTCCGGGCGCGGCGGCTCCGGCTGGGCCGCCGGCCTCGGCCCGGTGCCGCCGCGGGCGGGGGGCGCCGGCGGGGAGCTGACGGCCGCGCCCGCGCTGAGCGGCCGGGGCGGTTGGGGGACCGCCCCGGCCGTCATCGCGAGCACGGCCGCTCGCAGGCCGCCGAGGCCTAAGCGGTCGGCGCTGACGTCTCGGTGCACAAGGCTCCAGGTGCTCGGGTGCGCCGTTCGGCACGGCTTGTGACGCTTGTAATACTGCATCGACAAGCCATGCGGTTCCGGTGCGCACTGCCTCGTCTCCGTCCGGGCGTCCGCGTGGGCTGCCGACACCGGGCGGCTCGTTCCGCTCGTGGTCCGTTGGACCCCGCGTCCAGCGCGATCCGATCACCCATAGTAGGCGGACCGGACCCCGCTGTGTGCGGCTTTGACGGCAATACCCACTTCGCGCGTCGACGATGGTGATGAACCGTCAGGACGAGATACGAGGATACCCCTAAGTGACCGGATCGCTACGGCACGTCGTCACGACTTCGCCCGTGCGCGTTTGGCCAGAGCGACGCCCGCGGCCACCGCTCCGGTCGCGGCGCCGGTGATCGCGGCCGGGGGCAGCGAGGCGCGCAGCAGCTTCGTGCCGGTGCGGTAGTCGGTGACCGGCCAGCCCTCTGACTCGGCCCGCTCGCGCAGCCGGTGGTCCGGGTTGACCGCGTGCGGGTGGCCGACCAGGGTGAGCATCGGCAGGTCGTTGGCCGAGTCCGAGTACGCGTGGCAGGCCGTCAGGTCGTAGCCCATCCGCTCGGCGAGCTCGTGCACCGCGGCGCCCTTCGCCGGCCCGTGCAGCGGCTCGCCGATCAGCTTCCCGGTGTACTTGCCCTCGATCTCCTCGATCCGGGTGCCCAGGGCGCCGTCGAGGCCGAGCCGGTCCGCGATGATCTCGGCCAGCTCGATCGGCGAGGCGGTCACCAGCCACACCGGCTCGCCGCGGCGGCGGTGCAGGTCGGCCAAAGCCCTGGTGCCTGGCCAGATCTTCTCGGCGAGGTAGTCGTCGTATATGTGCCGGCACAGCTCGCGCATCTCGTGCGCGGTGTGCCCGGCGGCCAGCGCCAGCGCCCGCTCGCGGGTGCTCGTCACCTGGCCGGCCCGCTCCCCGCGCAGCCGGAAGACGGCCTGGTGCCCGGCGAACCTGGCTATGTCGAGGGGGCTGACGAAGCGGGCCTTCGCGAAGCCGCGGGCCACGTGGAACAGCGAGGCGCCGCGGATGAGGGTGTTGTCGAGGTCGAAGAACGCGGCGGCGGTCGGCCGCGGGCAACGGACCACCGGTAGCGGCGACTCCTCGGCGGCCGCGCTGGGAGCAGGGCGCACTGTCACCCTCATGACCCTACCGGGAGATCGCGACCGCGACGTTTCCGTGACGAGAAGGGTGGCGGGCGCGCAGTCGACGCCCACGTCACGCGGGGGTGCGCGGGAGTGGGAAAATCGTCCCATGGACGACACCCGCATCACGCTCATCGGCAAGCCGGGCTGCCACCTGTGCGACGCGGCCCGCGAGATCGTCGCGAAGGTGGCCGCGGATCTCGGGGTCGGCTGGGTCGAGTATGACATCAACGCCGACCCTGGACTCAAGGAGGACTACTGGGACCTCATCCCGGTGACCCTCGTGGACGGCAGGCGGCACGACTTCTGGAAGGTCGACGAGGCCCGGCTGCGGGCCGCGCTCGGCGGCTGACGGGGCCTCAGGGGCCTCGCGGCGGCCGCGCCGCCTGGGAGCGGCCTGTGACTTCAGTCGCACGTCCGCGGGGCCCAAGGTCCTTCGCGGGCGTTTCCGCAGGTCAGATAGGGCGTAGGGGGTGAGTGGGGTAAATCGGAGGTTTCTAACAATTCGGTCAGGAACTTTGTGCGCGCCTTCACAAGGTCCTACGCTTCTTCGTGAGTGCTGAGGAAGTAACAACAACCGCTCACCCGGCTCGCAGTGTTACCGCCTCATACACCTATTCACTCACAGTTCCACGAGCGCGACCGGGAGCAGCATGGCCAGCATGAGCAGTCCTGGTATGGCCGCCATCCCCGAGGCGACCGTCGCACGGTTGCCCGTCTACCTGCGCGCCCTGCGCACGCTGCAGGACCGCGGCACCGCGACCGTCTCCTCCGAGGAGCTGGCGGGCGTCGCCGGCGTGAACTCGGCGAAGCTGCGCAAGGACCTGTCGTTCCTCGGCTCCTACGGGACCCGCGGCGTCGGCTACGACGTCGAGTACCTCATCTACCAGATCTCCCGCGAGCTCGGCCTGAGCCTGGACTGGCCGGTCGCGATCATCGGCATCGGAAACCTCGGCCACGCGCTCGCCAACTACGGCGGCTTCGTCTCCCGCGGCTTCCGGATCGCGGCCCTGTTCGACGCCGACCCGCGGCTGTCCGGCAACCGGGTGGCCGGCCTGGTGATCCGGCACGTCGACGAGCTCGACGAGATCATCGCGGAGCTCGGCATCTCCATCGCGGTGATCGCCGTGCCGCCGGCCGCCGCGCAGTCGGTGGCCGACCGGCTGGTCGCCGCGGGCGTCACCTCGATCCTCAACTTCGCCCCGACCGTGGTCACCGTGCCCGACGGGGTCGACCTGCGCAAGGTGGACCTGTCCATCGAGCTGCAGATCCTCGCCTTCCACGAGCAGCGCAAATCCGCGGACGGGCAGCACCCGCGGGGCGCGCGAACCGTCCGCAGCGCGCTGCGCGAGGATCCGGTCAACCCGGACCCCGACGCGGAGCAGGCGCAGGTGCGCCGCCCGGCGGAGCCCCCGATCCGGCAGCGCTCCGCGTCCGAATTGAATGAGGTGCAACCCGCATGAGTCTCCTGGTCATAGGGCTCTCGCATAGAACCGCACCGGTTCGGCTGCTCGAGCAGACCGCGCTCACCGAGGAGCTTGCGGTCAAGCTGCTCGGCGACGTGGTCGGGTCCGAGCACGTCTCCGAGGCCGTCGCGGTCGCCACGTGCAACCGCCTCGAGGTCTACGCCGAGGTCTCCAAGTTCCACGGCGCGCTCGCCGGGATCTCCGAGCTGCTCGCCCAGTACACGACCGTTCCGCGGGATGTGCTCACCCAGCACTTCTACGTGCACTACGACGACCGGGCGGCCTGGCACATGTTCACCGTCGCCTGCGGCCTGGACTCGATGGTGGTCGGCGAGCCGCAGATCCTCGGCCAGCTGCGCACCGCGCTCGCGCTCGGGCAGCAGGCCGGCACCGCGGGCCCCGTCCTCAACGAGCTGATGCAGCAGGCGCTGCGGGTCGGCAAGCGCGCGCACAGCGAGACGGCCCTGGACCGGGCCGGGCAGTCGCTGGTCACCGCCGCGCTCGACCTGGCCGTCGCCGAGGGAGCGCCGGCCCCGCGCCGCGCGGTCGTCGTCGGGGCGGGCTCGATGTCCGCGCTGGCCGCCACCACGATCCTGCGCCGCTACCCGGAGGCCGCGCTCACCGTCGTGAACCGCACCCCGGAGCGGGCCGAGCGGCTCGCCGCGGCGGTGAACGGCACCGCCGCGCCGCTGTCGGAGCTGCCCACGGCCCTCGCCGACGCCGACCTGATCCTCTCCTGCACCGGCGCCACCGAGCTGGTGCTGACGGCCGAGCGGTTCTCCGCCGCCCGGGCCGGCTCCGAGCGGCCGGTCACCCTGATCGACCTGGCCCTGCCGCGCGACCTCGACCCGGCGATCGGCCGCCTGGCCGGGGCCGCGCTGATCGACCTCGAGCTGATCGCCGAGGCGCAGAAGGCCGCGACGGCCGAGGGCCCGGGCGACGACAGCCTGGAGGCGGTCAAGGAGATCGTCGAGGCCGAGCTCGAGGCCTACCGCAAGCTGCGCACGGCGAGCACCGTCGCCCCGACGGTGACCGCGCTGCGGTGCATGGCCGCCGAGCTGGTCTCGGCCGAGCTGAGCCGCTTCCACGGCCGCACCGCGGGGCTGGACGAGCGCACCCGGGCGGAGGTCGAGCAGACCGTGCGGCGGGTCGTCGACAAGCTGCTGCACGAGCCGACGGTGCGGGTCAAGCAGCTCGCCGTGGCCGACGGCGGCGTCACCTACGCGCAGGCGCTGCGCGAACTCTTCAACCTCGATCCCGGCACGGCGGTGGCGGTCAGCCGCGCCGAGCCAACGGAGAACCAGTGATGACCAGGACCCTCAGGCTCGGCACCCGGCGCTCGAAGCTGGCCATGACCCAGTCCGGCATGGTCGCGGCGGCCCTGACCGCCGCCACCGGGCACGCCGTCGAGCTGGTGGAGATCACCACCTACGGAGACACCTCGCAGGCCACCAACGAGCTGCTCTCGCAGATCGGCGGCACCGGCGTGTTCGTCAACGCGCTGCGCGAGGCGCTGCTGCGCGGCGAGGTCGACTTCGTCGTGCACTCGCTCAAGGACCTGCCGACCGCCGCGGCCGAGGGCCTGTCGCTGGCCGCGGTGCCGGAGCGGGAGGACGTGCGCGACGTGCTGGTCGCCAGGGACGGCCGGAAGCTGGCCGATCTGCCCGCCGGCGCCCGCATCGGCACGGGCTCCAACCGCCGCGCCGCGCAGCTGCGGATCGCGCGCCCCGACCTGGAGGTGGTCCCGGTGCGCGGGAACGTGGATACCCGGGTCGGCTTCGTCGAGTCCGGGAAGCTGGACGCGGTGGTGCTGGCGTACGCCGGCCTCAACCGCCTCGGCCGGATCGCCGAGGCCACCGACCTGCTCGACCCGGCGGACTTCCTGCCCTGCCCGGGCCAGGGCGCCCTCGGGGTGGAGTGCCGCGCGGACGACGCGGAGATGAGCGGGCTGCTCGCCCCGCTGGACCACGCGCCCACCCGGGCCGCCGTGGTCGCCGAGCGCGCGCTGCTGGCCACGCTGGAGGCGGGCTGCTCCGCCCCGGTCGGCGGCTACGCGCTGCCGCGGCACGACGACGAGCGGGAACTGATCGTGACCGGGATCGTCGCCTCGGCGGACCCGAACCCGACGGGCGCGCCCGCCAGCGTGCGCGGCTCGTTGACCGGCCCGGTGGAGCAGGCGGCCCGACTGGGCGCCGAGCTCGCCGACCGGCTGCTGGCGCAGGGCGCCGCGGCCTTGATGACTCAGCAGCTGGGAGAAGCACAGTGAGCGCCCTTCGCACCATGACCGCGACCGTCCCGGTCGGTGGCGGCACGCTGACGCCGCTGGAGAAGATCGAGGGTGCGCTGGACGGCGCGCCGCTGCCGGTCGCGCCCGAGCGGCGGCCCGAGGAGGCCGAGGCGCACGCCGCCGAGTCCGCCGCGCGGCAGCGCCCGGCCCACCAGGCCCGGGTGAGCTTCGTCGGCGCCGGCCCCGGCGACCCGGACCTGCTGACCGTGCGCGGCGCGGCCGCGCTCGCCGAGGCCGACGTGCTGGTGCTCGACCAGGCGCTGCTCGAGCGGTTCCGGCCGCTGGCCCGCCCCGACGTGCGGGTGATCGAGCTCGGCGGCGCGGACGGCGCCCCGGTCGCGCCCGGCCACTCCTGCTGTCCCGAGCAGGTGCTGCACGCGATGGCCGAGGCGGTCGCCGAGGGCCGGCACGTGGTGCGCCTGCTGGACGGCGACCCCGGCCTGTTCAGCCCGCTGGAGGCCGAGGCCGCCGCGTGCGTCAAGGGCGAGGTGCCCTTCGAGGTCGTGCCCGGGCTGGCCAGGGCCACCGCGGTGCCGATGTTCGCCGGGATCCCGCTCAGCCGCGGCTCGATCGGCGACGTGCGGCTGCTCTCGGCCCCGCACCCGCTGGCCGGCGAGGACTTCACCGCCTGGTCGGACTGGCACCGCCAGCTCGGCGAGGCCGGCGCGAGCGCGTCTACGCTGGTGCTGCAGGGCGTCGGCGACCGGATCGACGAGGTGGCCGCCGAGCTGCTGGCGGCCGGCCGCCCCGGCGGCACGCCGGTGGCGGTGACCGTGGACGGCTCGCTCACCTCGCAGCGCACCGTGACCGGCTCGCTGGACCGGATCACCGCCGCCCTCAAGGCCGAGCGGGTCTCCTGCCTCGGCCCGAACACCGTCGTCGTGGTCGGAGCGGTCGTGGAGCAGCGCACGGAACTGTCCTGGTACGAGAGCAAGCCGCTGTTCGGCTGGCGCGTGCTGGTGCCGCGCACCAAGGAGCAGGCGGGCGCGCTCTCCGAGCAGCTGCGCCGGTACGGCGCGGTGCCCACCGAGGTGCCGACCATCTCGGTCGAGCCGCCGCGCACCCCGCAGCAGATGGAGCGCGCGGTCAAGGGCCTGGTCACCGGCCGCTACGAGTGGGTCGCGTTCACCTCGGCCAACGCCGTCAAGGCGGTGCGCGAGAAGTTCGAGGACTACGGCCTCGACGCCCGCGCGTTCGCCGGGATCAAGGTCGCCGCGGTCGGCGAGCAGACCGCGCTGGCGCTCAAGGCCTTCGGCGTCGTGCCGGACCTGGTGCCGGAGGGCGAGCAGTCGGCGGCCGGCCTGCTGGCCGAGTTCCCGGCCTTCGACCCGGCCTTCGACCCGATCGAGCGGGTCTTTTTGCCGCGCGCCGACATCGCCACCGAGACCCTCTCGGCCGGCCTGGTCGAGCTCGGCTGGGAGGTGGACGACGTGACCGCCTACCGGACCGTGCGCGCCGCGCCGCCGGCCGAGTCGATCCGCGAGGCGATCAAGGGCGGCGGCTTCGACGCGGTCCTGTTCACCTCGTCCTCGACGGTGCGCAACCTGGTCGGCATCGCGGGCAAGCCGCACGCCGCGACCGTGATCACCTGCATCGGCCCGCAGACCGCGGCGACCGCCAAGGAGCACGGCCTGCGGGTGGACGTGCTGGCCCCGACGCCGAGCGCGGCGGCGCTGGCCGAGGCGCTGGCCGAGTTCGGCGCGGCCCGCCGGGCGGCGCAGATCGAGGCCGGGGACCCGGTCACCCGTCCCTCGGAACGGACCCGGGCACGGCGCCGCCGGGCGTAGGATCGGAGCCGCAGGACCCGGATTTCCCGCAGCAGCAGCAGGAGTAGCGCCATGGCAATCGACCTTCCGTACCGCCCGCGACGGCTGCGGACGACCGCCGCGATGCGCCGGCTGGTCGCCGAGACCCGGGTGCACCCGGGCGACCTGGTGCTGCCGATGTTCGTGAAGGAGGGCCTGGCCGAGCCGGCCCCGATCGCCTCGATGCCGGGCGTGGTCCAGCACACGCTGGCGAGCGTGCGCAAGGCCGCCCGCGAGGCGGTGGCCGCGGGCGTCGGCGGGCTGATGCTCTTCGCCGTCCCCGAGCACCGGGACGCGATCGGCAGCGCGGGCACCGACCGGGACGGCATCCTGCAGCGCACGCTGCGCGCGGTCGCCGACGAGGTCGGCGACGAGACCGTGATCATGAGCGACCTGTGCCTGGACGAGTTCACCGACCACGGCCACTGCGGCGTGCTCAAGGACGACGGCACGGTCGACAACGACGCGACGCTGGAGCGCTACGGCGACATGGCGATCGCGCAGGCCGAGGCGGGCGCCCACCTGCTCGGCCCGAGCGGCATGATGGACGGTCAGGTCGGCTACGTCCGCCGCGTCCTCGACGACGCCGGCTACCAGGACACCGGGATGATCGCCTACTCGGCCAAGTACGCCTCGGCGTTCTACGGCCCGTTCCGCGACGCCGTGGAGTCGCAGCTCGCGGGCGACCGCAAGACCTACCAGCAGGACTACGCGAACGCCGTCGAGGCGCTGCGCGAGGTGCGCCTCGACGTCGAGGAGGGCGCGGACCTGGTGATGGTCAAGCCCGGGCTGCCCTACCTCGACATCATCACCCGCGTCGCCGCCGAGGTGGACGTGCCGGTCGCGGCCTACCAGATCTCCGGCGAGTACTCGATGGTCGAGGCGGCCGCGGCGAACGGCTGGATCGACCGCGAGCGCGCGATCCTGGAGACGCTCACCTCGCTTCGCCGCGCGGGGGCCAGCGTCATCCTCACCTACTGGGCCGTCGACGCCATCCGGCTGCTCGGTTAGTCCGCCAGCGCCGCGCTGCCACGGAGCGGAGGTCCGCCAGCGCCGTCCACAGCCGTGGACGGCGCGAGGGGCCGCACCGCGCTGCATGCGGCCAGGCCGGGCCCGCCTAGTCGGGCCGGCCGGCCCTCGGCAGGACCTGGCCGTCCCGTAGCTCGTACACGTCGTCGCAGACCGCGTCCACCAGCTCCAGGTCGTGCTCGATCATGAGCAGCGCCAGGCCGTCCGCGGCGAGCGCCCGCAGGCTCTCGGCGAACTCGGCCAGCTCGGCCGCCGCCATGCCCGAGGACGGTTCGTCCAGCAGCAGCACGCCGGCGCCCCCGGCGAGCGCGCGGGCGATCTCGACCAGCCGGGCGACGCCGGTGGGCAGCTTCCCGGCCGGGTACGCGGCGAAGTCGGCGAGACCGAGCCGGCGGAGGGTCTCGGCGACCGCGCGCGCGGGGTCCTCGGCTCCGGTGGCCCGCGCGGCGACCAGCAGGTTCTCGGCCACGCTCAGCGAACCGAACACCTCCAGCCGCTGGTAGGTGCGGCCCAGGCCGAGCCGCGCCCGGCGGTGCGTGGGCGTTCGGGTGACGTCCCGGCCGTCGAGCAGGATCCGTCCGCGCCGGGCCCGCAGCCGTCCGCAGACGACGTCGAACAGCGTGGACTTGCCCGCGCCGTTCGCACCGATCAGTCCGGTCAGCCGCCCGGCGGGCACCTCCAGGCTCAGCTCGGTGAGCACGGGCACGCCCGGGTATCCCGCGCTGACCTGACGAATACTGAGCATCCCGCTCCCCACGAGCGACCGAGGGATGGCTGCCGGGCTCGCGGGCCGATTGCCGTCGCCCGGCCCTCGACCCGCTCCCTGATCCGGCCCCCGTCTCTCGGTCGCTCTCAGGCACGTGGACCGGACTCGTGATACAAAGCAAACTCGAGGGGTGGGGCCTTGTCGAGCGGTGGCGAGAGATGTGAGGTTCGTGGCGCGTGGATAACGGAGTCCAGATACCGAGCGGCCGGCCGGGGCCTGCCGTCGGGCGCCGCATCCCGCTGCCGCGCGCGCTCGGCGAGATCCTCGCCGTGTACATACCGTCCTTCGGTCTCGGCATCCTCAGCGCGCTCATCCTGCTCCACGACCCGAACGCCGGAGCCGACCAGATCACCGGCCCGGTCACCGCTCTCGAGGAGATCCTGCAGTACGTGATGCAGGCGAGCGTCACGGTCTTCGGCGTGGCGTTCTTCTGCCTGCAGCGCGGCGTGACGCTGCGCATGCTGTTCGGCCGGACGGCAGAGCCGCCGCGGTACCCGGCCGCCGCCTACGGCCTGCCCTACCCGGCCGCCCCCGCCAAC
>NZ_JAGSOH010000109.1 GCF_018139625.1 Actinospica acidithermotolerans | reverse complement strand
CGCCCCGGACGGCCTCAAGCCGTTCATCGACCCGCGCGGCCCGCGCTTCGGCGCCGCGATCACCACCGTCGTCCTGATCGTCGTGCTGGCCACCGGATGGGGCTGGCTGCTGGCCGCGCAGGCGCTCGTGTTCGCCGTCAGCGCGTTCACCGACCTCAGGTACTCGCCCTACGGCTGGGTCTACCGGAGGTTCGTCCGCCCGCGCCTGGCGCCGCCGGCCGAGCTGGAGAACCCGGCGCCGCCGGTGTTCGCGCAGTTCGTCGGGCTCGGCTTCGCGCTCGTCGGCGCCTTCAGCTACCTCGCCGGCTGGGAGGTGGCCGGCATGGTCGCCACCGGGCTCGCGCTGGCCGCGGCGTTCCTGAACGCCGCGTTCGACTACTGCCTCGGCTGCGAGGTCTACCTGCTGCTGCACCGGGCGGCCCCGCGCCGCCGCCCGGCCCCCGGCTACCGGCCCGCCGCGTAGCCCTGCATCGCCCGCGGGTTCGCGCCCGCGCGCAGCACCCCGGTCGCCGGATCCCGGCTCACCGCCGAGAGCCGGCCCAGCGACCACGCCCCCGAGCGCACCGGCCGGTGCCCGCGCTCGGCCAGCGCCGCGAGCACCGGCTCGCCGAACCTCTCCTCGATGACCAGGTCGCGCGGCGCGCGCTGCCGCGGCGCGAACGACGCCGGCATCGCGCTGCTGTGCCAGGCCGGGGCGTCGATCGCCGCCTGCAGGTTCATCCCGTCGCCGACATGGTTGAGCACGAACAGCAGCTGCCACTGGTCCTGCTGGTCGCCGCCCGGCGTGCCGAAGGAGACGACCGGCTCCCCGTCGCGGGAGAGCATCGACGGGCTCAGCGTCGTGCGCGGGCGCTTGCCCGGCGCCAGGCTGGACGGCAGGCCCGGCTCCAGCCAGAACATCTGCGCGCGGCTGCCGAGGCAGAACCCGAGCCCCGGGATCGTCGGATTCGACTGCAGCCAGCCGCCCGACGGGGTGGCCGAGACCAGGTTCCCCCAGCGGTCGGCCACGTCGATGTGGCAGGTGTCCCCGCGCGCGCGGCCGCGCGCGTCGACCTGCTCGACCTGCGCCATCGCGTCCGTCAGCTCGCCGGAGGCCGCGAGCGCCTCGGGGCTGGAGAGGAACTCCGGCAGCCTCGGCGCCCGGCCGCCCGCGCTTCCCGGGCGCAGCTGCTCGGACGCCGACTCCCCGACCAGGCCGGCCCGGGCTTCGAGGTAGCCCGGGTCGAGCAGGTCCGCCATCGCCGCGTACGCCTCGGGATCGTCCCCGTAGTACGCCTCGCGGTCCGCGAACGCCAGCTTCGCGACCTCCACCACGCGGTGGATCCGCTCCGCGCTGCCGTGCGGCGGCAGCTCGCCGAGCGCGTCCAGCATCCCGAGCTGCTGCAGCAGCACAGGGCCCTGACTCCACGGGCCCGCCTTGTGCACCGTGACGCCGCGCCAGTCCAGGCTCAGCGTCGGCTCGTACGACGGGCGCCACGCGGCCAGGTCTGCGCCCGTGAGCAGCCCGCGATGGGCGCGGCCCGTCTCGTCGTGCACCTCGCGCGCCGCGAACGCGTCGATCGCCTCGGCGACGAAGCCCTCGTACCACGCGCGGTACGCCGCATCCAGCTGCGCCTCGCGGTCCGCGCCCGCCGCCTGGGCCTCGCTCAGCAGCCTGCGATACGTCGCCGCGAGCGCGGGCAGCCGCAGCAGCTCGTGCGGGCGCGGGACGCGGCCGTCCGGCAGCCACTGCGCCGCCGAATCCGTCCAGTGCTCCCGGAACAGCCCCGCGACCGCGTTGATCGTGCCGACCACGCCCGCGACCACCGGATGCCCGCGCTCGGCGTATCCGATCGCGTATTCGAGCACGTCGCGCAACGGCAGCGTGCCGTGGTCGCGCAGCAGCGTCAGCCAGGCGCCGACCGCGCCCGGCACGACCGCGGCCAGCTGGCCGCTGCCGGGCACCAGCGTCAGCCCGAGCGCCTCGAAACGCCCGATGCTCGCCGCCGCCGCCGACGGCCCCTGCCCGCACAGCACCCGCGGCGCCGGGTCCGCGGCCGTCGCCAGGATGATCGGCACATCGCCGCCGGGCCCGTTCAGGTGCGGCTCGACCACGTGCAGCGCGAACGCCGTCGCGGCCGCCGCGTCGAACGCGTTGCCGCCGCGTTCGAGCACTGCCATGCCCGCCGCCGTGGCCAGATAGTGCGTGCTCGCGACCATCCCGAAGGTGCCGGCGAGCTCCGGACGGGTGGTGAATGCATCCGTGGGCATGCCGCCGATCATAACGGCGTGGTCATAGGCCGGTAAGGGGCTAGGGTGGAAGGCTTCCACCACACCCGCAAGGAGATCCGCCGTGCCCAGATTCCCCGTGACGGAACCCTTCGACGCCGGACTGCTCGACGTCGGCGACGGAAACCTCATGTACTACGAGCAGGTCGGCGATCCCGAGGGCGTCCCCGTCGCGATCGTGCACGGCGGCCCCGGCTCCGGCTGCAGCGTCACCGCGCGCGGCGCCTTGGACCCGGCCCGCTACCGCGCGATTCTGTTCGACCAGCGCAACTGCGGGCGCAGCCTCCCGCACGCCGCCGACCCCGCCGTCGACCTGAGCCGCAACACCACGCAGAACCTCGTCGCCGACATGGAGCTGCTGCGCGAGCACGTCGGCCTGGAGCGGTGGATGCTCCACGGCGGCTCCTGGGGCTCCACGCTCATCCTCGCCTACGCCGAAACCCACCCAGAGCGCGTCACCGGCGCGCTGATCCCGGCCGTCACCATCACCGACAGCGACGGCGTCGCATGGCTCTACGAGGGCGTCGGGCGCATCTTCCCCGAAGCCCAGGAGCGCTTCCGCGAGTACATCCCCGCCGAGGAGCGCGGCGAGAGCGTCTTCGACCTGCTCGCCGCGTACGGCAGGCTGATGCAGCACCCTGACCCCGAGGTCCGCGCCCGCACCGCGGCCGAATGGGTCGCCTGGGAGGACGCCGTCATCTCCCAGGAGGTCAACGGCACGCCCGGCAACTACAGCCTCCGCATGCTCGATGAGGCCAGGGAGGCGTTCGTGCGCATCTGCGCGCACTACTTCTCGAACACCGCGTTCCTCGAGGACGGGCAGCTGCTCGGGAACGCGCACCGGCTCGCCGGAATCCCGGCCGTGTTCGTGCACGGGCGCAACGACCTCGGCGGACCGGTCAAGGCCGCGTGGGAGCTCGCCAAAGCGTGGCCCGGCAGCGAACTCGTCGTCGTCGAGGACTCCGGGCACACCGGCAGCACGGCCTTCAGCGACGCGATCCGGTCCGGGATCCGGCGGCTCACCGAGAGGATCGCCGGGAGCTGACCGGGGGAGCGCGGCGGGAGAGCGAGCCGGTTCAGCGGCGCAGCGAGGCGTCGTCGGCCTCGATGTCGGCGTCCTCGTCGAGCAGCTCGTCGGCGTCGTCCTCGGGCCGCTCGGCGAGGTCCGCGCGGATGTGCCGGATCAGCCGCGGCATCGCCGCCTCGCACAGCTCGAGTACGTGCTCGAAGTCCGCGTCGTTGCCGTAGTACGGGTCCGGCACGTCCAGCCGGGTGCCGGCCGCCGGATCGAAGGATCGCAGCAGCCTGAGCTTCGCCGCGTCCTGCGGCCCGCGGGCCAGCTTGCGCAGCTGCTGCAGGTGGCCGGTGTCCATCGCCAGGATCAGGTCGTAGCCGTCGAACCACTCCGGCTTGAACCGCCGCGCCCGGTGCGCCGAGGTGTAGCCGTTGCGGCGCAGCACCCGCACCGTGCGGTGGTCGGCCGGGTCCCCGACGTGCCAGCCGCCGGTGCCCGAGCTGTCCACCTCCACCCGCGCCCCGAGGCCCTCGCGGCCCAGCCGGCCGCGCAGCACGTGCTCGGCCATGGGGGACCGGCAGATGTTGCCGGTGCACACGAACGTGACGCGGTACGGCATGCCCGATCCCTTCCGTTGACGTCGAACCCCAGCCTAGATCCAGTCCTCGCCGGGATCGGCTGAGGGACACACCGGCGCCCGGCGTGCCTCGCGGCGAACTCGGCTGACGACCGCGGCCCCACCACGGTTCAGCCCGGCCGCGGGCCGCCGGGGAGAGGGGCGCGACCGTGGCCGGTGTAGGGGGTACAGGCTATCGCGCCCGCGCCCCGAGTACAGGGGTAGGCAGCCGCCCGGCGCCCCGCGGCGCTGCCCGGCTTCGGCGGTCCCCGGCGGGTGTGTCAGCGTGCTGTGGCGGCCGGGACCGCCTCAGGGCTCCCGGTCCGAGCCGATCAGGTCCGTCAGGGCCTTGAGCGCGGGCAGCGCGGCCGCGAGCGCGTCGACCTGCTGCGCGGTGAGCCGGCTCAGCTGGCGCTCGAACAGCTCGGCCCGCTCGTCGGCCCAGCGCGCCAGCCGCTCCTCGCCCGCCGGGGTCGCGCGCAGCACGGCGCCGCGCCGGTCGGTGGCGGAGGTCTCCCGGCTCAGATAGCCGAGCCGGGCCAGCTGCTGGACCTGCGTGGAGACGGAGTTGCCGGCCAGCCTCAGCTCCTTGGCGGCCGCCGAGACGCTGATGCCGGGCCGGTCCGCCACCAGCCGCAGCAGCTCGCCCTGCGCGCCGGCGAGAGGTTCGAGCGCGAGCCGGGAGCGCACGTGCCGGCGGACCGTGCGGTGCAGTCCGGACAGGGCGCCGGACAGGTCGTCGGCCAGGCCCTTGGGGTCGTCCATGGGGCCAGGGTAAGTCCAAAGCAGAGCTAATCACCAGGACATTCCGGGTGGTTTCCCTGGCCCGACGCGGTCCGGTAGCCCATCCGCCCGAACGGACTGCTCCGCTCGTGCGAACCGCGCGCAGGGCGCAAGCTGGAGGCATGCGTGCCCGGCCCGCGCTCAGCAGGTACCTGGCCGTTGAGGCGTGCCTCCTGCTCGGCAGCCCGCCGCTGCCGCCGCTCGGCCGGGGACTGTTCCTGCTGGCCGCCGGCGTCATCGCCGTCGCCGCCCTCTCCCTCGGGCCGGTGCTCAACCGCCTCGACCGGCTGCCCGCCTGGCGGCTGCTCGCCCTCGCCGGGGCGCTGCTGCTCGCCAGCAACTACTTCGTGCTCGGCGACGACCTGCGCGGCGCGGTGACCGTCCCGTCCGCGACCGACTTCCTCGCCACCGCCGCCTACCCGCTGGCCGCCGTCGCCGTGCTGGTGATCGCCATGCGCGGCAGCCCGCTGGTGCTCTGGGCCCGGCTGGTCGACACGCTGATCGTGCTCGCCTGCCTGGGCCTGGTCACCTGGACGCTGTTCGTGGTGCCGCTGGCCGGCGCCTCGCTGCCGTCCACGGCCGTGCGCGCCTACGCCGTCGCCTTCGTGCTCGGCGACGCGTTCATCCTGGTGATCCTCGGCAGGCTGCTCTACCCCGACCCGCTGCACGCCCCCGCCGCCGTGTGGCTGCTGCTCGCCGGAACCTGCCTGATGCTCGCCGCGGACGTCATGTTCGCCCTCGTCGAGCTCGCCGCGGTGCACTGGGCCCGCGACTCGGCTCCGACCGTCGCGCAGATCTCCCTGTGGACCACCGGCCTGGTGTGCTGGGGCGCCGCCGCGCTCAGCCCGTCCGCCGGCGAGATCGTGCGCCCGAGCGCCGCCGTCCCGCGGGCGAGTCCGCCGCCGCGCCGCACCGCCCTGCTCGGCCTCGCCGCGATCGCCCCGACGGTCGCGGTCGTCGTCGCCGAAGCCGTGGACGCGCCCGAAGAGGGCGATGTGATCGCCGTGTTCGGCACCGTCATCGCGCTGCTGCTGGTCGTCCGGCTCAGCCTCGCGCTCGCGCAGGCCGACGCCCGGCTGCGCGCCGAGAAGACCCTCGGCGCCGCCGCCGACCGGCTGGTCGCGGCCAACGACACGCACGAGATCCTCGGCACCGTCCTGGACGCCGCGAGCGTGCTGGCCGGACCCGGCGAGCCGCGTGTCGCGGTCGCCGCCGTCGCCGCCGAGGACGAACTGCTCACGCTCGCCAACGACGTGCCCGGGGTCGCCGGCGCCGACCTGGCCGAGCGGGTCGAGGGCGCGGACCCGGAGGAATGGATCGACGCGCGCTTCGGCGAGCGGCCGCACGCCACCCTCGGGCACACCGCCGAGGACGCGGGCGCGCCGGCGGCGCTCGCCCTCGGCGTCGACCAGGGCCGCGCCGGGCTCGGCGAGCGGCTCGGCCAGCTGCGCATCCTCGCCTCGCAGGCCGCGCTCGCGCTCAGCCGCCTCGGCCTGAGCCGCGAGATCAGCCGCCGCGACGGCGAGGCCTACTTCCGCGCTCTGGTCGACGACGCCTCCGACGCCATCGTGCTCGTCGACCAGGGCGGCCGGGTGCGCTACGCCAGCCCGTCCACCGTCGAGCTGTTCCGGGTGCCCGACCCGACCGCGCTCGAACTCGCCGAGCTGTTCGGCCCGCACAACGCCGCCTGGGTCGCCAAGACCCTGGGCGAGCAGCCCGGCGGCGGCCGCTCCGCGGCCCGGATGGACTGGGTGCTCGACCGGCCAGGCGTCGGGCGCCTGGAGCTCGAGGTCGCCTGCTCCGACCTGCGCGACGACCCGAGCGTGCAGGCGCTCGTGCTCACGCTGCGGGACGTGACCGCGCGCCGCAGGCTCGAACGCGACCTGCGCCACCACGCTTACCACGACCGGCTCACCGGCATGGGCAACCGGCTGAAGTTCACCCGCCGCGTCGAGCTCGCCATGGCCACCGTCCGCCAGCGCGGCCCGGTGCCCGTCGTCGTGCAGCTCGACCTCGACAACTTCCGCGAGCTCAACGAGGTGCACGGCCGGGAGCTCGGCGACCTGATCCTGATCACCACCGGCAACCGGCTCGCCCAGGCGCACGGGGCGCTGGAGGCCGCCCGCTTCGACTCCGACTCCTTCGGGGTGCTGTTCGAGATCGCCGAACCCTCGACCGAGGCCTGCCGGCAGGTCGCCGAGCAGGTCGCGCAGGTCGTGGCCGAGCCGTTCTCGCTGCCGGCCGGTCAGGTGCGGCTCACCAGCTGCATCGGCGTCGCCTGCGCGTACGGCGAGTCCCACTCCGAGGACGTGATCCGCAACGCCCGCCTCGCCCTGGAGGCCGCCAGGGCGGCCGGCCGGGACGCGATCCGCGTCTACTCGCCCGAGATGCTCCAGGCCCGGCTCGAGCACGCGCAGCTGCACGCCGACCTGCAGGCGGCCATCGCCGCCGGCGCCCTCGAACTGCGCTACCAGCCCGTCGTCGACCTCGGCACCGGCCGGATCGCCTCCTTCGAGGCGCTGGTGCGCTGGCCGCACCGGGAGCGCGGCCTGATCACGCCCGACAAGTTCATCCCGCTGGCCGAGGAGACCGGGCTGATCGTCCCGCTCGGCCGCTGGCTGTTCGCGAAGGCCGCCGACGCCGCCGCCGTCCTGCGCGCCGAACCCGACGCCGGCGACGTGCGCGTGGCCGTGAACGTCTCCGCCCGCCAGTTCTCCGTGCCCGGGCTGACGGGCGACATCGCGGCGGGCCTGGCCGACGCCGGGGTCGGGCCCGACGCGCTGATCGTCGAGCTCACCGAGAGCGCGCTGATGCGGCACGCCGAGGACGACGGCCCGCACGACCTGAACGCGCTCAAGGAACTCGGCGTGGGCCTGGCGATCGACGACTTCGGCACCGGCTACTCCTCGCTCAGCTACCTGCACGACATGCCGTTCGACGCGCTGAAGATCGACAAGTCGTTCATCGACGAGATCACCGGCTCGCCGCGCCGGATGGACCTGGTCTGCGGCATCATCCAGATCGCCGACTCCCTCGGCCTCTACGTCGTCGCCGAGGGCCTCGAATCCGAGCGCCAGCGCACGCTGCTCGCGGCGGCCGGCTGCAAGTACGGCCAGGGCTACCTCTTCGCCCGCCCGGTCCGGCTCGAGACCGCCCGCGCGCTGCTGCACGAGCACGGCGGTTTCATCGGGGCGGACTGGCGCGACGCGGCATAATCACGGGTCATGCGCGCATTGAGCTTCGGGGCCGTCGCAGACTCCTACGACCGGTTCCGGCCCGACTACCCGAGGGCCGTCTACGACACCGTAGCCGACTATGCCGGGCAGACTCCGCGCACCGCGCTGGAGATCGGAGCGGGCACCGGAAAGGCGACCCGGCTGTTCGCCGACCACGGCATCGAGATCACGGCGACCGAGCCCGACGAGGCCATGCTCGACAAGCTCCGCGCCACCGCCGCGCCCACCGTGACCGCGGTCCGATCCGCGTTCGAGGACCTGCGCCCGGAGCGCACGTACGCGCTCGTATACGTGGCCGCCGCCCTGCACTGGACGCGCCCCGAAGGCCGCTGGCCGCGGGTGGCCGCGCTGCTGGAGCCGGGCGGCGTGTTCGCCGCACTCGGCGGCCCGTTCCGCCTCGCCGACGCCGAGGTCGCGGCGGCCGTGCACGCCGCACGCGCACCGTACCTGGACAGCGACGAGGTCCTGCCGCCCGACGGCACCCCCGAGGGCGCGCCGATGCAGTGGCCCGGCACGGAGCTGCAGGCCTGCGACCTGTTCGAGGACGTCCGGCAGGTGCACGTCGAGCGCCGCCTCGCGCTGAGCGCCGACGAGTACGTCGGCTACCTCCGCACCGTCTCGGCCTACCTGCAGCTGCCCGAGGCGGTGCGCACCCGGGCGTTCGGCGCGATCGCCCGGGTGCTCCCCGAGACCGTCGCGATCAACGCCGACATCACCGTCCACCTCGCCCGCCGGCGCGCCGCGGCCTAGGCGCCCGCCTCTGCCTAGGCGCCGCTTCCCGGCAGCTGCGCCCGCAGCACCACGCCGGGGCCGTGCGGGAGCGTGCGCTGGAGCAACCGGAACGGGGCCGTGCCGTACCTGGCCGCCGCGGACGCCGCCGGGTTGGCGGGCTGCAGCAGCCGGCCGGAGGCGCCGCTGCGCTGCTCCATGCTGGCGTCGGTCACCTTCGCCAGCCGGTGCCTGGCCACCGCATTCCGTCCGTATTCAAGCAGGTATCCGAGCGGCGCCCCGTATTCACGGACATTGACGTTCTCGAATCCGAGCTTTGCGACGAGCGCGGCCAATTGCTCCGGATCGTAACGGCGGAAGTGGCCGACGAGTTCGTCGGCGGCCGCGTACCGGCGCGCATGCGCGGGCACTGACAGCAGCAGCCAGCCGCCCGGCCGCACGTGCTCGGCCCACTGCGTCAGCGCACCCTGATCGTCCTCGATGTGCTCCAGGACCTCGAAGGCGCACACCAGGTCGAAGCGCTCCTCGGGGGCGAGGTCGGCGACCGAGGCGTTGCGCACCTGCCCGCCCCCCAGCTCGGCGAACCTGGCCTCGGCGACCGCGAAGGACTCCGGGTCCGGCTCCAGGCCGAGGTACCGGTAGCGGGCCGACAGGCGCGCCCCGAGCGCGCCCTGCCCGCAGCCGATCTCGAGCACGTCGGCCACGTGCGGGGGCATCATGCGGCCGATCACGTCGTAGCGGAGCCACGCGTTCGGAGTGAGCGGGGCAAGCCGGTTCAACGACATTTCAGGATTCATCGGCGTCCTGCCTGCTGATTACGCGGAAATATGAAAAATTGATCCCACTCTCACCGGACTCCACCCTTTCGCACATGCGCGGTCATGTCCAGCGGGCGCTTATCGGCGAATCCGAAAGGCCATCATCGCGACGTCGTCGGCGGTGGCGGCCTCCGGCGCGCACTCGCGCGCGATCCGCTCGCACACCCCGCCCAGATCGACCTCCTCGCCGGTGCGCAGCTCGCGCATCGCGGCCTCCGCCAGCCGCTTGAGGCCCTTGCCGATGTCCTCGCCGCGCCGCTCGACGAGCCCGTCCGTGTAGAACAGCAGCGTCGCGCCGCGCGGAAGGTGGAAGCTGATCTCAGTAGGCTGCTCCCCTTCGGACAGCAGCCCGAGCGGGGCGCCGAGCGCGTCCCCGTGCACGAAGCGGGGAGTGGGCCCCGATTCGACCAGCAGCGGCGCGAGGTGCCCGGCGCTCGCGAGCGTGCAGCGGAAGGTCGCGGGATCGATGTCGGCGAAGCAGGCGGTCGAGGCGAGCCCGGAGTCGGTGGCGGTGCACCAGTGGTCGAGCAGCGTCGCCAGCTGCAGCGGGCCCGGGGGAGCGGTGCCCGCGGCCGGCAGCGTGTAGGCGCGCACGGCCGAGCGCATCCGGCCCATCGTGCCGACCGCGTCGATGCCGTGCCCGACCACGTCGCCGATCACCAGGCTGAGCCGGCCGTCCGCGAGCAGCGAGGCGTTGTACCAGTCGCCGCCCACGTACATGCCGGTCGAGCCCGCCCGGTAGAACGTCGCCAGCTCGCCCCACGGCACCTCGGGCATCCTGCCCTGCATCATGCTGTGCTGCAGCGAGGCGGCCACGTCCCGGTCCCGGGCGCGCACCCGCGCGTTGATGATCAGCTGGGCGACGATGCGGCCGCAGGTCTCCACCAGCTGCCGCTGGTGCGGGCTCGGCATCCGCACGCTCCGGAAGCAGGAGACGACCGAGCCGAGCACGGTCCCGTCGGCCGAGGGCAGCGGGATGCTGTAGACGGAGATCGCGTCCAGCGCGCGCAGCGCCTCCCGGTAGGCGGGCGGCAGCCCGGGCTCGGTGTTCACGTCCACGAGCGTGGTCGGCAGCCCCAGCAGCGAGCGGCGCGAGGTGTAGAGGTCGCGGGTCTCGACCGCGTCCACGAGCTCGATCTGCTCCTGGGTCATCCCGTAGCTGGCCGTCAGCTTCAGCTCGCCCTCGTGCTGCAGGAAGATCGCGACCAGGTCGGCGCCGTCGAGCGCGGCGACCACCTCGGCGGTCTCGGCCAGCAGCTCCCCGAGCTCGGAGCGGCTGGAGAGCCGCTCGATCAGCCGGTGCACCCGGCTCAGCTCCCTGACGTGCGTGTCCAGCTCCTGCTGGATCTCGCCGAGCTGGTCAAGGAAGCGCCGGTTGACGGTCTCGTCCACCACCGTCGAGGCGTACGCGATGATCGCGCCGTCCTCGCCGCGCACCGGGACGGCGTCGACCGAGATGGACCGGTCGCCCAGCACGCCGTGGTACAGGTACTCCTGCCGGGAGACCTCGCGGCCCTCGCTCAGGCAGCGCTCCAGCGGCAGGCTGCCCGGCGGCACCGGCCGGCCGTCCGGCAGCGAGATGCGTCGCCGGTCCATGTGCAGCGGCCGGTCCCCGGCGCCGGCGTCGAAGGGCTCGAAGAACTTGTGCAGCCACCGGTTCGCGAGCAGCACGGTGCCGTCCGGCCGCACCGCCAGCAGTCCGACCGGAACCTGGTCGAACAGCGGTCCGAGCAGCTCTTCCGACCTCACCAATCCAGGCTACGGTCATCGCCGCGCCGGGCATTCCGGGTGTGCCGAACGGCGTACGGCGCCGCGCCGGGATCACGCGCCGCGCAGCAGCCCCGCCTTCATCACCTCGAGCATCGCCGGAGCCATTTCCGGATTCTCCTCGCAGGCCAGCGCGATGCCGTGCAGCATCCGCAGGAAGGTGACGGTGTCCACGTCCTCGCGCGCGGCGCCCGCGTCCTGGGCGTGCGCGAGGGTCTCGCCGGCGATCTCGGTCATCCGGGTCTTGCACAGGGTCAGCCCGGGGCGGGTGTCGCCGTCCGCGAGCATCTCCTTGATCGCCTTCTTGATGCCCGCGTTGCGCAGGGTGAACCCGACGTGCAGGTCCATGTAGCCGCCGAGCGCGGCGTCGGGGTCCTCGGCGGCCAGCTTCTCCGCGGCGTCGCACAGGGCGTCGATGTCCGCGACGTAGACGGCGGCGACCAGGTCGTTGCGGGTCGGGAAGTGCCGGTAGAGCGTGCCGGCGCCGACGCCGGCCCGCTTGGCGACCTCGTCGAGCGGCGCGTCCGGACCCTGCTCCTGGAACAGGTCGCGGGCCGCGGCCAGCAGCGCCTCGTAGTTGCGTCGCGCGTCCGCACGCATCGTGGACTCCTCACACCAGCCGGAGATTGTCTCCGTTTTCGCTTGACCAACCGGAGACGGTCTCCGTATAGTCTGAATCACCGCTAAGTGGAGAGTACCTCCACTTCCCCCTTCTTCGCCACCCTTGGAGCTGTCGTGTCCGACGCGACCCTGCAGAAGCCCGTTCAGCCCGTAGCCGCCGGCGACGCCCGCGCCGGACTGGACGCCAGAACACGCCATGAACCCAGGCCAAGGCCAGGGCTGGCGCTCGCGATCATCCTCACCTGCCAGCTCATGCTGATGGTGGACGCCACGGTGATGAACGTGGCCCTGCCGCGCATCGAGACCGGCCTGCACTTCAGCGCCTCCTCGCTCGCCTGGGTGCTGGACGCCTACACCCTCACCTTCGGCGGCCTGCTGCTGCTCGGCGGGCGCCTCGGCGACCTGTACGGCCGCCGCCGCATGTTCACCGGCGGCATCCTGCTGTTCACGGTCGCCTCGCTGGCCGGCGGCTTCGCCACCTCCGCGGGCTTCCTGCTCGCCGCCCGCGTCGCGCAGGGCGTCGGCGCGGCCCTCGCCGGACCGAGCGCCATCGCGCTGCTCAACAGCACCTTCACCGAGGCCAAGGCCCGGGTGCGCGCCCTGTCGCTGTTCGCCGGCATGTCCTCCGCGGGCTTCGCGATCGGCCTGATCCTCGGCGGCGTGCTCACCGAGGCCGCCTCCTGGCGCTGGGTGCTGTTCATCAACGTGCCCTTCGGCCTCGTCGCCGCCGCGCTCGCCCCGCGCTTCCTCAAGCAGCCGCCGCGCCACGACACCCGGCTGGACGTCACCGGCGCGATCACCGCGACCCTCGGCGTCGGCTCCCTGGTCTACGGCCTGATCCACGCCGCCGACAGCGGCTGGGGCAACACCCTGACCGTCGCCCCGATCGTCGTCGGCGTCGCGCTGCTGGCCACCTTCGTGCTGCTGCAGTCCACGGCGCGCAACCCGCTGCTGCCGCTGCACCTGTTCAAGGACCGCAACCGGGCCGCCGCGTACGCCAACTACCTGCTCGGCCCGGCCGCCGGATTCTCCAGCTTCTTCTTCCTCACCCAGTACCTGCAGGACGTCCTGCACTACAGCCCGGTGCGCACCGGCTTCGCGTTCCTGCCGATGGCGACGCTGGTGTTCAGCATGTCCCGGCTGATCCCGCGGCTGCTGCCGCGCTTCGGCCCGAAGCCGCTGACCCTCGTCGGCACGGTGCTGCTGGTGGCCGGCCTGGTCGGCTTCACCCGGATCGGCGAGCACACCGCGTACTTCCCCGGCCTGCTGTGGCCGATGATCGTGATGGGCCTGGGCATGGGCATGGCCTTCAGCCCGCTGATGGTCCTGATCATGCACTCGGTGCGCCCCGAGGACGCGGGCGCGGCCGGCGGCACCATGCAGACCCTGCAGCAGACCGGGGTCAGCCTCGGCATCGCCGTCCTGGTCACGGTCGCCGGCAACGCCGCCCGCAGTCACCCCGCCACCGCGGTCATCAGCAGCACCACCGCGGCGCTGACCGGCTCCGCGATCGTCGCCGCGCTTACCGTGCTGGTCGCGCTGACCTTCAAGAAGATCGACCGCTGAGCCCGTCCGGCTCCCGGTGACCGGCGGCCGCCCGCGCAACCCGCGCGGGCGGCCGCTCGCACGCTCCGCGCTAACCCAGCGCTACGCGGCGGCCCGCTTGGGGAACGGAATCCGCATCAGGTCCTCGGCGATGTGCAGTTCGCCGGTGAACACCTCGCGCGCCTCGAGCTCGAACCGGCTCAGATCCGTGTACCGCTGCGAGAAATGGGTGAGCACGAGGCTGCGCACGCCCGACTCCTCCGCGACCGCGGCCGCCTGGCGCGCCGTCATATGCCCGTGCTCGGCAGCCAGCGCGGCCTCCGCGGTGAGGAACGTGGATTCGATGACGAGCATGTCGGCGTTCGCGGCGAGGTCGTAGACGCCCTGGCAGACGCGCGTGTCCATCACGAACGCGAACACCTGGCCCGGCCGCGGCACGCTCACCTCCTCGAGCGTCACCTCGCGCCCGTCGGCCCCCGTCACCCGGCCCTCGCGCTGCAGCTCGCCGATCAGCGGCCCGCGCACGCCCGCCTCGGCCAGCTTCGCCGGAAGCATCCGGCGCCCGTCCGGCTCGGTGATCCGGTAGCCGTACGCCTCGACCCCGTGCGACAGCCGCACGGCCTCGAGGCGGGAGAACGATCCGGCCGACGACGTCGCCAGCACCGTGCGCTCGCCGAACGCCGGCTCCTCCCGCAGGATCCGGGCCCGGTAGTCCGGCCACATCCAGCACAGCCGGTCGAACAGCCCGGCGCCGGACGCGGGGAAGTGGCAGTGCACGGGGTGCGAGACCTGGTCGAGCGCGATCCGCGAGAAGACCCCCGGCAGCCCGAAGCAGTGGTCGCCGTGGAAGTGCGTGACGCACAGCCGCGTGACGTCCGGCGCGGCGACCCCGGCCAGCGTCATCTGCCGTTGCGTGCCCTCGCCCGGGTCGAACAGGAACCCGTCGTCGTCCCAGCGCAGGAAGTAACCGTTGTGGTTGCGCGTGCGCGTCGGCACCTGCGAGGCCGTGCCGAGGATGATCAGCTCCCGCATCCGCTCATGGTAGCCCGCGGCGGCCCGCCCCCGGACAGGCAGCCGGACGGCCGCGCATCACCCCTTCGCGATGGCGAGCCGCTGCGTGAGCCGCGCTTCACCCCGCGACGGCCACCACTGCGCCGACCGCGCTTCACCGCCCGCGGCGGCAACCTGCTGCGCGAATTGTGCCGCAAGGCCCGCGATGGCGAGCCGCCGCGTGAGCCGCGCTCCGCTCAGGTCACGGCCCACAGGAACGCGAGCATCCCGCACAGCACCGCCCCGGCGCCCAGCGCCATCCAGAAGCCGCCGTGCCTGCGGTACGCGCGCACCGTGGCGCGCCGGTGTGCTTCCTCGAGGCCCCGGGCCATCCGGGCCAGCCTGCGCGCGCCGAAGTCGGCCACGCCGCCGAAGTTCGTCCAGATGATCGAGCCCATGCCGATCGCGAGCAGCCCCCAGCCGGTGATCAGGGCGGCGGCGATCAGCCGGGCGGTGTCGACGGAGTCAGCCACGGCCATGGGGCTCTCCGCCTCCTCTCCTGCACGTCCAGGAAGCCTCGGTGGTGGGATTTACCTTTCCCGGAATCCGCCGAGGAAACGACGGAACACGCCGCCTTCGCGGGTGAGCGGCGCGGCCGGTCGGGGAGCGGTCGCGCTGCGGGTGGCGATCGGCTGGTCGTAGTCGGTGCGCGCGATCGCGTCCACCACCTGCGGCACGTCGTAGTCCTCGGATCCGGGGATCTGCGGCACGAAGCCCACCAGCATCCCGTCCCGCATGACCTGGGCCTCGAGGCCCGGGGTGTCGTCGGTGTCCCAGACCGCCTCGCGGCCGTCGCCGAGCACGACCCGCACCCCTATCTGGTACACGCCCTCCCGAGCGAGGTGGGCGTTGACGCCCTGCTCGCGCAGCGCGTCCACCACTCTCAACGCCTTGTTCTCGTCCATATCTCAGGCTAACCCAGCCGCCGGCCCGGACTGCGGATTCCTCAGCACCTTCTCAGCCGTCGCAGGCCGTGGCGCCGTTCCCGGCCATGCTCAGCCGAGCCGCCGGGCGATCTGCTCGAGCCGCTCGATCCGGTCCTCGACGCTCGGGTGCGTGGACAGCAGCTGCGCGCCGACCTGCTTCGAGACCGTGACCGGGCAGAACGCGACGGCGCTGACCGCCGTGGCGCGGCGCAGGTCCCGGCTCGGGATCAGGCTCCTGCGGTCGGAGACCTTCTGCAGTGCCGAGGCGAGGGCCGCCGGGTTACCGGTCAGCTCGGCCGCGGCGTGGTCCGCCGCGAACTCGCGGTACCGGGAGAGCGTGCGGATCAGCAGCACCGAGACCATCCACGTGGCCGCCGACAGCGCCGTGACCGCCAGGGCGGCGACCATGAACTGCCACAGTCCGCGCATCCGGCCCGCGTACAGCATCAGCTGCGCGCCGAAGCGCGCCGTGAGCCCGGCGAGCACGCCGATGAACGAGGCGACCGTCATCACCATCGCGTCGCCGTGCGCGATGTGCGAGAGCTCGTGCGCGATGACGCCCTCGAGCTCCTGTTCGTCGAGCCGGCTCAGCATCCCGCGCGTCACGCACAGCACGATGCCGCTGCGCTTGCGCCCGGCCGCGAACGCGTTGGGCACCGAAGAATTCGAGACCGCGATCGTCGGCTTCGGCATGTCGGCGAGCGAGCACAGCCGGTCGACCACGGCGTGCAACTCCGGCTCCTCCTCGGCGCTCACCTCCCGCGCCCCGACGGCCGCGAGCGCGACCTTGTCGCTCGCCAGCATCTGGAAGACGAAGAACGTGACGACCGCCGCGACGCCCAGCGGCCACCAGCGTCCGAGCACGAGACTGAGTACGGTCATGGCGCCGGCGTACGCGAGGACGAGAGTCCCCATGACCGCGACCATGCGGGCCGACAACTGACGGTCCGTCCGGAACCTGGACTGGGCCATGTCCGATCCTCCCGGGACGAGGAGCGCGCGCGTTACGCCCGCCTTATCCTCAATGTACTCCGCGAATCCGGCGCAGGTGTAGGGACAACCAGGTCCGATGTGTGGTTGCACAGCCGGTCCACAGGATTTCGAAGCCCGCGGCGGCCAGCAGTCCGGCGAACGCCTCGCGCGCGTGGTAGACGAAGTACCGCTCGACGGCCTCGTCGGCGCCGCTCGGGTGCGCGTACGGCTCCCAGCCCTCGCCGTCCCCCTCGGCGATCGTGATCAGGGCGTGGCCGCCGGGCCTGAGCACGCGGTGGAACTCGGCGAGCGCGGCCGGGACCGCCTTGCGGGGGATGTGCAGCAGCACGGCGACGCACCACAGGCCGTCCAGCGCGGCGTCGGCCAGGGGGAGTGCGCGCAGGTCGGCGCGCACCTGTCCGGGCACGTCGCGGGCGGTGAGCATCGCGTGCGACAGGTCGAATCCGTGCACGCGCAGGCCCCGTTCGCGCAGGCGCAGTGTGTCGTTGCCCGGCCCGCAGCCCACGTCCGCGACCAGCGCGCCGGCCGGCAGCGGCGCGGTGAACCGGTCCGCAGCGGCCTCGATCCACGGATTCGACGCGCTGGACCAGCGTTGCGCGTACCGCCGGGCGATCCTGGTGTACGCCCGCTGCGTGCCCGCGACGACGTCCGCTCCCGCCGTCGCGGCCGTTCCCGCTTCCGCCGCGTTTTCCGCCGTTGGCTCGGCCCCCGGTTCCGTCACCGCCCCGCCGGTCCCCACAGGCCCTCGAACAGCTGGCCGAGCATGTTCGTCCCGGCCCCGGCGCGCACTATCGTGACCTTCCCGAAGCGGGCGCGGCCGGTGACGCGGATCAGCGGGCCCTCCTCGGTCCCGGCGTCCGCCTCCTGGCGGCCGCCCCCGGCCGCGCTGCGGCCGTGTACGGCCCACTTGCCGCAGACCGCGCCGCCCTCGTCGACGATCCGGGCGTTCGCCGGGACCCGCAGCACGAGCTTGCCGAACAGCGAGTTCGCCGCGACGGTGATCTCGCGTCCGGGCAGCACGGCCTCGGACATGTCCACGATCAGCGCGCCGAAGTTCGAGCGCAGCTCAGTGTGCCGGCCCGGCACCCAGCGGCCGCCGCGGTGCACCTTGCTCAGCGTCGCGGCCACCTCCTGGCGCACCGTCGACTCCGGCAGCACGACCCCGCCGCTGCGCTCGCGCGGCAGGTCGCGGGTGAGCGGCTCCAGCTCCCCGTACGTGCGGGCCGCGTACACGGCCTCCAGGCGCTCGGCGTGCTCCTCGCTGGTGAGCCGTCCGGTGGCGAGCGCTTCCCCCAGGATGACCGCGACCTCGTCCCGGTCGCGGTCGGCGGCGCGCTGCTCGAGGTCCTCCGCGCTGCGCGCGGGCAGTTCTGCAGGCATGAACCGGAGTGTAGCCCCGTTTCCCGGAGAACGCGATATGTCGCGTCTACTTCCTGGCGCGTCTACTTCCCGGTGATCCGGTAGTGGAGTACCAGGAAGGGCAGACCGAAGACCTTGAACGCGTGCTCGGCCTTCAGCTCGCCGTCCTCGACGTACACCTCCAGCTGCTCGGCGAACCCGTGCACGGCGGCCGCGGTCAGCTCGCCGTTCTCCCGGTCGACGTACGTCAGGTAGTGCCCGGGCTGGTCGGAGATCGCGCTCGTGCTGGTGAGCGTGAGACCGCCGTCGTTGCGGTGCACCGGGATCAGGGTCGCCGTGAAGTTCATGTCGGGCAGCGGGAACCCGACGCGCACGTAGCCGCGCTCCTCGTGCCGGTAGGTCGTGTACACGCCCACGTAGATCGGCTCGTCGTCGTCCGCGAACGAGCGCAGCCAGCCGCGCAGCAGCGGCTCGCCGTCCTTGCCCGGCAGGATCGTGTCGATCCGGCTGTGCACGCCGCGCAGCGCCTCGCGTTGGTTCATCGGCACGTTCGCCTGGCCGAGCGGGCGGGCCAGCAGCGTCCGGTAGAGGAGGTAGCCCGGCCGCACCCACGTGCGCCAGGCGGGCACGATGTCGAGCTTGAACCGGGTGGTGTGCTCGTAGAACTCGCGCACCAGCGGATGCACCAGCGCCGGCTCGAACTGCGGGCCCTCGATCTCGTCGAGCGAGCCGATGATGCCGACGTCCCGGGTGTCGCGTACGTACTCGCGCCCCAGCCGCTCGGCCAGATCCTCGACGTAGCGCATCCCGATGTACCGCGAATGGGCGGCGAGCGGCAATACGAACGGCAGCCGATCGGGGGAGACCCGCTCGGCCAGCATGCTGATCTGCTCGTCCGGGAAGGCGACGGCCGAGGCGATCCGGAACCCGGCGACCGCCGTCGCGGCCACCAGCGCCGGATTCGCCTCCCGGTCGAACGCCGCGAAGCCCGCGCCGACCGCCGCGCCGAACACCGGGCCCAGCGCCACCTTCTGCGGACGCAGCCCGAGCCCGCCCGCGACCGCCCCGGAGACCGTGCCCACCGCCGCCGGACCGGCCCCGGTCAGCCGCCCGCCGAGCCAGCCGACGGGCGCCGCGACGGCTCCGCTCGCCGCGATCCGCGCCCAGCGCGCCGGAATCCGGCCGGGCTTCTGCCGGGCCCGCGCCACCGCCTCGACCGCGCCGAGGCCGGCCGCCCCGAGCGCCGCTCCCGCGGCGACCCCGCCGAGTCCCCGGCGGCTGCCGAGCGCCGCCCCGGCCAGCGCGCCGAGGACGCTCGCGGTGCCGATCTGCTGACTGCGCGACGGCCCCCGCCGCTGCCCCACGTTCGTCTCGCTGTGATCCACGGGGCGCAGCGTACCGGTCGCCGGCATCGGGCGGGTGGCCATACCCTGACAGCGTGACCGACGCACTGTTCTCCACCGAGCGCCTCGACCGCGCCCGCGCCGCCGCCGCGGCGGCCGGCCTCGACGCCGTGATCGTCACCCCCGGCGCCGACCTGCGCTATCTCACCGGGTACCACGCGCTGCCGCTGGAGCGGCTGACCTGCCTGCTCCTGCCGGTGCACGGCGACCCGGTCCTGATCGCCCCTCAACTCGAGGTGCCGGCCGCGCACGCCTCCCCGGCCGGGAGGCTCGGCATCGAGATCGCCGGCTGGCAGGAGACGCAGAACGCGTACGAGTTCGCCGCCTCCCGGCTGCCCCGGGGCATCGGCACCGTCGGCGTGGACAACCACATGTGGGCCGAGAAGCTCGTCGGATTTCGCGACGCGATGCCCGGCGTGCGCCAGGAGCTCGCCGGACCGGTCCTGAGCGACCTGCGGATGCGCAAGACCCCGGCCGAGATCGACGCGCTACGCAACGCGGGTGACGCGATCGACCGCGTACACGCCCGAATGGGCGAATGGCTGCGCGCCGGACGGACGGAGCGTCAGGTCGGCCAGGACATCGCCGACGCAATCATCGCCGAGGGCCACGAGCGCGTCGACTTCGTCATCGTCGCCTCCGGACCCAACGGGGCCAGCCCGCACGCCGAGGTCTCCGACCGCGTCATCGAGCGCGGCGAGCCGGTCGTCGTCGACATCGGCGGCACCATGCCCGACGGCTACTGCTCCGACTCCACCCGCAACTACGTCCTCGGCGAACCCCCCGCCGAATACGCCGAGTACCACGCCGTCCTGCTCGCCGCCCAGCGCGCCCAGACCGACGCCGTGCGCCCCGGCATCACCGCCGAGGAGCTCGACGCCGTCGGCCGCGACCTGATCACCGAGGCCGGATACGGCAAGTACTTCGTGCACCGCACCGGCCACGGCATCGGCCTCGAGACCCACGAGGAGCCCTACATCGTCGGCGGATCGAGCCGCCCGCTCGAACCCGGCATGGCCTTCTCCGTCGAGCCGGGGATCTACCTGCCCGACCGGCACGGCGCCCGCATCGAGGACATCTGCGTGTGCACCGAGTCCGGCGGCGACCGCCTCAACCGGACCAGCCGCGAGCTGCAGATCCTGCGCTAGCCGTTCCGTCCTCTGGGGCCGGTCCGCCCTGTCCTGCGCGGCCGGTCCGCGCCCCGCCACCGCGGCAGCGGCCCGGCGCCGAGAAGTTCGCTGCCGCCGGCCGGAGAGGCGGTCAGGCCTCCGGCGCGCTCCACTGCGCGGGCGGCCCGATCGTCGAGGCGTCCGGCCCGAACGCGGCCCGGTACGACGGCGCCAGCTCGGCCCAGCGCTGCCCGAGCGGCCAGCGCTGCGCCCCGTCCAGAACCGTCTCCAGCAGATCCAGCGCCTCGTGCCAGCCCGCCCCGTCGCGCGCGGCGCTGCCCAGCTCCTCGAGCGTGACCACGAAATCCAGGTGCGTGCCGGTCCCGCCGGCCTCCAGCCGGTACAGCAGCGTGTCGGGCCCCCACGTGTACTCCAGCACTCGCGGCTCCCGCAGTTGCAGCACCGTGCCGTGCATGGCCGGGAACGCCGCGTCCGGGAACGGGAACGACAGCGACGCGCCCACCGACCAGTCGCCGACGACGCCGGTGGGGAACCAGATCGCGAGCTCGCCGCGGTCGGTCAGCGCGGACCACACCCGGTCGGGCGGATGGCCGAGCTCGCGCTGGAAGCGGATCGTCCACTGCTCGCCGAACCGATTCAAGACCCCGTGCCGCACCGCGTCCATGGCCCCACTCTCACCCCTTACACCGTGCCAAGTGCGCCCGGGTCGTCCATTCGGGCAAGATCGGCGGCATGGACTTCGCCGACAGCACCCTGCCGCTCCGCCTCTCCGTGGCCGGGGCGGTGCTCCGCCCGGATGAGCTCGACCCCGCGCAGGTCGTCTCCGGCGACCCGCGCACCGCCAGCCTCGTGCTGGACGAGCAGGCCGGCGCCGGGCGCACGGTCGAGCGCGGGATCTGGGAGATCACCCCGGGCGTGGTCACCGACGTCGAGGCGGACGAGATGTTCGTCGTGCTCAGCGGCCGGGCCACGATCGAGATCCAGGACGGCCCGACCCTCGAGGTGGGCCCCGGCGACGTGGCCGTGCTGCCGGAAGGGGCCGTGACCCGCTGGACCGTCCACGAGACGCTGCGGAAGGTCTACCAGGTGTCGTACACCCCCGAGGGCGAATAATCGTCAGCGTGAGCACGGAGCCGGAAGTGGACGACGTCCAGCGCGAGCACGGCGGTCTGGGCAGCTACCTCCGGCTGCTGCGCACCCCAGGAGCGAAGGGGTTCTCGAGCGCCGCGTTCGTCGCCCGGATGCCGCTGTCCATGATCGGCATCGGCAGCGTGCTGCTCGTCGAAGGCGAGACCGGCAGCTACGCGATCGCCGGGACGGTCTCGGCCACGGCCGCGTTCGTGCAGGCCTTCGGCGCGCCGGTCACCTCGCGGCTGATCGACCGGCACGGCCAGGACAAGATCGCGATCCCGGCGGCCCTGGCCAGCGCCGCGTCGATGATCGGGCTGGTCCTCGCGGTCCGCTTCCACGCCCCGACCTGGACGTTCTACCTGTGCGCCGCGCTCGCCGGCGCGCTGATGCCCGGCATCGGGTCGATGGTGCGGGCCCGCTGGGCGCGGATCTACTCCGGCACGGCGGCCCTGCACACGGCATACGCCTTCGAATCGGTGGTCGACGAGGTCGTGTTCCTGATCGGGCCGGTGCTCGTCACGTTCCTGACCACGTCCGTGGCCCCGGCGAGCGGGCTGAGCGTCGTCGCGGCGTTCCTCGCCTTCGGCACCCTCGCGCTCTGCCTGCAGCGCGGCACCCAGCCCGACCCGGCGCCGCAGCGCGGACGGCAGGGGATGGGCGCGATCGCGGTCCCGGTCGTGCGCGTGATGCTGCTGGTGTTCATCGGCACCGGCACGCTCTTCGGCTCGGTCGAGGTGATCACCGTCGCGTTCGCGCAGGAGCACGGCCACGAGTCGTCCGCGGGCCTGCTGCTGGCGGTCTACGCGCTCGGCTCGATGATCGCGGGCATCGGCTTCGGCGCCGTCCACCTGGCCGTGCCGCTGCCGCGTAAGCTGCTGATCTTGCTCTCGACGATGGCCGCGACCGCGTTGCTGCTCCCGCTCGCCGGCACGCTGTGGCTGCTCGCGGGACTGCTCTTCCTCGCCGGGCTCACGATCGCCCCGACGCTGATCACGGCGTTCGCGCTGCTTGAGGACCTCGTCCCGGCGGAACTGCTGACGGAGGGTCTGACCGTCGGCACCACCGGCCTCGCCCTCGGGGTCACCCTGGGCTCCTCGCTCGGCGGCCCCCTGATCGACGGCCTCGGCGCGCAGCACGCGTACCTGCTCAGCGCCGGGGGAGCGGTCGCGGCGTTCGTCGTCGCGGTACTGCTCCGCGGCGGCCTGCGCGGTGTCCGGAACTGTCGGAAGCCGGTGCCATGATGCCGGAATGGACAACGACCACGGCGTGACGATCGGGGCGGACGGGCTGGCCCGCTGCCCCTGGGCGGGCTCGGACCCGCTCTACCTCGGCTATCACGACGGGGAGTGGGGCAGGCCGCTGCGCGGCGAGAACGAGCTGTTCGAACGCATCTGCCTGGAGGCGTTCCAGTCCGGCCTGGCCTGGATCACGATCCTGCGCAAGCGGGAGAACTTCCGCGCCGCCTTCGCGGGCTTCGACATCGCCGAGGTGGCCGGGTTCGGCGAGGCCGACGAGGCCCGTTTGCTCGAGGACGAGGGCATCGTCCGCAACCGCGCCAAGATCAAAGCCGCCATCGCCAACGCCAGGGCCGCCCGCGCCCTGGACGGCGGCCTCACCGACCTCATCTGGTCGCACGCCCCGGCCGAGCAGCCGCGCCCGACCACCACCCGGGAGATCCCGGCGACCAGCCCCGAATCCGTGGCCCTCGCCAAGACCCTGAAGAAGAACGGCTTCGTCTTCGTGGGGCCGACCACCGCCTACGCCCTGATGCAGGCCTGCGGACTGGTCAACGACCATCTGCTCGACTGCCACGCCCGCTGACCAACCCAAGATAACAGGCCCTAAGAAAGAGGAGCCATCTCAAGGGTCGACGATCAAGTCGTAACCCTTGCGGCACAAACAAAAAAGGCCTTCGACTCAACATCAGCAGACAGGCCGGTCGATTTTCGAGGGAAACGGAGGTGCCGATCGGTGGCCAGCCAGTGGTGGAGCATCGTGGTGGACTGCGCGGATCCGCAGGCGCAGGCGCGTTGGTGGGCGGAAGCGCTCAGATACGCGGTGGTCTTCGAGGGGGACGGGGAGGTCGCCATCGCCGGGGGCACGCGGGACGCGCCGCAGTGGCCCGGGCTGGTGTTCGTGCAGGTGCCCGAGGGCAAGGCGGTCAAGAACCGCCTACACCTCGATCTGAATCCGGACGACCAGGACGCCGAGGTCGCCCGCCTCGAGGCGCTCGGCGCCCGCCGGGTGGACGTCGGGCAGCGGGACGTGGGCTGGGTCGTGCTGGCGGACCCGGAGGGCAACGAGTTCTGCGTGCTCTCGGCCCGCCCGCAGGGCTAGTTTGTGCTCGGCCTAGTTGTACTGACCACAGAGGTTAGTGACACGGCTCACTGGCGGTGGATCTTGAAATGGGTGAGGGCCTTCTGGCTCGGTGTGTAGCGACCAAACTCGCACGCCGAAGACAGACAGGCCCTCAATG
>NZ_JAGSOH010000108.1 GCF_018139625.1 Actinospica acidithermotolerans | reverse complement strand
GTGCGGGCGAGGTGGGCGGGCCGCGGTGGTGGATCAGGGTTGCGAGGGCCGCGGACAGGGCGTAGCTGGCGATGTCCATGATGACGACCAGGTGGAAGCCGAACAGGACGTAGAGGGCTCCGCCGAGCGGTCCGCCGACGAGCCGGATCACGCCGCCTACCAGCTGCGACAGCGCGTTCGCGGCACTGAGTTCGGGCCCTCGGCCCACAAGGGAGGGTACGAGGGCGCGGCGTGCCGGGTTGTAGAACTGGCTGAACGCGGCCTCCAGGGTGAGCGCCGCGTACACGATCCAGACATCGCCGCGGCCGTGGACGGCGAGCATCGAGCAGACCGCGCCGCCGCGGAGCAGGTCCATCGCGATCATGGTTCGGCGGCGGTCCCAGCGGTCGGCGAAGACGCCCGCCGCCGGGCCGAGCAGGATCGCGGGCAGGGACTCGGCGGTGAGGGTCAGGCCGGTGGCCATCGTCGAGCCCGTCAGCGCGAACACGAAGAACGGGGCGGCGACCAGCAGCAGCCAGTCGCCGATGCTGGACAGGAACTGCCCGGCCAGGACCAGGCGGTAGTCGCGGATCCGCAGGACGGTACGCACGCTCGCCCACCCCTCCGTTAGCACTCTTGAAGTGAGAGTGCTAACTGGATGATGCACCCGTCAGCCGCTTGTGCGCAATGCGGTCAGCTCGTCGTGAGTCTTCCGGCGGTGCTCGGCGGCCCATGCGTCGTCCGGGTTCAGTTCGAGCGAGCGGTCGAAGTCGGCGAGGGCGTCCAGGCGGCGGAGGGTTTCGCCGCGTTCGGCGTGTGCCCGGGAGTACGCGGGGTCGAGGCGGATCGCCTCGGCGTAGTCGGCTTCGGCGAGTTCGTATTCGCCCCTCAGTCGGCGTAGGTAGCCGCGCTGGATCCAGGCCCAGTCGAGGGCCGGATCGAGTTCGACGGCCTGCCGATCGCGCGTACGGCGGACGGATCCGCGAGCGCGTCCGCGTTGCGCGGGTCCTTGGCCAGCTTGACGACCTCGATGTAGCTGACCATCGCCGCCGAGTTCTCGCCCAGCAGCCGCTGCGCGGACGCCTGGGTGGCCAGGGCCCTGACGAGCAGATCGGCGTCCCCGAGCCGCCACGCCGCGAGCACCGCCCGCTCGGCGACGGCCAGGGCCTGCACGGAACGGTCCGCCGCGTTCAGATCGGACGACTCGCCGATCAGCAAGTCGATCGCGCGGCGTGCGGATTCCCGCGGCACGCTCAGTCCTCCTCGGCCAGCAGCCTTAGTCCGGATTTCGCCGCCTCCACCAGCGCGACGTCGATGTCCACCGCCCGCGCGACGTCGGCCGAGTCCGCCTCCTGGAACTCCGACCACGTCGGATACCGCCGGCTGACCGCCTCGCCGACGGACTCTTCGAGGCCCGCGCACCACGCGAGGACCGACGGGCTCAGATACCGCTCGTACGCGCGGACCCGGTTCACCTCGGGATGCTCGGCGAGCCCGCTCCGCACGCCCTTGCGCAGCACCGCGCCGAGGCCGTGCACCGTCTGCTGCGGCACGTCCGCGAAGCTCGCCGGCAGCGCGGGGTGCCCTTCGTCGCAGAGGATCAGCTGCGGCTGGCCGAGTATCTGGCTGATGGAGACCTCGTTCACCAGGCCCTGGTTCAGCCTCGGCCCGGCGAACACGGCCACGTTGAGCGCGGCGTGCGCGGGCGGCGCGTCGAGGTCCGGCGGCAGGTCCGGGTCCGCGCTCGGCGAGTCGGCGCGCAGCACCTGCCAGTAGTACGGCTTGGCCTCCAGTACCGAGCGGACCGCCGCGAAGATCTCCTCGGAACGCGGTTCGCCCTCGGGCAGCGTGACAGAGCACGAAAGGTACGTGGCCTGCCGCGGTGCGGGCACGGCGTCGGCCGGTTCCGCGTACGAGCCCTGCGCGACCTGCTCGGCGAGCCCCAGCATCAGATCGATCACCTGGCTGGACTGTGTGAACATCGTGTGCACGGCGTCCGCGGGCAGCGTGCGGGCCAGCAGCATCAGGGCATTGTTGTAGAGCGACTGGAGCGCGCTGCGGCCGACCTCGTCGTCCAGGCTCGGCCGGGCCGCGAGCTTGCGGATGATCGGGTTGGCGGCGTTCAGGTGCAGGATCAGCGGCTCGTCGGCCTCGGCCAGGAAGTCCTGCACGATGTCCCGGATCGCCGCGGGCATGGCCGCGTCGGCCGCCAGCACGTCCATCTCCCGCCGGCGCTTGCCCTCCCGCGTCTCGGTGAGCACGGCGGGCAGCGCGGCGGGCTCGAAGCGGCTGGCCCGCGCCGTCACCGAGCGGTCCGCGAACATCGCCGCGTACGCCCGCTCAAGCGGCGTGAACCGCGCCGCTTCGCCCGCGTCCAGGGGCTCGAACAGCGCCTCGGCCCCGGCCTCGTCCAGCCGGTTCAGCCGCGCCCGCTCGGGCCACGTCTCCGCGTACTTCTTCAGGAAGCGCTCGGCGAACGCCTCGGTGCAGTCGAACACCCGCACGCCGCGCGCGCCGGCCAGCAGCATGTACTGCTTAGCCGACGCCTCCTCGGTGATGTAGTGAATGATTCGCACGCCGTCGGAGCGCCGCTCCGCGGTTCTCAGGTAGTGGCCGACCGCCATCGGGCCCTGATCCGTCTCCAGCACCGCGAGGTCCGCGACCGCGCGGAAGAAGCGCTCGTGCTCGGGCTGCACCGCCATCGCGAGGAGGTGGTGCGCGTGCCAGCGCATGATCTCGGTGAAGCTGCGGTGGCTGTTCTCGGACAGCTGCGTCAGCTCCCTGACGATTAGATCCCCGAGCGTGCGCCGCACCGCGACCAGCGCCGCGTTGTGCCGGACGCTGTCCCGCGCGGCGTTCGGCGTCAGCTCGTTGCACTCCAGCACGCCCTGCATGAACCGGGCCCACGCCGGCAGCACGTCCCGGTTCGCCGCGCCGACGAACATCCGGCTGATGTACACGTCGACCGTGCCGCGAGCGTTCACATCCGGGGTGTGCCGGTCGGTCACGGCGAGCACGCCGCGGATCCGGCCGGTTCGCTCGCCGCCGGGCGCCTCGGCGTCCGGGAAGCTGAAGGGCTCGTCCACGACCACGACGTGCAGCGCGGTCTCGTCCGCGAATCGCCGGTCCCAGAGGTCGCGGTGCGCCGCGAACCGGTCGTGCTCCGCGGCGTACGTCCGGTGCCACGGCGCGGTGACGGCGTTGGCGGGCTGCGCGTCGTCGTTCACGTAGACGGGCACGCCGATGAAGTCCGCGTACGTGCGGACGATGTGCTTGATCCGGACGCTGTCGAGGTAGCGCGTGTGCTCCGGGCGGACGTGCAGGATCACGGTCGTGCCGATGTTCTCGCGGTGCCCGGGCCGCACCGAGTACTCCCGGCCGCCGTCGCTCTCCCAGCGCAGCGCCTCGTGCCCGGCCGCCCTGGTCACGACACTCACCCGGTCCGCGACGATGAACGCGCTCAGCAGGCCGATCCCGAACTGGCCGATCAGCTCGACGGTCCGGTTCCGGTCGGCGGCCACGATCCGCTCGCGCAGCTCGTTCGTCCCGGAGCGGCCGATCGTCGAGAGGTACGCGTCGATCTCGGCGTCGGTCAGTCCGCAGCCGTTGTCCGCGATGCGGATCTCCTGCGCCGCGCGGTCCACCTCGACCGAGATCCGCGGCGCCGGCGGCGCCCCCTCGGCGCGATCGCGCGCGAGCTCGGCCCGGCGGGTGACCGAGTCGTGGGCGTTCTGGATCATCTCGCGCAGGAAGACGTCCGGATCGGCGTACAGGTTCTGCGCGAGGAGCCGGATTAGGCCCTCGAGCTGGATCTGGAATACGCGCTGCTCGGACATTCCTCCTGCCCCTCCGCTCGGCACGCCCCCGTGAGCGTGGTCCGCGTCGCCGACGATGCTATCCGACGGGGCGGATTCCGCCGCGGATGTTGTCCCGGGGGCCCGGTCATCATTAAGCTTCAAACGCAACCGCACATGAGTAAACAGGACAGGACGGATTCTCATGTCCACTGACGTCGATGTCACCTACGTCGAGTCCCCCGCGCCCGGACACGGCAGACTCCGTCCCCGCGCCTGCTTCGGCTCCGACGTGCCCGCGGTGGACCTCGACGGAGACTGGCGCTTCCGGCTCGCCGCGGGGCTCGGCGACCTGACGGCCGGCTTCCAGGAGCCCGGCTTCCAGGACATCGGCTGGGACGAGATGCCGGTTCCGGCGTTCTGGCAGCTCAACGACTACGGGAAGGCCGCCTACCTGAACATCGACTACCCGTTTCCGGTCGATCCACCGCGGGTGCCCGACGCGAACCCGACCGGCGAGTACCGGCGCGGGTTCGAGCTGCCCGCCGACTTCCCGCTCGAGCGGGCCGTACTGCGCTTCGAGGGCGTGGACTCCTGCTTCGCGGTGTGGGTCAACGGCGTCCTGCTGGGCGACGGCAAGGGCAGCCGGCTGCCCACCGAGTTCGACGCGTCCCGGGCGGTCCGGCACGGCCGGAACGTGGTCGCGGTCCGGGTGCACCAGTGGTCAGCCGGCAGCTACCTCGAAGACCAGGACATGTGGTGGATGTCCGGGATCTTCCGCTCGGTGCGGCTGCTGGCCCGCGGGCTGGAGGACTATTTCGTGCACGCCGACTACGACCACGTGACCGGCACCGGCACGCTCAGTGTCGAGACCACCGCGCCGAACGCTCGCCTGAGCGTTCCGGAGCTCGGCCTGGCGGACGTCGACCCGGCCGGGCCGTACACCGCGGCCGTCCAGCCGTGGTCCGACGAGGCCCCGAAGCTGTACGAGGGCGAGCTCGTCGTGGACGGCGAGCGCGTGCCGCTGCGCATCGGCTTCCGCCGTGTGCTCGTCGAGGACGGGCAGATCACCGTCAACGGCCGCCCGATCCTGCTCCGCGGCGTCAACCGGCACGAATGGCACCCGCGAACCGGCCGCACGCTCGACCGGGAGACGATGCTCGCCGACGTGCTGCTGATGAAGCGGCACAACGTCAACGCCGTCCGCACCAGCCACTACCCTCCGCACCCGGACTTCCTCGCCCTGTGCGACGAGCACGGCCTATGGGTGATCGACGAGTGCGACTACGAGACGCACGGCTTCGAGTCGCTCGGCTGGGCCGGGAATCCGAGCGCCGAGCCGGTCTGGCGCGAGGCGCTGCTCGACCGCGCGGCGCGCATGGTCGAGCGGGACAAGAACCACCCGTCGATCATCATGTGGTCCCTCGGCAACGAGGCGGGCGACGGCGAGAACCTGGCCGCCATGGCCGCGTGGATCCGCGGCCGCGACGGCAGCAGGCTGATCCACTACGAGGGCGCCTGGCGCAGCTGCGCGTACGTCGACGTGTACTCGCGGATGTACGCGGGCCACGAGGAGGTCGACGAGATCGGCCGCCGCGTCGAGGCCGCGACCGAGAACCCGGCCGACGACGCGCACCGCCGCGCGATCCCGTTCATCCAGTGCGAATACGGCCACGCGATGGGCAACGGCCCCGGCGGCCTGCGCGACTACCAGGACCTGTTCGAGAAGTACCCGCGGCTGGCCGGCGGCTTCATCTGGGAGTGGATCGACCACGGCATCGAGCAGACCGACGAGGACGGCGTCACCTTCTACGCGTACGGCGGCGACTTCGGCGAGGAGCTGCACGACAGCAACTTCGTCGCCGACGGCCTGATCTTCCCGGACCGCACCCCGTCGCCCGGCCTGCTCGACTTCAAGAAGGTCGTCGAGCCCGTACACGTTACGGTCGCCGCCGACGCGCGCACGCTGGAAATCCGCAATCTGCACCACAGCCGCGATACCGGCTACCTGCGCTGGGAGTGGAACCTCGAGGCCGGCGGCGTCGAGATCGCGGCCGGCGCCCTGGAGATCGAGCCGGTCGCGCCGGGCGAGTCCCGCACCGTCGCCTGGCCGAAGGAAGCAGTGGACCCGGCGGCCGACGCGGCGGGCGACGGCGAGCTGTGGCTGACCGTGCGCGGCGTCCTCGCGGCCGACGAACTGTGGGCCGAGGCGGGCCACGAGATCGCCTGGGGCCAGGGACGTATCGAGGCCGACGCTGGCGCGGACGCCGCAGCCGCTGCTGCTCGGCAGGCTGCGACTTCCGCGGCGGCCAGGACCCCGGAGGTGGCCGACGGCGTCATCCGGCTCGGCGACGCCACATTCGACGCACAGACCGGCGTCCTGCGCAGCATCGGCGGCATCGACGTCGAAGGCCCGCGCCTGGACATCTGGCGTGCGCCGATCGACAACGAGGTCTGGGGCGAGCACGGCCCGCGCCACGAGCCGCTCAACTCGCGCTGGCACGGCGCCGGCCTGCACCGGATGCACCACAAGACGCTCGGCGTCAGCGTGGCCGAGAACGGGCTCGAGGTGCGTACGCGGCTCGCCGCGGCGGCCGTCGGCTTCGGCCTCGACGTGCTCTACCGCTGGGCCACGGACGAGGCCGGCGTGCTGTGGCTCGACGTCGTCGTCGACCCCTACGGCGCCTGGACCGTCCCGCTGCCGCGCCTCGGCGTCGCGCTGACGCTGCCCGGCGAGTACGACCACGTCGAGTGGTTCGGTCTCGGCCCCGGCGAGGCCTACCGGGACGCGGCCAACGGCACGAGAGTCGGCAGGTACCGTGCGTCGGTGGCGGAACTGCAGACGCCGTACGTGCGCCCGCAGGAGAACGGCAACCGCCACGACGTGCGCTGGGCCCGCATCACCGACGCGGCCGGCGACCGTGGCCTCTCGGTGCTCGGCGCGCCGGTCGTCGACGTGAGTGTGAAGCCGTGGTCGACGCGGGAACTCGAGGCCGCGAAGCACCGCAATGAACTGCGACCCGACGGCAGGATCCACGTGCACCTCGACCACGCCCACCAAGGCGTCGGCAGCGCGGCCTGCGGACCGCTGCTGCCCGAGAAGGACACGCTGCACGCCGCGCACGCCGAGTTCCGGATCGGCTTCGCGGAGATCGACGGCGAATCGTAGGCCGGATCGTCGGGTGACGGCCCAGTCCGGTCGTGGCACGGACCGTCGGGCCACGGCCAGGACCGTCGGGTCGCGGCCAGGACCGTCGGGCCACGGCCAGGACCGTCGAGTCCCGGCCCGGTCCGTCGAGTCCCGGCCAGGACCGTCGGGTCACGGCCAGGACCGTCGGGTCGCGGCCCGGACGGTCACGGGCCCTAAAGCCGGGGGCGGCGGCAGTCGCTGACGATTGCCGCCGCCCCCGAACCAATACCTGCGCCTAATCCCTGATGTCGGCCGTGACCTGCGCGATGTGCGCCGCGCGCTGTTCGCGGGTGGACGGCCGGCCTGGGACGCCCGGCCGCTTCTGCCAGGGCAGCGGCCCCTCCTCATGCCGGTACTCCACGCCGAGCGCGTCGAGTCTGGCCAGGTGCTCGTCGAGCCGGACGCGGAATTCGGCGTAGTCGCGCTTGCCGTTCGTCCACAGTGCCTCGGCGATCGCGCACAGCCGCGGCCAGACGTAGAAGTCGATCATGCGGGGCGAGTCGATGTGCTCGGTCCACACGTTCGCCTGGCCGCCCAGCACGTGCGCGGCGGATTCCGCCGACAGCCCCTCCGGCACCGGCTCGAAGCCGTAGGTGTCCTCGACGGTCAGCGGGATCGAGACCGGGATGGGCTCGTCCGGCGACTCCGACTGGCGGTAGTCGAGGTAGACCGCGTGATCCGGGCAGGCCACGACGTCGTAGCCGCGGTTCGCCGCCGTCACCGCGCCGGTCATGCCGCGCCACGAGGCGATGACGGTGCCCGCGGGGAGGTTCGCCCCCTCCAGCATCTCGTCCCAGCCGTACGCGCGGCGGCCGCGGCCGGCGACGTGCGCGCTCAGCTCGCTGATGAACCAGGTCTGCAGCCCCTTCTCGTCGCCGAGCCCGCGTTCCCGGATCAGCTGCTGCGTGCGCTCGTCGGCCTCCCACCGGTCCTTCGGGCACTCGTCGCCGCCGAGCCCGATCAGCTCGCCCGGGAACAGGTCCATCAGCTCGTCGAGCACGCCTTTGTAGAACTCGATCGTCGACTCCTCGGCGCCGAGCACGTTGTGGTTGACTCCCCAGCGCGTCCACACTTCGAGCTGCTGGCCGGGCTTGATCCCGAGCTCCGGATACGCGGCGATCGCGGCCTGCGAGTGGCCCGGGATGTCGATCTCGGGCACGACCGTGATGTGCCGCTCGGCCGCGTACGCCACGATCTCGCGGATGTCGGCCTGCGTGTAGAAGCCGCCGTGTGGACGGCCGTCACCCGGCGCATCGCGCGCGGCTCCGAGCTGCGACTCGCGCCGCCAGCCGCCGACCGAGGTGAGCTTCGGATAGCGCAGGATCTCGACACGCCAGCCCTGGTCGTCGGTCAGATGCAGGTGCAGGGTGTTGAGACGGTGCACGGCCATCAGGTCGATGAACCGCAGCACTTCGCGCTTGACCATGAAGTGCCGCGACACGTCCAGCATCGTCCCGCGCCACCGGAACCGCGGGCCGTCCGTGATGCTCACCGCCGGCACCGACCACCGCACGTCGTACGCGAACGCGTGCCGGTACACGGTCGGCGGCAGCAGTTGCAGCAGCGCCTGGCAGCCGTAGAACACGCCCGCCGCGCCGCCTCCGGCGATGCGGACACCGGACGAGTCCACGTCCAGCTCGTACGCCTCGGCGCCGAGCCCGGGCTTGAGCGACAGCAGGATCGCCGAATCCACCGGCCCCCGCCTGTCCCCGCGCTCCTCGTCCGTGAGCAGCGGCAAGCCAGTCGGCGCCCGCAGCGCCGACTGCAACCAGCGCGCCGTGCCGGCCAGCGACGTGTCGCCGACCCGGATCACCGTCGCCTCGGTCAACGAGAACTCGCCGTCCTCGGCCAGGTACGTCGTGGGGCGGGGCAGCAGCATGAGCCCGGCACTTCCTCTCCCTGCAAAGGTAAAAGGTCTGGACCAATGTCCAGGGTCCATACTGGCCAAGGACCGGGCCCGCTGTCACCCCATATCCGTCCGCCGGGCCGATTACGGCCGCGTACGTCCCGTCACGCCGTCACGCAGCCGTCACGCCTTCTCGCGGTCGCGGAGCTCTCGCCGCAGGATCTTGCCGGAGGCGGACTTGGGGACGACGTCGATGAACTCGACGACGCGCACCTTCTTATAGGGCGCGACGCGCTCGGCGACGTAGTCCATCACCTGCTGCCCGGTCAGGGCGTCGGCGCCGCGCCGGACGACGAAGGCCTTGGGGACCTCCTCGCCGTCGGCGTCGTGGACACCGATGACGGCGGCGTCGGCGATCGAGGGGTGAGTGAGCAGCAGGGCCTCGAGCTCGGCCGGCGCGACCTGGTAGCCCTTGTACTTGATCAGCTCCTTGATGCGGTCGACGATGGTGACGCAGCCGCGCGCGTCCACTGTCGCCACGTCGCCGGTGTGCAGGAAGCCGTCGGCGTCGATCATCGCGTCGGTCGCGTCGGCGTCGTCGAGGTAGCCGAGCATCACGTTCGGGCCCTTGATGCACAGCTCGCCGCGCTCGCTCACGCCCGACTCGGGCTTCGGGATCTCCTTGCCGGTGGCCGGGTCGAGCAACTTGTTCTCCGAGTTCGGCACGGCGAAGCCGACGCTCTCGCAGGACACTTCGCCGGCCATGGCCTCCGGCGTGAAGTGCGAGACCGGGCTCAGCTCGCTCATGCCGTAGCCCTGCAGCACGGCCACCCCGAGCCGGTCGGCCAGCGCGCGGCCGAGGTCGCCGTCGAGCGGGGCCGCGCCGCAGAACAGCACGCGCAGGCTGCTCAGGTCGTAGTCCTCGACCGCCGGGTGCTTGGCCAGCGCGACGGCGATCGGCGGGGCGATGAACGCGAAGGTGACCCGGTGCCGGGCGATCGCGCCGAGGAATTCGGCGAGGTCGAAACGCGGCATCGTGACCAGCGTGGAGCGCCGGCGCAGCGCGTAGTTCAGTAGCACGGTCATGCCGTAGATGTGGAAGAACGGCAGCACGGCGATCACGACATCGTCGCGCTGCACGCCGATCCGGTCCTCGATCTGCGCGATGTTCGCGACGAGGTTGCGGTGGCTCAGCCGCACGCCCTTGGGCCGTCCCGTCGTCCCGGACGAGTAGGGGAGCGCGGCGAGTTGCGTCGCCGGGTCGAGTTCGACCTCGGGCGGCTGCGGCGCCGAGGCGATGAGGGTTCTGAGCACCGGACGGCCGGCGTGCGCGGCGTCTCCGGTCTCGCGCAGCAGGATGACGCGGTCGGCGGGCAGCCCGGCCGCCTCGGCACCGGCCAGCGCATTCGCGGCGACGATCGGGTCGGCGAGCATCGCGACCGCGTGGCTCGCCTTGAGCTGCTTGGCGATGTCCTCCGGCGTGGCCAGCACCGGCATCGTCGTCACGGCCGCACCGGCGCGCAGGACGCCGTGGAACGCGACGCCGTAGTCCGGGCCGTTCGGCGCGTGCAGAGCGACGACCTCGCCCGGCGCGACGCCGATCGCGCTCAGGGCCCCGGCGGTCGCGACCACATCGTCGCGCAGCTCACGGTACGTGACCGCATTCCCGGTCGGCACGTCGACGAACGCCGTGCGGTCCAGGTCGGCCGCCGGATCGAGGTTTGCGAACAGGTAGTCGTAGAGCGAGACGTCCGGGATGGACACCGGCGGGAAGGGGCTCGCGAAGGTCATCTGCGTCCTTGCAGCTTGGCGGCGGTTTTCGAGCTGGTCGTCAGGCGCAGAGTATCCGAACTCATGACACGGCGCAGCCCCTCGGGCGCCGTGGTGTCGGATGAGGCGACCTGCGTGGAAGACTGCCCGGCATGGAAATCGACATGGTGTTCGCCGGCATGCCGGTCACCAACCTCGCCGGGGCCGTCGACTGGTACACCCGCCTCATGGGCCGCGGGCCGGACATCCCGGTCAACGACACCGAGGTGATGTGGCAGTGCGCGCAGAGCGCGTTCGTCTACGTCGTCCTCGACCCGGAGCACGCGGGCGGCTCGGTGGTCTCGGTGTCCGTGCCGGACCTGGACGCGGCGGTGGCCGAGGCGGCGGCCCGCGGCGTGCTCGCCGCGGCGATCGAGCACGTCGGCGCGGCCGGCAGGCGGGCGACCTGCACGGATCCGGACGGAAATCGCGTCGCCCTGATCCAGATCAATCAGTAACGTCTGGGCGCATGCGTGTCCACTACCCGCGCACGGCGCATCTGCCGTGGTCCCCAGGCGCCACCTCCGACGACATCCGCGCGGGCGATCTGCGCGGGTTGGCCGGGCGGGAGGTCGTCGTCACCGAGAAGCTCGACGGCGAGAACACCACGCTCTACAACGACGGCCTGCACGCCCGTTCCCTCGACTCGGCGCACCACCCCTCGCGCGCCTGGGTGAAGGCGCTGCAGAGCCGGGTCGGGTCGCAGATCCCTGACGGCTGGCGCGTGTGCGGCGAGAACATGCACGCCAGGCACTCGATCGCGTACGGCGACCTCGACTCGTGGTTCTACGGCTTCTCCGTGTGGGACGACGCCGACCACTGCCTCAACTGGGACGCCACGGTGCGCTTCCTGCGCGGACTCGGGATCCCGACGCCGCCGGTGCTCTGGCGCGGCACGTTCGACGAGACGGCCGTCAGGGCCCTGCGGCTCGACCTGGCCAGGCAGGAGGGCTACGTCGTCAGGGCGGTCGCCGGCTTCGACCGTGCGGAGTTCACGGCGCGCGTCGCCAAGTGGGTCCGGCCGAACCACGTGCAGACCGACACGCACTGGATGCACGCCGAGATCGTGCCGAACGGACTCGGTCGGAGCAGCACGTTCTGGGCATTGAGGTCGGGGGCGTCCGTTGACGCATCTAACCTTCTGACTGCGCTGAACCTCGACGGCGATGTCTACGCCCGGCACGATCCGGTCATCGAGGAGACGCTCGGCCGGGTGGACGCGACACATCGGCTCGGCGATGTCCGCCTCATCGCCGCGATCGCCGCCGCGCTGCACCACGAGGACCGCGGCTCCATCGCCGCGCGCCTGGCCGCCGGCCCCCTCGGCATGCCGCTCGCCAGGCGCGTGGCCGACCTCGTGGGCCTCTTCGGCCGCCTGCACACGCCGTTCCCCGACGAGCAGCGTCGCAGCGGGCTGGCGCGGATGTCCCTCGCCGCCGATCTCGTCGCGCTGCACGCGATCGCCGAAGCCGTGCTCCGCACGAAGCCGGAGGACGCCGCCGCACGCGAGCAGGTCCAATGGTCGGCGCTGTACGCCGAGGACTCCGGCCTGCTGGTTCCCGAACCGTGGCAGCCCCTTCGCGACGGCCTGCGGACCGAACTGGCCGACCTGCCGCGCGACGCCGCCAACCGATGCTGGGCCCAGGCGCGCGCCGCGTGGGCCGACGGCAGGCTGGCGAGCGTCGAGGAGGCCGTCGCGGCGACGTGGAAGTGGCGCGGCGGCGCCTTTCCGCAGCTCATCCAGGTGGTCGGCCCGTCCGGTAGCGGGAAGAGCCGCTTCACCGCCGGGCTGTCCGGCGAAGTCGCGTGCGTCGTCAGCATGGACGACATACGTCAGGAGCGAGGCTCGCGCGCCGACCAGCGGTCGAATCCCGAGATCCTGACTGCGGCGCTCGCGAGGCTCGAATCCGCACTCGGCGACGCCGGGGCCGGAGCACGCGTCGTCTGGGACGCGACCGGGCTCAACCGTCCGCAGCGCAACCTCGTACTGCGCGCCGCCCACGCCGCCGACGCGTACGTCACCCAGGCTGTCTTCCTCGTCGACGGGGCCGTCCTCCGTGCCCGCAACGCCACCCGGCGGAACCCCGTCCCGGACGCCGTCCTGACCGGCCAGCTCCACCGCTATCAGCCCCCGTACCCGGCCGAGGCGCACCGGATCTGGTACCTCGACGGCGCGGGCGCTACCGCGGACGCCGACGGCGAGCTATAGTCAGGGGACCGAAAAGAAAAGTTGTCGGTCAATCGGGAGGGCGTCACAGCCATGAGGAAGATCACCGCGGGACTGTTCACATCGGTAGACGGCGTCGTCGGCGAGCCGCAGACCTGGCATTTCCCCTACTTCTGCGAGGAGCTCGGCGCGGCGGTCGGCGAGCAGCTCGGCTCCGCCGACACGATCCTGTTCGGCCGGGTCACCTACGACAGCTTCGCCGGAGCGTGGCCGGCCCGCGAAGAGGCGGGTGAGCAGGACGCGCAGATGGCCAAGGCGATCGGCGACGCGCGCAAGATCGTCGTCTCGCACTCGCCGCTGGAGTTCACCTGGCGCAACTCGGAGCAGCTGCAGGGCGGCCTCGTCGAGGGCGTGCGCGCCCTGAAGGCCGAGCCGGGCGAGGGCGCGATCGGGCTCAGCGGCTCGGTCTCGGTCCTCCGCCAACTGCTGGCCGCGAACCTGGTCGACGAACTGCACCTCTACGTGCACCCGGTCGCGGTCCGCAAGGGCATCCGCCTGTTCGAGGACGCCGACACGCCGATCCCGCTGACGCTGCTGTCCTGCACCGCGTTCAAGAGCGGCACGGTGCACATGGTCTACGGCCCGAGCGAGGGCCCGGCGCTGGAGAACCAGGACCCGGTCGCGGCGAAGATCGAGAACGACTATCAGGGGGCGTAGGCGCTCTCCACACCGACGAGCACGCTAACCCAAGTTAACAGGCCCAACGGCGCCTGCGCCGAACTCGGCACGGGCAGGCTGAGATGTGCCGGTCGGCTGTCCCGGCATGGGTCCTGCGTGCGCCGAACGGCGAGGCGGGCGGGCCGAAGTGCGCCGGTCGGCTGTCCCGGCAGGGTCCTGCGTGCGCCGAACGTGGCCGGGGGCGGGCTGGGGTGCTCCGGTCGGCTATCCCGGCAGGATCCTGCGTAGCCCGCTCGGGCCGCCGCGGGGCTGCCATTCCCTCGGGTAGCCGAGCGAGACCTCTTCGAAGCGGACGCCGTCCTCCCACGTCGTGCGGGGGATGTGCAGGTGGCCGTAGACGACGGCCTTCGCGGCGTAGCGCAGGTGCCAGTCGGCGGTGCGGGTCGTGCCGCACCACTGGGCGAACTCCGGGTAACGCAGCTTCCTGGTGGGCTCGCGGGTGAGCGGGAAGTGGTTGACGAGCACGGTCGGCAGGCCTTCCGGACGCTCGGCCAGGCGGCGCTCGGTCTCCTCGATCCGGGCGGCGCACCACTCCTCGCGGGTGGCGTACGGGTCCGGGTGCAGCAGGGCCTCGTCCGCGCAGACGACGCCGGTTTCGTACGCGTAGGCGAGGCCCGCCTCCTTCGTCCTGGTGCCCGGCGGATGGAAGGAGTAGTCGTACAGGAGGAACAGCGGCGCGACGACCACGGGACCGCCCTCGCCGTCCCAGACGGCGTACGGGTCCTCGGGTGTGAGCACGTCCAGCTTGCGGCACAGCTCGACGAGCTGGTTGTAGCGCTCGACGCCGCGCGACTGGACGGGGTCGGTCTTCGGCGTCCAGAGCTCGTGGTTGCCCGGGACCCAGATGACCTTCTCGAAGCGGGAGCGCAGCGAGTGCAGGGCGCGGGCCACGTCGGTGAAGCGTTCGGCGACGTCGCCGGCGACGATCAGCCAGTCCTCGGCCGACTCGGGCCTCAGCGATTCGACGTGCTCGCGGTTCTCCGCGTAGGCCACGTGCACGTCGCTGACCGCGAACAGGGTTCCCGGCATTGCCTCAGGCCCGCCTTCCTCGCCGTGTCCCGAAAGACCCGCATGACCTTTCGCGAGCCGCGCACCTCTCGCGATCCGCGCGAATTCGCGCCAGTCATGCGAATTCGCACGATCCACGTAGCGCCGCTCGGGCCCCGGGGGCCGCGCAGAGCCCCGCGGAACGGAGCCGCCCGCCACCCGCAAGATCCGTAAGACATCGTAGCGGGCTCCCCGTCCGGCGACCGGACGGGGAGCCCGCCACCCCCCTGACTCGGGAATCAGCTCAGAGCGTCGCCTCGCGCGGGTCCCACGCGACCGGCAGCGGCTCCGGCTTGCGGAGGTCGGCGGCCACCTTCTGGAAGGCGCCGTCGGCCACCGAGTTGGAGATCGCCGCCATCACGTCGAGCACGTGCATGCCGAGCTCGCCGGACGCGCGGTGCCCGGTGCCCGAGCGCAGGGCGCGGGCCATGTCGACGACGCCGATGCCGCGGCCGGCCTCGGTGCCCTCGATCGGCAGCTCGCTCCATTCCTCCTCGCCCGGCTTCCGGAGCAGCAGCGGACCGCCGAAGGTGTTCGGGTCCGGCAGCGCGAGGGTCGCCTCGGTGCCGCCGATCTCGAGGACGCGCTTGAACGCGGGCGAGTCGAAGCTGAAGGTGGACGAGGCGCCGCAGCCCCCGGCGAACTCCAGCAGCGCCGAGACGTGCGTGGGGACCTCGACCGGGAAGGTCGCGCCCGCGTTCGGGCCGGAGCCGACGACCCGGGTGGTCCGCGACTTGCGGCCGGTGGCGGCGACGGAGGAGACCGGGCCGAGCGCGGCGACGAGGGCGGTCAGGTAGTACGGGCCCATGTCGAACAGCGGGCCCGCGCCCTCCACGTAGAAGAACGCGGGGTTCGGGTGCCAGCCCTCCGGGCCCATGCTCTCCAGCGCCGACGTCGCGGCGACCGGCTCGCCGATCACCCCCGCGGCGACCGCGCGCAGCGCCGACTGGATGCCCGCGCCGAGGAACGTGTCCGGCGCGTTGCCCACCTTCAGGCCCCGCTCCGCCGCCTCGGCCAGCACCGCGCGGCCGCCGGCCACGTCCAGCGCGAGCGGCTTCTCCCCGTACACGTGCTTGCCGGCCCGCAGCGCGGCCAGGGCCACCTCGGCGTGCGCGGCCGGGATCGTGAGGTTGACGACGATCTCCACCTCGGGGATCGCGAAGGCGTCCTGCGGCGACCCCGAGACCTCGATCCCGTACTCGCCGGCGGCCTGCGCGGCGCGCGCCTCGTCGATGTCGGCGAGCGCGAGCACCCGGACGTCCGGAAACTCCGTCAGGTTACCGAGGTACTGCCCGCTGATGTTGCCGGCGCCGATGATGGCGACGCCGACCGGCCCCGTGCTCAATTGCCGTTCCCTTCGAGTGCGTCGACGAACGCGCGGCTCTCCCCGATGGCGGCGAACAGGTCCGTGGCGCACTCGTCGAACTCGATGATGCGCCAGGCGTTCGCGGGCGCGGCGGCCAGCACCTCGGCCACCGGCATGGCGCCGGTGCCGGCGGCGACGTTGGGCTCGCCCTTCTTGAGCGGGCCGTCCTTCACGTGCAGGCACTCGACCCGCGGGCCGAGGCTGCCCAGCACCTTCGGCACGTCCGCGCCGCCGACGGCCGCCCAGTACGTGTCGATCTCCAGGAACACCTCGGGCGCGAGCAGTTCGGCGAGTATCTCGAGGCCGTGCTTGCCGTCGAGGACGGGCTCGAACTCCCACCAGTGGTTGTGGTAGCCGAGGCGCAGGCCGTGCGCGGTGGCCTTCGCGGCCAGCGCGTTGAGCAGGTCGGCCGCGCGCTCCAGGCCCTCGCGGGTGGTGAAGTCCTCCTGCGCGATGCCGGCGGGCACGACCGCCAGGTCGGTGCCGAGGGTGGCGATGGCCTCGAAGGTCGGGCCGGGCTCGGGGTCGAGCAGGCTCATCGCGTGCGCGCTGGAGACGACGAGGCCGAGGTCGTCGGCGACCTTGCGGAAGCCGCTCGGGTCCTCGGTCGGCCGGAAGGGCTCGACGGCGCCGAAGCCGAGCTCGGCGAGCCGGCGCAGTACGCCGTCGCGGTCCTCGGCGATCTCGGCGCGGACGGTGTAGAGCTGCACGCTCAACGGGTGGGACATGCTTTCTCCTCCTTGACGATGGTCGGTCGGCGTTCAGCCCGTGATCAGCGGCCGCAGCGTGCGGTGCGCGATCTCCAGGCCCTGCTTCACCTTGGCCTCGGTGCCGCTCCACACCGGGTCCTCGTGCTCCACCGAGAGGACGCCGGTGAATCCGCCCTCGTACAGCGCGTCGACCACGCCGCTCCAGTCCACCTGGCCGCGGCCGGGCACCCGGTAGCGCCACCAGCCCTCGTCCCAGGGGTGCTCGCGGGTGATCGTCTTGCCGAAGAACCCGTAGCGGTTGCGCGCAGCCGGGTCGAGCTGGGCGTCCTTGGCCTGCGCGTGCGGGATCCGGTCCACGTACGGCTTGAGCGCGGTCACCGGGTCGATGCCGAGCCAGAGCAGGTGCGAGGGGTCGTAGTTCAGGTACAGGCCGAGCGAGAACATCCACTCCCACAGCTCGGGGGAGTAGGCGATGTTGCCCGGGTAGCCGTCCGGGTGCCAGCCCTCCATGACGCAGTTCTCGATGATGATCTTCACGTCGCGCTCTCCCGCGTACTCCACCAGCGGCGGCAGCACGCGCTCGGCGAGCTCGACGTTCTCCTTCACCGACAGGCCGGGGTGGCGTCCGATGAACGTGCCGACCGTCTCGACGCCGAGCAGTGCCGCGGCGTCCACGGCACGCTTGACGTGCGCGGCGATCTCGGCGCGCCGGGCCTCGTCGGGGTGCAGGTTGTTCTCGTAGTACGCGAGCGACGAGAGCGTCAGCCCGTGCTTCTCGAACAGCTCGCCGACCTGCTCCGCCTCGCCGGCGCCGAAGTTCGCGACGTCGATGTGGCTGGCCTCGAAGTCCCGGCTGCCGGTGGACGGCCACACGGCCACCTCCAGCGCCTCGTATCCGGCGTCGGCGGCCCACGCGGCGATGTCGGGCAGCGGGAGTTCGGGCAGGCAGGCGGTCAGGAAGCCTAGTTTCACCGTCAGACCTCGATCCAGTTGCGGGAGTGGGCGGAGCGCAGCACGGCGTCGGTGATCCGGGCCGTGCGGGCGGCGTCCGCGAAGGTCGGGTAGAGCGGGTCCGTGCCGGTACCTGAGCCGGCGCGGACGGCGTCGTAGACGTCGGCGACGAAGGCGGCGAAGCAGTCGCGGTAGCCGAGCGGGTGGCCGGCCGGGACCGGGCTCAGGCGCGCGGCCTCGGCGGAGAGCGTTCCGGGGTCGCGGATCACGCTCTCGGTGTGCTCCCGGCCGCCGAACAGCAGCGTCTCGGGGGCCTCCTGGTCGAAGGAGACGCTGTGCTCGGCGCCGTCCACCTCGAACCACAGCCGGTTCTTTCGGCCCGGCGAGACCTGCGAGACGACGACGCTGCCGGTCGCGCCGAGGTCGGTGCGGAACACGACGTGCACGACGTCTTCGGTCGCCACCGACCCGTTTTGCGCACGCTCCGGGTGCACGGTCTGCGTCACTGCCGTCAGTTCGCTGATGCGGTGGCCGGTGACCCACTCGACCAGGTCGCACCAGTGCGAGCCGATGTCGGCGAAGGCGCGCGAGGCGCCTCCGGCGGCGGCGTCGACGCGCCAGTTGTCGTCCGTGGGCCGCAGGAGCCAGTCCTGCAGGTAGTGGCCGTGCAGCAGGCGCACCGGGCCGATCGCGCCGCTGCGCACCCGGTGGCGCGCCTCGGCGGCCATCGCGTGATAGCGGTAGACGAACGGCACCGCGTTGATCAGGCCGCTGCCTTCGGCGAGCGCGGCGAGCGCGTCGGCGTCGGCGGCGTCCACGGACAGCGGCTTCTCGCAGACCACGTGCTTGCCGGCCGCCAGCGCGAGCCGGACCAGCGGCCCGTGCAGGTCGTTGGGCGTGCAGATGTGCACCACGTCCACGTCGTCCGCGGCGATCAGTTCCTCCGAGGAGTCGAACGAGCGCTCCGCGCCGAGCCGGGTCGCGGCGGCCTTGGCGCGCTGAGCGCTGGACGCCGAGACGCCGACCACGCGCGCCCCGGCCCGTCGCGCGGCGTCCGCGTGCACGGCGCCGATCATGCCGGTGCCCGCGATCGCGATGCGCAGCGGCTGCATGCAGTTCCTCCCTCGAGTTCCGTCAACGTTTCCGGAAACCGCCGAACGCGGCTCGGTTTACGTCCGGCAACGACGGTATGCGGCCCCTTTACGCCTGACAAGAGTCATGATTACGCTTACTTCTGTCATAAAGAGCCCGGCAGACGAACAGGGGCCCGCGTGCCGTCGAAGATCGCAAACTCCGCCGAGGAGCGCCGGCTGGCCGGCCTCAGCGAGCTGGCCTGCCTGGTCGCGGACGGGGTCGCCACCACCCGCAGCGCCCTGATCGCGGCGACCGGGCTCTCCCGCTCGGCGGTCGCGCAGCGGGTGGACCTGCTGATCGAGCGCGGCCTGCTCGTCGAGTCCGAGCCGCTCGCCACCGACCGCGGGCGGCCGCCGTACTCGCTCGACCTCGCCTCCGACGAGGCGCTGGTGCTCGGCGTCGACCTCGGCGCCACGCACAGCCGGATCGCGCTGACCACGCTCGGCGGCCGGGTGCTCGCGGACGAGGCCCGCGAGATCGACATCAACGCCGGGCCCGAGCGGATCCTCGGCGGGGTGGCCGAGCAGATCGCGAAGCTCTGCGAGGCGAACGGCCGGGCCCCGGAGAGCCTGCGCGCCATCGGCATCGGGGTGCCCGGACCGGTCGAGGCGGAGAGCGGCACGGTCGTGCGCCCGCCGATCATGCAGGGCTGGGACGGCTACCGGGTGCCCGCGTTCTTCGAGGGCCGCTATCCGGTGCCGGTGCTCGTCGACAACGACGTCAACATGATGGCCTTCGGCGAGTACGTGCACCGGCGCGAATCAGAGCACCTGCTCTTCGTCAAGGTCGGCACGGGCATCGGCTGCGGCATCGTCGCCGGCGGCGTGCTCCACCGCGGCGCGTCCGGCGCGGCCGGGGACATCGGGCACATCGGGCTGCCCGGGCACGACGACGTGCTCTGCCACTGCGGCAACGTCGGCTGCGTCGAGGCCGTCGCGTCCGGCTCGGCGCTCGCGGCGGCGCTGCGGGCCGAGGGCCTCGACGCGCGGCGGGCGGGCGACGTGGTGCGGCTCGTCTCCGAGGGCCACCCGGTCGCCCGCCGCCAGGTGCGGCTGGCCGGGCGCGCGATCGGGGAGGTGCTGGCCGCGCTCGTGTCCTTCCACAACCCGGACACGATCGTCGTCGGCGGGGTCCTCGCCCAACTGCACGAGGACCTGCTCGCCGACATCCGCGGCGTCATCTACCGCAGGGCCCTGCCGCTCGCCACGCGCACCCTCAAGATCGAGAACTCGATGCTGGGCGAGCAGGCGGGCGTGCTCGGCTCGGCGCGGCTGGCCTCGCGCCACCTGCTCTCCCCGCGCGGCATCGGCGCGTTCCTCGAGGCCAGGCGCCGCTGACGTCCGCCGCGCCGCCGACAGTCAGCGCGCCGCGAGGTAGGCGTCCTCCGCGGCGTAGTCGAAGAACCTCGCGAAGTACGCATCCCGCGGCGACGGCAGCACGCCGCGCGGGTCGCCCGAGCGGTGGACGTCGAACAGCCAGTCGACCTCTTCGGCCACCGTGCCCGCGTAGTCGCCGACCGGCTTGTAGCCCAGCTTCAGGGACGCGGTGGTGTCGAGGATGACGGGATGCGGGCCGTCCCACGGCGTGCGGCCGAGGCCAGGCTCGGCCGTGTCGTCGAGCAGCACCTCGTTCCACGAGTGCCCGAGCTGCCGCGCGATCGTCTTGGCGATCTCGCGCACGCTCGGCGCGTCCGGATCCGCGCTGTTCAGGATGCGTGCCCCGGGCCGGTGGGCGACGGTCTCGATGAGGGCGGCGATGTTGGCCGCGGCCGTCGGCTGCACGATCCCGGCACCTCGCGCGCTCAGCAGCACGGCCGGGCGCCGGTCCAGCACGCGCTTGACGAACACCCACTCGCGCGGCCGCCGCGCGCCCACGCCGTGCACCCGCGCGGGGCGCAGGATGCTGATCGGCAGTCCGCTGTCCAGGGCGACGAGCTCGGCGGCGACCTTGTTCGGGCCGTAGCCCTCGGGGCTGCGGTGGTCCATGTCGCCCGGCGGCAGCGTCGCCTGCGACTCGGTGATCGGACCGCCGTAATCGGGGGCCGCGTCAGAGTTCGCGTGGCGGCCGGCGGCGTCGACGTACACGGCCTTGCTGGAGATCAGAACGGCGGACGAGGCGCGCGCGGCGAGCGGCAGCAGCAGGCGCGCGTCTGCTGCGGTGTAGCAGACGCAGTCCACGAGCAGGTCGGCGCCGTCGCCCAGCACCTCGCCCAGCCGTGCGGCGTCCGCGCGATCGGCCTGGTGGAAGCGCACGCCGGCAGCCGCCAGATCCGGAGGCAGCCGCCCGGGATCACGGCCGGCCACCTCCACCCGCCAGCCCGCCGCGGCCAGCCGCCGCGCCGTCGCTCCGCCGATCATTCCGGTTCCGCCGAGAATCAGGGCTCGAAGCATCCCTCGATGCTACTGCCGCGGCCGCGTCAGGTCAGCGGCGCACTTCGGTGAACTGGATCACCGCGTGCCTCCCCGCGAACCGCCAGTCGGGCGACCCGGCGTCCAGCGCGGCGGCCGCGGCCTCGGTCAGCCCGACGGCGACCTCGGACTTGCACGTGCGCAGCGCGGCGACCGGGCCGGGCAGATACCCGGTCAGGTCGGCGAACGGGGTCGTCACCGGCCAGAACCGGTCGCCGACCAGCCGCCGGTAGTTCAGGTCGCCCTTGAAGACCGTCAGTGTCGCCGAGCCGATCGCGGCGACGATCTCGGGCGGGAACGCGTGGAAGCCGAACGGCGAGCAGAAGAACGCCGGCGCCTCGAACCGTACGCGTCCGTCCGTGCAGTACCCCCAAAGCCGTCGTCCCGCGTCACCGGCGAGGCCGGGTGCGGCCACCAGGCGGCGCAGCAGGGCGACGGCGTCCTGCGTCATCGCGTCCGACACGTAGTAGGGACGCGGCTTGAGGTAGACCGTCGCGCTCGTCGCGCGTCCGGTCGTGATCAGATGCTCGATCAGGAGGAGATCGGGCAGCAGCTCCTCGGCCGCGTTGTCCGCGACGAGGTTCACTCGTCCAGGCTCACGCTCGTTCAGATGCGCCCAGATGGCGGCGCTGTCGTCCACGATCAGCGACACGCCGACCGGCGCGCCCGCGATCAGCTGGAAGCCGAGGTCGGCCTGGTTGCCCGCGACGCAGGCGTGCAGCACCGCCGAATCCCGCTCCGCGGCCGACATCCCGTCGAGCGCCCCGTACGCCGCGAGCTCCCGGTCCACCGCGGCCCCGGCCAGGCCGTCCGCCTTCATCGGACCGAAGGGGTCCACGCCGCGCCAAGGACCGGCAAAATACCCCGTAGCCGACAGAAGTCTGCGATAGAAATAGCTCTCGGACCAGAGGAACGGCACGTCCGTCCAACGCAGCCCCCTGCCGAAGTAGGGCGCGCCCCACTCGGTCCACTCCGCGCGGTCCCCGGCGGCCGCGAGCTCGGCGCCGGGGTCGAGCGGCTGCAGCGTGCCGGTCAGCGTCTCCTCCTCGAGGCGGTGCAGCGCGTCCAGCTGAGCGGGTCCGTACGGCAGCGCGTGGCGCACCTGCGCGAACAGGCGGGGATGGCGGTCGTGGAAGACGGTATAGGCGAACTCGGCCGGATCGGCCGCGGTGACGACGCGCGCTTCGGGCAAGCCGAGAGAGTCGGCGGCGAGGCTCATGGCCCCGACGCTACCGGCTGCGATCTTCCCGTGCGAGACGGCCGGAGGACTACCCTGGTTGACGTACACGGAAAGTCGCGCCTCAGGGACAAGCACGAGGGGATTGTTGATTGAGGTCTACGGCGAGCGAGGGAGAGGAGCGGGACGTGCCGGCGGTCACGTTCGTGGCCTGCCAGAGTGTGCTGGAGCTGGATCTCGGCCACGTCACCGCGCAGCGCGCGGTGCTCGACCCGCAGTTCCTGCACAAGATGGTGATGAGCGGCTTCTACGGCTGGGTCGCCGAGGGTGAACCGAACCCCCGGGCCCAGCTGCGGGTGCTGCACGCCGCGCGCGCCGACCTCGGGGACGACCTGCTCACGATCGTCACCCAGTCCCGCGTGCAGCCGGACTGGGACCGGCTGGCGCGCGCCGCGCTGCGCACCCGGCCGCGCACGCTGAAGGTCGAGCTGCAGATCGAGACAGGGCGCAGGTACGCCTTCCAGACGATCGTGCACCCCACCCGGGACTCCGGGCCGCAGCGCCGCAGGAGGGACCTGACGGACCCGAAGGACGTGCTCGCCTGGTTCCTGGACCGGCTGCAGCCGGAGGGCGAGCCGCCGTTCTCCGCCGACGGCCGGCGGGTGCGCCGCATCGGCGCCGACGCGCAGACCGAGCACCTCGAGGTCAGGGTGCTGCCCGCGGTCCAGGAGATGCGGGACCGCCCCCGGCAGCGGCTGACCCGCTCGGAGATCGCCGGCGAGCTGACCGTCACCGACCCGGCCGCCTTCGCCGACGTGCTGCAATCCGGCCTCGGCCGCTCCCGCTCGCTCGGCTGTGGTCTGGTACTGGTCGAACCTCTAGACTGAGCTACGCACCATCGCCCCGCCGTCGCGGGGAAAAAGCCCGGCCCTGTCGTTCCCCGGAGCGGCAGGGCGCTCGCTTCTCTGCGAGGCGTCCCCGGTGCCCGTGCACGCCGGAATCCCGTTGACGTCGGCCGCCCCGGGCGCTTGGCTGAGCCGCGTGCGGATCACGGAGCTCACCGAGCGGCATGCCGCCGACATCGTCACCTGGCGCTATCCCGCGCCGTACCGCCGCTACGACCTCGACGGCGCCGATCCCGCGTACTTCCTCGACCCGGCCAACGGCATGTTCGCGCTGGTGGACGAGGGCGACCAGCTCATCGGCTACCGCTCCTTCGGCCCGGACGGCCGGGTCCCCGGCGGCGCGTACGACGATGCGGCGCTGGACACCGGCGGCGGCCTGCGCCCGGAGCTGACCGGCCGGGGTCTGGGCCGTCGCGCGATCGCCACGGGCCTGGCGTTCGGACGCGAGCGGTTCGCCCCTCGCGCCTACCGGGTGACGGTGGCCGACTTCAACGCCCGTGCGCGGCGGGTGGTCGAATCCCTCGGCTTTGTCCGCACGTCGGGCTTCGCGGCCGAGACCGACGGAAGCCTCTTCGGCATCTACCTGCTGGAGTAGCGCGGCAGCTGCCTCTCAGGCCCGCTGCGTGTTCGCGACGATCTCGTCGATGATCGGGTCCCACAGCTCGCGCGGCAGGTCGTGGCCCATGCCGGGGTACGTGCGCAGGATCGCGCCGGGGATGGCGGCCGCGGTCGCCTTGCCGCCGGAGACGTTGATCAGCGGGTCGGCCTCGCCGTGCAGGACGAGGGTGGGCGTGGCGACGT
>NZ_JAGSOH010000107.1 GCF_018139625.1 Actinospica acidithermotolerans | reverse complement strand
CTCACCCGTTCGCCACTAATCCACCCCGAAGGGCTTCATCGTTCGACTTGCATGTGTTAAGCACGCCGCCAGCGTTCGTCCTGAGCCAGGATCAAACTCTCCAAAAAAGAATTCAAAACCTGGCTAATTAACATCCCGACGGGGGTCGGGACAAACTAGCCAAAGTAAAACATTTGGCATCGTAAACAAATGACACACTGTTGAGTTCTCAAGAAACAGACACACTCACCGCCTACCCGAACCCCTGCGGATCCGTCTCAGCGACCGGTGCTACTTCGTTTCACTGCTTTCCTTCTGCGATTAACCTTACCACAGTCGGCGATTGCCTCTTGCGCTTCGCTTGATTTGGTCTTAAGCTTGTGCTTTTGGACCTCATCGGTGCGTCCCGCTTGACCGCAACCCTTCCACCTTAGCCACCCGACTCTCTCGAGTCAAGCGGCTGGATTCGCGAACTTTTCGGTCCGTTCCTCCGTGGCGGTGTTTAAGAGTATGCACCACGGGGGAGCGATCTGGCCAATCCCCAGGTGACACGGGGTCAGAAAGCTTGCCGGGGCGCGTTTAACGGCTGGTCCGGCTCCGCGACGGCCCGGTCAGGCGACGACGGGGAGCTCGTCGACGCGGTCCACGGCGCTCAGGTCGCCGGTCTCGCCGCGCAGGTAGGCGCGGCGGCCCGCGATGAAGACGTAGGCGAGGAATGCCAGCTCCACGGCGGCGCCGATTCCTATGCGCACCGCGGCCGGCAGGCCGGATGGCGTCACGAATGCCTCGATGAAGCCCGAGCACGCCAGCGTCAGCACCATGCCGATCGCGACGACGCCGGTGATCCGGCCCTCCTCCTGCAGCGCCGTCACCCGTGAGCGGTCCCCCGGCGCGATCAGCGTCCAGCCGAGTTTCAGGCCCACGCCCGCCGCGATGAAGACCGAGGTCAGCTCCAGGAAACCGTGCGGCAGGATCAGCTCGAAGAAGACGTCGCCGCGGCCGGCCGAGACCATGTACGCCCCGTCCACCGCTATGTTCGCGCTGTTGGAGAACAGCATGGGCAGCACCGGGATGCCCAGCAGGATCCCGGAGAACAGCGCCTCCCAGGCGATGAAGAAGTTGTTCGTCCAGACCTTGAAGGCGAAGTCCCGGGCCGGCGCAGAGCGGTAGTACGTCTCGAAGTCGCCGCCCGGCTTCGTCAGCTGCCGCACGTAGTCCGGAGGCAGCAGTTCATTGCGCGCGGACGGATCGTGGGCGAGCCAGATCCCCAGCACCAGCGCCAAGAGCAGCGAGACGACCGCTGTGATCCCCCACCACCACCGTGCGCGGTACAGGGCCGCTGGCAGTTTGGCGGTGAAGAAGTCGCCGACGACCGCCCAGCGGGCCACTCTCGGTGCGGTCAGCGCGGCTCGGGAGAGCGCGAGCGTGCTGGAGAGGCGGCCGACCATCTCGGCGTCCGGCAGGTTCGTGCGCACGACGGAGAGGTCGCGTGCCGTCGCCTGGTGCAGCGCGAGCAACTCGTCGACTTCCGTGACGGTGAGACGGCGCTGCCGAGCCAGGCGGTTGAGCCTGTTCCACTTCGGAGCGTTCCTCACCACGAAAGCGTCGATGTCCACGCGCACACGCTAGTGCTCCCCGCGGGTTCCCGGCCAGGGCGAGGTTGCCGTAGCTTGGATCCCCGCAGCAGATCCGTGGACCGTCGCGAGGGTGGGAGCAGACCGTGTCCGAACTGGTGGTCGCCGAAGGGGTGGCGCTCGAACTGCGTCCCGCCCGGCTCGGCAGCCGGGCCGCGGCGCTCGTGCTCGACCTGCTCCTGATGGGTGTGCTGTACGAGGTCTGCTACCAGCTGCTGAAGGCGCTGGCCGGCTCCGGGGCCTCCAGCGACACGATCTACGCGCTCAACATCGTCTCGCTGCTGCTGGTCGCGATCGGCTATCCCCTGGTGTGCGAGACGGTCAGCTCGGGGCGCTCCGTCGGCAAGCTGGCCGCGGGACTGCGCGTGGTCCGGCTGGACGGGGGCCCGGAGCGCTTCCGGCACGCGATGGTGCGCGCGATGGCCCTGCTGTTCGCGGACATCGGCCTGCCGATCACGCTCATCAGCGGGCTTCCGGTACTCATCCTGCTCGGGCTGCCCGGAGCGGTCGCGGTGGCCTGCTCCCGGCAGGGGCGGCGGCTCGGCGATCTGCTCGCCGGGACGATCGTGGTCCGGGAGCGGACCGAGGCCGGCGTGGGCACGATGCCGATGCCGCCGCACCCGGAGCTCGCGCGCTGGGCCGCCGCCGCCCGGGTCGAGGACGTGCCGCCCGGGCTGATCCTGGCGGCGCGCCAGCTGCTCTCCCGCGTCTTCGAGCTGGATCGGTCCGCCGCGGGCGAGCTCACCGAGGAGCTCGCCCGGCAGGTGGCCGAGTACGTCACCCCGCACCCGCCCCGCGGTGTCGCGCCGTACCAGTACCTGGTGGTCGTCACCGCGGAGCGGTACCGCCGGGAGGTCGGCGGCCAGCCGGGGTCTAGTAGCGGTAGGTCTCCGGCTTATACGGGCCCTCGACCGGGATTCCCAGGTAGGCGGACTGGCGCTCGCTCAGCTTCGTGAGCTTCACGCCGAGGGCGTCCAGGTGCAGCCGGGCGACGTGCTCGTCGAGCTGCTTCGGCAGCGTGTAGACGCCGATCGGGTACTGCTCCGGCTTGGTGAACAGCTCGATCTGCGCGAGCACCTGGTTCGCGAAGGAGTTGGACATCACGAAGGACGGGTGCCCGGTCGCGTTGCCCAGGTTCAGCAGCCGGCCCTCGGACAGGATGATCACGGTGTGCCCGTCCGCGAAGCGCCACTCGTGCACCTGCGGCTTGATCTCCTCGCGCACGATGCCGGGCGTCTTCGCCAGGCCGGCCATGTCGATCTCGTTGTCGAAGTGGCCGATGTTGCCCACGATCGCCTGGTGCTTCATGTTCGCCATGTGCTCGGCCAGGATGATGTCCCGGTTCCCGGTGCAGGTGACGAAGATGTCGCCGATGCCGACGACTTCCTCCAGCGTGGTGACCTGGTAGCCGTCCATGGCGGCCTGCAGCGCGCAGATCGGGTCGATCTCGGTGACGATGACCCGCGCGCCCTGGCCGCGCAGCGACTCGGCGCAGCCCTTGCCGACGTCGCCGTACCCGCAGACGACGGCGACCTTGCCGCCGATCAGCACGTCGGTGGCCCGGTTGATGCCGTCCACGAGGGAGTGCCGGCAGCCGTACTTGTTGTCGAACTTGGACTTGGTGACCGCGTCGTTGACGTTGATCGCCGGGAACTTCAGTGTGCCGGCCTGCGCCATCTCGTAGAGCCGGTGCACGCCGGTGGTGGTCTCCTCGGTGACGCCCTTGACCGACTCGGCGACCCTGGTCCACTTGGCCGGGTCCGCCTTGAGCGAGGCGCGCAGCGTCTCGAGGATGACCAGCCACTCCTCGGAGTCGTCGGCGGCGCCGGCCGGGACCTCGCCGGCCTTCTCGAACTCGGCGCCCTTGTGCACGAACAGGGTGGCGTCGCCGCCGTCGTCCAGGATCATGTTCGGCGTCTGGCCGTCCGGCCAGGTCAGGGCCTGCTCCGTGCACCACCAGTACTCGGCCAGCGTCTCGCCCTTCCAGGCGAAGACCGGGACGCCGCGCGGCGCCTCGGCGGTGCCCTCCGGGCCGACGGCGATGGCCGCGGCCGCGTGGTCCTGGGTGGAGAAGATGTTGCAGGAGGCCCAGCGCACCTCGGCGCCGAGCGCGACGAGGGTCTCGATGAGCACGGCGGTCTGCACCGTCATGTGCAGCGAACCCGTGATCCGCGCGCCGTGGAGCGGCTTGGCATCGGCGTACTCGCGACGCACCGCCATCAGGCCGGGCATCTCGTGCTCGGCCAAGCGGATCTCCTTGCGGCCGAACTCGGCCAGCGAGAGATCCCGCACCTTGAAATCGGACAGCACTGCGACCTGGGTCATGGAGACCAGTCCTCCGAGCTAGTAGGCAAGGCACTACGCGACGTGAGTCTAGCCAGGCGGCCGATTTCGTGTCAGAGGACCGGCGGGGCCGCGCCGGATCAGGCGGTCCAGATTGACGTGACCTGGGCCTCGGCCTGGCTGTAGGAATCGTGCGTCTCCAGCAGCAGCGTGGCGATGCTGCGCAGCACGTGGTTCAGGTCGTCCGCGGCGCTGACCCATTGCTGGTGCTGGTACTGGAAGCCCTCGGCCGCCTTGCCCGACCAGCTGGCGAACATCGGGGCCACCATGCGGTAGAGGTCGTCGAGCAGCGTCTGCACGGTCTGACTGGTAGACCCCGCCTTCGCCGCCACCTCCTCGATATCCGCGAAGGTGACCTGTACTGCCCCGTCGGCCATCGTCGAGCTTCCCCCAGCTCCGTCCGGCGCTTCTGTGCTCACTTCATGAAATTCTACACGGGTCCGGGGTAGTGTCGCAGCACAGTGTTATCGCTTGGTTAGACAAGCCTTCACTGGGCCGTGCGCAGCCGGAACTCCTCGATCGCCTTGCCCTGATCCGGGCCCGCGCCGACCGCGATCGCGAGGTAGCAGGCCGTGAAATCGGCCAGCGCGATCAGGTACGCGGCGCGCTCGAGGGTCGTCGACTGCTCGGCGACGACCGTGGTCAGCGGCAGGTTGCGCTCGCCGACCATCGCCTCGACGACGGAGGCGCGCGGCTCGACGCCGGCCTCGGACAGCAGCACGAAGGCGGGGGCGGAGGCGCCCGTCCGGGGGCCGTCCAGCTCCGGATCGTAGAAGAGGTCTGCTTCGGACGCGCCGGCCGAGCCGTCGAGCAGCCCGAGCTGCCCGCGGCCGAGGTCGGGCAGCGAGGCGTGCAGCACCGGACGGCCGGCCCGCAGCGCGGCCTGGTCGGCCAGCCGGGCCGCGGAGATCGTGGCGACCGGCCCGGCGCCCCACGCGGCCACCGGGTGCTCGGTGGCGCGCAGCGCGATCTCCTTGGCCGGGTTGACGAAGGTCTCCTGGCTCGGCCGGAAGCGCACCGCGGCGTCGTCCGCCGCGGTGGCCGCCGCCTCGTAGGACTGGGCCGGCACGACGCCCGCGGCCTCGACCGCGAGCAGCGCCGGGATGGTGACGGACCACAGCCGGGCCCAGATCGGGGCCGACTCGTCCGCCATGCCGATGAGCGCCGCCCTGGCCTGGCCGGCCAGCGCGGCCACCTCGGATCCCGGCGGGGCGACCACGACGATCCGGCAGCCGCGCCGGCCGGCCTCGGTCAGCGCGGCGCCGATCTCCGGGGAGCGGCCGGTGGTGGAGGCGACCACGACGAGGTCCATCGAGCCGATCCAGCCCGGCAGGGCGGGGCCGGGCACCGAGAGGATCGGCACGTTGGCCCCGGCGCCGACCACGGCGGCGATCAGCTTGGCCACGGTCGCGCCGGTGCCGTAGCCGAGCACCACGACGGCGCGCGGACGGCCCTCGGCCTTGACCGCGTCCAGCGCCTGCCCGGCCGCCGGGTCCAGTTCGCGCAGCGCGGCGGCCCGGCGGATCCGGGCGCCGCCCATCGCCACCAGCCGCAGCGTGCCGCCCTGGTCGGCGTCCTCCAGGGCCTGCGGATCGGCCAGCAGCTCCTCGGGCGTGGTCACGGCGCTACGCGACCTTCCGCGCCTCGTCGATCAGCAGCACCGGGATGTGGTCGCGCACCGGGTACGCGAGGCCGCAGGAGGCGTCGGTGCACACCAGCTCGCCGGCCTCGGCGTCCTCGCGCAGCGGGGCGTGGCAGCTCGGGCAGGCCAGGATCTCCAGCAGGCTCGGCTCGATCAGGGTGCTCATGTGCTCTCTGCCTTTCAGGCGCGGACGATGGCGAGGACCTCGTCGCGCAGGGCGGCGACCTCGTCGGTGCTGCGCGCCTCGATGTTCAGGCGCAGCAGCGGCTCGGTGTTGGACGGGCGCAGGTTGAACCACCAGCCCTCGGCGGGCAGCGCGACGGTCATCCCGTCCAGGTCGTCGATCTCGACGCCGTCGCGGCCGGCGAAGGCGGCGCGCACCGCGGCGGTGCGGCCGGCCTGGTCGGAGACCTCGGAGTTGATCTCCCCGGACGCGCAGTAGCGCTCGTACTCGGCGCCGAGCTCGGACAGCGGACGCGGCTGCTCGCCGAGCGCGGCCAGCACGTGCATCGCGGCCAGCATGCCGGTGTCGGCCTTCCAGAAGTCCGCGAAGTAGTAGTGCGCGGAGTGCTCGCCGCCGAAGACCGCGTCGTGCTCGGCCATCTGCTGCTTGATGAAGGAGTGGCCGACCCGGGTGCGCACCGGGGTGCCGCCGTGCTCGCGGACGATCTCCGGGACCGCGTGCGAGGTGATCAGGTTGTGGATGATCGTGGCGCCCGGGTGCTTGGCCAGCTCGCGCACCGCGACCAGCGCGGTGACGGCGGACGGGGAGACCGGCTCGCCCTTCTCGTCGATCACGAAGCAGCGGTCGGCGTCGCCGTCGAAGGCCAGGCCCACGTCCGCGCCGACCTCGACGACCTTCTTCTGCAGGTCGATCAGGTTCTTCGGGTCCAGCGGGTTGGCCTCGTGGTTCGGGAAGGAGCCGTCCAGCTCGAAGTACATCGGCACCAGGTCGATCGGCAGGCCGTGGAAGACGGTCGGCACGGTGTGCCCGCCCATCCCGTTGCCCGCGTCCACGACGACCTTCAGCGGCCGGATCTCGCTCAGGTCCACCAGCGAGCGCAGGTGCGCCGCGTAGGCGGTGAGCAGGTCGCGCTCGGAGATCGAGCCCTGCTTCTCGGCCGGGGTGAACACGGAGCCGGGCTCGGCCAGCTCGCGGGCGGCGAGCTCGCGGATCTCGGACAGGCCGGTGTCCTGGCCGACCGGGGCGGCGCCGGCCCGGCACATCTTGATGCCGTTGTACTTCGCCGGGTTGTGGCTCGCGGTGAACATCGCGCCGGGCAGGTTCAGGTGGCCGGAGGCGAAGTAGAGCTGGTCCGTGGAGGCCAGCCCGATCTTGACGACGTCGGCGCCCTGGCCGGCCGCGCCGCGCGCGAAGGCGTCGGACAGGTCCGGGGAGGAGGGCCGCATGTCGTAGCCGATGGTGATCGCCGTGGCGCCGAGGACGCGGACGAACGCCGCGCCCAGAGCCTGCGCGATGGACTCGTCGAGGTGTTCGGGAACGGTGCCGCGGACGTCGTACGCCTTCACCAGGTGGGTGAGGTCGCCAGCGGTCGGGTGCGGGGCGGTCACGGTGTGTCGGCTCCGTTTCGGGTCGGTCGGGGTCCGTCCCCGCAGAGCCTACCGGTTGGCCGTGAACGCGGAGCCGTCCGCGTCGTCGACCGGGCGCAGGTGGCCGCGTCGCGGCGGGCGGTCCCCCGGGTGCACCGGCCTGGCGGGTTGCTCGACGCTCGGGGGCGGCGCGGGCTCGGGCGCGCGAGCCGCCTCGCGCACCGCGATGGCCAGCGCCTCGAGGTCGTCGGTGGACGGGGCGCGACGGCCGGACTCGGGCGGCGACAGCCTGACGATCTGCCAACCGCGCGGCGCGGTGAGCCGCTCCGAGTGCTCGGCGCACAGGTCGTAGCAGTGCGGTTCGGCGTAGGTGGCGAGCGGTCCGAGCACGGCGGTCGAGTCCGCGTAGACATAGGTCAGCGTGGCGACCGCCTGGCGACCACAGGCGGTGCGCGAACAGCGACGGACAAGGCTCACGTGCGCGAGTGTATTGCGATACGGGGCCGGGCGGCCATACGCCGCGCCCGTCGTTCTTCACACAAACGCGGACTGCCTGACTGTGTATTACTGTCAGTGGCGTGCATGGTAAGCCGGGAATCCCCTCCTCACCGCCGCCGGGACAGCCGCGCCGGCGCAAGACGCGCGACCGCCGGGGGCGGGGAATCCGCGGGCCGTTGGCGCCGGCGGAGCTGCCGCTGAGCCTGACGCGGGCGGAGAAGTTCGACGATCTGGTGCTGGACGCGGTCGAGCGGCTCGAGCAGCGCTGGCCGCAGCTGGCGGCGGTGGAGTTCGCCGTCGAGCAGGTGCCGCCGCCGGGGGCGGAGTACTGGTCGGCGGATCCGGTGCCGCTGGGGCGGGCCATCCGGGCGGCGCGCGGGGAGCCGGACCGGATCGTGGTCTACCGGCGGCCCACGGAGGTGCGCGCGGCCACCCAGGCGGAACTGGTGCCGCTCGTGTACGAGGTCGTGGTCGAGCAGGTGGCCGAGCTGCTGGGGCTCGACCCGGAGATCATCGATCCCGAGACGGACGAGGACTGACGCGCGGCGCGAGGACTGATGACGCGCGGGGAGGGCTGACGCGCGGCGGGGGCTGACGGCCGGTCAGCAGGGGTCCGGAGAGCGATCAGCCCTCGTCCGGAGTCGTCCCGCGAGGGCTGATCGGCGTTCGCGCCGCGGCCTGCCGCTCTGGGCTCCGGGGCCGGGTCTTCGGCCTAGTTCTGCGGGACCAGGCCCGAGGCGTCCTGGCCGACGGCCGGGACGGTGACGGACTCGGCCGCGGTGGTCATCGACTGGATGCTCAGGTTGCCGCCCGACCCCTCGATGCGCCCGGCGTAGACGTTCTGCGCGCCGCCGAGCGGGGTGACGGTGACGGCGAAGTCGCCGCCGGCGCCCTTGGGCGCGGACAGCGCCTCGTCGATGGTCTGGCCGGCCGGGACCGAGACGGTGGCCGAGGCGGTCGCGGGCGTGGTGCCGGAGCCGGTCTCGGTGATCTTCACCTGGGCGGCCGAGCTGCCGGTGTTGGTCAGCGTCAGGACCGAGTTGGACGTGTTGTCCGCGATGATGCCGTCGCCGGTGAGCGCCTGGACCGGGCTGATGTACGCGGTGTCCTGGCCGCCGTTGCCGGACTGGCTGATCTTGACCTCGCCGACGATCGCGGTCGAGCTGCCGTTGCCGCTGACCGGCAGGCACTGGTTCGCGGCGCTGTTCGAGCCGCACACCTCCAGCGCCGCGTACTCCCCGGAGGTGGGCACCGAGCTGAGGTCGACGGTCGTGATCTTGCCCTGGACGAGGTTGCCGCTGAACGAGCCGACCGCCGGGGTGATCGTCGAGTGGCCGACCCAGCGCAGCGTCACGGACGCGGCGCCGGTCGGGGCGAGCAGCGAGAGCTGCACCTTCTCGTTGTCCTCGGCCTGCGGGATGCCCGGGAAGACGAGCGACGTCGCGGACTTCTGGCTGGCCACGAAGTCTCGGCCGCCGCCGCTGCCGTCCCAGTCGAGCACCGAGGCGCCGATCCGGCCGGCGGTGACGACGACGTGGATCGCGTACGGCGCGCCCTGCTTCGCCGAGTCGAGCGTGTTGACCAGCTCGGAGCGCTGCGAGTTCGCCGCGATCGTGATGCCCTGCAGCGAGGTCGCCTCGGCCTGCTCGAGCTGGCCGCTCGCGGTGTACATGGTGATGGTGACGCTGGCCGCCTGGCTGTCCACGTTGGCCATGTTCAGCATCGAGTACGCGTTGTTGTCGGTGCCGAGGCCGACGAACCAGAAGTCGGTATCCGGGCTGCCGCAGTTGGTCGAGGCGAGGCCGTGGGTGCCGCTGGTCGAGCCGGAGGGCATCGTCTCGGTCATGGTGAGCCCGGCCGCGTCGGCGCCGGAGGCCGTCGCGTGCACCGGGGCGTTGACGTCCTCCGCGGCCTCGGAGCCGCCGGAGACGCCGGTCGCGCCGCTCAGCGTGCCGGCCTTGCCCGCGGTGAACAGGCTGCCGGTGCCGCCGCTCTGCGTCACGGATTCGGACGACGGGCCGGAGACCGACACCGTGCCCGGGGCGAACGTGGTGATGTTCGTCGAGCTGCTGTCCTTGACGAGCGGGCAGACGAGCGACGCGCTGCTGACCGCCGTCGTGCTGGACTGCGCGGCCTCGGAGGAGTTCGCGGAGCCGGACGCGGGCTTGGCGTAGCCGTAGCCCAGGCCGATCACCAGGGCGCCGATCACGATGCCCGCGACCTGGACACGACGGCCGACGCCCGCGACGGGCCCGAGTCGCGACTGCTTGTTCTCGCTCATCGGCCCCAGCCTTCCTGACCGTGCTGCTCCTGCGCGCCGTAGCCGGGGTACTGCTCGAACTCCGGATACTGCTCGTCAGCGTTCGGGTACTGCTGTTCCTGGCTCTGGTAGTGCTGCTCTTGCTGGTACTGCTCCGGCTGGTACTGCTCCTGCGGATACTGCCCGTGCTGCTGGTACTGCGGATCCTGGTACTGCTGCTGGTACTGCTGCGGATCCTGGTACTGCTGCTGCTCGTAGCCGTAGGACTCCTGCTGCTCGGCGTAGCCGTACTGCTCGTAGCCCTGCTGCTGCGGCTGCTGGGGATACGACTCGTAGTTCTGATACGCGCCGGACCGGTCGTACGCCTGGTCGTAGTCCTGCTGCGGGTACGACTCGTACGACTGGCCGTACTGCTGGTAGGCGCCGGACTCGTAGCCGTAGTCGCCGCCCTCCGAGCGGTAGGCGTCCGTGCTGGCGGCCTGTGAGGTCTCGTAGACCGGGGCCTCGTAGTCGGGAGCCTCGTAGTTCTCCGTGGCTGGAGCCTCGGCCTGCAACGGCACCGGGACTGGCTCCTGCGGCGCCTCGTACGCCTCATACGAGGACTCGTAGGCTCGCGGTCGCTCGCGGGCCGGCGCGGGCTCGTACGCGGGCTCCGCGGCGGCGGCGGCCACGGGCTCCGGCTCCGGCTCGGGGTCCGGCTCCATCCTGCCGGGCTCGCCGGCGGCCGCCGCGGCCTGCGCGTACTCGTCCTCCTCGTCGTGCTCGTCCTCGGGACGGCGGCCGAAGGGCAGCGCCATGATGAGCGCCGCGGCGAACGCGACCGCCTCGCCGACGAGCCAGAGGGTGTGCGTGTACGACTGGTACCCGATGGTGATCGTGCCCGCGCCGGCCGGGACGTTCCACGCCTGCAGACCGTCGGAGAGCGTGGTGGCCGTCAGCTTCTGGCCGTTCTCCTTCGCGGTCCAGCCGCCGTCCGCCGCCTCGGCGAGCACCAGCACGCGCCCGGCCGAGCCGCCCGGGACGTTCACCGTGGCGGTGACGTCCTGCGAGCAGACCGCCGCGGCGCCCTGCGCGTCGGTGCCGGGGTTCGCGGTCGAGCCGCTGCACTGGTACTGCAGCGCGATCGCGGCGCCCTTGGCGTCCTGCAGCGTGACTCGGCCGACGGTTCCGTTGACCTGCCAATACTCGGTGGACGAACCGGTACTGCCGGTCAAAGTGTCCTCGGTCAGGCCCGAGGTGGCGCCGAGCGCGTTGGTGATCGACGCGGGTACGGAAGAGGCCGCCCAGATGTAGCCGATGTCGAGGGCCGCCAGGCTCTGGGCCGCGTTGCCGCCGCTGCCGGAGAGCAGCTGGCCGACGAGCGTGTTCAGCTTCGCGGTCTGCGCGGACGTCAGGTGGATGTCCGCGTCGCCGAGGACCGGTCCGCTGCCGCGGGCCACCGTGTAGGCCACGGTTCCGTTCGCGCCGGCGGTGAGCGTCAGGGTGCGCACCTGCGCCGCGCTCTGGTTCTCGGCCGCGAGGTACTGCGGCAGCCCGGCGGAGACGCGGCCGACCGGGGTCTCGGCGCCGCGCAGCAGCCACCAGCCCCCCGCGGCGACCGGCGCGAGCACGGCGGCGGCCGTGACCAGGACGCTGACCGGCTGGCGCCAGCCGAACTCGGCCCCGGCGATCCGCTCGCGGGCGCCCTCGGCGCCGACCAGGGTCGCGGTGATCAGGCCGAAGCCGAGCAGCGCGGCGGACACGCCGGGCCACGGCACGACGCCGACCGCCGAGTCGGTCGCGGTGACGGTCGTGCGGGTCAGGAAGAGCGCGGAGACGAAGCCGAGCAGCGCGATCATCCACGCGGAGATCACCACGCGCCGCCGGGTGCCGCGCAGCAGCGCGGCCAGCGCCGTGAGCAGCAGGCCGGCGCCGAACCAGTACGGGTAGGTGCCGGGGCCGCCCGGGTCGCCGAGCAGCAGGCCGAGCGGGGTCGAGCTCGGCGAGTCCAGGCCGTAGCCGGGGGCGCCCATCTCGGTCAGGAACGAGCTCGGGTGCTGCAGCAGCGTCACCGACCACGGCGAGAGCACGACCAGCGGGGTGCCCAGCACGATCGCCATCCGGGTCGCGGTGACGAAGAGGTTGGAGCGGGTGCGCCAGGCGACCGAGACGAGCGCGATCGCGCCGGCGACGGCGGCCAGCGCCCAGATCACCGGGGCGAAGGCGGTCGCCAGCATCAGCATGAAGGCGCACGTCCACGCGGAGCGGGTGCTGCCCTTCTGGCTCCGGCTGCCGACCGCGCCCGCGGCGCTGGTCACGATCAGCGGCAGCAGCGCGACGGCGACCGCCGAGCCGAGCCGGCCGGAGGCGATGGCGCCGAGCGAGACGGACAGCAGGCCGTAGGCGTAGCCGCCCCAGATCCGCAGCACCGGCGAGTCGGTGACGCGGCGGAAGGCGTAGGAGGCGCTCAGTCCGGCGAGCGGCACGGAGCCGAGCAGCAGCACCAGGACGGCGAGGCTGGCCTTGCCGAACAGGATCGTGGACAGCAGCGCGAGCAGGCCGAGGTAGGCCGGCGCCTCGGTGTTGGTGCCGAGGCCCACGCCGTGCCACGCGGAGATGTACTCGTGCCACAGGTCGCTGGAGCCGCCCGGGGTGGGCAGCAGTGCGCCGCCGGCCAGGGTGCCGCTGAACAGCAGGCTGTGCCCGGCGATCAGGGCGACGGCGGTCAGGCCGAGGCCGACCGCGATGATCGGCTTCTTGACCAGCCGCTTGAGCAGGCCGAAGGAGTCGGTCTCGAGGGTCTCGGCCTCCTCGGAGACCGGTCCGGACTCGACCGAGCCGTGCCGCGAGGTGGCCGCGCCGATGTCCTGCCGCTCCTCGCCGCGGATCTGGGTGAGCAGGTTCTCGAACGCGGCCCGGGTGAGCGCGCCGCGCGGCGGCAGCAGCATGGCCACTTCGAGCGGGTCGGCCTCCCGGAACCTCCGGCGGGACGCGCGCCCGCGCAGTATCCGGTCCGGCCGGGCGGCGAAGCCGAGCATCGCGAAGAACTCGTCGGAGGCCAGGCCCGGGCTCTTGGCGATCAGGTGGCCGAGGACCCGGAAGAAGGTGCCGACGATCAGCCGCAGGTACAGCAGCGGCCACAGGATCGAGGGCCGGTTGACCGCGACGGCGTAGAGCGCGTGGGTGCGGTCGAGCAGCTGCGGCCGGTTCGGGCCCGCGTCGACCCGGCGGCGCTCGCGGGCCGAGGCCTCGGCGTGCCGGATGACGGCCTCGGGCGCGACGATGACGCGGAAGCCGGCGTTGTTGGCCCGCCAGCAGAAGTCGAGGTCGTCGCGGAACAGCGAGATGGCCCGGTCGAAGCCCTTGAGCTGGTCCCACACGTCGCGGCGGATCAGCATGCCGGCCGAGCTGACCGAGAGCACCGGGCGGACCTCGTCGTACTGGCCCTGGTCGTGCTCGCCGCGCTCGAGGCCGGTCCAGCGGCGGCCGTTGCCGGCGACGGTGACGCCGACCTCGAGCAGCTGCCGGCGGTCGTACCAGCCGTGCACCTTGGGGCCGACGACGGCCACGTGGTCGCTCGGGTGCTCCGCGGAGTACTCCTCGGCGGTCAGCAGCAGCTGGCCGAGGCAGTCCGGGGAGGGGGCGCTGTCGTCGTGCAGCAGCCAGACCCACTCGATGGGGGCGTCCGCGTCGTAGCCCACCTCGTCGTAGCCGACGGGCTCGGAGTTCTTCAGCCCGTAGGCGACGGCGGTGCCGTATCCGGTGGAGCGCTTGCGCTCGAGCACCAGCTCGGAGCCGAGCGCGTCGCGCAGCAGGTCGGCCGAGCGGTCCCGGGATCCGGTGTCCACGGCGATCACGCGCTGCACCGGGCGCTGCTGGTTCAGCAGCGCCTCGAGCACGGTGGGCAGCCAGCGCTCCCCGTCGTGGCTGACCAGGACGGCGGTCACGACATGGCGGCGCAGCGCTTCATGCGGATTGGCGGCGTACGCGCGGGAGCGCGTCGGCGGTGCGTACTGTGACATGCGAGGCGACGACCCGGGTCTCGACGGCGTTTGTCCTTGCCTGCTGACACGCTTTCGCGCCGCACGGCGGTTGCCCCACCCTAGTAGACGCGGCCGGAAATCGGGGTGCCGTCACGTGAATTGTCCGTATTGATACGGAAATCCGGGACAAAATGCCGGGCTTCGCCCGGCTCGGGACCGGCGGTGCGGCGGCCGGCGCGGTTACGCAGCCTTCTTCTTCAGTCGGCGCCGCTCGCGCTCGGACAGGCCGCCCCAGATGCCGAAGCGCTCATCGTGCGCCAGGGCGTACTCCAGGCACTCGGCCTTCACCTCGCAGGCGAGGCACACCCGCTTGGCCTCGCGGGTGGAGCCGCCCTTCTCCGGGAAGAAGGACTCCGGGTCGGTCTGCGCGCACAGCGAGCGCTCCTGCCAGCTGAGCTCCTCGTCGAAGCCGCCGTGCAGCGGGAAGACCTCGGTCACGTTCTCGCCTCCCGTCCTGTGTGCCACGCACGGCGCGCGGAGGCTCGCCATCCGCCGCTGCCCCGGCATCGTCCGTACTCTCATCGCCTGCCCGGGACCGTGCGAACACGGCCCGTTCCCATTCCGACCACCTCTGATGACGCGGCGTCACAATCCGGTGGCCTGATGGAAATTACACGCGCGTCGTTCCAGGGGCGTCAAGCCGGGATCTGATAGCGGAGGGCTTATTCACTCGGAGGGAGCAGCGTCAAGGAACGTCGCCCGGCGTGTCCCGCAGGGGTGTCACCTGCGGCGCCGCGAGACGCGTGGGAGGGGCCGTCGAAAGGGCTTGGTCCGATGAATTGCACCCGATCGAGTGAACAACCCGCTGACCACGGTGGGTAGGCGCCCGCCTGCGGAAAGCCGTCCGTGGCCGGTGCGTGCACGCACCGTGTCCGGACCGGCGTGCTACCCTCGTCGCATCATGAGCGGGCTTCGAGTCGTCCTCGGCGAGCGCCCGGCCGGTCCCCGGCCGGAGCGCGGCGCGAGCATGCCCTCGCTCGTCTCCCGCAGCTGTTGTCGTCGCTGTAGCTGAACCCGTCCGGGTGCGCTGAGCGCGGCGGACGGGGCAACCCTCCGCCAGCCGCAGACAGCCCCCACAGACGGGAACCCCGCTCATGGCTCCGCGTATCGCCGCGAACCCCGCCTCCATCACGCCCGACCTGGCGATGGTCCTGCACGACGCCAAGCCGCACCCGCAGCTCGGCGCCCCCGCGCCGCAGCCGCCGAGCACGGCCGCGCTGGGCAACGCGGCGGCGGCGATCGCGGCCGGACTCGCACTGCCGCCCGGGGCGCCGGCCGCCGGGCAGACGGACGAGGATCTCGCCGGGCTGCGCACCTCCTACCTGCTGCCGCCGGGCACCCGTGCCCGCGTGCACAGGACCGGGCCCTCGGGCGTGCTGCTGCTCGCCCCGTCCGGGGCGCCGCGCGCGGTGGCGATGGCGGCGCCCGGCGTCTACGTCGTCGTCGAGGTCGCGAGCTGAGGTCCGCGAGCTGAGGTCCGCGGGCCGAGTCCCCTGGCCGAGTCCCGCGAGCTGAGTCCTCGGCTGTAATGCGGGTGCCATAAGCTCATTTCGTGAGCGCTTTCCACTTGAAGAAGATCACCGTGCTGGCGGGCGGGGTCGGCGGGGCGCGGTTCCTCGAGGGGCTGCTGCGGGCCGCTCCGGGGGCCGAGGTCACGGTGATCGGCAACGTCGGGGACGACATCACGCTGCACGGGCTCCGGGTCTGTCCCGACCTGGACACCGTCATGTACACGCTGGGCGGCGGCATCCATCCGGAGCAGCGCTGGGGGCGGGACGACGAGAGCTTCGGCGTCGCGCGCGAGCTCGCCGAGTACGGCGTGGGCCCGGACTGGTTCACCCTCGGCGACAAGGACATCGCCACCCATCTGGTCCGCACCCAGATGCTCGAGGCCGGCTATCCGCTGTCCGCGGTGACCGAGGCGCTGTGCGCGCGCTGGAAGCCGGGGGTGCGGCTGCTGCCGGCCACCGACGACCGCGCCGAGACCCACGTCGTGGTCCGGGACGAGGAGAACAAGCGCTCGGCGGTGCACTTCCAGGAGTACTGGGTTCGGCTGCACGCGCCGGACGCCGAGCAGATCGTGTTCGTCGGCGCCGACGAGGCCAAGCCCGCGCCCGGCGTGCTGGAGGCGATCGCGGAGGCGGACGTCATCGTCCTGCCGCCGTCGAACCCGGTGGTCTCGATCGGCGCGATCCTGGCCGTGGGCGGCACCGGCAAGAACATCAGGGACGCGGTGATCTCGGCCCGGGCCCCGGTCGTCGGCCTGTCCCCCATCATCGGCACGGCCCCGGTGCGCGGGATGGCGGACAAGGTGCTGGCCGCCGAGGGGGTGCAGACGACGCCGTCCGCGGTCGCCGCGTATCACGGCGCCGATCTGCTGGACGGCTGGCTGGTGCACGACACGGACGTGGACCAGGTGGCCCCGGTCGAGCAGGTGGGCATCCGCTGCCGCGCGGTCCCGCTGCTGATGAAGAGCCTCGACGCGACGGCCGAGATGGCCCGCGCGACGCTGGAGTTCGCCGCGGAGCTCGCCCGATGAACGCCCCCGGCTTCTCGGTGAGCGCGGTGCAGGGCCTGCCGGAGATCCAGCCCGGCGACGACCTCGCCGCGCTCATCGCCGAGGCCGCCGGCGCGCAGCTGGAGGAGGGCGACATCCTCGTCGTCACCTCGAAGATCGTCTCCAAGGCGGAGGGCCGGATCCGGCAGGCCGCGGACCGCGAGGCGGCGATCGACGAGGAGACGGTGCGCCCCGTCGCCCGCCGCGACTCCCTGCGCATCGTGGAGAACCGGCTCGGCCTGGTGATGGCGGCCGCGGGCGTGGACGCGTCGAACACCGCACCCGGCACCGTGCTGCTGCTGCCGCAGGACCCGGACCGCAGCGCCGTGGAGCTTTCGGACGGGATCCTGCGGCTGCGCGGCGTCCGCGTGGGCGTCATCGTGTCCGACACCTTCGGCCGGGTCTGGCGGGCCGGATTGGTGGATCAGGCGATCGGGGCCGGGTACGTGACCGTCGTGGACGATCTGCGCGGCGCGACCGATTCGCACGGGAACGAGCTCGCCGTGACGGTCACGGCGGTCGCCGACGAGCTGGCGGCGGCGGGGGAACTGGTGAAGGGGAAGCTGGGAGGGAATCCGGTGGCACTGGTCAAGGGCCTGAGCGCGGCGGTGACGAAGGACGCGGGCGGGGGCGCGCGTTCGCTGCGGCGGCCGAGCGAGCTGGACCTGTTCTCGATGGGCACGGCGGAGGCCCGCGCGCTGGGCCGCTCGGAGGCGGTCTTCGCGCGGCGCACGATCCGTTCGTTCACCGCCGATCCGGTGGACGCGAAGGCGGTGGAGCGCGCGGTGGCCGCAGCGATCACGGCCCCGGCGCCGCATCACACGACGCCGTGGTCCTTCGTCGAGGTGCGCACCCCCGAGGTGCAGACGCGGCTGCTCGACGAGATGCTGGCCGACTGGATCAGGGATCTGCGCGGTGACGACTTCAGCGAGACCGCGATCGACAAGCGCGTCAAGCGCGGCGACGTGCTGCGCGGGGCTCCCGTGCTGCTGGTGCCCTGCCTGACGATGGAGGGCTCGCACACGTACCCGGACGATCGGCGCAACACGGGCGAGCGCGAGATGTTCCTCGTGTCCACGGGCGCCGCGATCGAGAACCTGCTCGTGGCGCTGGCCGTCGAGGGCCTGGGCGCGGCGTGGATCTCCTCGTCCATCTTCTGCCGTCCGACGGTGCGCCGGGTGCTGGAGCTGCCGGAGCACTGGGACCCGATGGGCTGCGTCGCGATCGGCCACCCGGCCGCCCCCGCGCCGGATCGCCCGCCGCGCAAGGTCGAGTCGTTCCTGGTGCGCCGTTAGAGGTGCGCCGTTAGTAGCGCATTTGGCTCACGGTCCGGCGAGCTGGTCACGACGGCGGACGAGGTACGCCGTCTCCTCGGCGTTGCCCGCGAGCGCGATCGCCGCGCCGTACGCCGCCCGGGACTCCTTGCTGCGGCCCAGCCGCCGCAGCAGTTCGGCGCGGGCCGCGTGGAAGGGGCGGTAGCCGGTCAGCGGCAGTCCGTCCAGCTGCGCCAGCGCGACTTCCGGGCCATCGAGCTCGGCGACCGCGACCGCCCGGTTGAGCCGCACGACCGGCGACGGGTCGAGGCGCGCGAGCTGATCGTAGAGCGCGACGACCTGGGACCAGTCGGTGTCCCGGATGTCGCGGGCGTCGGTGTGGACGGCATTGATGGCGGCGAGGATCTGGTATCGGCCGGGCGGCCGGCCTGAGGCGAGCCGCTCCCGGACCAGCGCGTGCCCCTCGGCGATCAGTTCGCGGTTCCAGGCGCCGCGATCCTGCTCGTCCAGCGCGACGAGTTCGCCGCTCGCCGACACCCGCGCGCCGCGGCGCGCCTCCGTCAGCAGCATCAGCGCGAGCAGGCCGGCCACCTCGCCGTCCGCGGGCATCAGGGCACGTACCAGCCGCGTCAGCCGGATCGCCTCGGCGGTCAGTTCGCCGCGCACCGGCGGCGTGCCCGGTCCCGAGGCGAGGTAGCCCTCGTTGAAGATCAGGTAGAGGACGGTGAGCACCCCGGCCACCCGGTCCGGCAGGTCCTCGCCCGCGGGGACGCGGTACGGGATCCGGGCCGCCCTGATCTTCTCCTTCGCGCGGGTGATCCGCCGCCCCATCGCGGCCTCCTGGACCAGGAACGCGCTGGCGATCTCGGACACGGTCAGCCCGCCGAGCATCCGCAGGGTCAGCGCGACGCGCGTCTCCATGGCGAGCGCGGGGTGGCAGCAGGTGAAGATCAGCCGGAGCCGGTCGTCGTCGACGGCGCCGAGCGGTTCGGGGGCGTCGGACGGCATCAGCGCCTCCCGCTGCTTCTCCGCGCGCTTCGCCTCGCGCCGGAGCCGGTCGACGGCCTTGCGGTGCGCGGTGGTGGTGAGCCACGCGCCGGGGTTCGGCGGGACGCCGTCGGCGGGCCAGCGCTCGACCGCCGTCGCGAACGCCTCGGCGGCCGCCTCCTCGGCGACGTCGAAATCGCCGAAGCGCCTGGCCAGGGTCGCGACCACGCGGGCCCACTCGGCCCGGTGGACCCGGGCGACCGCCGCGGCGGCCTCGGTCGCGCTCACAGGAACGGCCGGACCTCGACCTTGCGGTTGCAGGCCTTCGATCCGTCGGTCGCCAGCCGCAGCGCCGCGTCCAGATCGGCGGCCTCGACGATCCAGAAGCCGATGAGGAACTCCTTCGTCTCCACGAACGGCCCGTCGGTGACCACGGCCCGCTCGCCGCGGTTGTCGATCACGGTGGCCGTGTCCGGGCCGCCGAGGCCGCCGGCGAAGACCCAGTGGCCGTCGGCGATCATCCGGTCGTTGAAGACGTCGATCGCGGCCGTCTCCTCCGGCGTGGCCAGGTCGAGGCTGTCGGTGATCACGGAAAGCAGGTACTGCGCCATGGGGATCGTCTCCTTCGTCGCGCGGCCGCCGCTCGGGCCGCCTCTCACCACTACAACGAACGCCGCCGACCGGATCGGACACACGCCGCGGAGATTTCCTCGATCAGCGCTTCTGCAGCAGGAGCCGGACCGCGCGCTGCCGGTGCGGCGCGAAGGGTTCGAGCAGACGCAGCATCTTCTCGTCGTCGTACGAGCGGTCGCCGGGCTCGCCGAGGATGCCGCAGATGATCCGCGGCAGGTGCAGGTCGCCGACGCTGACCAGGTCGGCGGCGCCGTGGCTGCGCTGCAGGGTCTCGGCCGCGGTCCACGGCCCGATCCCGGGGAGCGTCTGCAGCTTCACGGCCGCCTCGTCGACGCCGACGTGCGCCAGCCGCTCCAGCGCCGGGGCCCGGCGGCAGGCCCGGATGACGGCCTCGGCGCGCTTGCCGTCGACCTCGGCGCGCCGCCACTCCCAGGACGGGATCAGCACCCAGACGTGCGGCTCCGGCATCACGTACAGGCCGCGCGGCATCGAGGCCGGGCCGGGCGCCGGGGTCCCGTACTTGCGCACCAGCGCACGCCACGCGCCGTACGCCGAGATCGTGGTGACCTTCTGCTCCAGGATCGCCGGGATCAGCGCCTGCACGACCTGGCCGGTGCGCACGAGGCGGACCCGCGAGCGGGTGCGGTAGGCCTCGGCCAGGACCGGATGGGCCGCGGCGAGCTCGGCGAAGCCGGTGTCGTCGTCCTCGGCGCCGAGCATCGCAGGGGCCTGTTTGACGAGCCAGTGGGCGCCCTCGCCCCACGCGTCGATCTCGACCTCGTCGTCGGAGGCCCGGCCGACGCGGATCCGCAGCGTGGCGGGGCCTTCCGGGGTGAGCGAGGTGCGCCAGACCGCGTTGACCGGGCCGTCGTCGGGGCCGTACTCCACCCGGTACGTCGGATCGCCGGTGCCGCGGCGCAGCGTCCGGAGCGTGCGCTGCACCTGCGTCGGAACGCCGCGCACGGAGGCCGATACCGCGGCCTCCGTGCTGGCTATCGTCGTCACAGCCAAGGAGCTTAGCCCCTGGGGGCCGCGTCAGCTGGCGTCGTGGCTGAACCGGACGGAGGAGTCCGGCAGTACCGCGTCGCAGGATACGCGCACGCCGCCGAGCAGTTCGTTGCCCGCGCCGACGTTCGCGCCGTCGCCGACGACCACGCCTTCGAGCACAGTGCCGGCGCCGATCCGGGCGCCGCGGCCGATGATCGAGTCGCGCACCGAGACGCCCTCCTCGATGACCGCCCCGGCGCCGATCACGGAGCCGTAGACCGCGGCGTCCGCGCCGACCCGGCCGTCGCGGCCGATCGTGGTGCCCGCGCCGAGCTGCGCGCTCTCGGCGACTTCGGCGCCGTCGAGGACGAGGGCCGCGTCGTAGCGCTCGCAGGTGCTGGCGGGCACGGCCGGCGAGGAGATCGCGCCGAGGACGAGGTCGGCGGAGCCGCGGGCGAACGCGGCCGGCGTGCCGAGGTCGAGCCAGTAGCTCTGCTCGACGACGCCGAGGACCTTGGCGCCGCGCTCGAGCAGGCCGGGGAAGGTCTCGCGCTCGACGGAGACGCGGCGGCCGGCCGGGATGCCGTCGATGATCTCGCGCTTGAAGACGTAGCAGCCGGCGTTGATCTGGTCGGTGACGATGTCCTCGGGGCGCTGCGGCTTCTCGCGGAACGAGGTGACCCAGCCGTCGGCGTCGGTCGGCACGAGGCCGAAGGCACGCGGGTCGGCGACCTTGGTGAGGTGGAGCGTCACGTCGGCCCCGCGCGCGGCGTGCTCGGCCCGCAGGGCGCCGAGGTCGACGCCGCTGAGGATGTCGCCGTTGAAGATCATGACCGGCTCGTTCGGCGCGCTGACCAGCTGGTCGGCGACGTTGCGGATGGCGCCCGCGGTGTCGAGGGGTTCGACTTCCTGCACGTAGACCAGTTCGAGGCCGAAGCGTGAGCCGTCGCCGAAGTACTCCTCGAAGACCTCGGGCTTGTAGGCGGTGGCGAACACGATGCGGGTGATGCCGGCCGCCTTGGCGCGCGCGAGCTGGTGGCTGAGGAACGGGACGCCCGCGACTTCGAGCATCGGCTTGGGGGTGTTGACGGTCAGCGGACGCAGCCGGGTTCCCTTGCCTCCGACCAGGAGGATCGCTTCTGCCACGGTTCGAGGTCTTCCTTCTCGTTGATCGATCAGGGATGGTGCGGCCATGCTTGCCGACGACGGTGAACAAACCGTTCGTCGGACCTGAACCCTAACTGATGACGCAGTCCCCAACGGGCCGCAGCCTGCGCATTGGTACGTTGTTACAGGTTTGTAGGCTAGTGCGCATGGCCACGGAACCCTCGGATCTCGCCGCCCTCTGGCGCACCTGCGTCGGGCGCAACGGACCGCGCCCCTTCTTGACGTTCCACGATTTCGGCACCGGTGAACGCGTCGAGCTCTCCTACGCGACGATGGACAACTGGACGTCCAAGACCGCGAACCTGATTCAGGACGAGTTGCTGGCGGATCCGGGCAGCCGGTTCCTGCTCGCGGCGCCGCCGCACTGGATGACGGCGGTCTGGGCGATCGCGCCGCTGCTGTGCTCGGCGGTCGTCTCGCCGTGGGGCGACGCGGCACGGGCGCGGTACGCGGTGGCCGGTCCGGAGGAGGAGCAGCTGGAGTACGCGCGGGCCTGCCGCGGCGAGCGGTACGCGCTCTCGCTGCTGCCGCTGGGCCGTCCGTTCGCCGAGGTGCCCGAGGGCTTCGCGGACTACGTGGTCGAGGTTCGCGTGCACGGCGACCGTTTCGCGGCGTTCGACCCGCCGAACGCCGATGCGCCCGCGCTCACGACTCAATCGGGGGAAGCGCTGACGCATCGTGAGGTGCTGGAGAAGGCCGCGGGCCGTGTCGAGGCCGGCGCGCGCCTGCTGATTCCGGTCGAGCAGACCTCGGCCGACGCCGAGGGCCTGATCGACTGGCTTTACGCGCCGATGGCCGCGGGCGGTTCGGTGGTGCTGGCCCGCGGCGGCGACGCCGAGCAGCTGGCCCGGCTGGCCGAGGTGGAGAAGGCTCAGCTGGTCAGCGTCGAGCGGTAAAGGGACTTCGGGGAGGTCAGGAATCCCCAGCCCCAGGAGAAGTGCATCGTGACGAGCACGAGCGGCAGGCGCAGCCGTACCCCGGCCGCCTGCCCTCGGCTCTCCTGGATCGAGCCGAGGAAGATGGCCATCAGGTAGCCGATCGGCGCGGCGGATCCGATGGCGAGCCACGGCAGCGTGAAGAACGAGGCGATGGTCATCAGCGTGCCGAGGATGACGGCCAGGACGGCGAGCGGCGGCGCGAGGTAGCGCAGGCTGGCCGTGCCGGAGTGGGTGCGCATCACGACGCGGCGCCAGCGGCCGTACTCGAAGTACTGCCGCGCGAGCGTGCGGAAATTCGGCCGCGGCCGGTACGTCACGTGGAGCTCGGGCGAGAAGTAGATCAGGTCGCCGCCCTCGCGGATGCGGTGGTTCAGCTCCCAGTCCTGCGCGCGGATGAAGGCCTCGTTGTAGCCGTGGTGCTTCTCGAGGACCTCGCGCCGGAACACGCCGAGGTACACGGTGTCGGCCGGCCCCGGCTCGCCGCCGGTGTGGTTCTTCGCATTGCCCACGCCCAGCTTCGAGGTCATCGCGATCGCGACCGCGCGTTCGAAGACGGTGACGCCCTCGGCGTGCATGACGCCGCCGACGTTGGCCGCGCCGGTTTCGCGCAGCAGCCGCACCGCGGCGGTGATGTAGCCGGGCGAGAGCAGGCCGTGCCCGTCCACGCGCACGACGATCTCGTGCCGCGAAGCGTCGATCGCCGCGTTCAGGGCCGCCGGGGTCCTGCCGCTCGGATTCGGCACGGTGCGCACGCGCGGATCGGCGGCGCACAGCCCGGCGGCGATGGCGTCGGTGCGGTCGCGCGAGGGGCCGAGGGCGATGACGAGCTCGATCTCGCCCGGGTAGTCCTGGCCGAGGATGTGGCTCACCGCGTCGGCGAGGTGCCGCTCCTCGTTGAGCACCGGCATGATCACCGAGACGGTGGGCCAGGTGGATGCGTTGTCGTTCATTGCGACATGGACCCTACAGGCCGCGGCGTGTCGGAGGCCACAGCACCTTTCCGCATGCGGACGGTCACTCCGCCTCGAAGGACTCCGAATGGCGGGAGGCGGCGATCGCCGCGCGGCGGGCGAGCCGGTGCTTGCGGCGGATCGTGGCCTCGTGGAAGCGCCGCTCGTCCTCGGCGCACTCCAGCTTGAGCGCCGGCACCTCGCGCGGCCTGCCGTCGGCATCGATGGCGACGAAGGTCAGGAACGCCGTCGCGACGTGCACCGGGGTGCGGTCCGGGACGTTCCACGGCTCAGCCTCGACCCGCACGCCGACCTCCATCGAGGTCCGGCCGGTCCAGTTCACCTGGGCGAAGGTGTGCACCAGTTCGCCGACGTGCACCGGGAAGAGGAACGCCATCTCGTCCATCGCCGCGGTCACGGCCGGCCCGAGGCTGTGCCGGGTGGCGACCATGCCCGCCGCGTCGTCGACCAGCTTCATCATCACGCCGCCGTGCACCGTGCCGAGCAGGTTCACGTCGGCGCCGGTCATCAGCCGGCTGAGGGCGATGCGGGAGGTCGCGGGGGAGACGGCGTCAAGGCTCATGGACTCATTCTCTCCCCTATTGTGGGTGGCGACCGACAGGGAGGGGCTGCCCGGTGCCGACTGATGTGGTGCTCGCGATCGGCAGTGCGGTGCTGTGGCTCGGCACCCTGGTCTGGACGCGCCGGCGCGGTCCGCGAACTGCGCGGGCCTTCGAGATACCGCGACTCCCGCCGGTCGCCGCCGCGGACGACGGTCCGGTCCCCGAGCCGATACGCCTGGCCCTGTGGAACGCGCAGCGGCACAAGTCGCAGCGCGACGAGGCGGCCGTGCTCAACGCCGTCGTGCTGGAGCTGGCCGATGCGGGACTTCTGCACATCGAACCCGCCGACTCGCAGCGGCCCGCGATGGTGAGCCCGCGCGTTCTGCCGCACGCGAGCCAGCTCCCGCCGTATCAGGCATCTGTCGTGGCCCGGCTGCTGCACCGGCGCGGCGTAAGCCGGCAGCCGGTTCCGCTGACGGCCCTGCAGCCGGGCGAGGACGACAAGGCGGACCGCTGGTACAAGGATTTCACGCGGCAGATCCGGGAGGCAGCCACGGATCGCGGGCTGCTGCAGCCGCCGGTGAACGTGCTGCGGCTCGGCCTTGCCGTCATCCTCGGCTTCCTGCTGAGCGACGCGGCGGCGACTGCCATCGCAGACCACGCGCACACGCATACGCTCAAGGCCGTTCTGTTCCTCGTGTTCTGCGCGCCGATGCTCGTCGGAGTCGGCTGGGCCTGCCGGGTGCGCCCGACGGCCGCCGGCCGTGAATTGCTCGCCGGGGCAACGGAATCCGCGCCCCCGCCCCCACCCG
>NZ_JAGSOH010000106.1 GCF_018139625.1 Actinospica acidithermotolerans | reverse complement strand
GTCCGGGGCGCCGATGCCGCGGGGGCGGCGGGGTACGGAGGCGGTGGCGCTCTCGCGCAGGTCGGGGACCGCGGCGGCGGTGCGGCGGTACCAGTCGGCGTAGCGACCGGAGAGGTACACGGCTGACGCGCCGTGCAGCAGGATGCTGAGGCCGACGGTGATCGCGATCACGCGCTCGATGAGCTCGGCGGCCTGGACGTGCTCCTCGACGACGAGCAGGCCGAGCACGATCGAGGCCAGGCCGCGCGGGCCGAACCAGGCGATGTACGCCACCGTGGGTACGCGCAGCTTGCTTCCGGCCAGCGCCAGGACGACGGGGATCATGCGTACGACGGTCAGGCTCAGGGCCGCGTAGCCGACGATTCTCCAGCTGAGGTGTTCGAGCGCCGGGCCGAGCAGGACCGCGCCGAAGATGAGCAGGCTCAGCATGGCCAGGAGACTGCCGAGATACTCGGAGAACTCGGCCGTGCGGACGTCTTCCGGCAGCTTCGCCTCGTCGTCGCGCATCCCGGCCGCGACCGCCAGCCCGCCGACCCACGCGGCGATGAATCCGCTGCCCTTCGTGGCGACGGCCAGCGCGTACGAGCCGGCGGCCAGGGCGAGCAGGAGGATCTCGGCCCATTCGCGGCCGATCCAACCGCGCTGGTACGACAGGCTCAGCGCCCGGCCGCCGATCCAGCCGACGGCCACGCCGATCACCGTGCTCAGCACGAGCGCGCGCCCGAACGTGCCGCCGGTGCCCTCCTGTGCGTACGACGTGCCCGGGACGCCCGCCAGGAAGAGCACAAAGAACGGGAGCACCATGCCGTCGTTCAGTCCGCTCTCCACATTCAGCGTCTGACGGATCGAACGCGGCACGCCCGGGTTGGCGATGGCGCTCGCGCCCAGCGCGGCGTCCGTCGGGGCGAGGATCGCTCCCACCAGTGCCAACTCCCAGTGGCTGAGCCCGGGCAGCAGCGGCCAGGCGAGCAGCCAGCCGGCGGCGATGCTCAGCGGCAGTCCGACGCCCAGGAGCCGGCCGGGCAACGTGGCACGGGCACGCAGTTCGGTCCACGGCACGGCCATGGCATCGGTGAACAGGACGAGCGTCAGGGCCGCTTCCAGGGCGCTGAGCAGCGGGCCCTTGTCGTGCTCGAGATTGACGACGTTGAGGGCGATCGGGCCGAGCAGCACGCCGAACCCCGCGAAGACCATCGCCGACGAGATCGGCGACTTCGACAGCCGCAGGGACCCGAGCGCGTACACGGCCGTGACGCCGGCCACCGCCGCGCCCGCCCAGCCCGTGTCGCTCACGAAAGGTCCGCCATCGCGTCGGCATTCATTCCCGGTGCGGCAATTGTTCCTCAGCGGCATGGTATGCACCGCGGAGCGACACGCGCCTGTTCGCGACGCCGTACCCCATCCGGCCGTGCCTCCAAGGTAACTCAATGGCCTGCCACGTACGTCCCAGAGGTCGCGTTGATCTGACGGCGCGCTATAGCTGAGGACGGCGGCGGGACCGACCGCACGACGGTTCGCGAGGCTATTCGGCGCTCCAGACGAGCGGGACGATGGCGACCGGGCACCTGGCCGCCAGCAGCAGCTCGTGCAGGATCGGTCCGATCCGGCCGGTGCGCGGCAGCCTGCCGCGGTGTGCGCCGACGACGACGAGGTCGGCGTCGCGGGACTGCTCGACCAGCACCTTCGCTGGATCACCGCGCACTACCGCGGTCTCGGCACGGACCCGATACTGCTCGGCGTGCGCGGCCTTGAGCCAGGCGGCGATGCGCTCCTGCGCGTGCCGTGCGGTGATGTCGGTGTCGCTGATGTACGTCGAGTCGTGCAGCGGGTAGGGCGCCCACGCGTGCACCACGCGCAGCCCGCCGCCCGCGCCCTCGGCGTGATCCAGGGCGTAGCGCAGAACCTGCGTGCAATCGTGCTCGTCATCGACGCCGACGACGCTCGGACCCCGGTGCGCGGCGGCCGCGTGGCTCCGCGGGACGACCACCAGCGGGCAGTGCGCGTGCGCGGCCAGGTGGAAGCTGACCGAACCGAGCAGCAGGCCCGCGAAGCCACCGCGCCCACGCGAGCCGACCACCAGCAGCGCGGACTCGCGCGAGACGGCTTCGAGCTCACGCACCGGGTCGCCGACCAGCGCGTCGCGCTCCACCACCAGACCGGGATGCGCCTTGACCAGCCGCGTCTCGATCTCATCCAGCAGATCGAACGCATCCTCGTCGGACGCGGAGTCGGCCACCGTCAGCACCCGCAGCCGCCTGCCGCCCCGCAGCGCCTCGCCCGCCGCCCAATCGGCGGCATCCCGCGCGAAATCGGACCCGTCCACCGCGACGGCCACCGGCCGTCCCTCGTACGCGTCGGGGGTGAACAGCTCGGACATGATCGCCTCCTGATGACCTGCGCTCTGTTCGACACCTCCAGCGTCACGCGGGCGCGCACCCGCGGGCAGGGCCCTCAGGTCCGCCCCGCCCGGGACCATCGCCCCTGACCGGACGGCTCACCGGGCGAGACCGTGCAGGGGAGAGAACGACTCACCCCGAGGCATCTGGAGCCTGCCATGAGCGAGAACAACGAGATCAGGGAAGAGGAGAATCCGCGCCGCCCCGTCGTGGTCGGTGTGGACCGCTCGGAGAACGCCGTCAGCGCCGCGCGGTGGGCCGCGCGCGAGGCCCTCGCCCGCCGGGCGCCGCTGACCGTGGTGCACGCCCTGCACCTGCCGACCGACGCTTCGCTCCCCCTCGAGCCGCCGGAGTTCGCACAGAAGGAGCGCAAGGCCGGCGGCGAGTTCGTCGAATCCGTCGCCCGCGATCTGCGCGCCGAGTTCCCCGGCCTGGAGATCGCCACCGAGGTCTCCGACCTGACGGCCGCCCGCACGCTCAACACCCTGAGTCTGGACGCGGCGCTGGTGGTCACCGGCACCCGGGGACACGGCGGGTTCGCCGGGATGCTACTCGGCTCGGTCAGCCGCAGGCTCGCCGCGCACGCGCACAGCCCGCTCGCCGTGGTGCGCGGCCACGAGCCGGAGGAGTCGATCGACGAGGTCGTGGTCGGCGTCAAGGACGAAGAGTCCGCGGCGGCGATCCGGTTCGCGTTCGACGCCGCCCAGCGCTACGGATCGACCCTGCACGCGATACGCGCCTGGAACCCGCGGCCCGCCTACGCCGCGCCGACCGGGCCGTACTTCGCCGAAATCGAGGAGTTCCGGGCCCAGGAGCGCAAGGCGATCGACGCGCTGCTCACGCCGTTCCGCGCGGCGTTCCCCTCCGTGAAGGTGGAGATCACCGCGGCGCGCGGCAACCCCGTGCCGGTGCTCGTGGAGACCGCCCGGGACACGCGGCTGATCGTCGTCGGCTCGCACCGGCACCACGGACCGCTCGCCATCGGCGCCGGCTACGTCGTCGAGGGCCTGCTCGCGCACTCGCCGACGCCGGTCGCCGTCGTCCCGATCGCCTCGACGATCGCGCGCTGAGCGCGGACGGTCGCAAGTGCGCAGCCTCGCGGGGCGGGTCCGGAAGGACTCGCCCCGCTGGTACCGCCGCCGGGTGCCGCGTGTCAGTGGTGCGCGAACGGGATGCGGCCCTGGTACGGGTAGAGAGCCCGGCCGCCGATCGCCGCCTCGTGCCGCTCGCCGGTGCTGTCGGCCGCGGAGGGCGCGGCGGCCGGCTCCGGCACGATCACGACCGGGCATTCGGCGGAGGCGACGCAGGCCCGCGCCACCGGGCCGAGTTCCGGCGCCGGCCGGTAGGCGTCGCCGAGCCCGTGGTGGTGGCCGCTTGCCTGGCCGAGCACGAGCATCCGCGCGCCGCGCGACCGGTGCACCAGCACCCGGCCGGGCACGCCGACCTCGAAGACCCGCTCCACCGGGCCGACACCCGCCCGCCTGATCAGCTCCTTGATACGCTCGACGGCCTCGTCGGGCGGAACGGCCGGGTGCGCGCCGGACTCCGAGTACACGGCTTCGGCGCCGCGCAGGTCGACGACATGCACCGCCTCGAGCGGGGCGTCGTGCACGGACGCCTCCCTGGCCGCCCAGATCAGGGCGTGCACCGAGGCGTCGGTCAGGTCGAGCCCGACGACGACCGGGGCCGCGTGGATCGTGGTCACCGTGATCAACTCCTTTACGTCCGCTGCGCCGGGCGGCGGACGGCTGCCTCCTGGCTCCTCCCCAGCTTGACCCCGCGCCGGCGATCTGGCCAGGGTCTATCGCCCCGTCGGCTCGGGCGCCCGGACCAGGGCGTCCGAGCGGCGGGTTCGGACCGGGAGGTCGAAGGTCCCGGGGAGCCGGGACCCGACGACTCTGCCCCCGGCGGCCCGGCGCGGCGGACGATGCCGGTGAGGGCCGGAGACGAGAAGCGGAGACGAGCATGTACCGGATCAGAGTTCACGGACGGACCGGCCAGGGTGTCGCCACCACAGCCGAGTTGATCGGCTGGGCCGCGATCTACGACGGTCACGTCGCCCTGGCGACTCCCGGCTTCGGCTCCGACCGCGCGGACGCCACGGTCGACGCCTACTGCCGAATCGACGACGCGCCGATCGGCGGCCTCGAACCGGTCGACGCCCCGGACGCCGTGCTGGTCCTCGACGCGAAGCTGCTCAACCGGCCCGGCCTGCTCAGCGGACTCCGCCCCGGCGGTCTCGCCCTGGTCAACAGTCCGGCCCCGCTCACGCTGCCGGACCTGCCGCAACTGCGCACCGTGCCCGCCACCCGCATCGCCCTCACCCACACCGGACACGCGGTGGCCAACGTCCCGATGCTCGGCGCCTTCGCCGCCGCCTCCGGAATCGTCAGCCTCAAAGCCGTGCACACCGCCATCGAACTGCGCTTCTCCGGCCCGGTCGCTCGCGACAGCCGGGAAGCCGCCGACGAGGCGTACGCCTACATGACCGCCGCCGCGCGCGAGCCCGACGCCGTCGGGTTCGACGTGCCGGGCTCCGTCGCCGCCAACGGGAAGGCCCGATCATGAATACCCCCATCGTCCACAGCCTGAAGCGGCGCGACGAGGAGATCCGCGCTGAGGTGCACGCGCTGCTGGCCGACCGGTTCGGCTACATACCGCAATGCTGGACCGTGGGCGTACGCGATGGCGTGGTCAGCCTTCGCGGCGACCGGCCTTCCCGCGGCGACGCGCTCGCGGTGCGCACGTGCGTCCACCAGATCGACGGCGTCGTCTCCGTCGAGGACCGGCAGACGTACGCCACGGACCAAGCGCCCGGCCCGAGTGCCCGGGAAGCGCCGCAAGCCGCGCAAGCACCCCAAGCCCGGGTAGACGCGCGTCGTGGAAGGAGCCTCGGATGACTGAGCATGTGCCGGTGGGGCGGGTGCTGGTCGGGGTGGACCCGAGTCGGCATGCCGCGCGGGCTGTGGACTGGGCGGCGGGTGAGGCCGCGGACCGGCGGATGCCGCTGCATCTGATCCATGCGCTCGGGCTGCCCACGGATCGCGCCGGCGCCTCGATTCCCGCGGAGTACGCGCTCGCCGGCCGCTCCGCCTCCGAGGTGCTGCTCGCGCAGCTGGCCGACCGGGCGCGGCGGGCCCAGCCGGGGCTGAACGTGACGACCCAGACCTCTGACTTCGGCGCCGTCGAGACGCTGACCGGGCTCGGCGGGCACCACGACTTGATCGTCACCGGCACGCGCGGGCACGGCGGGTTCGCCGGGCTGCTGCTCGGGTCCGTCAGCCTGCGCACCGCCGCGCACGCGCACTGCCCGACCGTCGTCGTGCGCGACACGCCCGAGGAGGCGCCGCGCGCGGAGATCGTGCTGGGCGTCGAGCGCGGCCAGGACCCGGCACCGATCCGCTTCGCGTTCGAATCCTGTGCGCGCGTCGGCGCGCGCCTGACCGTGGTCCGGGCGTGGCTGTCCGCGCCGTCGTACGGCGGCCACTTCCTGACCGACCAGCCGGCCACCGAGGCCGAGCACCTCGCCGACGTCGAGAAGCTGATCGCCGGCGTGCGCGCGCAGCACCCTGATCTGCAGGTCGAGATCCGGATCCTGCGCGGGAACGCGGTTCCCTCGCTGATCGACGCGGCACGCGGCGCCCGGCTCGTCGTCCTCGGCGCGCACCGCCGCCGCGCTCCGCTGTCGGTCGGCGTGGGCTACGTCGTGCAGGGACTGCTCGCGCACGCCGAGACACCCGTCGCCGTCGTACCCATCACCGCCCGAGGAGCCGACGATGAGCACGAGCACTGAGAAGATCGGCCGGATCCTGGTCGGTGTCGACGCCTCGGAGAACGCCGTGCGCGCCCTCGACTGGGCCGCGTCGCTGGCCGCCTCGCTCGAGGCCCGGCTGACCGTGGCACACGCCCTCGACCTGCCCGATCCGATCCAGGCACCGCGGAGCACCGAGACCACCGGACACCGCGCGCGGCGCCACCGCGAGGGCGAGCGCATCCTCGCACGGACCACGAAGCGCGCCCGCGAACGGCACCCGGGCCTGCAGGTCGTGGCCGAACTGTCCGAACGCGAGCCCGCGCAGGCACTGGCCGCACTCGCGCTCGACGCCGACCTGCTGGTCACCGGCACCCGCGGACACGGCGGCTTCACCGGCATGCTGCTCGGCTCGGTCAGCAACAAGCTCGCCGCCCACGCCCCGTGCCCGATCGTCGTCATCGGCATCGACGTACCCTTCGAAACCCGGCCCGAACTCGTGCTCGGCATCGGCATCGGCAAAGACGAGGACCCCACACCCATCGAATACGCCTTCCGCCTCGCGACACTGCTCGGCCTCTCCATCCGCGCCGTGCACGCCTTCCAGCCGGAGATCGCCTACGGCGGCTACTACGCGGAGACCGAGCCGGCCATCGCCGAGGACGTCGAGACGCTGCTCAAGCCGGTCCGCGAGAACCACCCCGACACCGAGGTGACCATCGACCCCCGCCAGGGCGTGCCCGTCCCCACCCTCGCCCAAGCGGCACGCGGCGCCCGCCTCATCGTCGTCGGATCGCACCGCCGACGCGGACCGCTCTCCTTCGGACCCGGACACATCGTCCACGGACTGCTCTCACACGCCGACACCCCGGTCGCCGTCGTCCCGATCGGCTGAGGCGGGCAGGCCGCGTTCCCCGGGGCCGGAAGCCGCGGCCGAGTCTTCGCCCATCGATACCCCCTAGGGTATAGTGGGCGGTACGGACGAGGAGAGGACCCGCTGATGCAGATCGAGACCGACACCGTCGCGCAGGTCACCAAGCGGCTGCGCCGCGCCGAGGGGCAGATCCGCGGCGTGATCGCGATGCTGGAGTCCGGCCGCGACTGCGCCGAGGTCGTCACGCAGCTCGCCGCGGTCTCCCGCGCCCTGGACCGGGCCGGGTTCGCGGTGATCGCCAGCGGGCTCGAGTAGTGCGTGTCCTCGGCGGACGAGGCCGAGCGCGCCGAGAGTGTCGCGAAGATGGAAAAGCTCTTCCTCTCCCTGGCCTGACCGAACAGCCGAACCGGTCCTCGACCGATCCGGCCCGCGAAGGGAGCTCCCCATGGCCTACGGAACCGCCGTCACCGTCGACCGCCCGTACTCCGAGGTCGTCGACCAGGTGCGCGCCGCCCTCCAGGAGCAGGGCTTCGGCGTGCTCACCGAGATCGACGTCCAGGCGACCCTGCGCGAGAAGCTCGGAGCGCAGCTGGAGCCGTACCTCATCCTCGGCGCCTGCAACCCGCCCCTCGCCCACCGCGCGCTGTCCGCCGACCCGTCCATCGGCCTGCTGCTGCCGTGCAACGTCGTGGTGCGCAGGCAGGAGGGCCGTACCGTCGTCGAAGCCCTCGACCCGAACATCATGGTCGAGGTCACCGGGGACGCGACCCTCTCGCTCATCGCCGCCGAGGCGAGTGTGAAGCTCAACGCGGCCCTCGAAGCCGTCTCCGAGAACCGCACGGCGTAGCAGGACTCTTCAACCCGCAGCCGCCTCAACCCGGAGGACCATGTCCATGTGCCAACGCGCCACCTGCCGGACCTGCGGCAAGGCCACCTACCGCGGATGCGGCAACCACGTCGAGCAGGTGCTCGCCGGAGTGCCGCGCTCCCAGCGCTGCCAGTGCGGCCCGACGGAACGCGGCTCCGGCGGCGGACTGCTCTCCCGCCTGCTCGGCTCGCGCAGAGCCTGACCGTCCGCAGGACCCGAGCCGAGGCGGGACGAATGTCCGGGCGCACCGTGCCGATGGCCCCTGCCAGCGAGAACGCGGCTGGACGACCATCTATACATGGATACATCGGACGTGAAGAGCCTGGAATCGCTGGACCGCGACGAGGCGGTCGAACTGCTCGGCAGCGAGCAGATAGGGCGGCTCGTCTACACGCGGCGGGCACTGCCGGCCGCGACACCGGTCAACTATGTCGTGCGCGACGGCGCGGTGTGCTTCTGGACCGCCTCGGCCGGCACGCTCGCGAAGGCCGTGCACGGGGCCGTGGTCGGCTTCGAGGTCGACCGCGTGGACCCGGAGACGCGTACCGGCTGGTCCGTGCTCGTGCTCGGGATCGCGGAGGTGACGACCGATCCGGAGGAACTGGAGATCGCGCGCGTGTTCGGCCCGCAGCCGTGGGCCCCGGGCCGGATGGAGTACCTCATCAGGATTCCGCTCGCCGAGGTCACCGGACGCCGGATCACCCCGTGGTTCAGCTTCACCTAGCCGGGAGCGCGGCCGCGGCCGCGACTGCCCCGATCCCCGGGCAGCGCGTCTTCGCGGCTGAGCTCGCTCATGCCGAGCCGAGATGGGACGCGTCCATCAGGCGATCCTCACCAGTTCGTTCTCACGTTTCTGGTCTTCGGTGGCGGGCGGTTCGCCCGCGTCGTGCCGGATCCACAGCACGGTTCGCCCGTCGAGCCGCGCACGCAGCCTGTCCAGGACGGCTGCCGCCGTATCCGCGTCCAGATGCGCGGTCGGCTCGTCGAGCACGAGTACCGGCGCACGGCTCAGCAGGCCGCGCGCCAGGCAGATGCGCTGCCCTTCGCCGCCGGAGACCGCGTCCCCGGCCACCCCGACCGGCGTGTCCAGGCCGTGCGGCAGACTCCTGACCCATGTACCGAGACTGACCGCCTCCAGCGCGTCCCAGAGGTCGTCCTCGCTCGCGTCGGGGCGCCCGATGCGCAGGTTCTCGCGGATCGTCGCGTCGAAGAGATGCGCGTCCTGGTCCACGACCGTGACGATCTCGCGCACGCGGCCGGGGTCGGCGGCGCGCAGGTCCGTGCCGTCGATCCGAACGCTGCCGTGCACCGGATCGAGGAACCGGGCGGCCAACGCGGCGGTCGTGGACTTCCCGCTCCCACTGGGGCCGGTGATCACTGCCTGCTCCCCGGCACGCAGACGGAGGGAGACGTCACGCACGGCCAGCCGCGTCGTGTCGGGCCACGATGCGGCGACGTCGTCGAACTCGAGCACGGACGTCGAGGTCCATGTCAGGTCGGCGGGCCGATCAGGTACGGCGACCACCGGCTGGGCCTGCATCGCGGCGCTCAGCCGACGCCACGCGCTCACGCCGCGGTCTACCGCGCGCGTCGCATCGGGCAGCGGGGCGCAGAGTTCGAACAGCGCGAGCGGCGCAAGCACGAGGGCCGCCGCCACGGGACCTCCCACCTGGCGCGCGGACACAGCGTGCGCGCACAGCCCGGCCAGCACCGCGCACGTCGCGCCGGAAGCGAGCGCGATCAGGCCGGCGACGATCCCCGCGCCGAACGCTCCGCGTCGTTCGAGTGCGGTCAATCGGGCGTCGTCCGCGACGACCCGCCCGGCCTGCTCGTCCGCCGCGCCGAAGGCCACGAGATCGGGCAGCGTGTCGAGGAGGCCGACGACGTTCGCGCTCATCACGGCCCTGGCCTGCGCGGTGCGGGCCTCCGCGCGCCGGGCCAGCCGGCGCGTGACAGCCGGAGCGAGCCCGACGGCCACGCCGATCCCCGTACCGAGCACGAGCGCTGCGGCGGGGAGTGCGGCCGCCTCCGCAACCAGCAGCCCGATGCACGCAGCCACCACGCCGACAGCGGGCAGCAGAGTCTTGAGCAGCACGTCTTGGACGGCTTCGACGTCGGCCGTCATGCCGGACAGCAGCTCGCCGCCGCTCGCGCCCGCCATGCCGGCCGGCGCCCGACGCACGAGTCCGCGGTACACGCGCACCCGCAGCTCCGTCAGGATCCTGAGAGTCGCGTCGTGGCCCGCGAGGCGTTCGCCGTAACGCAGCACGGCGCGGCCGAAGCCGAAGGCCTGCACTGCGGCGATTCCCACTTGGAGCGTCAGGACGGGGGGATGCGAGGCGGCCGTGGCGATCAGCCAGGCGGATGCGCCGGCGAGCCCGATTCCGCAGAGCGCGGCACCTGCGCTCAGACCGCCCGCGCCCAGCAGGCGCCAGCGGAGCCGCTTCGTGCCTCCGGGCCTCCGGCGGCGGAAGTTCTGCGGGCGGACCCGCTGCCGCGGCGCTCGGCGGCGTGGTGCCCGGCGGTGCGGCACCGAGCCGGACGACCTCGTCGCAGAGGTCGAGCAGGAGCGGCCGATGCGTGACCACGAGCGCGGTACGGCCCGGCAGCCAGGTGCGCAGCGCCTCGACGATCAGCTGCTCGCTGCGCGGGTCCAGGTGCTCGGTCGGCTCGTCGAGCAGCACGATCGGGGTGTCCTTGAGGATCGCGCGGGCCAGGGCCACGCGCCGGACCTGGCCGCCCGAGAGCGCCAAGGCCCCCTCGCCCAGCGGGGTGTCCAGCGGGAAGTCGATTCCCGCGCGGGCCGCGGCCTCGGCGACCGCGCTCTCGTCGCTGTCCGGCGCGCCGAGCCGGATGGCGTCGGCGACGGTGTCGCCCGTCAGCCGAGGGCGCTGCGGGACCCATGCCACCTCGGCTCGCCACTTTTGCGGATCGAGCTCGCTCAGATCGAAGCCGCCGACGGTGATTCGGCCGGTCGAGGGCCGGTCGAAGCCCAGGAGCAGGTGCAGCAGCGTCGACTTGCCCGCGCCGCTCGACCCCACCAATCCGGTGACCCGGCCCGGCGCCGGCGCGAGATCCACGGCGGCACGTGCCGCGTCCGGCCTGTCCTTCCGGCTGACGGTCACCTGCTCGAAGCGGATCCGAAGGTCGCCGGGAGCCGCGCGGCCACCCCGCGCCCGCGCCGCGTCGTCCTCGGTGAGGCTGAACACCTGGTCGGCGACGGCCAGCCCCTCGGCCGCCTCGTGATAGCGCGCCCCGACCTGACGCAGCGGCAGGTACACCTCCGGCGCGCACACGAGCACGAGCAGGCCGGTGCGCAGGTCGAGCGATCCGTCCGCGAGCCGCAGGCCGATCGCCGCGGCGACGAGCGCGACCGAGAGCATCGCGATCAGCTCAAGCACGAGCGAGGAGAGGAACGCGATCCGCAGCGTGCGCATCGTGGCCCGGCGGTGGGCGTCGGCGGCGCGGCGGATCTGCCGCTCCTGTCCCCTGGTCCGGCCGAACGCGGCCAGCGTCGGCAGCCCGGCGACCACCTCCAGGAAGTGGCCGCCGAGGCGCTGGAGCGCGGTGAACCTGCGGTCCATCTCCGCGCGCGTGCGCAGGCCGATGAGCACCATGAACACCGGGATCAGCGGCACCGTCACGGCGATGATGACCGCGGACAGCGGGTCGGCTGCCAGGATCCGGATCCCGATCAGCGCGGGCACGACGGCTGCCAGCGTCAACTGCGGGAGGTAGCGCGAGAAGTACCCGTCCATCGCCTCGAGGCCGCGCGTGGCCAGCACCGCCGACTCGCCGGTGCGCTCCCGGTCCGCCGCCCGGATCGGCCCGCGCACGAAGCGGCCGATCAGGTCCGCGCGCAACGCGGACTTCACTCGGGCGCCCGTGCGGACCGCCGCCACCTCGCGAACCCACGACAGCAGTGCCCGCCCTGCGCTCGCCGCGACGAGTCCGAGCACCGCGTCCGTGGTCCGCGAGCCGGTCGCGGCGTACGGCGCGGTGACGAACTGGCTGATCACGTCGGCGAGCAGCGTCGCCTGAACGATCAGCAGCACCGCGTCGGCCACGCCGAGGCCCGTCAGCGCGACCAGCAGCATGCGCACCGGCCGCGACGCCCGCAGCAGGCGAGGATCGACCGGCTTCACGAAGCCGCGCCGATCAGGCGCTTGCGGAAGATCCAGTACGTCCAGCTCTGATACAGCAGCACGAACGGCGTGAAGATCAGCGCGACCCAGCTCATCACCGTGAGCGTGTAATGGCTCGACGACGCGTTCTCCACGGTCAGGCTGTACGCGGCGTTCGTCGTCGAGGGCATCACGTCGGGGTGCAGCGCGAGGAAGAGCGCGACGGTCGTGGCCACGATCGCCAGTCCGGTGCCGGCGAAGGCCCAGCCGTCACGGCCGCGCCACGTCGCGAGCAGCCCGCCCACCAGCGCGAGCGCCGCGAGCACCGACACGCCGAGGACGGCGGCGAAGTCACCGTGGCCGCCGGCGTGGACGTGGGCCAGCGTCCAGCCGAGGAAGCCGACTGCGCACACGGCGGCGACCGGCCCGAGCCAGGCCACCTCGCGGCGTGCGCGGTCGCGGAGGTCGCCTTCGGTCTTGAGCGCGAGGAAGACGGCTCCGTGCAGGACGAACACGCTCAGCGTCGTCAGCCCGCCCAGCAGCGCGTACGGGTTGAGGAGGGTGAAGAACGAGCCGGTGTAGTTGTGCGCGGCGTCGATCGGCACCCCGCGCACGATGTTGCCGAAGGCCACGCCCCACAGCAGCGCGGGCACGAACGCGCAGACCGAGTGCACGACGTCCCAGCGCCTGCGCCATACCGGATCAGACTCCTTGTTCCGGTATTCGATGGCGACGACCCGGAGGATCAGGGCGACCAGGATCAGCAGCAGCGCCAGGTAGAAGCCGCTGAACAGCGTGGCGTACCACTGCGGGAACGCCGCGAACGTCGCCCCGCCGGCCACCAGCAGCCACACCTCGTTGCCGTCCCAGACCGGGCCGATCGTGCGCAGCATCAGGCCGCGCTCGGCCTCGTCGCGCCCGAGGCGGAACAGCAGCGCGCCGACGCCGAAGTCGAAGCCCTCCAGCAGGAAGTAGCCGCACCACAGCACCGCGATCAGCGTGAACCAGAGGTCCTGCAGACTCATCGCAAACTCTCCTAGTCTCTAGTGCCGTTGCGGCGACTCAGTGCGCGAATCCGAGCTGCGGCTCGGGCGCGCCCGTCTCCGGCGGCTCGGCGGCGGCCGGTTCCGGTCCCGAGCGCGCGGTGCGCATCACCAGCCCGACCTCGATCACGGCGAGGACCGCGTAGAGGACGGTGAAGGTGATCAGCGAGGTCCAGATCGTCGCCGCGCCGACCGTGGGCGATACGGACTCCCGCGTGGTCAGCACGCCGAAGACCGCCCACGGCTGCCGGCCCATCTCGGTGAAGATCCAGCCGAAGCTGGCAGCGAGCGGCGCGAACAGCACGCCCCACACCGCGAACCGGTAGAACCAGCGCCGCTCCGGCGCCGGCGTGCGTCCGCCGCGGGTGAGGAAGAGCCCGACGAGGGCGAGCAACCCCGCCACCAGGCCGAATCCGATCATCAGACGGAAGGACCAGTACGTCACCGGGATGACGGGGGTGTAGACGCCGGGCCCGTACTTGGCGACCTCGGCCGCCTGGACGTTGTCGATCCCCTGCACCTGGCCGTTGAACGACCCGGTGGCGAGGAAGGAGAGCAGCCCGGGCAGGCGGATGGACCAGACCTCGGATCTCCCGTTGAGCGAGCCGATCGTGAACACCGAGAACGAGGCCGGCTGCGCGGAATGGTAGAGCGCCTCGGCGGCGGCCATCTTCATGGGCTGCTGCTCGGTCATGATCTTGCCGTCGATGTCGCCGCTGACGGCGGTCATCGCGCACGCCACGAGCGAGGACCACAGGCCCAGCCGCAGTGAGGGCCGCATCACGTCGGCGTGCTGGCCACGCCGCAGGTGCCAGCTGCTGATGGAGACCATCAGCATCCCGGCGATCAGGAACGCCGCCGCGATGGTGTGCGCGAAGGCGACCAGCGCCGTCGAGTTCGACAGCACCGCCCAGATGCTCGTCAGGCGCGCCGTGTGCGTCGCGGGGTCCAGCACGAAGCCGACCGGGTGCTGCATCCAGGCGTTCGCGGCGAGGATGAAGTAGGCGGAGAGCATGGTGCCGATCGCGGCGAGCCAGATGCAAGCCGTGTGCACGGCACGCGGCAGCCGGTCCCAGCCGAAGATCCACAGTCCGAGGAACGTGGACTCCATGAAGAAGGCGAGCAGGCCCTCGATCGCCAGCGGCGCGCCGAACACGTCGCCGACGAACCGCGAGTAGGCGCTCCAGGCCATGCCGAACTGGAACTCCTGCACGATCCCGGTCGCCACGCCGAGCGCGAAGTTGATCAGGAAGAGTTTGCCCCAGAACTTCGTCGAGCGCAGATAGTGGTCCTTGCCGGTGCGCAGCCATGCCGTCTGCAGCCCGGCGACGAGGAACGCCAGGCCGATCGTGAGCGGGACGAATAAGAAGTGGTAGACGGTGGTGATGCCGAACTGCCATCGGGCCAGCAGCAGCGCGTTCACGGGTGGGTCCTCTCACGGCGTCGAAGCAGCCGCGAGCGGCCGCGGCCAGCCACACGATGCCTCTCCGCGCGCCTCCGAGGGGAGGGCTGATGGACCCGGCCGACCGGGCCGAAGGTCCCGTCGCGCACGGACGGCGTCACGATTCGCCCGCTTTCGCGCTGATTGCCGCGAACGTACCCTGAGGAGGAAGGCACCCGAGGTGAGTGAGGCGAGCGCGAAGGTGGAAAGGCCGCTCCGGCGAATCGTGGTGTGGGCCGACGGGTGTCCCCGCGCGGCCTCGTGGGCCGCACGTCACGCCGCGGCCCGAGCCCTGCCCCTGCACGTCCTGCACTTCCCCCGGGTGGTCGCCGCGGCCGGCGCGCTGCCCGAGACCGGCTCCCATGGGTTCGCCGCGGACTCGGGCGCGGTCGACACGCTCGACGTGGTCCGCGCGGTCCACCAACTGCGGGCGGCGCACGCGCACCTGACCGTCACGGTCGAACTGGTCCAGGACGGCCGCACGAGTCCGGACCGGCGGCTGGGGCGCAGGCGAGGGTTCGGAGGCAGCACGCGTGCCCGTCGTGATCATCCCCGAGCGGCGGCCGGCCCGCGGCAACGGCGCCCGCCGCGTGCTGCTGATGATCGGCCGGCGCCTCTCGCCCGCGGCCGCGACGTTCGCGTTCGACGCCGCCGAGGATCTGGCCCTGCCGCTGGACGCGGTCCGCATCGCGCCGGACGACGGCGCCTTCGGCGACGACTACTGGATCGACCCGATGCGCTCGTGCCTCGTCTCCGAGCCCCACCTGCGCGACCACCTGTCCGCGCTGCACGACAAGCACCCCGGCGTACGCACGTCCTTCTCCACGCTGCGCACGGAGCCGTGGATGACCCTGCGCGCGATGGCCGACGCCGCGCAACTGGCCGTACTCGACGAGAGTCCGGAATGCGCGGTCGACCTGCACTGGTTCCTCGAGCGCGGCCTATGCCCGGTCGCGGTGATCCCCGAGGACTGGACCGCCCCGACGGAGCCGACCGGCTGAGGCTCCGCGGAGCCGACCGGCTGAGGCTCGGCGGAACCGACCGGCTGCGTCCCGGCCGTCCGGCGGACTTCAACATTCCCGGCTTTGCCGTCTGAGCTCTGCCTCACTCCGCTCCAGCTGTCCGGGCAGGGGCTCCGCTCCAGCCGTCCAGGCTGCGGCCTCACTCCGCTCCAGCCGTCCAGGCTGCGGCCTCACTCCGCTCCACCCGTCCAGGCTGCGGCCTCACTCCGCCCCACCCGTCCACGCTGCGGCCTCACTCCGCTCCACCCGTCCAGGCTGCGGCTTCACTCCGCTTCAGCTGTCCGGGCTGTACTTCGCCGTGGCCTGCTGGAGCGCGTTCAGGTAGCCCGCGCGGTCCTGGAGGTCGGTGTGCCCGCCGACGCCGTGCCGCGCGACGGGCTCGGCGAGCAGACCGCGCACCTCGCCGAGGCCGTTGAAGCCCTTGCGCTGCATCCAGCCCTTCAGGCCGTAGAGCAGCTTGTCGACGTGCTCGGGCCCGTAGCGCAGCAGCGCCGAGGTCGTCATCACCACATCCGCGCCCGCCAGCAGGTACGCCGCGACATCGGCCGCCTGGTCCACTCCGGTGCTCGCCGCGAGCGAGGCCCTCACGCGGCCGTGCAGAAGGGCGATCCACGTGCGCGCGAACGCCGCGTCGGCGGACCGGGAGAGCTCGAAGGTGTGGTCCACCTGCAGCGTCTCCGGGTCGATCCCGGTCTGCATGAACCGGTTGAACAGCACCAGCCCGTCCGCGCCGACGTGATCGAGCCGCAGCGCGACGTCGCCGGGCGAACTGAACGTCGGCGCGATCTTGACCGCGACCGGGATGCTGACGGCGGCCTTGACGGTCGTCAGGACCTCCACGTGCCGCTGCTCGATCTCCTGGCCCGAGGTGAGCGGATCGGCCTGCGGGAAGTAGAGGTTGAGCTCGATCGCGCTCGCGCCCGCCTCCTGCATCGCCGTCGCGTAGTCGGTCCAGCCCCCGGTCGTCGAGCCGTTGAGGCTCGCGATCACCGGCACGTCGACCGCGTCCACCGAGTACCTGATCAGCTCCAGGTACTCGGCCGGACTACGCCGCTGGCCGCCGGGAGGCGGATATCCGCCCTCGTGCTCGAACTGCTCCTCGAACAGCGAGGCGAGCACCACGGCTCCGACCCCTGCGTCGGCCAGCCGCCGCACCCCCTTCGAGTTCCGGGCGTACGGACCGGCGGAGGCGACGATCGGATTGCGCAGCTCCAAGCCCATGTACCTGGTCGTGAGATCCATGACGTCTCCCGCCTTCGCTCTCCGCGGCTTCAGTCCAGTACGTCCAGTCGAACACAGGGTCCGCCGGCCCGCCAGGGACGTCGGGGGCGGCGCGGTAGGGACCTTCGGCCCTGCTGCGCGGTCCGCCCGCCGCTCAACTCCGAAGGAGAGCCAGCTCGTTCTCCCGCTTACTCGGATCGGCCGGAACCGGCACCGAGACGCCGGTGCGCTTGAACCCGACCTTGCCGTACATCGCCTCCGCCCGCGCGTTGTCCTCGTGGACGAACAGCCGCACCCGCTCGATCCGCGGCTCGCTCAGCGACCACGACCACTCCAGCGCCGCCCGAAACAGCTCCTCGGCAACCCCCGTCCCCCGCGCCGCCTGTTCGACGAACACCCCCACGACGTGCGTCTGCGCCACCTCGGGAACCTCCCCGAAGATGCCCTCGACCCCCGGCCGCTCGACGAGCACGGAGACCGTGCCGATCCAGCTCCCGTCCGCGGCCTCCGCCACGAACTGCCTGGCCGACTTCCCCTCAGCCGCCCCGGCCGCCCGCTCCTGCCAGAACTCGTCGGGCCGCGCCACCGCCTGCTCGTACGTCTCAAGAAACGCCAGATGCGCGACCGGATCCCGCAACGCGGCCAGCCGTATCGCCCTGACCTTGGTCCAGTCCTCGCCGCGCACGGCCCTCACGATGTGGTTCATTCGGCGATGATCGCATTCGCCGCCGAGCCGTTCAACGCGATTACGAACGTCGACGGTCCCATATACATCTATTGTCATACATATCCATGTCGAGAGACCGACCGTGCGAGAGCCGCGCAAGGTCCCGTCATTTGGACCTCCCACGGTTGGTGGACCACGCGCGCGCCACCACGGCGTTGGCCAGCAACATCAGCCAGCCGCCCGGCAGGATGACGCTGTGCAGGTAGAGGGAGCTGTTGTTGCTGTCGGTGACCTTGAACACGTCCGTCGGCAGCGGTCCGATGACGGTGATCACCGCCACGACGGACAGCCACGCCCAGCCGACTACGTAGGTGAGCCGGGCGTAGCCCCGCTCATCCTGGGTCTCGACGTTCCAGAGAGGGAGAAGCAGGGCGAGCACGAGCAGTACCGCGGTACCGATACCCAGGACCGCCACCGCCGACCAGTCCGAGACCGCCGTGCCGCCGACCGGCTCCTGCCGCGTCCACGGATGCAGCAGGTCGAAGCTCTCGATCACGGACCCGACCTCGGTGCCGGTTGATTTGTCCATCCAGCGCTCTGACATGGCCGGGAAGAAGTTCCCGCATACGTAGGCTGCGATAGCGACAGCCATCAGCGCCAGGTAGGCGGGCACGTTGGTGATGGACAGGGCCGATTGTGCGGACTGTTTCTTCGCCGCCGGGCCTGTTGCCGCGGAGTTCTTGGTGTTGGCGGGTTGCGGCGCCTTCCCCGCACTGGGCACGTTCGTGGCCTTAGCTGCGTCCGGCGCCTTAGCTGCGTTCGTGGCCTTAGCTGCGTACGTCGCCTTCGCATTCGTCGCCTTGGCTGCGTCCGTGGCCTTCGCTGCGGTCATCGCCTTCGCATTGGTCGCGTTCACGGTCTCGGTTGACCACGTCGACGTCCCGGTGCTGTGCATGTTCGCGGCGCGCGGCGGGGTCCGCGCCGGAGCGGGACGCGGGCGCGGCGGCGGCGCGGTGAGAAGCGCTATCGCCTTGTCGATGCTGGGCCGGTCGGCGGGGTTTTTCGCCAGCAGCGACTCGATCAGCGGCGTGAGCGGCCCCGCGTTCCGCAGCGGCGGGTGCGGTTCGAAGGCGACGGCCGCCATCGTCGCCATGACCGAGTCCCGGCGGAACGGCGACGAGCCCTCGACCATCTCGAACAGGGTCGCGCCGACCGAGAACAGGTCGCCCGCGGCGCCGTTCGCGTTCGGGTCGGCGCCGAAGCGTTCCGGGGCCATGTACTCGAGGGACCCGATCAGCATGCCGGTGGACGTGAGCGCCGTGTCGGCCCGGCGCTTCGCGATGCCGAAGTCGGCGAGCAGCACCTGCCCGTCGGCGGCGAGCATGATGTTGGCCGGCTTCACGTCGCGGTGCACGATGCCGGCCGCGTGCGCGGCCTTGAGCGCCTTGAGCACGCCGAGGGCGATCTCCGCAGCTCGGGTGGGTTCGATCCGGCCGTGCCTGGCGAGTTCCTGGGCCGCCGATCTGCCGTCGACGAGCCGCATCACCACCCAGGGCAGACCATCCTCGGTGACCACGTCGTGCACGGCCACGACGTTGGGCTCGTTGCGCAGCGCGGCCGCGTTCCTGGCCTCCTGCTCCGCGCGGGCCACGAGCTTCGCCCGCTCGGCGGACCCCGCGTCCGGATCGATCTTGATTCGCTTGATCGCCACGTCCACGTGCAGACGCTCGTCACGCGCCCGCCACACCTCCCCGAACCCGCCGGCCGCGAGGACTCCGAGCAGGCGGTATCGACCGCCGATCATCCGGTCTGACACCACGGGCAGCCCTTCTCATCGACACGGGTAGTGCCGCCGAGCGTACGAAGCCGGCCTCGGGACCGGTCCCCCGGAGCATCTCGACGGGGACCTCTCGGGCCGCCCCCACCAATAGATCCCGTATGCCGGTCTTCAATCAGGGCACTGGGAAAGCTTGGGAAAGGCTTTCCGCCCGAGCGGGGCGCGAGGCGCGCGGCGCGGTGCCAGACTGGCCGGATGAAGCGTCGTCCACGCACGTTCCGGACATCGGCGGTCGCCGGCGCCTGCTGGCTGGGCGCCGCGGTGCTGGCCGCTACTGCCGCCTGCGCGTCGTCCGGGGAGAAGTCCGCGGATCCGGCGTACAGCGGGCCGGCGAGCGGGAGCTCGAGCAGTACGGCGGGGGCCGCGCAGGACGGCGTGCCCGGGGAGTGGATCACCTACAACGGGGGCAACGGCCGGCAGGGCGTGGTGACCACGTCCCCGGCGACAGCGGCGGCGGCGACCTCCTCGGCCGCGAAACCCGCGATCGCGTGGCGGGCGCGGCTCGACGGCGCCGTCTACGGACAGCCGCTGCTGGTCGGCGGTCGCATCCTCGCCGCCACCGAGAACGACTCGGTCTACGCGCTCGACGCCGCCAGCGGGCGGGTGCTGTGGCGAACGCACGTCGGAACGCCGCAGGCCCTCTCAGCGCTGCCGTGCGGCGACATCGACCCCCTCGGGATCACCTCGACCATGGCGTACGACCCGGCCACCGGCTCGCTGTTCGCGCTGGCCGAGACCGATGGCGGCCACCACACGCTCTACGCGTTCGACCCGGCCACCGGAGCCGTCCGGTGGCAGCACGGGGTCGAACCGCCGTCCGGCACTCCGAAGGACAACCAGCAGCGCGCCGCGCTCACGGTGGCGTTCGGGCGCGTGTACGTGCCGTTCGGCGGACTGGCCGGGGACTGCGGCGACTACATCGGCTCGGTCGTCGGCACGCCGGCGGACGGTCAGGGCACCGCGCAGGTCCATTACTCCGTGCCCACGACACGCGAAGGCGGCATCTGGGGTCCCGGCGGCCTGCTCAACGTCGGGGGCACCCTTTACGCCGCTGCAGGCAACGGCGCCTCCATGACGACCTTCGACGGCAGCGACTCGGTCATCGCGCTTAGCCCGGACCTGACCCGAACCGACTACTTCGCCCCCTCGACGTGGGCTCAGGACAATGCGAACGACCAGGACCTCGGCTCGCTGAGCCCCGTGTCCGTCAGCGGCCGGATCCTGGCGCTGGGCAAGCACGGCACGGCGTACCTGCTTGCGGCCGACCGGCTCGGCGGCGTGGGCGGGCAGCTCACGCAGACGCAGGTCTGCCCCGCGTTCGGCTCAGGAGCCGTCGTCGGCAGCACGGTGTACGTGGCCTGCCAGGACGGCGTGCGCGCCCTCGACGTGACGAGCGAGGGCATCTCGATCGTCTGGAAGTCGCCGGTCGCCGCGAACGGCTCGCCGACCGTCGCGGGCACCTCTGTCTGGACCGTCCGCTACCCGGCGGGCACCCTTTACCGGCTCGACGCGGACACCGGCGCCGTCACCGGGCAGCTCGCGCTCGGCACCGTCCCGCACTTCGCTTCGCCCTCGCTCGGCGTCGGCCGCGTGTATGTCGGCACGATGGACGGCGTTGTCGCCGTCACCGGGTGAGAGTCGAGCCGGGGCTTTGGGGCGACGCGGGGTGCAGTCCGATCGCAGATCCGGAACTGCAGCGCCTCCGCGGCTCAGACCAGCAGAGCGAGACGTCGTAGCGGGGATGCGCCGGGACGGCGCAGTCAGCGGCCCTCGAAGTTCGGCGGCCGCTTCTCGGCGAACGCCGCCATCCCCTCCTTCTGGTCCGCGGTGGCGAAGGCGCCGTTGAACAGGCGCCGCTCGAAGTAGACGCCTTCGGCGAGGGTGGTCTCGAACGCCCGGTTGACCGCCTCCTTGGCCATCAGCGTCGCGACCGGCGACATCTCGGCGATCGTGGCCGCGAGCTTGACCGCCTCGTCCAGCAGGTCGGCGACGGGCACGATCCGCGCGACCAGACCCGAGCGCTCGGCCTCCTCGGCGTCCATCATCCGGCCGGTCAGCACCAGGTCCATGGCCTTCGCCTTGCCGATCGCGCGGGTGAGCCGCTGCGTGCCGCCCATGCCGGGGATGACGCCGAGCTTGATCTCCGGCTGGCCGAACCTCGCCGTGTCGGCGGCCAGCAGGATGTCGCACATCATCGCGAGCTCGCACCCGCCGCCGAGCGCGTACCCGGCCACGGCCGCGACCACCGGCTTGCGCAGCCGGGTGAACGCCTCCCAGCCGGTGAACAGCCCGCTGAGGTACGCGTCGGCGAACTCCAGCGAGGCCATCTCCTTGATGTCCGCGCCGGCCGCGAACGCCCGCTCGGACCCGGTGAGCACGAGCGCCCCGACCTCCGGATCGCGGTCGAACTCCCCGGCCGCGGCGACGACCTCGTCCATGAGCTGCGTGTTGAGCGCGTTGAGCGCCTCGGGCCGGTCCAGCGTGATCAGCCCGACGCGGCCCCGCCGCTCCACCTTGATCGTCTCGTAGCCGGTCATACGGTTCGCTCCCTGAGGTACTCGGTGATCGCGGAGGAGTCCCACGCTACCCGCCGGGACACTCGACGCCGTACTCGAAGCGATCGTCATACTTCGACCCGCGGGCCGCGCGCGGCGCCGCGCTAGAGCTCGAGGCTCTCGTCGACGACCTGGAGCTGGCGGCGGGCGAGGGCGAGGTTGCCGCGGGTCTTGTCGAGGGCGAGGTAGAGGAAGAGCCCGGCTCCCTCGCGGCTGTGCAGCGGCCGGATGAGGTGGAACTGGCGGCCGAGGGTGATGAGGATGTCCTCGATCCGGTCATCAAGGCCGAGAAGCTCCATGGTGCGCATCTTCGCCTTGACGACCTCGGTGTTGCCCGCCGCGGCGACGGTCACGTCAAGGCTCTTCGACGCGCTGGCGCCGGCCAGGGTCATGCCGCTCGTGTAGTCGACCAGGGCGGCAGCGAGGGCGCCTTCGATGTTCATGACGTTCTTCAGTGCGATGTCGATCCCTGCTGCCATGGGCGTTCCTTTGCTCAAGAGTGACGACCGGGGTCGCGACTCACGTTAGGACTCGAAGGTGCTTAAGGTTGAAGGGTTCTGCAATTCGCCAGGTTCGCCACGGCGCGAATCCGCGCGCGGGGGCGCGCGCCGGGTGCGCGCCACGGGCAGGTTCCGGTCTTTGGCCGCGAAGCGGCGTGATCTACGTCCGGCTCCTGCCAAGATGATGTCGGTCGAGGTTCAGGAGGGATTCCACGCCGATGCCGATACCGCTCTACCGCGTCAAGGCGGACTTCTTCCGCGTGCTGGGCCATCCGGTGCGCATCCGCGTCCTCGAACTCCTCTGCGCCGGCCCGAAGCCGGTGCGCGATCTGCTGGCCGATACCGAGATCGAGTCCCTCGCGGTGTCCGCGTCGAGCCTGTCCCAGCAGTTGGCGGTGCTGCGGCGCTACGGCATCGTGACGACGGCACGGCACGCCGGCAGCGTCGTCTACATGCTGGCCGGACCGGACGTCTCGGACCTGATGATGGCGGCGCGGAGGATCCTCACCGAGATGCGCGCGTGCGAGCACGACTCGCTTGAGCAGGTCGGCGTGGCGGGCTACTCGTACTCCCGGCACTAACCGCCGTCGTGCTCCGTCACGCGGAACGGCGGCGGAGGGTGGCGGCGCCGAGGGCGAGGGCGAGGACGGCGCAGCCGGCGAGGATGAACAGGTCGCGCACGATCAGGGAGCTGACGCCGGATTCCGCGGTGAGGCGGTTCATCGCCTCGACGGCGTATGAGAGCGGCAGGACGTCGGAGATCCAGCGGAGCACGGGGGCCATCGAGTCGCGCGAGGCGAACAGGCCGCAGAGCAGGAACTGGGGAAGGATGAACGCGGGCAGGAACTGGACGGCCTGGAACTCGGTCGCGGCGAAGGCGGAGACGAACAGGCCGAGGGCGGTGCCGAGCAGTCCGTTGGCGAGCGCGACCAGAAACAGCAGCCAGGTCGGTCCGGCGACGGTGAGGCCGAGCGGCCCGAGCGTGAGTCCGAAGACGACGAGGGCCTGGACCAGCGCGAGCAGGCCGAACGCGAGGGCGTAGCCGAGGAGCAGGTCGAGCTTGGCCAACGGCATGGTGAGCAGGCGTTCGAGAGTGCCGGAGGTGCGTTCGCGCAGGGTCGCGACCGAGGTGATCAGGAACATCACGATCAGCGGGAAGATGCCGAGCAGCGGCGCGCCGGTATGATCGAAGACCGCCGGCTCGCCGTCGAACATGTACTTGAGCAGCGTCATCAGGACACAGGGCACGACGAGCAGCAGCGCGATCGTGCGCGGATCGTGCCGCAGCTGGGTGAGGACGCGGCGGGCGGTGGCGATGGTCCGGACGGCGCTCATGCCTGCGTCCTCTGCTCGGCGGAAACGAGGGTGAGGAAGGCTGACTCGATGTCGGCGGCGCCGGTCTCGGCGAGCAGCGCCTGCGGGGAGTCGGCCGCGATGATCCGGCCCTCGCGCATCAGCAGCAGCTGATCGCAGCGCGACGCCTCGTCCATGACGTGGCTCGACACGACGAACGTGACCCCGGTGTCAGCCAGCCGATGGAACAGATCCCACAGGTCACGGCGCAGGACCGGGTCGAGCCCGACCGTCGGCTCATCGAGGATCAGCAGCTCCGGCGTTCCGAGCAGCGCGGCGGCGAGCGACACCCGCGCGCGCTGGCCGCCGGAAAGCCGGGCCACGAGGTCGCGCTCCCGGCCGGTGAGCCCGACGAGCTCGATCACGCGCGCCACGTCGCCGCGCGGCGCGCCGAGCACGGCGGCGAAGTAGCGCAGGTTCTCCTCGACGGAGAGGTCCTGGTAGACGGACGGCGCCTGCGTCACGTAGCCGACCTTCGACCGCAGCGGCGCGCTTCCGGCGGGAAGGCCGAGCACGCTCACCTCGCCGGAGGCGATCCGCTGCACGCCGACGAGGCACCGCAGCAGCGTCGTCTTGCCGCAGCCGCTCGGCCCGAGCAGACCGGTCACGCTGCCGGCCTCGATGCGCAGCGTGACGGACGGCAGCACCACGAGCCCGCCGCGTTCGACGTGCAGGTCGGTCACGCTAACCGCGGAATTCACGACGCGATTTTCGACGCGCGGGACGAGCCCTGTCAATCTCCGAAGACGGGGTGGCGCGGCCTGGGCACCCGTCCCCGATACCGCGGATTCGTGCGCGCCTCCCGTCCGGCCACGTTAGGGTGATACCTCGCCGCGCCCGCCGCGACTCGGGAGGGGGCGCGACCGGATCGAGGGCTGCGGAGAGGAGCGCGCGAGTGAGCGGGGAGCTCGACGCGGCCCTGGAAGCAGCACGGCTCGGCAGGGCCGACGGGGTGGCCGTGCTGTGGCGGGCGCTCAATCCCCCGCTGGAGCGCTACCTGTTCGCGCTCGTCGGCCAGTCGGCACCGGACGTCGCCTCGGAGACGTGGCTGCAGGCGGCACGCGACGTGTCCGGATTCCGCGGCGACGCGGCCGGGTTCCGCGTCTGGCTATTCCGAATAGGCCGCAACCGAGCGATCGACGAGCAGCGGCGCGCCGGCCGGCAGCACGAAGACCTCCTGGCCGAGCTGGGCGAGTTCGCCGGCGCCGCGCCCGACACGGCGGTGGTGGCCGAGGAGCGCTGGGGCACCGACCGGGCGATGGCACTGCTGGCGCGGCTGCCGCGTGATCAGGCCGAGGCCGTGCTGCTGCGATCGGTGGCGGGCCTGGACGCGAAAGAATGCGGCCGA
>NZ_JAGSOH010000105.1 GCF_018139625.1 Actinospica acidithermotolerans | reverse complement strand
TAACGGATCAAGGCGGGAACTCGCACGGTCACCACGCGGCTACAGATGGCCGCCTACCTAGACTTCTCATGTCCGTGGACCGGGACTCACATGTCCGCCCACCACGACTCTTCCACGTCCGCCGTCATGGCTGTTCGCGAGCCACGCACTGTAGCTGGTGTCGGCGTGAGGAACGCGGGCCCAGCGGCGGGTTCATCGATCTCAAGAAACCTCCATGTTGTACCTTGCTTTGCGCACCGACACAGGAAGAATGACAGTGACGCTGGCGTTTCCTCTAGGTGACGCAACGTGTGGTCCGACGAGAGGGTCGTGCATGGATGAACGGGAACGAGAAACTCGATTCAACCTAGAGATGGGTTCCAGGATTCGTGCTCTACGGGGAGGCGCCGGGCTCGTGCAAGCGCAGCTCGCGCAGATGGCGGGGGTTTCTCGCGCATCGATCAGCAACATTGAGGCCGGCAGTCAGGCTCCACCGCCCTACCGCCTCGCGAGGATCGCGCACGCTCTGAACGTGAGCGTGGGGGAACTGATCCCGGCAACGACCGAGATCAGCCCGCCCCCGCTGACCTCAGAGTTTGCCGACGCGCTAGCCAGCGTGATGGCGCAAGCGGACAGGTTGTCAGAGGACGGTGAAGCAGGTGGCCAGGGCTGACTTGCTCGCGCGGCAACTGCTCGAAGAAGTCGGCTGGACGAGCCTTCCGGTGGACCCAGAGCAGATCGCCGATCAGTTGGGGATCATCGTCGCGAACGCGCCGATGACCGACGATGTCTCGGGCATGCTCGTGCGCGAGCCAGATCGGATCGTGATCGGAGTGAACCAAACTCACCACATTAACCGCAAGCGGTTCACGATCGCGCACGAAATCGGTCACCTGAAGCTCCACAAGGGGCGCTCGGTGATCATGGACTCCGACGTGCGCATGAACTTCCGCGACAGGGTCGCAAGCCTAGCGACGGACCGGGAGGAGATCGAGGCGAACAGGTTCGCCGCAGCCTTGCTCATGCCCGAGCACGTGGTGCGGCCTTGGGTCGCCGAGCAGTCTTTTCGCAACGCGGCGCAGATGGTCGAGCAGTTCGCGGACACGTTCAGGGTCAGCCCCTCCGCAGCGAACTTTCGCCTAGTGAACCTCGGGATCATCCCGACTCCCGTGGAAATCTAACTCAAGGTCGATGCGGGTGTCCCGCCGCCCTAGCGGCGGCGGGACACCCGCTTTTTCGATTTCGCGCGCCAAGCGCCAGCGACGTCACCGGCGGCCCGCGATCCCCCGTTCGAGAACCGGCCCACCCCGGTTATACCGGACGGGACGCTGGACGTCCTGACAACTCACCTCGACACGACGCTCGGCGAAGAGCAGAGACCTGCCGCGAGTGACAGCCAGACTAGAATTCTTCTGTTGACAGCTTGGCTCAACCAGTGGCACTCTCGTCACAGCGGGCTGATCGCGACCCGCACGTCCAGAGAGGAACACGACCTATGAGCGGTACGACGGGCAACGGCGCGGAAGTGCGCGAGCCGAAAGACGTGACGATCGAGGTGAACGGGGTGCCGGTGGTGATGACGGGCAGGGAGGCGACCGCGGCGCAGATCAAGGCTGCGGCCATCGCGCAGGGAGACAAGACCGTCTACCCGAACGCCCGGGTGTACGTGCGCGAGGGCGACGCCTGGGAATTCGTGCCCGACGACGAGACCGTCGAGCTGCACGAGGGCGAGCGGTTCCGGGCCCAGGGTCAGCAGGAGGACTCGTGACCGGCTACCTCCCGGCGGTGGCCGGGCAGATCGAGGAACTCGTCGCGCAGTACGCCGCCAAAACGGTGCTTCACGAGCCGAACGGCAGCGGCGGCGCGTACATCGTGATCGACTCGATCGACCCGGGCCCGGCGTACATCCAGCGCGAGAGCTGGCTCGGATTCGTGATCACCCACCAGTGCCCGGACGCGGACATCTACCCGGTGTTCCTGAGCGGGGAGCTGCGCAGGGTCGACGGCAAGCCGCACACCCCGCCGTTCACGCCGACGACGTGGCACGACCGATCGGCGCTGCAGTTCTCGCTGAGGTCTCCGCACCACAACCCGGCCATCGACACGGCGGCGATCAAGGCGGCGGGGGTGGTCGCGTGTCTGGCGGAGCGGTCGTGAACCCGCCGGCCGCCGGGATGTCGCTCACCATCCCCGCGCCGCTGTGGGAGAAGGTGCACGCGCACCTGTTCCCCGGGGACCGCGACGAGCACGGCGCGATCATCCTGGCCGGTCTGGCGGACGGTCCGCGCGGTCCCCGGCTGCTGGCGCGCGAGGCGATGCTCGCGGTCGACGGCGTGGACTACGTGCCCGGCCAGACCGGCTACCGTGCGCTGACGGACGACTTCGTCAATCGCGCGATCGACCGAGCAGAGGCTGCGGACCTGGCATACATCGCCGTGCACTGTCACCGCGGCACCACCTCGGTGGCGTTCTCCAGCCCCGACATCGCCAGCCACGAGCGCTGCTACCCGGCGATCGTCCAGATGACCGGGCAGCCGGTCGGAGGGCTGGTGCTGGCCGTCCACGCTGCGGACGCCGAGGTGTTCATGCCGGATGGCTCGCGCACGACGCTGGCCGAGGTCGTGGTCCCGGGTGCCAACCTGCTGCGGCTGCGCTCCGAGCCCGCCGCTCCGCCGGTCGGCGCGGACCCGAGCTTCGACCGGCAGTCGCGACTGTTCGGGCAGGCCGGGCAGGGCGTGCTCGGTCAGATGCGGGTCGCGGTGGTCGGGCTCGGGGGCATCGGCTCGATCCTGGTCGAGCTGCTCGGCCGGCTAGGCGTCGGGCACCTGGTCGTGATCGACCCGGACAAGGTGGCCCCGTCCAACCTGCACCGGCTGCCCGCCGCCCGCCGGATCGACGCGATGACCTGGCTGCGCCGCGAAGGCGCCCCCGCGCTGCTCCAGCGGCTCGGCCTGGCGCTGAGCGCCCCCAAGACGCGGCTGGCGGCGCGCAACATCCGCCGCGCGAACCGCGGGGTGAAGGTCACGAAGCTGCGCTGCGACGTCTCCGACGCCACGGCCCTCGACGCGCTCAAGCAGGCGGACTGGATCTTCCTGGCCGCGGACACGAACACCGCGCGGCACGCGGTCAACGCGGTCGTCCACCAGTACCTGGTGCCCGGTGTCCAGGTCGGGGTCTCGATCCCGGTCGCCGATGACGGGCAGGTCGGCCAGCTCCACGTCGCGATCCGCCCGCTGGTGCCCGGCGAGGCGTGCCAGTGGTGCCAGGAGCTGATCGACCCTGCTGAGCTCGCGATGGAGGCCCTGCCCGAGCACGAGCGGACGCGGGCCCGCTACGTGCGCGACGAGCCGGCGCCGTCCGTCATGACGCTCAACACGATCGCGGCCGGCGAGGCGGCGACCTACTTCATGCTCGCCGCGGTCGGCCTGCACCTCGAAGACGTCGACCGCGACGCCCGTGCGCACTTCCCGCGCAGCCGAGAGCGCGACCGGCAGCGCGCGCACGGGCGGGCGAACTGCCGCTGGTGCTCGACCGACCCCGCCTCGGTCCTCGGGCTCGGCGATGCCCGAGCGCTGCCCGGACAGTAGCCTCTTGCGCCTGACGGACGAACAGGTCCGATAGCCTGCGGCGCCGTGCCCGGGACGGCGGCGTTCGTCGAGGCCTGCCACATCGGCCCGCAGGGCCCGGGCACGAGCCCCGCTCCCGGATATCCGTCCCCGGCCGACCGACGGCAGCTACCACCGCACCGCCGGCCGGCACCCGAGAGGAGATGTTGACGATCGTGTTGAGCGTCGGCGGGGATAACCCGCTGTTCGAGAGGGCGTTTCCCCAGGCGTGGAGGCACTTGCGCTCGATGCGCCAACCCGCCGGGAGCGGCGAACGGCGCCGGCACCAGGCGCGAGACCTTCACCGCAGCGCTCGAGAAGGCCGAGCAGCTGTTCAGCGCGGCCGCGGGCTCCGACGTGATGACTAAGCCGCTGCAGCTGTACTACGGGCTGAGCCAGGCCGGGCGGGCGATCGCAGCGATGGCGCCGGGCGTGGCCGACCGGCAGAAGGGCAAGCCGGCCGAACCGTGGAAGCTCTCCGGCCACGGCATCGGCATCCCGGCCATGCAGCAGTCTGTCGCGGCCTCGGGCGGCACCCTGGGGATGCTGCCGGTCTCGAACAAGGGCTCCGGCGCGTTCACGCAGCTCGCGGAGATCCTTGGCTCGGGCTCGCTCACCGAGCTCAAGCCGGACGGGACGAAGGCGGCGCCGGTGACGGTCGGGCAGATCTGGGCAGGCCTGCCGGAGAGCGTCGGCTACCCGCTGGCCGACCCGGGGCGCTTCCCGGTCCTGGCCGTCGAACGCGACCGTAACTACACGACCTACCCGGGCCGGTGGCTGGTCGGCGAGCTGGAGGGCATCCCGGAATCGGTCAAGCAGGCAAACTCGCCGACGGTGCTGCGCGAGTTCCTCGCACATTACCCCGCGGCCGGCGAGTGGGCCGCGCCGTCGGAGGCGATCGCGGGCTTGGCCGATCAGTGGTGGCCCGGCCGCGGCCTGGCCGGATTGAACTGCGTAACTTTGCTGTGGCCCGACCGCGGCGAGCCGTCCTTCGGCGGGTACTCGGAGGACATCACGCAGCACGTGGGGACCGCGTACTTCAAGGGACAGGTACCTGTTCCCCGCGCTCGGCGACAATGCGGAGCCGCTTCACCCGCTGCTGACGTGGTGGGCCGTGCTCTACGTGCTCTCGATGGTGGCCAGATACGAACCTTGCGCATGGTCGGACGTGATCGCGATCAACACAAGTACCGAGGCCTCCGCGATCGAACACTTGATGGAGACGGCGGTAGCGAGGCTTCCCCGCCTGATCCTCGACGTGATCGACGACCTGGCCGCCTGACAACGACAGGTTCGACTAAACCAATCCGCCCCGGCCTGAAGGGAAGCCAGGGCGAATCCCATCGAGGTAAGGTTCCGGTCAGCCGCGGCGGTCAGTGAGGCCGCGGCTGACGGTCAGCGGCACGCCGGTCACCTCCTCGTACACGTCGGACGCGGTGTCGATCAGCCGGTCGCGCCGGTCGGCGACAGCGCGGGCCTCCTCGTGCTCGCCGCCCTGCTCCAACCGGACGTAGTAGTGCGCCATCTCGTCCAGGTGGTGTTTCAGCACGAGCGCGACGAGGTTGGCAAGGCGCCCGGCGCCGGTGGGGTCATGTGCATCCATAAGGCCATCATCATGGCCTTTGAGATCAATGTGTTAATGGAACGTTCGACGCCGGCCGGCTCGGGATCCTTCGGTCCGACGCCCGCTCGCCGGAGCACAGAGTACTTACTTCGCGCGGACCGACGCCTGCATCGCGGAAAGCCGCGGTCGCGGCCCCAGCCGGGGGTAGTGTGGCTCGATGGCCGTTCGTCCACACCGCGTCACATGTGCGTCCTACCCCGCAGCAGGCTGTCCAACCTGAAGATTGCCGCGGGCGGGCTGGTGGAATGCGGGTTCGGCTCGCAATACCTGACGCACTGACCTGCTTGACTAGGAAGCGGCTGGTTCCGCCGATACGCCTCCCCTCTCACTCTCCGGACGCTCCTGGCGCGCCGCGCGCTGGCGAGGGTGTGGGCCGCGAAGGTGCCCGAAGTGGCCGACTCAGCCACCGGCTATCTGGAGGAGTGGTGTTCGAACGATGACCACAAGCCCGGACACTGATGCAGTTGGAGTGTGTGCGTGATGCAGGGGGAACTCGCATAGGTTTCCGGATTCCGCTGCGGACGGCCCGGGACACCGGCTATCGTCGGGGCCAACGCCGTTGTCGCAGCGGCCTGATGCCTGTATGCGAGGACTGCGGTCCGAGCATTCACGACCCGCGGCTGCCCGCACCAGAACCATCGCGGCGGGACCCCGGAGTGCGGACGGCTCGCGCCTCAACGCCGCGTCGCTCCTGGACGACCGAGGTCGTCCCGACGGCGGCGAGGGTGCGTAGCGCTCCGACGGCGCTGCTCTCGCGGAACCCACCGGCCGCGCGAATGCGGCCATGCCCCGAAGGGTCGCGATGAGCGAGTCCCCGACGCCTGAGTCGGAGCTGGTCGACGAGATCAACGTCATCCCGGTCACCGATATCGACACCCTTGCCGGCGCCTACGAGCATCGGGTACCTCCGAACAGCGCCGCCGAGGCCGCTTACGCCTCACTCCGCTCCCGCCGCACTGAGATCCACCTGCCCGACGAGGTGATCTGGCGGATCGCCCACGGTGCCGTGGAGCCCGGCCAGCTCGAGAGCGTGCGCGTCGAGCCGCTGCGCGTCGAGACCGGCTGGCTCATGGTCATCTCCTACAGGGCGTACTCGCTGATGGTGTCGATGGCGGTGGAGAACGACAGGCTGCTGGCCACGGCGCGGTACGCAGCCGATCCGCACGCCGACGGGCTGCGAACGGCACTGTCGATGCCGGGGTGCGACGACGAGCACGCCGTCCTCGTCCACCCCGACAGCTTCGCCGCTGTACTCGAATCGGCGGACCGCTCGGCCGAGCGCGTGATGAGCGACAACCCGCAGCAAGTGGGCGAGCGCCTGGTCGAACGGCCGCTGATGCTCACACCCGTGGTATTCACGTCCGAGCATGAACCGACGGCCGTGGAACTGACGGCCATCGACGGCAACTGCAGGCTCGCCTCCTGCTATGACCGGATCCGGGTCCGCAGGGGGTGGCTCGACGGCGCGCTCCCCCGCCCGCAGAGCGCCGAGCCCGTCGCCTTGCTCCCCTCGCACCTCATGCCGATGAGCCTGGAAGCCCGTCGCGAACTCGTGCGTGAGGCCGTCAAGGCCGCCCACGCGCGGCTGAAGAGAGCGCGGACTGGGACCCCAGGTGACATCGAGGGGCGCAGCAGGGCGGCGATGGCGCTGAACGCGATGACGGTGCCTGTCCAGGTGATCGTCGGCTACCAGGACGACGAGGTCGAGCGGGGCATGCAGCGGTTCCCGGCCGCGGTGCGTGCGTTGCTGATGCGCATGAACGTCGAGCCGAAGCCGTTCGACGACGGCGCACGCAACGCGGTCACGGCCGAAGAGATCGTATCCGGGCTCTACGACGAGGGCCTGCTCTATCCCGGACTGAGAGCCTCTGCTGTCCGCGACGCCCTGGTCGGGCGCAAGAACGTCGTTCCGGCGATGCAAGAACTCGGACTCGAACCCACGTGGCCCGACCTCCGCTTCGCACTGGTCGTCCAGCAGTTGACGTCCAATAGTCGCGGGTTCAGGGCGTTCGTACGATCCAAGATGGCGTTGCGGGGCAAGCTCACGCTCGCCCGCCGCAACGGGCCGATCGTCGAGTTGGGACTGCGTTCCTACTCCGCGAGACCAGAGACCACGTCGCCTCGGAGGGCTCTGGAGACCGGGTGCGTGTGGCAGAACCTGGTCGAGGTGGACTGGGACGTCGAGAACATCAACACCGACGAGAAAGTCGACGCGCTGCTGGCCCGGGCGGATGGCGGCGAGACGGGAGCGCAGCTGCTGCTCGGGGTCCTGGGAATGATCAACTTGGTGATGAGCGGCCACCTGCTCGCGGCCGCGGGTTCCGCTGAACAGGTCGCGGGAACGACAATCGCACGCACCAGCGTCGGCTCGATCATCAGAGGCCTGCTCGCCACGCGCGAAGGGCGATGGCTGCTGGCGGACGCGGTCAAGCAGACCCGGGCGGGCCGCAAACCGCGCCAGTGGGACAGCGCGACGGGCAAACTCGTCGAACAGCCAACCGAAGCGAAGGCATCCACCTTCAACGCCTACCTGCGCGCGAAGGTCTTGCATGGGTTCGAAGCGAGCGAGAAGCGACGGCCGACGGACACGGATCGCGAGGCCGAAGCGTTCGCGAAGTTCAACGCGAAACTCGCCGAAGCCGATGACCAGTTGCGGCAGTTGATCGAGATGCGGGAGAAGAACGGCACAATCGATTTGCTGCCCTGGACCGCCGTCGAGGAGGCAGCGGCGACGATCGGCTATCTGACGGACGACCTGCGTCAGATCTCGCACCCCAAGCCACGCGACCGCTGAGCCGTGACGGCCCAGCCGATCCGGGTCCGACGGGGTCGCAGCGGTACGGCGGAAAAACCCACATATCGGCGTGACCCCGAGCCCAGAAGCGCGTCGAGCACCCCTCGGCGCGCCGTGAGCTCGAGCGCTAGGACTGGATCTTCCTGACGGCCGACGGGCATGCGGACCGGCACTGGATCAATACGCCCGTGCACGACCGGCTGATCCCGGCTACCCAGGTCGGTGTGAAGGTCCCGGTCGACGAGCACGGGTGTCGGCCAGATCCACGCCCCTCAATCGGTTCCTTAGTCCCGGGCCGCGGCTGCCTATGGTGCGACGGGCTAATCGATGCCACCGGGCCGGCGATCGACATGCATCCCGAGGCTGAGCGGCGCGCCGCGCAATACGCTCCGGGGGGTGCCCGCGCCGAGCGTCATCGCGCTCAAAAGGGCCTCGTCGCGATGGAGGCGGTCGACCCCTTCATGCTGTGCGCGACTGGACCTGACGACGGGCAGTCGTTTCCGCGCGTCGGAAACAGGGCACGCGGAGGCGGAGTAAGCGTGCGCTGCAGGCCCCGGGACGCTGCGGGGTCGGCACGCTGTCCCCCGCGGGGGCCAGCGATACCCCCACCTCGCGGCCAGAAGGCCTGTATGCCAGGCATAGATGCTGGGGTCGCTAGCGCGTGGGCCCCGGTGCGGGGCTGCACGTCGAGGGCGGAGACGAAAAAGCCAAGGTCTACGGCCCGAAGTTCGTCTTCCTGAGCGCCCGCGGCCCCTTCTACCACGAGCGCGTAGTGCTCGACCTGCGCTGCCGGAGACCGCGCAGGGCGGAGAGGCGGCTCTGGCCGTCGAGAGCTACTGACTACGCCAAACGCACGTCGCGTGCAGTGCCTCAGATGACCCAACGTACGCCACACGCCACCGGCTGCACATGTTACGGTAGAAGAGCTCTTCCGAGAACCGGCCACCGAGGGGGAGGCCCCACGACGCATGTCGGTCGTCCCATACAGCGACGCCGCTGAGGTCCTGAAGTACCTCCACAGCAAACTTGGCGCGCACTTCCACCAGTTGCATGAGCAGAGGAAGCAACTGGACAGAGCTTCGCCGGTCTTCGCGCTCGAGCACGACCTTGGACAATCCGACATTGAGCTGCTATTCGACAGCGTGCGGGCAGCAGTCGCGCGGGGTTTGGGCATTCGTTATCGGGCCTCCTGGCTGCCCTACGTCGTGTATGCCGCCGAGTCTGGGTACAACTACACTGGCGGCGAGTATTGGCCGACATTCGAGCGTGCTACGCCAGGATGGCACAGCGATCATCGGGATTACATTAAGCGTTGGTATCAGAAATTCGCCGACGAGTATGGCGGGGCTGTGCCAACCGGAGCTTTTGCGACAAACTTCACAATAATCGCGTGGCCGCTAACTAATGCTGTGCTGCCAAAGTACTTGCAGCGCCAATTGGCTGAATTGCTCTATGACTTTCGAGGCGGGCTCTCGTCTACTCTGCTGGACGACCCTGACGAACTCGGTACGAGTCTTGCGGTTCGAGCTCACTCCTATAGCGATCGGTTTCAAATCTTTTGCCAGAACACGGCCCTACTGGGCCAAGTTGCAGCTGCTTTGCTGTCTGGCGAGAACGAAGAGTCGCCATATCTTGTGAAGTCAACACTTCAGCGTCTACTCGAGGGACTGTCGCGCGAACGCCAGTCTCGGCAGTGGCTTATCTCCGCACAGCACGCCGCGAGCCGAATCCGCGCAGTTGGATTTGGTCCGAGAACGTCTGTCACTGGTATACCTAAGCGCGAACGCCACCTGCCTACAGCGACTGATCCCAAGTTCTTCCTTCGATTCTTCGAAGGTGCCTGGAATCCCTTCGCCTCGTTGCCCGATCTAACGCCACTCAGCAAGAGCGATCCTCGAGTCTACAATGAGTTGAAATCTCTCCGAGGCAAGGTAACCGGTGGGAGCCGGCCAGTACCCATTGGTGCGCTTGTCTTCGGTGGGCAAGAGATCACTTTCAGCTCATGGCCCGACGCCTCAAAGCCGTTTGTGCAGCTGGATCGGAGCACAGTAGCTAACGCGATCCTCGCTGAAAAATGTGTCATGACATCCGGGCCGTACTGGTTGTACCGTCGTGAAGACTTCGGCCTAGCCATTGAGGTGAAAGGTCGATCTTTACGGCCTGGCCACGACTATATTCTTGTGTGTGAGGATACTCAGGAGCCGCCGACTCTGTCGTGGATCGAACCAGTGCCGCTGCGTGTATCCGGTGCGACAGCTTACCGGCTCAACGTACCCGCGCAGCTTACAGAAACCGATACTATGGCCTTAATTACATACGGGCTATCTGTGCACTCGAAGATATTTGTTCGTCCCGCAGGGATGGTAGCCAGTTCATGGGACGGTGAGGGCACGGTTGAGTGGCTTGCTGGCGAACCTGCAATTATTGCGATCCGCTCAGAATTTACGGCCGTACATTGTTTGGCGTACGTCAATGGAAACCCACATCTTATCCCGTGGCCCGAGGGCCAAGCTGAACTAATCTTTTCGCTCGATGGACTCGATATTGGGACGCACGATCTAAGGGTCACGCTGCTTGGTGTGAACGAACAGCCGCTCACGCAAGGGTCTTTAGCAATCACTATTCGAGACCCACAGATTCGACCGCAAACGGCGACAGCCGGCGAAGGGATTCGCATGTTAGCGTCACCCGCTCGGCCGGCGCTTGCTGAGATCTGGGACGACCGCGCTAGCATTACCGTGAGTGGTCCGACAGATATTGACGCAGATCTCCTGGTGATCTTGCGAGGAGATGATGGCTCAAAATTAGTCGAAATCGAGCAAAAAATCAGACTGCCAATTGACCATAAGCACTGGGCGATGTATGTCAAAAACCTTCGCAATAGCCGTCATTTCAATGACTTCTATGATGAGGCCGAGTCTTGCGAAATAGTAGTTCGCCGCGATGGCATCGGCATGGCTTCACTGGCGGCAGAGCGTGGCTTTCAGCCGATCAGGTGGAGGTTCTTGAAGAAACACGATGGCAGCTCGTATGCACGGCTGATAGACCGCACAGACCAAGGCAGGACGCGCATCGAGTATTTCAAGGTGTCGTCGCCACTGACCGCCTCCTTGTGCGAGGTCAGTGCAACGGTCGAACTCATCTCGAGTGGTGGACTTTTGCGCGCTAAGTCCGATCAACTTGAGGCCGTGTCTTTAGCGCCGACCAACCCAAACGACCTAATGATGACTGGTGGAGCAAGGCCGTACATACCTCACGTAGGCAAATCGGTCGCAGGCGTCATGAAGCTAGTGGATGCCCACCGTCTTTGGGCGGGGGCTGAGCTCCCAGCCGATCCCTTTGCGGTCTACCATCAGCATTCCGTGCTTGAAGCGATCACTCGTGCCAATGCAATGGAGCTTTGTGGTCGTTACTGGGCTGCGGTGGAGCACCAGCTCGAGAAGGCAGAGGAGCCAGCCAATTATCTTGAAGAAATGCAGGGGGCGATTGGGGTTTCTTACGGCCAGAAGAAGCTTGCCGGAAAAATTGCAAGTAGCCTTTATCGCTGGCTTGAGTGGGACACGCTTGTTTCCGGTTTCGCGGAGATTATTGAATCGACCCTCTGGGACTGTGGGGTCCGAGATCAGCCGTCTGCTGCAAAGTTCCTCCTCACCCTCGCGAGCAAGCCGGGCGAAATTCTTGAGTGGTCTACGAGCAGTCGTGAGTATCTCCTCGGCCGGGTGATTCGCACGCCAGTTTTGCTGCGTGCAGCGCGGTTCTCTGTACTCGGAACTCGTGCCCTAAATGGAGACGGCGATGAGTGAGCGAGCCAGCCCATGAAGCTCTCCAGCCTGACCCCGGAGGAAGCGTCGCTGCTCTCTGTTCGGAACATGGGCCTTACTGGTGACTCGGTTGGACTCACCAGCCGGGAGTTCCTTACCGCATCGTTGCGTCGTGCTGCGTCGTTTATTTGCCCCGCCACTCCAAATCAGCTGGTTAGCGCTGTGCTGGAAGTGCTACAACCTCTCGTGCCAGAAGGTGAAGTTACACGTGATGAGCTGAACGATATACTTGACCTAGTGATCGCTGGAGGCGATCTTCTGGAGTTGATTCATCAAATTGAGGGTTCGGCTCGCTTGCTGTATCTCGGCCCGCCAAGCTATATAGAGCAGGAGCCCGGGAAGTACCTCCTAGTTGGAGTGCGTCCGTTCGGCGCCTCGCTGCTTGACGCGGAGCTCAGCGACGAGATTGAGTATGAGGAGCATACGAGGATAATCCGGCTTGATGCGACATCCGCGGATGACCAACTCTCGAATATTGGGCTGCAACGAATCGATCGTGAGCGATGGATCGCTCGCCCACGCGTAGAGGCTGCAGAGCTGCTGGTTGGTCGAGTCACAAAGCGCCTCGATGCTGCGAACGACAGCGGCGAGATTGAGCGGCTGCAGGTGCTGGACCCGGCTGCGGGCAATCGCTTCTACCGTGGTCGCTGGCGGTCCCCAAAACCAGCTGACACTGGTGACTTTCTAGCGCGTCGTCCGCAAGCTTACGGCGCTGACTTGTGGTGCATGGTGCGCCTACTAGGTGGTGCATCTACAAAGGTGGTCGATTTTCCGATCGATGATCCTTTGGCGGCTGGCCGAGATGAAGCCTGGCGCGTTCAGATGGCGATCGATTCATTGCGAGGGGCGCCACAGCAATATAGGACCGAGCGAGCCACATCCAACAACGCGGCAGTCGTGAAGTTCTACTCACCCATACCCGCTTTCGCTGAGCGCTATTTAAGACTGGTGGGACTTGCTCTCGGCAAGGTAGGAGGGGCTCTATTTGCGTTCAGAGTCCCAAGCGGAGCGATGCCCGGCCTGCACCAGTTGCTTACTGAGATGCTCTGGATGGATCTGACAAACAAGGAGGAAAGCCCGTGAAATCGGATGCACCGACGATCGCTGAAACTGTCGCCGAGATTCGAGCGGCCTTGCGTGACTACATCGAAGCCACGTACCACGTGAGCGACCCAACGGTAATCGAACAGCGGCGCCAGCTCCTTGATGCAAAAGGGGTGCTCTTTCAGGAGCCCTATATTGAGAGCACGCCACGGTATCGCGGCGGTCGGGAATTCGCGGCGCTCGACCTTGACCCCGAAGTCCAAAAGCTCTTCACCGCTCTTGCTCAGAGCGGTAAGGGGCTCGGTGCTATCCTGCATGATCCGCCGTATAGCCACCAGGCGGATGCGCTCGAGTGGGCGTCCCGCGACGGCGCAAGCCTCGCGGTGACTACCGGTACGGGCTCGGGTAAGACAGAGTCATTCCTGCTGCCGATGATCGCCAAACTAGCTGGCGAAGCTGCACACAACCCGGAATCGTTTGCGACTCCCGCGGTGCGTGCGATGATCCTTTACCCGATGAACGCGTTGGTTAACGACCAGCTTGGGCGTCTGCGCCTGCTACTGGGTGACTCTCGCGTCACAACGCAATTCGACGCCTGGGCTGGTCGTCCTGCTCGCTTTGCGCGGTATACCAGTCGCACCCTCTACCCTGGCGTGCGTACTCGAGAACGTGATCAGCGTCGTCTCAAGTCCATTGAGGATTTCTACGTGCTGCTGCACGACCGGGCAGCGGACCCCAAGACGCAATGGCACGCAGAGGCTGTTGAGCTGATCGAAAAGCTTCAGTCTCGTGGTAAGTGGCCAGCTAAGCCTGACATTAAGAAGTGGTATGGGGAGAAAGATACTCGCTGGCAGAACAAGGCAGGCGAGTTCGTTCGGGCCGTGATGCGGCCAGACGATCCCGAGCTGTTGACACGCCACGAAGTGCTGGCTGCGCCGCCAGATGTGCTGATCACCAACTACTCGATGTTGGAGTACATGCTCATGCGACCGCTTGAGCGCCCCATCTTTGACGCCACCCGGCAGTGGCTTGGTGATAATCCGTCTGAGCGCTTCCTCCTCATCGTCGATGAGGCGCACCTGTACAGAGGTGCAGCTGGCGCAGAGGTGGCACTCCTCCTCCGTCGCTTGCGCTCACGTTTGGGCATCGAGCCCGAGCGCCTCCAAGTCATTACTACTAGCGCGAGCTTCGCGAGTGCTGAATATGCACGTGACTTTGGTGCGCAGCTCAGTGGCAAAGATTTAGCGGATTTCCGCACTGTCGAGGGACAGCTGAGGCTGAGCGAACCTGTAAGCACGGGTACACAGGAAGATGCAGCGCAACTTGCGGCAATTCCGATCTCTAGTTACTACGACGCTTCTACGGATGCGGCGAAGGTACAAGCCTTGACTGGCTTTCTCCAGTACCGTGGAGTGGAGCCGGGAGAGCATTCCTCCTCGGAGGTGTTGCACGAAGCACTGTACGGCTTTGGGCCAATGAGCCTACTTATTAACGAGACGATGAAGAAGGCTCAAGCGGTCAACGAGCTCGGCGCAACGCTTTTTCCAGGTGTTGAGCCCTCGCTCGCAGACCAGGCGGTATCTACCCTCGTGGCACTCGGCAGCGCCGCGCGTAAGGAACCAAGCGGAGCTAGTCTTCTACCGTGTCGCGTGCACGGATTCTTCCGCGGACTTCCAGGGCTGTGGGCCTGCCTTGACCCGAACTGCTCAAAACTTGATGGGCAACTGCGCGGAAATGGTCCGATCGGAAAGCTGTACGACCAGCCCCGGGCCACATGCGATTGCGGAGCTCGGGTCTTTGAGTACTTCACGTGTCGGCACTGCGGATCATCGTACGTGCGGGCCTACACGGCAGACCTGATCGAGCCGAGCTTCTTGTGGCACGAGCCGGGAGGTGCATTCCAAGCGCCGGCTGGGTCGATCCCTGAACTCTACGCTCTTGACCTCCTCCTGGAGGAGCCGAAAATCCCTACTGAGCTTGCTGATCTGGATTTGGTGACCGGCTGCCTAAATCCGCCGAAGCTGGGGCTCCGTAGCCGCTCGGTGTGCCTACCCCGACTTCGTGCAGGACAGTCGATCGCGGTCGAGACGGACGACGATGAGTCCGACGAGGTCGAAGCTGATGGCGAGTTCAAGCCGTGCGGAGTCTGCGAGCGTTCGGCAGGCTACGGTCGTTCCTCTGTCCAAGATCATCAGACTAAGGGTGATCAGCCGTTTCAGGCCCTTGTCACGAGGCAACTCGAGGTGCAGCCACCTAGCCGGGGTTACTCGGACTTCGCGCCTTTGCGAGGGCGTAAGGTGCTGGCCTTTTCTGACTCGCGTCAGGTCGCAGCGCGCCTTGCTCCTAATCTTCAAACTTACTCGATGCGCGATGTAATTCGCCCTCTAATTCTTCGGGGCTGGACAGAACTTGAGAAGCAGGACGAGAGTATTAGAAGCCTGCTCAGCCTGCAACACATGTTCCATGCGACTATGGTCGGTGCTAAGACGCTCTCGGTCCGGCTGAGACCTGAACTTAGGCCTGCCGAGTCGATGCAACCGATGAGCACTGTCTCGGAAAAGATCGAAGCAGGTGCGCTGGATGGTAATGTAGTTGAGCTGTACGGGCTCCTCATGCTTCAAGCGAGGCCACCAGCCTCGCTTCTCCGCGCGATGTATTCAACCCTCACAGACAAGTATTACGGCCTAACGCCTCTCGGCTTGGCATCACTTCGAGAGACTGTGCCGAAGTGCAAGGACATGTTAGGGAAGCTTCCAGCGATTGATGGAGTGGCGACGTCGGATGAGGAACGGATCGCGCTCGTCCGCATGTGGTTGACGGTCTGGACCACCACTAGAGGCATTTGGTTCTCCTCATCGATGCAAGAGGGAGAGTGGTGGAAGCAACCGAAGGGCGTTCAGCCTCACACGGGTAATTTCGACAAAATCCGTAAGTGGGTGGGTCCTGGGGCGGCCACGAAGACATTCAAGAATGAGTGGTTGCCGGTTCTGCTTCCGGCGTTTTGTGAGCCTATTGTAGGCACTGGCAAGTATCGGCTGCTCGCTGAGAACGTAGCGCTGGAGACCAAGGGTTCATGGGGATATTGTGAGCACTGTCGCTATACTCAGCGTCCCTTCCCAGGGTCCATGAAGTGCGCCAACTGCTCCCAAACTGCGGTGCGGGTTCTCGATCCTGACGCAGACGAAGTATTCCGGGCGCGCAAGGGTTACTATCGTGCCAGTTCAGTCCGAGCATTGCAGGATCCGGCTGAGACACCCACGAGTATCATTGCGCGGGAGCACACCGCTCAACTAAATACGGCGCAATCCGATGAAGTGTTTTCCCGTGCCGAGCAGTATGAATTGCTGTTTCAAGATGTGAATGTGACCTTGCCAGGTCCGACGGAGCAGCAGCAGCCCGCTATTGACGTGCTGTCCTGCACGACCACCATGGAGGTCGGCATCGACATCGGCAGCTTGTCAGGAGTGGCGCTGCGAAACATGCCACCATCGCGGGCAAACTACCAACAGCGTGCGGGCCGAGCTGGGCGCCGTGGCAACGCCGTAGCCACAGTCATCGCATTCGGTAGTGCCGACACTCATGATGATCACTACTTCCGCGACCCGGCTGCGATGATTCGTGGCGAGGTCGAGGACCCCTCGCTGACTATGGATAACGACGAAATCGCGCGTCGACACGTGACGGCGTACCTATTTCAGCGGTACCACCACGACCGCTTGCCTGCCATCGCCCCGGAGGAACAGCCTCAGCTATTCGAAGTGCTTGGCACAGTGCGCGGGTTCGTCGGAGCTAGTTCCGTCTTGAACCGATCCGACTTCGAGGATTGGCTCAAGGAGCATGAGCAAGTGCTACGCGAGGAGGTCGACGGGTGGCTCCCGGTCCAACTCACAGCGGGCCGGACGACTATCCTGGATGGGATCGTTCACGAGACGCTTAAGGAGGTTGACCGCGCGCTCAAGATCACCGATGGCGGTGAGCTGCCGGAGACAGAGGATGGCGATCTGGAGTCACTGTCAGAACCAGTTGAGGGAGGTAACTCCGCGGAGGACGGAGCCGAGCTTCCGGGCGAGATGCGCAGCCAGACCAATCTTCTTGACCGGCTCCTCTACGAAGGCGTTCTACCCCGTTACGCGTTCCCGACTGACGTCGTCTCGTTCCATGTCTTCGACGCCAACAAGTCAGAGCGCTTCCGCACCGAGTACAGTTACGCGCCGAGCCAAGGGCTGACAGTCGCATTGAGCCAGTACGCACCTGGCAAGATCGTCTGGATTGATAACAAGGAGTGGACTTCCGGTGCGATCTACTCGCCAGTGCGCTCTGACCGATCGAAGGCGTGGCAGGACCGCTGGCTTTACTTCGAGTGCTCGGTCTGCCACTACGCCAAGCACTTCCCCCCTTCAGAAGCCAATCTGGGTGAAGTGCGTACATGCATCGCATGCGGCTCGGAAGGGACGTTTGGCAAGGCAATGAACTGGATGCGTCCGCCGGGCTTTGCACACCGCGTCACCAAGGACCCTGGCACGAGTCCCGATGATGCCCCCGCAGTTAGTTACGCAACGCGTGCGAAGCTCGTAGCGGAAGGCCCGCAGGAAGAAAGTCAGTGGACCGTGGTTACGGACCGCGTCACGCAGACGTACCAGCGTTCGACGCTACTGGTAACCAACACGGGGCCGAAGAGCGAGGGCTACAACTACTGCACGTTGTGTGGCCTCATTGAACCTGTCAAAAACGCGAGCGGCGAAGTTTCCGGCAGCCACAAGAAGCCCTATCCAGATCATGAAAATCCTGACTGCCCCGGCTCAAAGTCGACCCGGGGACTGGTGCTCGGTACGGACTTCAAGTCAGATGTATTGCTGGTTCGGCTGCGAGTCGATCCGCCCGTCCGGCTTCTCCCTTCGTGGCTGTCGACGCATGTCGCGCTCCGCACTGTTGCGGAGGCACTCACAATAGAAGCCACCCGGAGACTTGGTGTTGAGACCACCGAGTTGCAGGCTGAGTACCGGCCGGCCTTGACTCCAGATGGACAGAAGGGCCTCGAAGCAGAGATCTACCTGTATGACACACTCGCCGGAGGGGCTGGGTTTACGCGGCGCGTCCGTGACTTTGGGCTATCTGTTTTCGAAGCGGCGCTTGAGCGGTTGGAGAACTGCCCAGCTCGATGTGGTGAGTCGTGCTACCAGTGCCTGAGGAGCTTCCGGAATCGGTTCGAGCATGGGCTATTGGACCGCAAGGTTGGGGCTAGCCTGCTTCGATACGTGCTCTTCAACGAACTGCCAACGCTCGACCGGACACGCCTCGCCCAGTCGACGGACACACTGTTCGCCGACCTGGAGAGCCGGGATCTTCCGGACACCGAATTTGCACGCAACGCCGTCGTCGAGGTGCCTGGGCTCGGTCCCATCACTGCGCCAATCTTGGCTACGCGCCAGGACCAGCACTTGATCATCGGCGTACAGTGCCCACTGACCCTGGACGTTCCACCAACGAAGGAACTGCACGACGCCATGGAGTCCGAGGCTATTGAGGTGCGGCTCGTCGACGACATCGTCATCTCTCGAAACTTGCCGTTCGCGACAAGCCAGGTGATTAACCGGCTGACATAGAAGCAGCGGCCAGTTGATTCTGGTCTGGGGCGCGGGCTGTCGGCGCGGGTCTCCGCCGGCAGCCCACACCACCGGGCTACGTGCTATGCGAACTCTGTGATAGGGATCTGCTCGTAGTCGCGCGGCAGTGGTACGCGCGCCCCGTGCTGTATGGGTCGCACTAGCTTGTGTGAGCGCATGGATTCCTGGACAGCGGGCTGGGCTGCGCGGTTGAGTGCCCAACGATGTAGCCACCAGCCAGCGATCTGCTCGTCAGCGTCGGCGAGGTCAGGATTCAGAAGGTACCTTGGCTCCTGGTCGACACCAAGCGAGAAGTCCCTCAGATTTTCTACGAGTGGTACGCCGTAGAGGATGCGCTCACGGCCATGCATGAGCAACTGGTTTGGGGGCCAGCCGAGCGCGGCGAGCCCAAGCCGGACCTTGCGGAGCCGCGGGCTGACCCCCTCGCCAAACAGACTATTGACCCGGATCAGCGAACCACTCAGGTGTGATACTCGGACGAGAGCGCTGACGGTCTCCTCGGAGAAGTGCGAGGTGCCGAACGAGCGTGATCGACCAAGCTCGTAGAAGCCCATCCGGGTTTCGCCCTCACCGCCCATGGCAGCCGCCGGCCAGAAGAGTCGGTTGTACTGGCTAGAGCCTGCACCGTACAAGGATGTGGTTCCGATGAACGAAAGCCTAGCCTCGCGTTCGATCGCGCGGCCAGCCATGGCCGATGCAATCTCGCTGGGCCTGCTGTACTTCTCGCGATACGCAGTTACCACGCTTGGCGAGACAGCTAAAGCTCCAACGAGCTTGCCTGCAGCTAATGCATTGTAGGGAGCGACTGCACCGCAGACGGTCAGATCGGCGACAACGGTGCCAACTCGTTCACCGCGCGCCCGGCGGATCACCCGACGGATTTGTGTCCGCGCCTTTGGGTCCTCGAGGGCCTTCTTCAAGCCAGCTAGTGCCGTGGGTTCCTGCTTGAAGTGTCGGCCGAGACGGTCGGCGATCTCCAGAGCCTCAGCCAGCGCGGCGGAGCGCTTGCTGCGGAACAAGAAGGTCTCGGCCCGCTCGACCCATGAATCAGTCTCGATATTGCGGACGGCGCGAACGCTGCTAGCACGATGGTGCTTCTGTCGGTAGCGCTCGGAGTCGGCTTTGAGTCGCGCAACTGCTGCGGGAACTTCGTCGATATTGAGTCCTGGGTCGAGCACGCCGTCTTCAACAAGGTCAGCTTTGTAGATCTCGTCGATCTGGATTTGGACACGCTGAGCAAGCCAACGGCCGACCCTCTCTGTTGGGCTTGCCTCAATCTCGGCAAGGAATTTGTCCGTCTCCCAACCCATCCAGGCGTCTCGTTCAGCAATCTGCACAACTGGACTGGAGATCGCCGCTAGACCGATGACTGCATGATGCTTGGTAGCGCGGTCACGGATGAGGATAGGCATGGAACGACCTGGCACCGTCGAGTACGCGTTAGACCACGTGTGGCGGAAGTAGCGCCAGATATCGTGAAGCCGGAAGCCAGTGAGTTCGCAGACAGAGCTGTCGACAACTTGTACGTATGGCTTGATTACTGCCTGTGGTTCATCGGCAGCCTCGAGCGCACCTGCGAGTTCGCGACCATCACGCATGAGGTCGAAAACCGAGACTAGTTCGCCTTCATGCTGATGTGCGCGTTCCATGCCCTCGACAAAACGGCGGACACTCGGCTTGCGCAGCTGTTCATCTCGCCGTACGTGTTCCTGTCGCCTGATGCGATCCTTTTCTGCATCATGATTCCCGTTGCCCTTGGGAGGGCTTAGCAAAGGCCCACTCTTTTCGATGGTAATCGTCCATCCCTGGTCGACTAGATCGATTACAGTGTGGGCGGCGGCTGCCAAGATTGGCTGCTCATAGAGGTTGCCGAGGCCTGCGGCCTTGGCATAGACACTGTGATCGAGACCTGAGCCGATGGAACCATGATCCATCTGTGAGAGGTGCTCGCACAGGCGCATGAAGGCTCGTCGTTCCTGCCGGGTTGCCCCGTCAGGTAGGGGCACGGGAATCAGTTTGGGATCGCCACTCATGACCGTTGAAGCATCCGTCCGTACGTCGTACTCCATGCCTGAAGTATCTCATTCCCATCCTTGCCCAGTTGCAAGGCGGTGCGGGCATATGATAATAGGAAGAGTTCAAGCGCGGTACGTAGGTCTGCCGCCATGGAGTCTTCCAAGCCCTGAAGTGGGCGGTAGAGCGCCAAAAATGCAGGATGATCGATGTTAAGTATTACGCTAAGTGTTCGTTGCTTGAGCTCGGATCGAAACATTGTATCTAGCGGCAATGGCGCAGACTCGAATCGGTAACTGAGTGGACCTTTTGCCCTCGAGTGCCCCTTGACGACGGGAAGGTCGGCATCGGCCGCTGCTGCGATCCGGCAAGAGGCTGCTGCGGCGGCTTGGAACTTTACTTCCTCGAAGGCTTGGCGCACACGGCTGTTCAAGAGTCGGGCGATGGATTCAAGCTCTGGCTCCAGAGCTTCTCGAAGGATGCGCGACGGCCGGATGCCTTGCTTGTTGATCGTTATCCCGAAGTGCTCGTCGAGCAACGGCTCGAACTCAATCTCACAACGCCACCAGTCGTCGTAATTCTCCTTACGCTTCGATCCCATGAGGTGCCAGCCGTGTGCGATCTCACGCCCTGCTCGCAGGATCGAGACTCCGCCCTGGCCCACGATGCCAACTTGGCGTTTGGTGTCGTTATCGAAGGCATGCCAGTAATGGACAGGCAGAATCGTGAAGCGAACAGTAACAAACGCGGTGGCACCACTGGCAGTCGTAATCTCGTAGCTGAGCGGCCCGAACGCCAGCTGGGCGGCATGTCCATCCAGTGAGACGGATAGGAGCGTTGGATCGAGAGGTTTGACTGGAGAGCCGTTGATAGTGATCTTGAGGCCGTTGGCGAGGAAGCGTCGATACATGCGGCCGAGGTCACGATGCAACGCTCGTTCAAGCCAAGCCAAGCGCCTGTACTCGATGCGGTCACAGTCACGCCACACGACTCGGCAGCCGGACGGCGCGCTGCCGGCGAAGCCAGCCCGAAGAGTGAGATTCACGGGCGCCCCAGCCACTATCGCGTCGATATCAAGCGAGACTGAGCGCGGTCGCCTTCCGGCCCGCCACGCTGTGACTTCAACGTGGCGGGTCTGGCTAAGGGAAGCTGCTGGAAGCCCCATGCCAAATCGTCCGAAGGACGTCCTGCCGTCGAAGCGCGACGTCCCGCCAAATCTCAGGCACGAAGCCAACTCGGCGGCGGACATCCCCGTACCGTTGTCCTCCACGGCGATCTGCGGCAACCCCTTGCTATGTGCTCGACTGATTGTAATGGCAACTTCGGAGGCCTGCGCCTGGATGGAGTTGTCGATGAGTTCGGCGAGCGCTGTGGAGACGCTGACGTACCCGGCCTCCCGGACGGCGCGTACGAAGTTCGACGGCACGAGGAGATCGTCGTTGCGCTGTCGCTGAGTTGCCATGCCATGCTCCAATCCACCTGCAGCTTCGGGTGGGTTGAGAGTAGCTGCTCGAGGGGTCCGCTGGAAAATCAACGTTCTGGTCCGTACGGGCACGGATCCTACAGTTCAGAGAGCGTGACCGTGATCCGCTTCGTCTTCGCTGGCTCCGTGAGATCCATGCCAGAGCCACCAGCAAGGAGGAGGCGGGCTGTGGGGCGGGCGAGGCCCGCCGTCGGAGCATAGGGCTCCAGAGCGCTCAACCACACCAGCCGTCCGGTCCGCTGCAGATCGATTGCCGCCTCGAACTTGCTCGTTCGAATCGTAAACGTGCGCCCATCGACAGAGCTTCCGGCGATCACCTCGCCGACCAACGCATCAGGCATCGGGGAGAGGGACTTCAGCGAGTTGATCCCGAGTACTTGCAGGCCAGCGATCTGCTGCCCCTCGAGTCGAGTCAAGATGTCGCGGATCTCATCGGTCGTCTGGATGGAGGCCATGTTCCATTGTCCCGCAGTCCGTCTGAGACTGCGGCCACTACTGCGCGACGAGCGGGTCCCGCCGTCGCAGGCGATTACGGTGAGCGACTGGGCACATGAGAGGACGGATCGCCGCATCAGATCGACGCAGCGATTGCCGACTGGCCCGTCGACGTCTCTCGCCCCAGGACGGCTACGACGTAGATCGAGGCTTCGTGCCCTGTGAACTGGCGTGTCCATCTTGGTGAGGAGTCGAGCCCACGTGCGGCACAGCATGGCGGTTCTGCGATGGGTCACACTGATCGCCCACTGGCTCGCTGAGCAGATCGGAGGCGGGGCGGTTGCACTGAGCTTGACAGGGCGGTGCGTATTGGAACCTCGCATTGGCGGACCGAAGGACTCGGTTGGTTTGCGACCACCGTCTTGGCAGCGCGGACGTGACCCAGCCGCCGCCCGCACCGTATCCGCGAGCGTTGCTGTACGCGTTGCACCGCGTGCAGTCAAGTCGCTACGCTCGTTTCGCCAGCTTCTTCAACTGCGGCGGATGCGACGCAGGCGGCCGCACCGGGGGTGGGATGACGGCGACCGACAGGCCGTTCGGCGCACTGAGCAGTGGTCTAGTCAGTCAGTTCAAGGGGCTGTTCGGTGAGGAGCTGATAGACGTGATCGCGGCGGCAGCGGGACTTACGTCATCTAAACCGAACCTCGATTTTGGTATTGACCGCCATGTGAACATGCGGGAAGAGTATGACCCCAGTCGACCGTCTCAGATCCACTTGCAGGTGAAGACCACTCACTCCGCTCGCGTTCATGCGGATGGATGCTGGCACTTCCAGCTTGAGGTCGATCACTATAACAAACTGGTTGGCCGTTACTACTCGCCGCGGTATCTAGCACTGGTTCCTGTCGATCAGGATCCGCAAGACTGGCTTGTCCTCAACCAGCATCCGGACATCTATGAGCAGCGCCTGTCGAGCGCGCCAGTATTTTGGGCGAACTTGATGAGTATGCCACCCGCTCGTGGAAGCAAGATTACAGTTCCAGTTCCCGTGCTTAACCTGCTGACGCCCGCGACTATCGTCAATCTGTTTGACTTCGCACAGATTCCTCGTTTGGCGGCGAGTGGGCAGTGACCGCTTATATGGATCTGAGCCCTCGCGAGCTCTACCGACGCGCTCAGGAGCTGAACCACGCCGACGTTTCTGAGTACCTCATCAAGGCAGGTTGGTCTCGGAGGGAAACGAGTGCCCCCTCCATGTCGTTATGGGAGTCTCCTCAAGCGGAAGCGGCGCTTGCTGGTCGGCTGCTGGTTCCTCAGGACAGACAATTTGGCGACTATGCAGACCGCATGGCCGATGTGATTATGACCTTGTGCCGCGTCCTTCGGCAGCCAACGTCGGGGGTCCTTGCAGCGATCTTTTATAGCGACTACCTAACGCATCGCATCAGGCTTGAAGCGGACACAGTGCCAGGTACCCTTCCTTTCGATCGCGCGCATCGAGTCCATGGTGCGGCATACAGAGTGCTGCAGTCAGCCGCGGTAAGCATCTGCTATGGCGATGAGCCGCCAGTCGTACAGCCCCCAAAGAAGCCGCGTGAGACGCAAGCGTTCCTCGCGTCCTCCGTACTCGCCCCAAGTGGCATTGGAAGTTATGTCATGACTGTACGGACGCCGCGTGCGCTGGATGGTCCGAGCCAAGGGCTTACCGGTCAGCCAGTGATCCCCCAACTGAGTCGGGCTTTTGGTGAACGAGTTGCCGAGCGGCTGTTTAGCGCCCTGGAGGCGGCGCGTGAAAGCGTGGCCAGAGCACGTCCGTTCGACTTTTCACGCGTTCCTGATGGAGCGATTGACGAACTGGTAGATATGGGGCTGTCTGCAAACTTGTGCGAAGCGCTTGTAGAACTCGGTGGAGGTTCGACGACCGCAGACTCGCACTTCGACATGGAAGTCCTGGTCGGTGTTCCCGCAACCGAATCGACTGCTGAAGCAGTTAAGGCGGTCTCCTTTGCAGGCCATGAGATTTCGGCACTGGCTCAGATCGGCGAGTTCATTAAGCATGGCTACGACCTGCGCGAGGTTGACGTGCAAGGCACCATCCAGACGCTGGAGCGTGCGGCGAGTAGCGGACCCGGTGTGGTGACTATTGACGGTCAGGTCCAAGGTGAGGTGGCCGCGTCATCGCGCAAGTACCGGGTGCATTTGAACGAGGCGGACTATGCGATGGCTGCTGTCGCACACACGAATGGTCAGGCCATTTTCGCACATGGGGTTCTTTCGCCTAGTGGTACGCGCTTCCACGTGCGAGACGTCTCTGCGATGCGCATTCTCAGACGCAGCTAGTACTGTTGCGTCCGGCGTACTGGGTAGCTCTCAGGGGCGCATCGCGGGTATCTCACGGGCATGGTCGTCAGGAGTCTTCCAGCATACTGAGCTTGCCCCGGTCTTCCGGACGGTTCCGGTGTGTCACGTCTGCACGAGGCTGGCGTGTATCTGTTCATACTGTATGGGGCTGAGCATGTCGAGTGTCGAGTGACGCCGTCGTGGGTTGTACCAGGCCTCGATGTACTCGAAGATCGCGTTGGCCAGGTCCTGCCGGGTCGGCCAGAGGCGGCGGTCGAGTAGCTCGAGCTGCAGGGTGCCGAAGAAGGACTCGACCATGGAGTTGTCGAAGCAGTCGCCAATCGAGCCCATCGAGCCGAGCAGCCCGGCCTGACGGAGCCGCTGACCGAAGGCCCAGCTCGTGTACTGCGACCCGTGATCGGAGTGCGCCACCGTCTGCCCGGCTTCCGGGTTGCGGCGCCAGCGGGCCATGTCGAGAGCGTCGCAGACCAGTTCCGCGCTTAGGTGGTCGGCGATTGACCAGCCCACGACG
>NZ_JAGSOH010000104.1 GCF_018139625.1 Actinospica acidithermotolerans | reverse complement strand
GGATGGATCGGGGGCGGATCAGACGGGAGGGGCGACGAACAGACCCGGGTCCACGTCGTTGAAGGAGTCCTTGGCGATGGCCTCGCTGAACGGGTTGGCGGTTCCCCACTGGTCCTGCGTCAGGGGGTCGCTGGTGTCGTAGATGTGCGGGTGCCACGAGTCCTCGTCGAGCTCCTCGAGCTCGGTCGTGTACTCGACGGTGTTGTTCTGCGGGTCCAGGAAGTACGAGTAGGTGTTGTCGCCCGCCGTGTGCCTGCCGTGCCCCCAGACCAGCTTCGCGCCGGAGCGGATCACCCGGCCGGAGCCGCGCATGAACTCCTCGACGCCGCGCATCTCGAAGGAGACGTGGTGCAGCGAGACGTGCGGTCCGCGCGCGAAGGCGACGGAGTGGTGTTGCGGATTGCAGCGCATGAAGTGCATGACCGGGCCCATCTCCGGGTGCGAGAGGGTGTCGGTCAGCCGGAACCCGAGCGTGTCGGCGTACCACTGCGCTGTGCGGTCCGGGTCGGTGCCGTTCAGCACGACGTGCGAGAGGCGGACCGGGATGGCCTCGCGCTCCTCGATCTTCCGGTGCTGACGGGTCTCGACCTCGGCCGAGACCTCGATCGTGCGGCCGTCGAGGTCGAAGAAGCGCAGGCCGTAGCCGCCGCCCTCGGTGGCCAGGTCGCCGGGCTCGGCGGCCAGCCGCACGCCCTTCGCGATCAGCCGCTCGGCGAGCGTGTCCACGTCCGAGCCGCTGGCCGCGCCGAACGAGACCAGGTCGAGCCGCTTGTCCTCGTCCTTGCGCAGCCGGATGATGTAGCGCTCGGGCGAGCCCTCCGCGGCCAGGAAGCTGATCCCGGTGTCGTTCGCCACGCTCGTCAGGCCCCAGACATCCGTGTAGAACGCCAACTGCTTGTCGTAGTCGGGGATGGCCAGGTCCACGTGTCGCAGATGGGTGATGAGGCTCTCGGTCATGCGATGAGGCTAGGTTCGGCCGCGATCAAGCGGAAATACCTATCCGCGATGGCTGCCATATCCGTGGCAATGGCTGTTCTGAGCTGCGGGTATCACGCCGAGCCGGCCACGGTCAGAGCTCGGCCGCCGTCTCCTGGAGGGTGCGCAGCAGCCAGCGCACCGCCGGGTCGGCGCCGCGGCTGGGGTGCCAGTGCGCCGTCTCGATCAGGTCGACCTGTCCGAACGGCGGCTCGACGACCTCCAGCCGGACCGTCTCGGCAACCCGGCGGGCGAGCCGCTCGGGCACGATCGCGACCAGGCCGGTCCCGGCGACCACGAAGGGCACGGTGAGCCAGCCCACCACCGTCACCTGGACGTGCCGGGAGACGCCGAGCGAGTCGAGCAGCTTGTCGGCGGGCGTCGGCTGCTCGTGCCCGAAGGTGGGCTGCACGTGCGGCAGCGCCGCGATGTCCTCGAGCGTCAGCTTCCCGTCCCGCAGCCGCGGATTGGCCGGGTCGACCAGGCAGACGAAGCGGTCCCGGAACAGCTCGAGCCGGCGGCCGGGGAACTCGTAGCCGATCGGGCCGACCACGACGTCGTGCTTGACGATGCCGTGCGCCGAGAACGACATGTCGTTCGGGATCGGGTGCAGCTCCAGCCGGATCCCCGGCGCCATCTGCTTGACCCTGCGCAGCAGCGGATCGGCCAGGATCGAGATGGTGTAGTCGCTCGCGGCGATGGAGAACTCGCGGTCCGAGCGCTCCGGCTCGAACTCGGGGGAGCGGTCCATCGTCGCTTCCATCTGGCGCAGCGCCTCCTGCACCGTGGGAAGCAGCTGCGCGCCGAGCGCGGTCAGCCGGTAGCCGCGGCCGTCCCGCTCCAGCAGATCGTCGCCGAAGTGCCTGCGCAGCCGCGCCAGCGCCGCGCTCATCGCCGGCTGGCTCAGGCCGATGCGCGCGCCGGCCCGCGTCAGGTTGCGGTCCTCGAGCAGTGCTCCGAGGGCGACGAGCAGGTTGAGGTCGATGCCGCCGACGTCAGCCATGCCACGCCCTTTCATGAGAGTTCTCAGATTAATGCAGGTCAACCCGTCTTCACCGGGAACGATAGCCGATCGGTCCGCCGCCGGTAACAATCGGGAAACGCGGGCGTGACGGGCGGGGGGCCGGTGGGGGACCATGCGAGCAGGTGCGTTGCCGCGACCGTTCGCGCACACGACCCGACGCACGGTGCCCCGCGACGGCGAGGGGCGGAACGGACGGTGGAATCGATGGCCCTCGGCGGGACCGACCTGAACCTCTTGGTGGCGCTGCGGGCGCTGCTCGAAGAGGGCAACGTGACCAGGGCCGGCGCGAAGATCGGCAAGAGCCAGCCCGCGATGAGCACCGCGCTGGCCCGGCTGCGCCGGCACTACAAGGACGAGCTGCTGGTCCGGGTCGGCCGCGACTACGAGCTGACGCCCTTCGCGAAGACCCTGGTGCCCTCCGTGCGCCGCACCCTCAGCGCCGTCGAGCTGGCCCTCGGCACCGGCCGCGCCTTCGACCCCGCCGCCAGCTCCCGCGCCTTCCGGCTGATCGCCACCGACTACGCCATCACCGTGCTCGGCGAGCCGCTGCTGCGGCGGGTCTCCGAACTCGCCCCCGGCGTGCGGCTGGACCTCGACGAGATCCCGATGGACATGCACGCCTCCGAGCGCGGGCTGATGCAGTGCGACGCGATGATCGGCCCGCTCGGCTTCGGCTTCGAGGGCGCGCACGAGCCGCTGTTCCGGGACGGCTTCGTGTGCATCGTCGACCCGGCCAACCCGCGGCTGCGCGACGGCCGGCTGTCCCTGGCGGACCTCGAGGCCCTGCCGCACGCGGTGCGCAGCAACGGCCGCACCCACGTGCTGCCCGCCGACCGCGTCCTGGACGAGCTCGGCATCCGGCGCCGGGTGCAGGTCAGCATCGTCGGCTGGCTGCCGCTGCCGTTCCTGGTCGCGGGCACCGACCTGGTCGCGATCATGCCCGAGCGGCTGGCCCGCCGGGTCGCGATCCCGGCCGGGCTCGCCGTCGTCGACCCGCCGTTCGGCCGGGTCGAGCTGGTCGAGACGCTGTGGTGGCACCCGGACCGCGCGATCACCCCGGAGCACGTGTGGCTGCGCCGCACGCTGATGGAGGTCGCGGCCGGCCTGCCCGCCTCCGAGGGCGCGCGGGCGGCGCTGCTGGCCGAGATGGGCGCCGACGTCGCGGCGGCGAATACCAGGCATAGCGATTCAAGATCGGCCGAGGGCGTGACCCCGGGGCGTTGACGTGCTGGGATAGGCGCCATGCCAACTGTCCCGCGCCGCGTGGTCACCGGCCACGACGCCCGAGGTAACTCCGTCTTCCTGCTCGACGGCCCGCCCCCGGTGGCGCGCACGGCACCGGACGGGGCGTACTTCTACGAGCTCTGGAACACCGACTCCGTCCCGGCCGCGATCGCCGCCGCCGAGCCCGAGCCGACCGAGCGGGACCTGACCGTCCCGCCCGCCCCCGGCGGCACGAAGATCCGCATCAACGAGTTCCCGCCCGGGGTCGTCTCGCCGACCCACCGCACCGAGACCGTCGACTACGGCATCGTGCTCGAGGGCGAGGTCGTGCTCGTGCTCGACAACGAGGAGACGCGGGTGCTCGGCCCGGGCGACGTCGTCGTCCAGCGCGGCACCGACCACCGCTGGGAGAACCGCGCCGACCGGGTCGCCCGCATGGCGTTCATCCTGGTCGACGGCGAGTTCACGCCGGAACTGGTCGAGTCGATCGGCGCCGAGGCGGCCGCCGGGCTGCTGCACGACCCGATGCACCCCGGAGGCTCCGAGTGACCCGGCGCGATCCCGGCCTGGCCGGCCGGACCTTCGTCATCACCGGCGCGGCGCGCGGCCAGGGTGCCGCCGAGGCCGAACTGCTGGTCGCCGAGGGCGCACACGTCATCGCGACCGACGTCCTCGACGAGGACGGCGCGGCGCTCGCCGGGCGGCTGACCGCGGCCGGCCCCGGCACCTGCGAGTACCGGCACCTCGACGTCGGAAGCGAGCAGGCCTGGGTCGAGTTCGGCGAGGAGCTGAAGCCGGCGGGCCGTCAGGTACACGGCCTGGTCAACAATGCCGGCGTGCCCTACCGCCCGCGCCTGCTGGACGTCGACGTCGCCGGCTGGGAGCGCACCTTCAGGATCAACCTCACCGGCTCGATGCTCGGCATCAGGACCCTCGCTCCGCTGATGCCGCGGAACGCGGGCGCCTCGATCGTCAACATCGGCTCCATCGCCGGCCTGACGGCGCACCACGCCGCCGCGTACACGGTCTCGAAGTGGGCTATGCGCGGTCTGACGAAGGTCGCCGCGATCGAGCTCGCCCCGCGCGGGATCCGGGTCAACATCGTGCACCCGGGCCCGATCGACACCCCGATCACCGCCGGAGCGGACCCGGTCTTCCTCAAGGCCACGATCGAGCAGACGCTGCTCGGCCGCGAGGGCCGGCCGGACGAGGTCGCCGACATGGTCGTCTTCCTGCTCTCGGACCGCGCCTCCTACATCACCGGCACCGAGATCCCGGTCGACGGCGGCCACACCGCGCACGGCGGCACGAAGTCGATCATCGACGCGCTGGCCCGCGCGCAGGCGGCGAAGACCGGCTGATCGCCGGTCGGCGGCGGTATCCTCGGCGGTTATGGAGATCACGACGCCGCAGAGGATCACCACGTTCCTGATGTTCGAGGGCGACGCCGAGCAGGCGATGTCCTTCTACGTCTCGCTCTTCGACGACGCCGAGGTCGTCAGCGTCAGCCGCTACGGCGCCGACGGCCCCGGCGCGGAGGGCAGCATCCAGCACGCCACCTTCAGGATCGCCGGCGTGCCGTTGATGTGCGTCGACAGCCCCGTGAAGCACGAGTTCGGCTTCACGCCCGCGATCTCCCTCTACGTGCAATGCGCGGACGAGGCCGAGATCGACCGGCTCTACGCGGCCCTCGGCGAAGGCGGTACGGAGCTCATGCCGCTGGGTAACTATGGATTCAGCCCCAGGTTCGGCTGGGTCAACGACCGCTTCGGCGTTTCCTGGCAGCTGAACCTCCCCGCTTAGGAGCCCCGAAAGCCGGGATCAGCCGATGCTGGACATGCCCGCAGAGGAATTCGAGGACCTGGTCGAGTCCGCGCTCGCGACGATCCCCGACGAGTTCGTGCGCGCCATCGACAACGTCGCCTTCTTCGTCGAGGACGAGTCCTCGGCCGCCGCGGCCGACGGAGTCGAGCTGTTCGGCCTGTACGAGGGCGTGCCGCTGACCCAGCGCGGCCACTGGTACGCCGGCGTCCAGCCGGACCGGATCACCATCTACCGCCTGCCGATCCTTCGCCACTGCTGGTCGCGCTGGGAGGTGGTCGACCAGATCGCCAAGACCGTCGTGCACGAGGTCGGGCACTACTTCGGCATCAGCGATCGGCGACTTCACGAGCTCGGCTACTGATCGGCTACCGAGGAGCGCCCTGCGCCAACCCGGAGAGCAGCCGGGCGAGCTCGACGGGCTTGGTCAGCATCGGCCAGTGCGCGGATTCGATGTCGACGAACTCGACGTGCTCGGCCTTCGCAAGCTCCGGGACCAGTCCGTCGTCGATCCACTGCTGCGCCTGAGCCACGCTGAACTCCGGGCAGACCACGGCGACGGGCACGCGGTAGCGCCGGTCGTCGTGCAGGCGGACCACGGCGCGGGCCACGGCCTCGGGGACCGGAACCGCGGTCGCCTCGAAAGCGCGCCGCGCGTCCTCGTCGAGGTCGGCGGCGGAACCGTCCTGGTCGAACGGCTCCCAGCCCGGGAACGCCATCACCCCGTCCTTGATCTCGAAGAAGTCCGCGAAGAGCTTGCCGTCGCCGCCGGCGAAGCCGCCGATCAGCGCGACCTTCGCCACCCCCTCCGGCCGCCGGTCGGCCGCCAGCCAGGCCACCGTGCACGCGGCCGAATGCCCCACGACCAGCGGCTGCCCGTCCGCCGCGTCCACCGCCGCGATCAGGTTCGCCACCTGGTCGTCGAGCGTCGCCGCCGGGCCGATCGTCACGGCCCGATGGCCGAGGCCGCCGAGTTCGGCCACGACGTCCTTCCACGCGGATTCGTCGAGCCAGAGGCCACCGATAAGCAGAATGTCCATGGCACAGACCGTAGAACCGATTCCGGACGTTCTACTGCCGGATTATGCTGCGAATATGGCGAGCGAACTGAGTCCCACCGCGCGTTCGCTGCGTGCGCTGGAGTTTCTGCAATCCCGGCCCGCCGGCGTGAGCGCGGACGAGCTGGCCGCACGGCTGGGCGTCACCGAGCGCGCGGTGCGCCGCTACGTCGGGATCCTGCGCGAGGCGGGCGTGCCGGTCGAGTCGGTCCGCGGACCGCACGGCGGCTACCGGCTCTCGCGCGGCACGCGGCTGCCGCCGGTCGTCTTCACCGAACTCGAGGCGCTCGGACTGGTCATGGCGGTGCTCGACGGCCAGCCCGAAGCCGCCGACACCGGCACCGACGACCTCGTCGGCACCGCGCTCGGCAAGGTCATCAGGGCGCTGCCGGAACGCGTCGGACGCCAGGCGGCCGCGCTGCGCGAACACGCCTCCGCGGCTCCTGACGCCTACTCGGCACGCCCCGACCCGCTCGTGACCAGTGCACTCGTCACCGCGTCCGCACATCGGCGCCGCGTGCAGATCTCGTATCGCAGCGAGGCGGGCAACGAGTGGGAGGCCGAGGTCGATCCGTGGGCCGTCGTCGTGCGCTACGGACGCTGGTACCTGCTCTGCCATTCGCACCGCGCGGACGCGATCCGCACCTACCGGGTCGACCGGGTTCGATCCGTGGGCCAGACCGGGCAATCCTTCGAGCCGCCGACGGGCCTGGACCCCGTCGCGTCCGTCGAGGAGAACCTTGGCATCGGCTGGCGTTACGTCACACGTGTTGTCTTCCAAGCGTCGTACGACCAGGTGGCGGCATGGGTCCGTCCCCCGATGGGGCGGCTGTCACCAGCGAGGGACGGATGTGTGCTCGTCGGAAGTACCCGCAATCCCACGATGTACGCGCAGGAGTGGCTCGCGAACGCCCCCTTCGACTTCCGCGTCGAGGGCGGTCCGGAGCTGCGTGAGGCGGTCGCGCGCGTCGCGGCCCGCCTCGCCGCGGCCGTCACTCCTTGACCGCGCCCTGCGTTCCGCGCACCAGTTGCCGCTGGAAGACGAAGAACACGATCGCGACCGGGATCGTCATCAGCAGCGCGGCCGCGAGTTTGAGCGGATACTGGTTGCCCTGCCCCAGCTGGCCGCTGACCAGCGAGGCGACGCCGCTCGTCAGGGTGTTCAGGCTCGGGCTCTGCCGGGAGACGATGAAGTTCGACAGCTCGTTCCAGGAGCCCTGGAACGAGAGCACCGTCAACGTGATCAGCGCCGGTCTCGCCATCGGCAGGACCACGGACCAGAACGTGCGGAAGATCCCCGCGCCGTCGATCCGGGCGGCCTCCTCGACGCTCGGCGGGATCGATTCGAAGAACTGCTTCATGATGAACACGCCCGCGGCGTCCGCGAGGAGCGGCATGATCATGCCCGCGTACGTGTTGTAGAGGTTCAGCTCGTTCAGCACCAGGAACTTCGGGATCATCAGCACGACGCTCGGCACGGCCATCACCGCGATGATCGCGCTGAAGAGCGCGCCGCGTCCGCGGAAGCGCAGCCGGGCCAGCGCGTAGCCGGCGAGCGAGTCGAACAGGATCCGGCCGAGCGTCACGCTCACGGACACGAACGCGGAGTTGAAGAACCACAGCGGAAAATCCTGCTGGGCGAGCTCGTGGAACGCCGCGAGGGTCCAGTGCCCGGGGATCGGGTTGAGCGGGTTCGCGGTCGCGTCGGCGTCGGTCTTGAACGAGGATCCGAGCTCGATGACGAAGGGCAGGATGTAGATCAGCGAGAACAGGATCAGTGATCCGTACGTCGCGATCCGCGCCGCGGGACGCAGCCCGCCGGGGCGGTAGGAACGGTGCCTGCTCATCGGGCTACCTGCCCGCGTCCCGCTCGCGCAGCAGGAACCGCTGCAGCACCGTCAGCACGACGATGATCGCGAAGAGCAGGAACGAGATCGCCGCGCCCTCGCCCCACTGCTGGTTGCCGAACGAGGTGAGGTACGAGAGGTAGGCGGGCGTGAGCGTCGTGCCCGACGGATTGCCCTGGCTCATGATGTACACCTGGTCGAAGACCTGCCAGCAGCCGATCAATCCGAGGGTGAGCACCAGGAAGAGAGTCGGCCGCAGCATCGGCAGGGTCACGCGGCGCATCCGCTGCCAGGCGTTCGTGCCGTCCATGATCGCGGCCTCCTCGACCTCGGCCGGGATGTTCTGCAGCGCCGCGAGGAAGATCAGCATGAAGGTCCCGGACGTGGTCCAGATCGACAGGACGATGATGACGGTCATGGCGATGCTCGGCCCGGACAGCCAGTCCCACCAGGACTGGCCGAGCAGCCCGTGGTTCGCCAGCGCCGCCGGCGGAGTGTGCACGCCGAACACGCCGAGCAGCAGGTGGATCAGCCCGTTGGGGTCGGCGAACCAGGTCGGGCCGTTCGCGCCGAGGTCGCCGAGGATCGTGTTGACGACCCCGGAACCGCTGAACAGGAACAGGAAGACGATCGAGATCGCGACCGTGCTGGTCACCGACGGGAAGTAGTACGCGGTCCGGAAGAACCCGCGCCCGGCCAGCCGCCGCCGGTTGAGCGCCACGGCGAGGAAGAGCGCCAGGACCGTCTGGAGCGGGACGACGAGCAGCACGTAGTAGAAGTTGTTCGTGATGCTCTGGACCAGCTGCTGCCGGGCCAAGCCGCCCTGCGTCAGCAATGCGGAGTAGTTCCGCGTTCCGACATAGTGGGCGCCTCCGCCGAACGGGTTGCCGATCCCGCTCCAGTCGCTGACGCTCACCCACGCGGCCATCAGGATCGGCACGACGAGGAAGACCACGATCATCAGCACCGCCGGAGCGGTGAACAGCCAGCCCGCCGCGGCCTCGCGGCCGCGGATGCCGCCGCCCCGGGGCCGGCGGCCGCGGGCGCGCCGCGCGGAGGCGGCGGGCCGGGCTGCGGTTGCTTCGATCTGGGCGGCCATGGTCCGCGTCAGCCGTTCTGCTTGATCAGGGCCTCGAAGTTCGTCTGCACCGTGGAGAGCAGCGTCTTCGGGTCACTCGAGGCGAGCTGCGCGACCAGCGAGTCGTAGTTCGAGATCGTCTGAGTGCCGCCCGCGATGGCCAGGTCGGCGTGCGCGTACGGCGAGCCCTGGAGGAACGCGGTCTCGCTCGGGAACTCCCTGGTCCACGCGGCGGCGTCCGACTCGCGCGAGGGCATGACGCCGAACTCCTTCGCGAACGTCATCTGCTGCTCGGCGGAGGAGAGGTAGTCGACGAGCTTGACCGCCTCGTCGCGCCTGCTGTCCGAGGCCGGTATACCCCAGCAGTTGGTGAACGAGAGCGTGGCCTTCGTCCCGGACGGCCCGGAGGGCAGCGTCACGACCTTGTACTTCACGCTTGGGTAGTCCGAGCTCATCGTGCCGACGAGCCAGTTGCCGACGATGGTCATCGCGGCCTTGTTCTCGCCGAACGCCTCGCCGTTCCAGCCCGCGCTGAGCGCCGCCGGGAACTTCGCCGCGCCGGATGTCAGCAGCGTCTTGACGAAGGAGACCGCCTGCACGTTCTGCGAGCTGTCGAACGCGGCGCTCTTCTTGTCGTCGCTGAGCAGCGTGCCGCCGTTCTGGTAGATGAAGTCGTCGACGCCGGTGTGGTCGGGCGCGAGGACCAGGCCGGCCCGTCCGCCGGTCGAGAGCTTCTTCGCGACGGACTCCAGCTGCGACCACGTCGTCGGGATGTCGGCGTCGGTGAGGCCGGCCGCCGTCCAGTCGGACTCGTTGATCGCCAGGCCGAGCGTGGACCAGTCCTTCGGCACGCACGTGAACGTGTTGTTGTACGTGAACGCGGACTTGAGCGCCGGGTAGAAGTCGGCGGGATTCGAGATCTGGTCGGCGTAGGCGTAGAGCGCGCCCTTCTCGGCGTAGCTCTGGAAGCTGACCGGGTCGAGGTAGAACACGTCGGGCGCCGAATTCGCGGCGAAGCCCTGCGCGAGCTGCTGGGTGAGGTTCTGCGCCGCGGTGACGGTGACCTTGATGCCGGTCTGCTTGGTGAACGCGGCCGCTGCGGCCGTGACCGCCTTCGTCTCGGCAGGTCCCGAGGAGCCGATGAGTACGGTCAGCGGCCCGGTCGAGGTCCCGCCGCCGCTCGGCGCCGAGCCGCCTGCGCCGAATCCGCCTCCGCTGCTGCACGCGGACGTCACCATGAGCAGCGCGGCGCCTATCGCGGCCGTCTTCGCGTGGCCGAGTCTCGTCTTCATTGATGCTCCTCGGTGAGTGGGTTCTTCTTCGTGGGTCGGCTCTTCAGGAGCTCGCCCGGACGACGAGCGAGGGCGGCAGCAGCAGCTGCTTGGCCGCGGCTGATCCGCCGGGGGCGCCGTCGAGCGCCTGGGTGAGCAGGTCGAGGCTCGCCTCGGCGATGTCGCCGACCGGCTGCGCGACGCTGCTCATGCCGATCACGGCGGCGGTCGGGGTGTCGTCGAAGCCGATGACGGCCACGTCGGCGCCGGGGGTCAGGCCGCGCGCGGTGATCTCGGTCCAGACGCCGAGGGCGAGCGAGTCGCTGACGCAGACGATCGCGGTCGGCGCGCAGCTCGCGTTCAGCAGTTCGGCCCCGGCGGCGCGCCCGGTGGCCAGGCTGTCCTCGACGGACCTGGTCAGGCCGCTGACGTCCAGGTTCTCCTCGGCGCAGGCGCTGCGCCAGCCGCTGCGCCGGTCGTCGCCGACGCCGGATCCCTCGGGCCAGCCGACGAACGCGATGCGCCGGTGGCCGCGCCGGATCAGGTGCCGGGTCGCGTCGTAGACCCCTGCCGCGCCGTCGACGTCCACCCAGCCGTGGCTCGCCTCGACGCCCCACGGCCGGCCGAAGGTGACGAAGGGGGCGCCGTGCTCGGCCAGCCACGTGGTGCGCGCGTCGTTCCGGTGCGTGTTCGCCAGGACGAAGGCGTCGAGGTCGAAGTCGCTCAGCAGCTCGTCGTACGCGGCGATCTCCTGCGCGTCGTCCTCGGCGGTGTAGAGCAGGACCCGGTAGTCGCGCTGCTCGGCCCGGCTCGTCAACGCGTGCAGGAACGAGTCGAGCACCGCCCCGTTGATTCCGTCGACCGGGGCGTGCATGCGCGCGGCGATCAGGTGCGAGCGGCGGGTGCGCAGCGTGCGGGCGGCGCGGTGCGGCCGGTAGCCGGTCTCCTCGATGGCCGCGCGGACCCGGGCGATCGTCTCCGGCCGGACCAGCTGCGGGGAGTTGAGCACGTTGGACACCGTCTGCCGGGAGACCCCCGCGCGCTCCGCCACCGTCTCCAGCGAGGGCCGCGCCGCCTCGCCGCCGCCTCGGCCGCTCATCCTGGATCCGCCTCTCTGCGTCCTGGCACGATCAAATCGCAGACTTGAACGATCAAATTCGCGCCAATCGAAGGACAGGGCCTTTTTGGATCGTTCAAACGATGGCTATAGTGGGCGCCCGACGAACCGTTGTCAAGGAGGGACCCATGCCGCACCAACAACCGTGGCTGCACGACTTGACGGTCGCCCTGGCCGCCCCGACCGCGGTGCTCAGCGGCGGCGACGGCCAGATCACTGAGGGCGGCGTGCAGGGGATTCTGCACTCTGACGTGCGCGTATTGAGTCGCGCCGAGCTGCTCGTGGCGGGCGTGCGGCCGGTCTGGCTGGCCGGCGGACTCGACGGAGCGAGCGCCGCGCGGTTCACCGCGATCGCGCGTTCGCTCGGCGACGAGGGCCCGGATCCCACCGTGCGCGTGGAGCGCTCCAGACGCGTCGTGTCCGGCCTCGTCGAGGAGGAGATCCGGATCGTCTCCTACGCCTCGGTCCCGGTGGACGCGGAGGCGGTGCTCACCCTCGGCGCCGACTCCTCGCCGGTCGACGGCGTCAAGCAGGGCCGTCCTTCCGACCCGGTCGCGATCGAGGTCGGCGACGGCGAACTGAGCTGGGGATCGGACGGCGTGTCGGTCGTCGTGCGCGCCGAGGGCGCGGCACTCGCCGCCGCCGGGCACGGAGCCGCCGAACTGCGCTGGCCGGTCTCCCTTCCGCCACGCGGCACGGCCGTCCTGCGCTGGGCGCTGCGGGCCGACGTCACCGGCGCACCCGTGGCCGGGACGAGCGCGGACTTCTGGGCCGGGATCGAGATCGAGCACGACGACCACCGGCTCACCCGCCTCGTCGGCCGGTCGCTGGCGGATCTCCGTGCCCTGCTGATGACGCCGGTCGAGGCACCGGGCGACGTCTTCGCCGCGGCCGGCGCCCCTTGGTACTTCACGCTCTTCGGCCGGGACAGCCTGTGGACCGCGCGGCTCATGCTGCCGTTCGGCTGGGAGCTGGCCGCCGGGACGCTGCGTGCGCTGGCATGCCGTCAGGGCACGAGGACCGACCCGGAGACGACCGAGGCGCCCGGCAAGATTCCGCACGAGCTGCGCCGGGACGCGAGCTTCCTGCCCCCGCTCTACTACGGCACCGTGGACGCGACGCCTCTGTGGGTCTGCCTGCTGCACGACGCGTGGCGCGCCGGCATGCCGGAGGACCAGGTCAGGGAGCTGCTGCCGAACCTGCGCGCCGCGCTGGCCTGGACCGTCGAGCTCGGCGACGAGGACGGCGACGGCTTCCTCGAATACCTCGACCGCGGCGGCCGCGGACTGTCCAACCAGGGCTGGAAGGACTCCTTCGACGCGATCCGCTTCCGCGACGGCAGCCTCGCCGAAGGCCCGGTAGCCCTCTGCGAAGCCCAGGGCTACGCGTATGAGGCGGCGGTGCACGGCGCCGACCTGCTCGACGCCTTCGGCCTCGACGGCGGAGCCGGACTGCGTGCGTGGGCCGCGCGGCTTGCCCGGCGCTTCCGCCGGCAGTTCTGGGTCGAGGACGAGCACGGCCCGTACCCGGCGCTCGCCCTCGACGGGCGCAAGAAGCCGGTCGACTCGCTGACCAGCAACATCGGCCACCTGCTGGGCACCGGCCTGCTCGATGACGAGCAGAGCGCCGCCGTCGTCGCCCGGCTCACCTCGCCGGGCATGGACAGCGGCTTCGGCCTGCGCACGATGGATGTCCGCGAGGCCGGATACTCCCCGCTGAGCTACCACTGCGGTTCGGTCTGGCCGCACGACACGGCGATCGCCGTCTGGTCGATGACCCGCGCCGGCTTCGCCGACCGCGCTGCCGGCCTCGTCAACGGCCTGATCGCCGCGGCCGAGCGGTTCGACTACCGGCTGCCAGAGCTCTACAGCGGCGACGGCCCCGCGCAGGGCCCGGGGGTCGCGCCGTACCCGGCGGCCTGCCGCCCGCAGGCGTGGGCGGCGGCGTCGATCGGCGCGATCGTGCAGTGCCTCGGACTCGACGCGAAGCGGTGAGACCCGGGGCCGGCGATCCCGCTCGTCGCCGGCCCCGAAGGACGTCAGCCGACCGTCACGCGGCGGTCAGCACGAGCGCGCCGGTGTAGGCGGTACCGGCCACGATCTCCGTCGCGGTCCCGTCGACCGTGAGCGAACCGCGCACCGAGCCGCCGGAGTCGACCGTCAGGCTCGTGAGATACGAGGTGCCGGTCACGTTCCACACCGAGCCGCTGCCGACCGTGACGATCACGCCGTTGTTGACCGCCGCCTGGGCCGTGTTCGTGACGCGGCCCAGCTGGTAGTACTCGGAGGCGCTGATCGAGCTGATCGCGTGCGCCGTCGCGCTCGCCGAGACGATGCCGTCGAGGCGGGATCCGATGAGCGTCAGGACCAGGTTCTGGTTGTTGCGGCGGCCGTTGTAGAAGTCGCCGCGTAGCTTGATATCGGTGAACGTCGCCACGACGTCCGCCGACTGCTCGGTGGTGACGTCGAAGGTCGAGTCCTTGGTCACCGTGGTGGTCGGCTCCGTGTAGGTGCCGGTCGCGCTGCCCGGATCGTCGGTCTCCATCATCTGCAGCAGCACGCCGTTGCCCGGCGTGACCTGCGCGCCGTCCGAGCCGTCCACGGTCACCGTCACCTTCACGGCCTTGACCAGGAACGAGGTCTCGGCGGTGCGCAGCTGGGTACCGCCGTCGATGGTGACCGAACCGCCGCCGCCCTGCGCCCACATCACGCCGAAGCGGGTCGAGTCGATGACAGTGTTCTCCACCGGGATCGAGGCCAGTTCGGCAGCGGTGAGCCGGATGTCCTGGCTCGTGTTGAGCGCGGCCACCGCGGCGCGCGTGCTGTCGCCGAAGTAGACCGAACCGCCGGTGCTGATCGCGGCGTACGCGACGTGGTGGAACCGGCAGCCGAGGAACCTGTCGATCGCCGAGCCGTCGGCGTAGGTGCCGTAGCCCTCCTTGTCGGTGATCGTCAGGTCGCAGTTGATCGCCGTCAGCTGGGCCTCGTTGTCCGAGTCCGTGGACAGCACACCCCAGTTAGTCGACGAGATCTGCGAGTTCACATACGTCGCCTTGGTGTCCACGCCGAGCGCGATCGTCGCGCGCACGTTGCCGGACAGGCCCAGCATCCACGGCACGGTCATCATGTTCGGGCCGACGCTCGCCGTGTAGTCCGATGGCAGCACGCCGTCGTGCGTGGCGATTACAGAGTTCTTCACAATGACGTTCGCGCCGTTGGTCGCGATCACGCCGGGCCGGACAGCCCCGGTGTTGTCGATCCGCGCGCCGTCGATAACGAAGCGCGTCGAGGTCCCGTCACCGACCAGCGAGGCGCCGTAGCCGACGAAGTCGCAGCGGCCGTTGCCCTCGAACCGGATGTCCGGGCGGAGCAGCTCATAGGTCCCGTCCGCGACGTAGAACCCGTCGAAGGCCTCGCCGGTCGACCGCAGTACCAGGTCGTGCGCGCTCGTCGCCCCGAGCTTGCCGGCGGTCACCGCCGACAGCGCCGAGTACGAGGAGTTGATGCCGGTCGAGTCGACGTAGACCGCCTGCCGCAGTTGGAAGGTGAACGCACCGAAGAAGGTCTGCGGGTTCTCCAGCGCAACCTCGATCACGACGTCGCCCCGGTACGTGCCCGGCGCGATCACGGTCGTGAGTCCGTACGTCGAAACCAGCTGCGATCCCGTCTCCACGCCGTTCACGGTGACGGTCAGGATGTACCCGCTGGGCGCCGCGAGCGTACCGCCCGAAGCGATGCTCAGCAGGTTGGTGCGCGTCGTCGAGCCGATCGTCACGGTCTCGCCGGCCGCGACGACGATCGGCCCGCTGTTCTGAGCGCTCGCCGCCATGCTCGCCGCCGCGGTTCCCGCGGCGAGCCCGATGGGTATGAGCAGCGCCCCCGCCCCGAGCCCGGCGGCCCGGAACAGCATGCGCCGATCGAGTGGGTGGTCGTACTTGGCAGAGTCCTGCTCCACGGAAACTCCCTCGTCTCCTTTCGGCCCGTCGGATTATCCGGGCCGCGTCCCACAGTCAAACTGATGGGCATTCAGCGGGGAAATAGAGAAGCGGCATACGTCATATGCCGAGGATTTCTCGACAGCTGAATTCGCGCTATTCTCATGAAAACGGCGCGCTGCGGAATGCAGCGCGCCGGGGGAAGCTCGGATTCGAATGGGTCAGTGCCGCGCCCCTCGCGGCTGGCCCTTGCGGCCGCGCGGGATCTCGGGGACCTCGGCCGACTCCACGATGCGGTTGCGGACGGTGCCGATGCCCTCGACCTCGAGGGTGACGATGTCGCCGGGGACGAGGGGCGGGGGGTTGCGGCTCCCGGCGCGGCCCCAGATCTCGGTGAGGCAGCCGCGCTGGCAGGTACCTGATCCGAGCACGTCGCCGGGGCCGACGACGGAGCCGCGGGAGGCGAAGGAGATGAGCTCCTCGAAGGTCCAGCCCATGTTGGCGAGGGAGTCCTCGCCGAGCAGTTCGTCGTTGATGTAGGCGCGCATCGTCAGGTCGAGGAAGCCGTCCTCGGTCCGGTACTTCTCCAGCTCGTCCGCCGTCACCAGGTACGGGCCGAGGGTGTGCGCGCCGTCCTTGCCCTTGAAGAATCCGAAGGGCATCTGGCCCTCGATGCGCTGGATGTCGCGTGCCGACCAGTCATTGAAGACCGTATAGCCGACGATGCCCTTTCCGGCCTCCTCCGGCGTCAGGTTACTGGCGTACTCGCCGTAGACCACGGCGACTTCGCATTCGAGGTCGAACTGCTCGGAGTCCGGGAAACGCCGCACGTCGTCGAAAGCGCCGTGGCAGACGTGCGGGTTGGTGAAGTAGAAGCACGGGGCCTCGTACCAGCGTGCCGGAACGGCGTCCTTCGCACCCTCCTGCGACTTGCGGGCGCCCTCGATGTGCGCCTCGAAGGACACCGAGTCCCGGATGGAGGCCGGGCGCAGCGGGGCCAGCAGGTGCACGGCGTCCACGTGCGGGCCCGGGTCGTTCGCGAGCGCCGTGTTGCCGGCCTCGAGGATCGCCTGCAGGCCGCCGTGCTCGATCAGCGTGCGTACGTCCTCGGACAGGTCGTGCAGTGCGCTGTTCTCGCCGAGGACCGCGGACCTGGTGACGCCGTCAAGTTCGTACCGTGCGATCTTCATCAGGCCGCCACCGCTCCGTCGCCGCCGTCGATGGCGACCTCGGCGCCGGTGATGAAGCTCGCGTCGTCGCTGGCCAGGTACGCGGCGAGCTTCGCGACCTCCTCGGCCCGGCCGATCCGGCCGAGCGGGATCTTCTTCAGGATGCCGGGCAGCGGGCCGTCCGGATCGTCGACGAAGCGCGCGGTCTCCGGGGTGTGGATCAGGCCGGGCAGGATCGCGTTCGCCCGGATGTTGTGCTCGCCGCCGGCCGCGCACAGGTGCTTGGTCATCGCGAGGACGCCGCCCTTGGCCGAACCGTGCGGGACCTGGCCGACGAAGCGCGCGCCCAGCTTGGCGGCGATCGAGGCGACGTTCACGATCGCGCCGCCGCCGCGCTCGACCAGGTGCGGCCATGCGGCGCGCACCGAGTACCAGACGATGTCGAGCTCGTTCTTGATGGTGAAGTGCCACTCGTCGTCGGTCAGCTCCATCAGCGGACCGTTGCGCAGTGCCGAGGCGTTGTTGTACAGGATGTCCACCCCGCCGAACCGCTCGACGGCCGCCGCCACCCAGGCCTGCGCGCCCTCGCGGTTGTTCAGGTTCACCGGCGCCAGCGCGTCCATCACACCGCCCGCCTCGGCGACGAGCCCGACCGTCTCTGCGCTCTCCGCCTCGTTCAGGTCGCAGCCGAACACCCGGGCGCCCTGCGCCGCGAACTCCAGCGCCGCGGCCCGGCCCATGCCCCGTCCGGTTCCGCTGATCAGGGCTACTTTGCCCTCGAGCCTGCCTGGCATCGGCGATCTCCATTCATCGTCCGCACTTCCGGCAGGCTAACGATCAGCTTCCTGGCACCGGAAATCGACGCCCCGGATACCAGGCATCCGGATGTGCCGCCTTCCCGCCGTTCCGGGCCGCTTGTAGCGTCCCACCGCAGCCGCCGCCCGTTTCATCCGCCGGTCGTTCTCGGGCCGACCTGCGGCAGCACCACCTTGTTAGCCATCAGTCCGCGCTCCCGGCCGCTCGCTGCCGCAAGCAAGCCCGCGGGACGGAGCGCCAGTTTCACGACGAGGTGCAAACTTCCATGACTGCTCTGTCCCGCCGCTCCGCTCTCGCCGCGAGCGGCGCCGTCGGTGCCGCTCTGCTCGTCCCCGCCACGGCCCGCGCGGCCACGGCTTCGGGTACGGCGTCCGCCGACTCCTCCTCCGCCCCGAGCGGTGCGATCACGGTGGCCTCCGGAGAGACCGTGACGATCTCCTCCACGACCCGCGTCTCGGCGGTGACCATCGCCTCCGGCGGCACGCTGACCGCGCCGTCCGGCTACAGCCTGACCATGACCGTGAACGGCGTGGAGACCGGCCAGGCACTGACCGCGACCGGCGGCGCCGACACCGCGTTCACGGCCGGAAGTTGGCGCGGCGACATCGTGCTGACCGTGTCCAAGGCCGTCGACATCACCTGGCAGTCGCTGACCTACCCGTTCCGGCAGGCCATCTACGTGGCCGGCGGCGCGGTCGTCGAGGCCGAGTCGGTCTTCGCGGCCGTGGTCGGCGGGCGCCTGTCCAGCACGTCGGCGGACAACGTCAAGATCAGCTCGACCGGCGAGTGCTTCGACGGCGTGTACGTCGCCGACTCCGCGTTCACCCTGACCCGGCCGCACATCAGCCTGAACGGCAACGGCCGCTGCGACTTCGTCGGCTACGGCGCCGCGGTCGTGGTGGACGGCACCTCGGGCAACCTTGTGCTGGACGGCGCGGTCATCGACAACCAGGGCGCCCAGCGTACCGGCGTGATCGTGGACGACGGCGCCACCGCGCTGATCAAGAACTCCTCGATCCGCGTCCGCAACGGCGTGCTCCCCTCGGACTACGTCGCCACCGTCGACCTGAACAAGATGGAGTCCGCGCCCTGGATGCTCGCGATCGACGGCAACGTCCGCGCGACCAACCTGCTCGGCAACAACTCCACCGCCGCCTACGTCAACTCGTCGATCACCTCTGAGACGTGGGGCGTGCTCTCGACCGACTCCGGCTCGGACTGCACCCTGGTCTCGGTCAACAGCGTCGTCACCAACTCCGGCGCCGACGGCTACGGCACCTACGCCATCGGCAGCGCGACCGAGTACCTGCTCGGCTCCGAGTTCAACGTCGGCACGTACGCCACCATCTTCACCGGCGGCACCGCGACGTACGGCGACAGCGACTCGGCGACCGTGGCCGCACTCAACGAGAGCCTGGGCCTCGGCCTGACCGCCGCGGACCTGAAATCCCTCAAGCCACGGAACACGGTCATCAACTCCCGCCGGTTCGGCTTCATGTGGCACGGCTGGGGCACCCTGACCATCAACGGCGGCACCCGGGTCGACACGGCGCACGCCACGTTCCTGAACAAGGGCCAGCAGACCGACGTCACCTTCGACGGCAGCGACGGCGCCCAGCTCAACCCGGCCGACGGCATCATCGTCCAGCTGATCGACAACGACGACCCGGGACCCGTGATGGTCTCCGGCGTGCTGGAGAACGCGGGCGTCTACACCCAGCCGACCGGCGAGCCCGCCAAGGACGCGTCCTTCTCCGTCACGACGGCCCACAGCACCGACTCGGTGTTCAACTTCACCGGCGCGAACCTGAAGGGCGACTTCCTCAACGGCATGCGCGGCGACCTGAACATGGTCCTGAACTTCAGCGCCTCGAAGGTCCAGGGCGTGATCTCCGCCACGCTCGCCGAGCACGCGGTGACCACGATCGACTCCAGCAACTGGTGGGAACTCGGCAACGTCTCCAACACCCCGCAGGCCGCCGTCAACAACGGCGCCATCGTGTCGCTGGCCAGCGGTTCGCAGTGGGCTGTCACCGGCACCTCCTACATCACCAGCCTGACCATCGACGCGACCTCGTCGGTCACCGCCAAGGGCCTCGGCAAGTCCGTCACCATGACGGTGGACGGCGTCGAGACCGCGATCAAGGCGGGCAACACCTACACCGGTGCCATCGTCCTGACCGTCGGCTGATATACCGTTTTAGCGCGCAGCGGGCGACGTCGTGTCCTGAGTCCACGGCGTCGGCCGCTGCCGTCGTTTCCGCGCTAGGGTGAAGGGTCGAGACCACCATCAGAACCTTTCTTCCCCCCGGGCGGCACCGACCGGTATAGTCCGCCTTCCCTTCCCCGTGCGGAACCCCGCAAACCCCCGCTGGAGTCGCCGTGAAGCCGAGACTGCTGCCGGACATCCGGTTCCTGCCCACGGACGCGGGCCTTTCGGTGCGCGGCCCGGGGCACGAGGCCTCGCTGCACGCGCCCGGCCTCTACCCGTGGTTCGAGCGCGTCTGCCCGTTCCTGGACGGCGAGCACTCGGTCGTCGACCTGGTGGAGAAGCTCTCCCCGATGGCCGCGCAGCGGGTGCTCGGGCTCGTCGAGTTCCTGCTGCGCGAGGGCTTCGCCCGGGACGCGCAGTACGACGTCCCGCACACCCTCAGCCCCTCCACCCGCAGCCTGCACGCGTCGGTGATCGAGTTCCTGGCCCGCGAGGCGGACTCGCCGGAACGCAGGTTCCAGAGCTACCGCGAGTGCGCGCCGGTCGCGGTGGGCTCCGGCCGGCTGCTGACGGCCACGGCCCTCGCGCTGCTGGCGACCGGGGTCGAGCACGTCCGCGTGCACGTCGTGGCCCCGGGCGCGCACGGCGAGTCGGCGACCGACCGGGACAGCCTCACCGAGTGCGCGAAGCCGCTGCTGCACCGGGACATGGCGGCCCGGCTGGAGTTCGCCGAGGGCGAGCCCCGCGAGCTCCCGCAGGACGCCGGCGTGCTGCTCTACGCCTCCGACCGGCCGGACCGCGAGCGCGCCGCCCGCCTGCGCTACCTCGCGGCGCTGCGCGGAGTGCGCCACGGAGAGGCGATCGTCAGCGCGGACGAGGTCGTCATCAGCCAGGTCGCCGTGCCGACCCAGGACCGCGCGCTCACCCCGCTGCGGCCGCGGCCCGGCGCCGACGGACCGGCGAGCCGCTACTTCGGCGGCCCCACCGCCGCGCTGGCGGCCAACCAGCTCTGTCTCAGCCTGCTGCAGCACGCCGCGGGCCTGACCACGCTCGACGTCGAGCACGAGGCGGAGGCGGTGGTGCTGGATCTGCGCACGACCAACTTCGCCGTCAGATAACAACTTCGCCAAGGTCTTCGGGAGGTTCAACCTCATGCTCGTCTCAGGCGTCTGGGGTATGACGTCTGTCGAACCGGCGGACCCCGCGAGTACTGACGACGCAAGGATGAGGAGGGCGGTTCCCATGACGGCGAGCGCGCCCGCGTATCCCTACACCCCGGAGACGGGCGGCACGGCGGCTCGGCTCTACCACGCCGAGTACGGCAGCCGGATGCCGTACGTCGACCTGACCGCGCCGCGGCCCGAGGCGAAGTCGTACCCCGAGGCCGAGGCCATCGCGCTGCCGTACCCGCCGCGGGCGAGCGCGGGCTTTCGCGCCGAGACCCCGGACGGCCTCGGCGACCTGCTCGCGCTGACCTACGGCGTGACCCGGATCGACTGGAGCGGCGGGGGCGTCCGCGCCGGGCGGCCGCTGCCCTCGGGCGGCGCCGCGTACCCGGGGGAGCTGTACCTGGCCGCCGGGTTCGGGCTCTGCCACTACCTGCCCTCGGCGCACGCGCTGGAGCGGCTGGAGCGGGCCGACGCGCGCCGCCGGATCGCCGAGGCGCTCGAGGCCCAGCCGGTCGAGCGCACCGAGCTGATCCTGCTGCTCACCTCGCGGCACGAGGCGAACCTGCCCGCGTTCGGCGGCTTCGGGCACAAGATGCAGGCCCTGGACACCGGGGTGATGGCCGGTCAGGCCCTCTCGCTGATCGAGGCCGCGGGCGCGGAGCTGCGGGTGCACACCCGCTTCGACGAGGCGCGGCTGAACGAGATCCTCGGCCTCGACCCGCGGGCCGAGTCGGTGCGGGCGGTGATCACCGCGGGCCGCGGCCGCGACGAGCCGATCGCCGTCCCGGCGTTCTCCACCGACCCGGGCGCCAGCCACGCCGGCCTGCCGCGCCGGATCATGTCCCGGCACACCGCGGCGGACGGGTTCGAGGCGGTCTCGGTCCCGCTCCCGCGCGTGCAGGAGATCCTCGACGCGGCGGCCGGCGAGATCCCCAGCGACATCCGGGCCGGGCACGGCACCGAGTTCGCGAGCCTGGACCTGTACTGCGTCGCCAACCGCGTGGACGGCCTCGAGCCCGCCTGCTACCGCCGCTCGCCCACCACCGGCGCGCTCGGCAGGGTGCGCGAGACCGTCGACCCGCGCACGCTCTTCCCCTGCGGCGGGGACGGCGAGCTCGCCGGCTTCCAGGCCGCCTGCGCGCTGCTGATCGTCGGCGACTACGAGCACGGATACCGCGTGCACGGCGACCGCTGGTACCGGATGCTGAACCTGCAGGCGGGCATCCTCGCGCAGCGGATCGGGCTCGCGGCGACCGGCGCGGGCCTCGGCTCGATGCTCAGGTGCGACTACCAGGTCAAGGTCGCGGACCGGCTGATCCACGCCTCGCCCGGACGCACGGTGCTCGTCGCCGTGCTGATCGGCCTGGAGCACGGCGTCGGCCGGCCCGGCCACCGGCTGCTGCTCGGCGGCTACGGGTCCTGACGGGCTCCGACGGGTCCCGGCGTGTCCTGACCGGCGGTCCGGGGCCTACCGCGCGAGCCAGGCCGAGCGCAGCGCGTCCCGGAAGGCCGCGGCGGTCTTGAAGCCGATCTCCCGGTGGTCGAGCAGTGCCGTGTCGATGACCTCGGCCAGTTCGCGCGGCACCCGGGGGTCGCGCTCGCGGATCGGGATCGGCGCGCTGTAGAGGATCACGTGCCACTGGTCCACGTCGCTCGGGAAGTCGCGCACGTACGCGCCGGTCAGGCACTTGTACAGGCTCGCGGCCATCGCCCAGACGTCCACCGACTTCGGCACGTCCCGGAAGTCGACCACCTGCTGCCGCGCGAGGTACCAGGGCTTGCCCGCCTTGGCGCCGGTCCGGGTCAGGCCGCCGAGGCCCGCCTGGTCGAAGGCCTTGCCCAGCCCGAAGTCGCCGATCTTCGCGATGTACGGAGCGCTCCCGTCGGAGCCGTCGCGGCCGCGCAGCCCCTCGCTGGTCGGCGCGGCGAGCAGGATGTTCGACGGGCTCAGGTCGCGGTGGACGATGTTCTCCCGGTTGTGCGCGTAGTCCAGGCCCTCGAGCACGTCCAGGGTGTAGCGGACCGCCTCGTCGAGCGGCAGCGTGCCGCCGCGCGCCTCCAGCAGCTTGTCCAGGCTGCCGCCCTCGCAGTACTCGGAGGTGAAGAAGAACGCGCCGTCGGCGAATCCGTCCTCGTACAGCCGGGCGATGTTCTCGTGCCGCAGCCGCCGGGTCAGGTCCACCTCGCGCCGGAACCGCGCCTGCGCCATCTCGTTCGCGGCGACCTTCGGCAGCATCAGCTTCAGCGCGACCAGGCGGCCGGTCTCCCGGTGCCGGGCCAGGTAGACCGCGCCCATGCCGCCCCGGCCGAGCTCGCCGAGCAGCGTGTACTCGGCGATCGCCCGCAGGTCGCTGCGGGTGCCCGCCTGCGCGAGCTTGACCAGCAGCGTCATCACGTCCTGCGGATTCGCCTGGCAGGCCGCGCACACGTACCGGCCCGCCGTCGCGCCGCGCCGGCCGAGCTCCCGGGTGATCTCCCGGCCGCACTTCACGCAGCCGGGCGGCGGCACCGTCTCGGCCTCGTCCGGCGCGGCGACCAGCGTCGTCGCCTCCTCCTTCGGCACCGCCACGCCGATCCGGAAGGCCACCGAGCGCCCGAGCCTGACCTCGTCGCCGTCCCTGAGGTCCTGCTCCTGGGTGCCGAGCCCGCGCCCCTGCGCCGCGCTCTGCCCCGGATCGCGCTGGCCGATCTTCACGCCGTTGACGAACGTCCCGTTGCGGCTGCCGAAGTCGCGGATGCGCACGTCCGGCGGGTTGATGTCCAGCATGCAGTGGTGCCGGGAGACGGAGCGGTGGTGCGCGTCGTCGGGCAGCCGCGGCGAGCAGTCCTCGCCCCGGCCGATCAGGCAGGTCGAACGCTCGTCGAAGACGAACTCGGTCCGCTCTCCCCGGCCGTCGACGAGCGAGAGCGACACGGTCGCCCGGCCGCGTGGCACGGTACGGTTCAAGGCTCCTCCGCGAATTCGAGCTCGCCGTTCGACGCCGTGACCCGGAGGACCGTCCCGTCCGGGAAGGCGGAGCCTAGCAGAGCCCTGCCAAGGGGCTGGACCAGCTCGCGCTCGACGGCCCGCTCCAGCGCGCGTGCCCCGGAGCCCGCGTCGCTCCCCGGCTTCAGCAGCAGCTCGCGCGCCGAGCCGTCGAGCTCCAGGGACAGCGAACGGTCGGCCAGCCGGTCGTGCACCCGCGCGAGCAGCCTGTCCAGCACCGCCTCCAGCGCCTCGCGGGCCAGCGGTTCGAACACGACGACCTCGCCGACCCGGCCGAGCAGCTCGGGTCGCAGGGTCCTGCGCAGCTCCGCCATGATCCTCGCGGGCCCGGCCGTCGGCACGGGCACGGCCTCCCCGCCCTGCCGGAAGCCCATGCCCCCCGGCGTGCCGCGCTCGTATCCGAGGTTGGTCGTCAGCAGCACGACGGTCTCCGTGAACGAGATCCGCCGGCCGCGCGCGTCGGTCAGCCGGCCCTCGTCGAAGATCTGCAGGAACAGGTCGAGCACCTCGGGATGTGCCTTCTCCACCTCGTCGAACAGCACGACGCTGTGCGGATGCGCCCGCAGCGGCCCGCTGAGCTGCCCCTCCCGGTCGTGGCCCAGATACCCCGGCGGCGCCCCGAGCAGCCGCGAGACGGTATACTTATCCTGATACTCCGACATGTCGATGCGGATCAGCCGCCGCTCGTCGTCGAACAGGAACTCGGCGAGCGCCTTCGCCAGCTCGGTCTTGCCCGACCCCGTCGGCCCGGCCAGCAGGAACACCCCGATCGGCCGGCGCGGATCCCCGAGCCCGGCGCGCGCGGCCCGCACCGCCTCCGAGACCGCCGCGACGGCGGCGTGCTGCCCGATCACCCGCCGCGAGAGGTGCTCCTCGAGCCCGAGCAGCCGCTGCGCCTCCTGCATCGCCACCCGCTCGACCGGGATCCGCGCCCGCTCCGCCACGACGGCGACGAGCTCGGGCCGGCCGACCTTCGCGGGAGCGGCGCCGGCTTCGGCGGAGGCGGGCGCCAGCAGCGGGATCCGCGCCGCGGCACACGCCTGGTCCAGCAGGTCGATGGCCTTGTCCGGCAGATGCTGCTCGGGCAGGTAGCGGATCGCCAGCTCGACCGCCGCCGCGGGCGCCTCCTCGGCGATCTCGATCCGGTGGTGCCGCTCCAGATCCCCGGCCACGCCCTCGAGGATCTCCACCGCCTCGGCGCGCGTCGGCTCCTCGACCCAGATCACCGCGAACCTGCGCTGCAGCGCCGGATCCTCCTCGACGTACCGCTGGTACTCGGCCGCCGTCGTCGCCCCGATCACCCGGATCTCGCCGCGCGCCAGCATCGGCTTCAGGATGCTCGCCGCGTCCGCCGAGCCCGAGGTGCCTCCCGCGCCGAGCACCGTGTGCAGCTCGTCGAGGAAGAGGATCAGCCCGGGCGTCTCGCGCGCCTCCTTGAGGACGGCTTCCATCCGCTCCTCGAACTCGCCGCGGTACTTCGTGCCCGCGACCATCGCCGACATCGTCAGCTCGACGATCTCCACGTCGGCGAGCTCCTTCGGCGCGCCGCCCGCCGCCAGCCGCGCCGCGAGCCCCTCCACGATCCCGGTCTTGCCGACCCCCGCCTCGCCGACCAGCACCGCATTCGCCTTCCGCTGCCGGATCAGCACCCGGGCCAGGCTCAGCATCTCCTGCTCGCGCCCGACCAGCGGCGGCAGCGCCCCCTCGCGCGCCAGCAGCGAGAGCCGCCGGCCGTACCGGTCCAGCAGCGGCGTGCGCGGGCGATCGCCGGCGTGCCGCGCCCGCCGCGGAATCCGCCGCGGGTGCTCAGGTCCGGTGACGCTCAGCTCGTCCAGCGCCGCGTCCCGCTCGGCCTGCGGGTCGCGCTCCCGGCCGCGGTCGAAGTCGTCGAGGTCGCGATCGGCGTCTGCCGGCAGCCCCGGCTCCGCGGCCGGCCGCGGTATCTCCGGGAAGAACGCGTATAAGGGCTCATCCACCCCCAGCAGCTCGAAGACCTCCCGGCAGCGCGGCATCGGCTGCTCCAGGATCGCCCGCAGCAGCTCGATCACCCCCGCGTGGTTGCCGGCCCCGAGCTCGCCCGCGCGCCGGATCGTGCGCATCAGGGCCATGTTCACCGGCACCCCGTCAGGCGGCGGCTCCGCCTGCGCCCGCGCCAGCGCCGTCCGCAGGGCCCCGCGCAGCTCGTCCGGATCGATCCCCGCCTCCGCGAACCGCTCCCGCAGCTTCTCGCCCTCGTCCGCCAGCTCCTGCCGCTTGTCCGGGTCCTCGAACCGGTCCGGCATCGACCGGTCGCTGATCCAGCTCAGCGCGAGCAGGAGGTGGTCGGGCCCCATCATGCCGGGCCCGCTGCGCGCCTCGAATCCGGCGAGGCGCAGCGCCACCGTGACGCCAGACGACAAGGAAGGCACGGTTCCTGGTCCACCCCACTCCCGCCGGTCTGAGCCCTGAGACCACCGTATCCGAATCCCGGTCGTTCCCGCCGCATCCGCGCGCGACGGATGCAGCGGGCAGGCCCGTGCCCGCGGGCCGGGGAGGGGTCCCCGCCTGCGCCCGCTAAGGTCCCGCAACGGGGCCGGGGTCCGGTCAGGAAGGAGCCGCTGAGCCGTGGAGACCGAGGATCCCGCGCCGCACCCGCTGCC
>NZ_JAGSOH010000103.1 GCF_018139625.1 Actinospica acidithermotolerans | reverse complement strand
TTCGCCCCGTTCCCGCTCCCCCTCCGCCTCTCCTCGCTGCAGCGCCACCAGTTCCTGGTACGCGGCCTCGATGTCGGCGAGGTCGGCGGGCTCGGGCACGGACTCCAGGGCGAGGCGGTAGATCATCTCGGCCTGGGCGAGCAGGACCGGGCGCTGCTCGGGGAGGCGGGTCGAGCGCATGATGAGGGCCAGCGCGTGGAGTTGGCGGATGAGGACGGCGGGCATGCCGGCCGCGGCCTGCCGGACCTTCTCGAAGGCGCGCTGGACGAGGCGCTCGTAGGAGATCGGGGCGGAGATCAGGCGGACGAGGCCGTCGGCGTCGCGGGCGACGGGGTCGGGGTCCCAGTCCCCGGCGATCCGGCAAAGGCTGGCCCCGAGCCAGTCGATGCAGGTGAGAGCCGTGAAGGTGTCGTTGATCGCGGTGGATAGCGCCCTGATGCAGATCTCGACGAGCTGGTCGACGGCGAAGGCGACGTCCTGGGTCAGCGTGCGGTGCGGGCCGGTGATGTGGGACCGGCGGAGCCAGCGTTCGATGTCCGCGGCGGTCTCGGCGGGCCAGACCGTCATGAAGGGCTGGCCGCGTACGACGAAGTGGCCGGGGCGGTGGTGCAGCTTGAAGACGGCGCCGTGCTCGACCGCGAGGTCGATGAGCATCGAGCGGCGGACGAACTGCAGGTAGCCGCTCTCCGGCGCGGGGACCTGGCCGCCGCCGCGTTCCATCAGGGCGCCCAGGACATTCGCGGACGCCTCGGTCTCGGGGTCGGTGCGCGAGTGGGGCCGGCCGCCCTGCGACTTCATCTCGTTCTCGACCGCGTCGTCGAGGTCGCGGGCGATGCCGGCGATGACCTGCGGGAGCTGGATCATGACGGCGATGTGGTGGATGAAGTAGATCAGCACGGCCACGTCGACGATCGTCAGCGCGAGCACGACGGTGATCGACACGTGCGGCACGAAGTCGCCGTGCGGGCCGCCGCCGATCGCGACGAGGTCGAGCATCGCGTAGACGAAGGTGCCGACGAACATGCCGAGCGTCCACTGCGTGCCCCGGTCGCGGATGAAGTTGCGCAGCATCCGCGGGCCGAACTGGGTCGAGGTGAGGGTGAGGGCGACCAGGATGATCGAGAACACGACGCCGACGACGGTGATCAGCGCGGCGGCGAGCGTCGTGAGGATCTGCCTCGCCCCGTCGGCGCTGCCCGCGATCACCCAGCCCGGCAGATGCCAGCCGCGGTAATAGGCAGCCGAATCCACCGCACGGGTGATGAGGAAGCACACGACGGCGCCGACCGTGGCGGCGGTCGGCACCAGCCAGAGGTTGGTGCGCGCGGCCTCGGCCAGCCACTGGGCCTCGGGTCGGACGCGGCGCGGCACGGGCGGGGGGCACCTGCTTCCGGAGTCTCGGCGGGAGGAGGACTCAACCCATGGAGTCACCCATGGAGTCGTTGCATCCTCGCCGACCTGGCTTCCCGGCACACCACGATTACTCTGACCGGGTTAATCCGGGCTGCGGACGCGCTGATCACCGGACCTCCCGTCATCCAGTTACTCTCCGCTTCCATCCCGCCACCCTCGGTTGCAACCGAGTCACCGGCGGTGCGCGTCGTGAGCTCGTCAGCGCAGTCGGGCGGAAGGGCATGACGCATCGATGGACCACGGACGGACGGATCTCGAGCCCTGGTACCCGGAGCCGCGGCCGCAGGCGCAGTCAGAGCAGCAGTCGTACGCGCAGTCGGCGTCACGGTCGCAGGCGCAGTCGCTACCGCAATGGCCATCGCGGGCGCAGTCGCAGGCGCAGTCGCAGGCGCAGTCGCTGCCGCAGCATCCTCGGGGGCGGGCCGCGTGGCTTGCGCGGCCTGAGGAGCCCGACCTGTGGCGGCCCGCGGGCTCTGCGGCGCGCGCAGGCTCCGGCGCAGACGGGCGCGTCGGCGCGGACGGGAGCCTCGGCGTTGACGGCGGGGGCGCGCCGGCGGACGAGCCGGAGCCGCGCCACGTCGGCCGATCGGGTGAACATCGCAGGTCGGCGCCCCGCGTCGACAGGCAGGCGCGGATCAACGAGGACGTGGACCTCGACGAGCTCGACCCGCACGGCCGGGCGCGGCAGCGGGCCGCGGCGCGGACGGCGCGGCCGGTCGGCGCGCATCCGCGGCGCAGGCGCGCGTTCAAGGCGACGGCCATGATCGGGGCGGGCGTCATCCTCGCCGTGACGGCGCTCGGCGCCTACGCGTACGAGCATCTGTTCGGCCAGGTGGCCACCGAGTCGCTGGACTCGCTGACGGACCGTCCGGCCGCCGCGCGGGCGGACCGGTGGGGCCACGTGCCGGAGAACATCCTGCTGCTCGGCTCGCAGACGCGGGACGGCCAGCGCGGCCCGCACCTCGGCAACTCCAGCAAGCTGGGCACCGACATCTCGGACACCGCGATGCTCGTGCATATCGACGCCGAGAAGAAGTGGGCGACGGTCGTCTCGATCCCGCGCGACCTGATCGTGCCGCGGCCCGAGTGCCGCGGCCGGCTCGACCCGACGCAGACCGTCCCGGCCTCCGCCGACGCGATGTTCGACCTGGCGATGAACCTCGGGGGACCGACGTGCGCGGTCGCGACCGTGGAGCAGATGACCGGGATCCGGATCGACCACTTCGTGGAGATCACCTTCAACGCGTTCCAGTCGCTGACGGACGCGGTCGGCGGGGTGACGGTGTGCGTGCCGCCACCGGGCATCAACGACCCCGATTACAGCGGCCTGGTGCTCGGTCCCGGTCTGCACACGGTCAGCGGGCCGGAGTCGCTCGCCTTCGTGCGCGATCGGCACGGGCTGGCGAACGGCACGGACCTCAACCGTATCCGGATGCAGCAGATGTTCGTCACCTCGCTGTTCAACAAGCTGGTGAGCGCGGGAACGCTCGGCGACCCGATCACGCTGTACAAGATCGCCGACGCGGTGACCAGCAATCTGACCGTGGACACCGGGCTCGACTCGATCGACTCGATGGTCAGCCTGGCCGGGAGCGTGCAGAGCCTGAAGAGCCACTACATCCAGTTCATCACCGTGCCCTACGGCTTCGACCCCGGGAATCAGAACCGCGTCATCCCCGGCGCCGGCTTCGACCAGGTGTGGACGGACCTGCGCGAGGACACGCCGCTGCCGGGCTCGAACGCCGCGGCGGCGTTCGGGACGACGGCGAGCTCGGTGCCGACGGCCGCGGCATCGACGTCGGATGCCGGCGGCGGCAGCGCGGCCGCGGCGGTCTCGCTGAACGGCGTGCCGATCGACGTCTACAACAGCACGACGGTCCCGCACCTCGCGCTCTACGCCACCGAGAACCTCAAGGCCATGGGCCTGTCCGCACAGGTCGGGACTCCGAGCAGGTACAGCGGGTACGAGCAGACGCAGATCGTCTATCCGACCGGGGACCTGGCGCAGGCGCGGGCGCTCCAGGCCAGGATCGTCGGCTCGGTGACGTTGCAGGAGAGCCGGGACGCCGAGAACCTGACGCTGGTGATCGGGCAGAGCCGGCCGGCCGGGCTGGTCGCGGCGCCGGGCGACGCGTCGGCGCCGGGCGCCGGGCCGCAGGGCGCGCGGTCCTCGTCCGACCCGTCCGCCTCCATCAGCGCGGAGAGCCGGACCGGGGACGAGGACATCTGCTCCGACCTGCCGGACACGGTGAAGTTCGGGGGGCATCCGTGACCGGCGGCCCTCCCCCGCCCCTCGGCGCCCGGCCGGCGTGCGCCGAGGGGCAGCCGCGGTCGGCCGGGAATAGCATGGGAAGGCCTTTAACCATTCGCAGGAAAGGGGCGGCCCATGTACGCCCGGACCACGTATGCGACCGGTGACCCGGCCAGGATCGAGGGCTCGCTCGAAGGCCTGCGCACCGAGGCGCCCAAGCTGCTCGCCGACTCCCCCGGCTACCGGTCCTTCGGGCTGTTCGCGGACCGCGAGCTGGGGAAGATCGCGATGGCCTCCTGGTGGGAGACCGCGAGCGAGCGCACCAACAGCGACGCCCACCTGCGCGAGCGGCGCGCCGAGCTGCTGACGCCGTTCGCGGACAGCGTCTCCGTCGTCACCACCGAGATCGCCGCGTTCGCCGCGAGCCCGGAGCTCGAGACGGCCACCGCGTTCCGGCTCGGGCGGTTCATGATCGACCCGTCCCGGATCGACGAGCTGGCCAGGTCCTTCGAGCAGTACGGGCTGCTGCGGATGCGGGACATGTCCGGCTTCTGCGGCGCGGCGATGTTCGTCGACCGGGAGAACGGCACGGGCGCCGTCGGCAGCCTGTTCGCCGACCGGGGCGCCCTCGCCGCCTCCCGCACGCTGCAGTCCGAGCTGCGCCGGGACGCCGCCCAGCGGACCGGGATGCGGATGATGTGCCTGGAGGAGTTCGAGGTCGTGCTGATGGAGAGCACCCCGGGCCTTCCGCTGACCTGAGACGCGCTGGCCGGGCTGGCTCCGCCCCGCGCACGTGCGCGAGGCGCAGAGCCGTGTCCCGCAGCCTAGATCTCGAAGACGATCTTGCCGACGAGCTCGCCGGCCGCCATCTTCGCGAAGCCCGCCTCGGCGTCCTCGCGCAGTGACAGGACACTGTCGATCACCGGGCGCACGCCGGTGTTCTCGCAGAAGCGCAGCAGGGCGGCCAGCTCGTCGCGCGAGCCCATCGTCGAGCCGACGACGCGCAGCTGGTGGAAGAAGATCCGGGTCAGCGCGGCGGGCGGGTTCGGGCCCGACGTGGCGCCGGAGATGACGATCGTGCCCTCCTCGCGGACGGAGGCGACCGAGTGCGCCCAGGTGGCCGCGCCGACCGTCTCCATCACCGCGTCCACCCGCTCGGGCAGCCGGGCGCCGGACTCGAAGGCCTGGTGCGCGCCGAGCTCCAGCGCGCGGGCGCGCTTGGCCTCGCTGCGCGAGGTGGCCCAGACCCGGAAGCCGGCCGCGCGGGCGAGCACGATCAGCGCCGTGGCGACGCCGCCGCCCGCGCCCTGGACCAGCACCGAGTCGCCCGGCCGCAGGCCGGAGCGGGTGAACAGCATCCGGTAGGCCGTCAGCCAGGCGGTCGGCAGGCAGGCCGCCTCGGCGAAGCCGAGGCCGGCCGGCTTGGGCAGCAGGTTCCAGCGCGGCACGGCGAGCCGCTCGGCGAACGTGCCCGGGTAGCGCTCGGTCAGGATCGAGGGGCGCTCGCCCTCCGGCACGCCGCGGCCGTGCTCGCCGAGCACGGCGTGCACGACCACCTCGTTGCCGTCCTCGTCCACGCCCGCGCCGTCGCAGCCGAGGATCATCGGCAGCCGCTCGGCGGGCAGGCCGACCCCCCGCAGCGACCACAGGTCGTGGTGGTTGAGCGCGGCGGCCTTCAGGGTGACGGTCGTCCAGCCGGGCCGCGCCGCCAGCTCGGCCGGCTCCGGCAGCTCGCCGAAGCCGAGCCCCTTGAGCGGCGCGTCCTTCTCGATGCTCTGTGCGTAAACCGCGTACATGCGGCTTACCCTACTCGCCGGTAACTACCGTGCCCAGCCCCGGCGCGGCGCGTCCTAGGCCGTGTCTTCAAACTTGCGTCGGATCAGGCCGCGGCGGCTGACGCGTGCGCTCGCAAGGCGCAGGGGCGGGCGCATACTCGGTCGTCTGCAACCGCCCCTGCAACGCCGCGAGCGTGCGTGGCAGGCGCCGCGGACCCGGCGATAGTTTGAAGACACGGCCTAGGCGCCCTGCTCCTTCGCGGCCGCCGCCACCGCCGCGGAGACGGCCGGGGCCACCCGCGGGTCGAAGGGCGAGGGAATCACGCACTCGGGGCTAAGCTCGTCTGCGACGACCTCGGCCAGCGCGTCGGCCGCGGCCAGCTTCATCTCCTCGGTGATCTGCCGCGCCCCGGCGGTCAGCGCGCCGGCGAACACGCCCGGGAAGGCGAGCACGTTGTTCACCTGGTTCGGGAAGTCCGAGCGGCCGGTGGCGACCACGGCGGCGTACTTGCGGGCCACATCCGGGTGGATCTCCGGGTTCGGGTTCGCCATCGCCGCGATGATGCAGTTCGGCGCCATGGTGGCGACCACGGACTCCGGGACGGTCCCGGCCGAGACCCCGACGAACACGTCGGCGCCCTTCATCGCGTCCTCGAGCGACCCGGTCAGGCCCGACGTGTTCGTGAACGAGGCGAGTTCCCGCTTCACCTCGGTCAGGTCGGTGCGTCCGGCGTGCACGATGCCGCGCGAGTCGACCACGGCCACGTCGCCGATCCCGGCCTCGACCAGGATCTTCGCGATGGCCACGCCCGCGGCGCCGGCGCCGGAGATCACCGTGCGCAGCTCGCCGAGGGTGCGGCCGGTGACCTTGGCGGCGTTGCGCAGCGCGGCGAGCAGCACGATCGCGGTGCCGTGCTGGTCGTCGTGGAAGACCGGGATGTCGAGGCGCTCGCGCAGCCGGCGCTCGATCTCGAAGCAGCGCGGCGCGGAGATGTCCTCCAGGTTGATGCCGCCGAAGGCCGGGGCGAGCCGGGCGATCGTCTCGACCAGCTCGTCGGTGTCCGTGCAGTCGAGGCAGATCGGCACCGCGTCCACGCCGCCGAACTGCTTGAACAGCACGGCCTTGCCCTCCATCACCGGCAGCGCGGCCAGCGGGCCGATGTTGCCGAGGCCGAGCACCGCGGTGCCGTCGGTGACCACGGCCACCGTGTGCGACTTCCAGGTGTAGTCGCGGGCCAGCTCGGGCCGCTCGGCGATCGCGGTGCACACCTCGGCCACGCCGGGCGTGTAGGCGAGCGAGAGGTCGGCGCGGTCGCGCAGCGGGACGGTGGCGGCGATCTCCATCTTGCCGCCGCGGTGCAGCGCGAAGACGGGGCTCTCGTGGTTTGCGGTGTCCATGGTGGAGAAGTCCGAATAGTCGTCGGCCGCGGGGCTCCGCGGCGGGATCAGGGCGGGCGCGGTCGTCGCGTCACCGGGCATGGTCGGCACATCCTTGGGCGTCGTGGCCGGTGTCCCCGCGCGGGAACGTCGAGGCACCGTGAAGTGAGGGGGCAACGCCATCGTGTGGCTGCGCACGGCGAGAGAGGGATAGGCCGCCGCACACGGTTGGTGGCCTACTTTATGCCACATCCGCCGAGGGTGCACGGTTATCGGACTGCGACGTCCGCCACTCGGGAACGCGATCGCCGCCCACGTTCGGATAGCGGCCCGGACACGAAGAGGCGAAGGGCTCTTGCCAACGCGGCGTCGTGGCGTACGGTTATGGCACATCACGGCCGGGGACACGCGTATCGCGTACCTTGGTCCAGACCGAAACCGACAGAAACCGCCTTCCCAGAGGGGGCAACAGACAATGGAACTCGCCTCCTACGCGGACCGTGCCGTCCACCTCGTCAACACGTTCGACCCCTACCGGCGCCGGGACGACCTGACCACCGTGGAGGACGCCCGCGCGCTGCTCTCCCGCCAGGGCGCCTGCGGCCGGCTGACGTCCGCCGACGTGCAGGAACTGCGCACGCTGCGGGACAAGCTGCGGACCATCTTCGACACCGCCGACGCGGGCGGCCAGCAGCAGGCCGTGGACGTGCTCAACGGCCTGCTCGAGCAGTACCCGATCCGGCCGCAGATCTCCGGCCACGACGGCACCGACTGGCACCTGCACCTGGTCGAGGGCATGCCCTCGACCGCGGCGGCCTACGCGGCGAAGGCCTGCATGGGCCTCGCGGTGCAGGCCACCGAGCTGGGCATCGACCGGCTCGGCGTCTGCCAGGCCGCGCCCTGCCGGGACGTGTTCATCGACACCTCGACGAACCGCTCCCGGCGCTACTGCTCCGAGCGCTGCGCCACCCGCGCGAACGTCGCGGCCTACCGGGCCCGGCGCAAGGAGGCGGCGCTGGCGGGCGCGGCGAGCTCGGCGGCGTAGCCCGCGGATCCGGGCATTCCTCGCGGCGTCGGCGGATCGCGGCGCGAGGAACACGGGATCGCGGCACCGGCGGTCACGATAAGAAGAAGCGAAACAGCGGAACCGACGGGGCGGGAGCCGACATCGTGTCAGCTCCCGCCCCGTCAGTTCCGCTTCGCTTTGCGCAGCCGCAGCAGCACCCTGGCGATCACGAGGCCGTCGGGGACGGCGCCGAACTGGCGCGAGTCGCCGGGCGCGTACGTGTTGTCAGCCAGCAGCCACCAGCCGCCGGATTCCCGGCGCGCGGCGCGTTTCACCAGGATCCGTTCGGGTAGCCGGGGATCCCGGGCCAGCACCACGTCACCCGCGCGGACCCGCGCGCCGTAGCGGACCAGCAGGCGGTCGCCGTCGTAGTAGGTCGGCACCATCGACGGTCCCTTCACCACGGCCACACCCAGCATGGCCGCCACTCTAGATCACACCTTGCCGGGCGGCGGGAATCAGCGGGCAGTAGGCTCGGGTTCGAAGCAACAAGAGTTCACGCGTGAGAAGGAGTCACCATGCGCATCTTCGCCGCGAAGACCACGGTCTCAGCGCACTGCGACCTGCCCTGCGGTGTCTACGACCCGGCCCAGGCCCGGATCGAGGCCGAGTCGGTCAAGGCGATCCAGGAGAAGTACCAGGGGAACGAGGACCCGATCTTCCGGGCCCGCGCCGTCCAGATCAAGGATCAGCGTTCCGAGCTGGTCAAGCACCACCTCGAGGTGCTGTGGAGCGACTACTTCAAGGCGCCGCACTTCGAGAAGTACCCGCAGCTGCACACGCTGTTCAACGACGCGGTCAAGGCCGCGAGCGCCACCGGCACCAAGGCCTCCAACGACCCGGCCACCGGCCAGCACCTGCTGGACCTGATCGCCGAGATCGACAAGATCTTCTGGGAGACCAAGCAGGCCTGATCGGAGCCGGAGCGTCCGAGGGGGCCCGGCCCCCACTTCCCGGACGCTCCCAGCCCGGGGTCCGGCCCGTCCGTCGCGGACGCGCCGGGCCCCCAGGCGTAGCTGCGAGACACAGATGGTCCGAACGGGGTAACTTCTACTCACGGAGCGGCGGCGACCGCGTACGATGCGTGCGGCCGTGCGTCCGTCCGGGCCCGGTCACGCGCGTGGGAGGCACAGTGGAACAGCAATCGACAGCGGAAGTCGGCCAGGCAGGAGGAACCGCGGTGTTGTCCCCGGACGACTTCGTCGAGGTGAGCATCCCGGCCGACGGGGCCTACCTCTCGGTGCTGCGCACGGCCACCGCGGGCCTCGCGGCGCGGCTGGACTTCACCCTGGACGAGATCGAGGACCTGCGGATCGCGGTCGACGAGGCCTGCGCGATGCTGCTCCAGCACAATGTGCCGCACACCAGCCTGACCTGCCGGTTCGACCTGGCGCCCGCGGAGCTTGCGATCACCGTCTCGGCGCCGACCGCGGACGGGAAGGCCCCCGCCAAGGACACCTTCGCCTGGACGGTGCTGACCGCGCTGGCCGGCCAGGTCGAGGCGAGCGCCGGGGGCCCGGACAACCTCGTGGCGATCACCATGGTCAAGCAGCGCGGCGGGGCGGAGACGACGGCAGCGTGACTACGGCACAGCGACCGATGACCCCGCCGACGCCGACCGAGCCGCCGGGTCCCGACGAGGACGTGGAACTGGACGAGGCCGTGGAAGCGGACGTGGAGGCGACCGAGCAGCGCGCCGAGGTGGGTCCGCAGCGCACCGCGCAGACCGCCCGCAGCGCGGCCCAGGCCGCCACGCACGCCGAGGCCCGCGAGCTGTTCCGCCGGATGGCCGAGATGGACGCCCAGGACCCGGCCAGGGCCGGGGTGCGCGACCGCCTGGTGCGGATGCACCTGCCGCTGGTCGAGCACCTGGCCCGGCGCTTCCGCAACCGCGGCGAACCGCTCGACGACCTGACCCAGGTGGCCACGATCGGCCTGATCAAGTCGGTGGACCGGTTCGATCCGCAGCGCGGCGTCGAGTTCTCCACGTACGCCACGCCGACGATCATCGGCGAGATCAAGCGGCACTTCCGCGACAAGGGCTGGGCCGTGCGCGTCCCGCGCCGGCTGCAGGAGCTGCGCCTGTCGCTGACCGCGGCGACCAGCGAGCTCTCCCAGCGCAACGGGCGCTCGCCCACGGTCGGCGAGCTCGCGGCGCACCTCGGCATCAGCGACGAGGAGGTCCTGGAGGGCCTCGAGTCGGCGAACGCCTACTCGACGCTGTCCCTGGACGTGCCCGAGTCCGGCGACGACGAGTCGCCCGCGGTGGCCGACTCGCTCGGCAGCGAGGACGAGGCGCTCGAGGGCGTCGAGTACCGGGAGTCGCTCAAGCCGCTGCTCGAGCAGCTGCCGGCCCGCGAGAAGCGGATCCTGCTGCTGCGCTTCTTCGGCAATATGACGCAGTCCCAGATCGCCGAGGAGATCGGCATCTCGCAGATGCACGTCTCCCGCCTGCTGGCCAGGACCCTGACCCAGCTGCGCGAGAAGCTGCTGGTCGAGGAGTAGCGGGCGAGCCGGCGACGGCGCTCGAAGCATCGTTGTCCCGCAGGCCGTGGATCGGCTTGCGGGACAGCGTCTTTCCGGGGGCGGCGGGACCTGGGCCTCAGCGCAGCGCGATCAGCCCGGCCCGCGTCGGAACGAATCCGCAGGCATCGAAGTAATAGCCCGCCAGATGGTCTTCGAAGTCGACGTGCAGCCACTCGCAGCCGGCCGCCTTGGCGTGCTCAACGGCCGTCGCGATCAGCCCGGTGCCGATCCCCCGTCGCCGGGCGTGCGAGGCGACCAGGGTGTCGAGCACGAATGCGTGCGCGTCGCCGTCCCACGCGACGTTGACGAAGCCGACGAGCTCCTCGCCGTCCCGGGCGCAGACCCAGCCGAGGCTGTGGCGGTGCACCTGCGTGTGCCAGTCGATGTCCAGGTACGGGTGGCCGAAGCCCTCGGCGTGGAGCACGTTCACGGCGTCGTTCGCGAACTCGCCGCGCCACTCGTACGCGATCACGCCGGTCAGCGGGTGAGCACCTTGTGCGAGGCGGGCGCGAAGAGCAGCACGATGCCCAGCACGCCGTACGCGATCGAGACGGCCGCGTAGAGGTCGTAACCGCCCTGCAGCATCCAGTAGGCCACGCCGCCGATCAGCATGAACGTCATCAGCGCGGGGGTGCGCGCCCATGCCTGGCAGCGCAGGAGGCCGCGGGCCACCCATACGATGCCGAGGCCGAGCACGAGGTAGATCACGCCCAGGGTCTCGGCCATGGAGCGGCTCAACGGATCGCCGACGAGACCCGCGACGACCTGGTAGACGCCGTACGCGGTCAGCGCCGCGCCGGGCAGCGCGGTGGCCGCGGCCGCGCCGGTGACGGTGGCGGGTCGCCGGTCGCGGAGCTCGGGGGTCTCGGCGGTCGCTCTGGTTGCTGCATTCGGCACACTACGAGCGTATAGCGCGCACGCGGCCGCCCGGTCGGCGGGGGCGCCCGTCGTACAAGCACAAGATGCGGGTACGTTAAAGGGCATGTCGGACAAGCGGGCAAGCGGGCTGCTGATCATGAATCCCAAGGCCACCACGGCCTCCGAGGGGACCCTCGACGTGCTGGTCGGCGCCCTGTCCTCGGAGCTCGACCTGCGACATGAACATACCCGCTACCGCGGGCACGCCGCCGACCTGGCCGAGCAGGCCGCGCAGGACGGCGTGGACGTGGTGATCGCCTTCGGCGGCGACGGCACGGTCAACGAGGCGGTCACCGGCCTGATGGCGCACGGCTCCGGACCGGACGAGCGCCCGGCCCTGGCGATCGTGCCCGGCGGCTCGACGAACGTCTTCGCGCGGGCGCTCGGCCTACCCAACCACGCGGTCGAGGCGACCGGGGCGCTGCTGCGCCTGCTGCGCCGCAGCGGGGACGACGAGGCGACGCGCTTCGCCGGCCGCACCCGCCTGGTCTCGCTCGGCGCCGTGCGCCCGGACGACGAGGCGGACGAGCGCTACTTCACCTTCTCCGCGGGCTTCGGCTTCGACGCGGCGGTGGTCGGCGAGGTGGAGCGGCAGCGGGCCAACGGCAAGAAGTCCACCCACACGCTCTATGTACGCTCAGCGCTGCGCGAGTACTTCCGCCGCACCGACAAGCGCAACGCGCCGATCACGGCCAAGGCGGCGGACGGGAGCATGCTGCCCGAGCTGTTCATGGCGATCATCGCGAACACCTCGCCGTGGACCTACCTCGGGCAGCGGCAGATCATCGCGACGCCGGAGGCCGGCTTCGAGACCGGGCTCGACCTGTTCGGCCTCACCACGCTGGCCGCGCTGCCGGTCTGGTCGACGGTCGGACGACTGATCGCCAGCTCTCCCCGGCTGGCCACCGGGCGCGGCGTGATCCTGCGGCACGACCTGCCCGAACTCACCCTGCTCGCGCACCGCCCGGTGCCCTTCCAGGTGGACGGCGACTACCTCGGACCACGCGAACGTGTGACATTCCGTAGTGTTCCCGCTGCGCTTCGCGTCTTCGCGTGATGTACTGGATGCGGCGAACCGGCCTACGCGTGGGACGGCACGTCGCGGTCACTCGTTGTCCTTGAAGTCCCATGGCGCGGCTCGCGCGGTGACCTTCAAAGGCAAGGTGTGACCGAACCGACACCTGAGAATTGAAAAATGATTCCCGGGAGCTCTTGTGCTCCGCGAGCGCGACTGACAGGCTTGTTCACGGCCCTGAAACGTGGGCTGTGATCGCTCAGCGCCGAGCGTGGACACAGACCCATGGGAATTCCGGCCCACCAGCCTCCGCGCGCCATCCTTCACGCTCCGTGAGCCCAGCTCACGGTGCCGGGGAACGCCGATGCTCGTGAAAGCGTTCACATTCACAAGATCCGCCTCGCACACCGCCGCCCCCGGGCGGCGAATGTTCCGGCGGGTCCTGGGAACCGGGAACGCATGAGGGAGCGTCGGCGTTTCATGGGAGCGTCGAATACCTCGACGATGCGCGAACCGCACCACCTGAAGCACCATCAGCACCACGGCGCCGCCCGGCACCCTCGGGCGGGCGCCACCCGAAGCACTTCACAAACGCACGAATGACCTTTGCGAAGGAGAAGGACCGATGAGCGACTGGCGCCACCGCGCCGCGTGCCGTGACGAAGACCCGGAGCTGTTCTTCCCGATCGGGAACACCGGGCCGGCACTGCTGCAGATCGAGGACGCCAAGGCGGTGTGCCGCCGCTGCGACGTGATCGACCAGTGCCTGCAGTGGGCCCTGGAGTCCGGCCAGGACGCCGGTGTCTGGGGCGGTATGAGCGAGGACGAGCGTCGCGCGCTGAAGCGCCGCGCCGCGCGTGCCCGTTCCCGGATGGCCTGATCAAGGGCCTTCCGGGCCGCGACGGGCGAGGGGCCCGTCGACCGACCGAAGCCGGGAGGGCAGCAGATGCCTGCGATCGCTTTCCCGGGCCGCACCCGGCGGTGACGGCCGCGATATCCCGCGGCACCGGGAGTACCCGCAAGACCGGCAGGACCAGCAGTAACCAGTAGGACCAGCATCAGCAGCAGGACCCGCAAGGCAAGCGAGTCTGAGAAGTACCCGTAGCAAGAGCTGAACCCGCCCGAACCCTGCCCGACCCCGTCCCGCCGCGCGCACACCGCCGCCGGCGGGGGGCCGGAGCGAGGAGCGAGCACCCAGCGGGCTCGAGGCCCATCAGCGCCTAGCCCGCCGCGAACTCGAGAGAGACGACGGTACCGCCGCCGTCTCTTTGTCGCATATCGAACTCGCCTCCCAGCTCGCCCTGCACCAGGGTTCTGACGATCTGCAAGCCGAGATTCCCCGCCGTGTGCGGGTCGAAACCCATCGGCAGCCCACGACCGTCATCGACCACTGTGATGGTGAGCCGGCCGCCGACGCGCTGCGCGGTCACCTCCAACAGGGTGCCCGCGCCGCCGTCGAGGCCGTGCTCGAAGGCGTTCTGCAGCAGCTCGGTCAGCACCATCGCGAGCGGCGTGGCCACGGTCGCGCCGAGCACCCCGAAGCTGCCCACCCGGCGCGGGCGCACCGGCTCCGGGGCCGCTCCCCCGTAGGTGTTGCCGAGGCTCGAGGCCGAGAAGTCCATCACCATGCTCAGCACGCGGTCGGCGATCTCGTCGAAGTTCACCCGCTCGTCCAGCGTCTGGGAGAGCGTCTCGTGCACGATCGCGATCGAGCCGACCCGGCGCACCGCCTCCTGCAGCGCCGCCTTGCCGCGCGGCTCGTCGAGCCGCCGGGCCTGCAGCCGCAGCAGCGCAGCCACCGTCTGCAGGTTGTTCTTGACCCGGTGGTGGATCTCCCGGATCGTCGCGTCCTTCGTCATCAGCTCGCGGTCCCGGCGGCGCAGCTCGGTCACGTCGCGCACCAGCACGAGCGCGCCGATCCGCTCCCCCGCCGGCCGCAGCGGGATCGAGCGCAGCCGCATCGCGTTGCCGCGGTCGTTGGCCAGCTCGGTGTCCCTGGCCTTGCGCCCGCTCGCGGTCTCGACCAGCGCCTCGTCGGTCGGGCCGATGCTCACCGCCATCTCCGCGCAGAGCTTGCCGAGGTGGGCGCCGATCAGCTCCGTGTTCAGGCCCATCCGGTGGAAGACCGAGACCGCGTTCGGGCTCGCGTAGGTGACCAGGCCGTCGGCGTCCAGGCGGAGCATCCCGTCGCCGACCCGCGGCATCGCGTCGAGGTGGCTGCGCGAGTTCGGCAGCGGGAAGCGGCCGGTGGCGATCATCTGCGCCATGTCCGAGGCGGTCTGCAGGTACGTCAGCTCGAGCCGGCTCGGGGTGCGCGCGGTGAGCAGGTTGGTGTTGCGGGCGATGACCGCGATCACCTTGTCGCCGCGGCGCACCGGGACCGCCTCGACGCGCACCGGCACGGCCTCGCGCCACTCCGGGTCGCCCTCGCGCACGATCCGGCCCTCGTCCAGGGCCTGGTCGAGCAGCGGGCGCCGGCCGCGCGGCACGACGTGGCCCACCAGGTCGTCCACGTAGGATGTCGGCCCGGTGTTCGGCCGCATCTGGGCCACCGCGACGTACTGCGTCTCGTCGGCGGTGGGCGCCCAGAGCACGAGGTCCGCGAACGACAGGTCGGCGATGATCTGCCAGTCGGCGACGATCAGGTGCAGCCACTCCAGGTCTTCGGGCTGGAGAGCGGTCTGCTCGCGGACGAGGTCGTTCATCGAGGGCATACGGACAGTATCTCCGATAGTGCGGAAAGATTCGGACCATGAACGATATGTGGGACTGGCTCGGGACCCGGGCCGCGCAGCGCGAGGCGGCGGGCCTGCGGCGGCGGCTGCGCACCCGGGAGGCCGGCGCCGGCCCCGTCGACCTGGCCGGCAACGACTACCTGGGGCTTTGCGCGCACCCTGAGGTGCGGGCGGCGGCGGCCGAGGCGGTCCGGATCTGGGGCGCCGGCTCGACGGGTTCGCGGCTGGTGACCGGGACCACATCCGAGCACACGGAGTTCGAGCGCGAGCTGGCGGACTTCCTCGGCGCCGAGGCCGCGCTCGTGTTCTCCTCGGGCTACCTGGCGAACGTGGGACTCGTCACAGCGCTGGCGGGCCCGGAGGACCTGCTCGTCTCCGACGCACTGAACCACGCAAGCGTGATCGACGCCGTCCGGCTCTCCGGGGCGCGCCGCGCGGTGGTCGGGCACTGCTCGCCGCGGGACGTCGAGCGCGCGCTGGCCGGCGCCGAGGTCCCCTACCGCCGGGCCTTCGTGCTGACCGAGTCGGTCTTCTCGGTGGACGGCGACGTGGCCCCGCTGGCCGAGCTCGCGGACGTCTGCCGCCGCTACGGCGCCGCGCTTCTGGTGGACGAGGCGCACGGGGTCGGCGTGCACGGCCAGGGAGGCCGCGGCGGGGCCCACGCGGCCGGTCTGGCGGGCGCGCAGGACGTGGTGCTGACCGTGACCCTCTCCAAGTCCCTCGGGACGCAGGGCGGGGCCGTGGTGGGTCCGCGGGAGGTGATCGACCATCTGATCGACGCCGCGCGCCCGTTCATCTTCGACACCGCGCTCGCCCCGTCGTGCGCCGCGGCGGCCCGCGCCGCCCTCAGGATCCTGCGACGCGAGCCGGAGCTCGCCGAGCGGGTGGGGCGGAACGCCGCGCGCCTGCACCGGATCGCCGTGGACGCCGGGCTGCCCGCCTCCGCCCCCTCGGGCGCCGTGACCTCCGTCATACTCGGCGACCCGGACCGCACGGTGGCGGCGGCGGAGCGGTGCCTGGCCGGCGGGGTCCGGGTGGGCTGCTTCCGTCCGCCGTCGGTGCCGGACGGCCGCTCCAGGCTCCGGCTGACCGCGCGAGCCGACCTCACGGAGGCCGATTTCGCCCGCGTTTCCGAGGTTTTACGCGCAATTCCGAAGCCGCCGAATGGTCCAGACCAATCATAGGAGAGGTCTGGACAACCTTCAGTGGTCTAGTCCACAATGGGCGCTGTTCGTCGCCGCCCAACTGGAGGAAGTCGCGTGAGGATCTCGGCCCGCAGCGCGGTCGTCGACGGGGTGCTCGCCCCCGTCACGGTTCGCGTGGATGACCGTCTGATCACGGCCGTCGAGCCGTACGCGGACCCGCGGGCGGACGTCGTGCTCGACACCGGCGTGCTGACCGCGGGCCTGGTGGACGTGCAGATCAACGGCGCCTTCGGGGTGGACTTCGCCGCCGCCGAGGACGCCGACTGGGACGCCGTCGCCGCGCAGCTGCCGTCCACCGGCGTCACCTCCTTCCAGCCGACGCTGATCACCGCGCCGCTGCCGCGGCTGATCGCGGGCCTCGACACCGCGACCGAGGCGCGCGACCGCCAGGAGGACGGACCGTACGCCCGGATCCTCGGCGTGCACCTGGAAGGCCCGTGGCTCGCGCCGCTGAAGCGGGGCGTGCACGAGGCGAAGTACCTCGCCGAGCCGACCCAGGCGGCCGTGGACACGCTGATGTCCGCCGTGGGCTTCGACATCCTGACCACGCTGACGCTCGCCCCCGAGCTGCCCGGAGCGCTGGACGCGATCAAGCGGCTGAGCGACGCGGGCGTGACCGTCTCCATCGGCCACACCAACGCCACCGCGGTCCAGGTCGAGGCGGCCGCCGACGCCGGCGCCGGCCTCGTCACCCACATCTTCAACGCCCAGCGCGGCCTGGCCCACCGCGAGCCCGGCGTCCCCGGCGCCGCGCTCGCGGACAGCCGCTACCGGGTCGGCCTGATCGCCGACCTGCACCATGTCGCGGCCGAGATCTGCACCCTGATCTTCCGCGCCGCCCCCGGCCGCGTCGTCCTGGTCACCGACGCGATCGCCGCCGCCGGCATGCCGGCCGGCTCCTACGTCCTCGCCGGCATCCCGGTCGAACTCGGCGACGACGGCGTCCCGCGCAACGCCGACGGCACCATCGCCGGCTCCGCCCTGACCCTGGACCAGGCCGTCCGCAACATGCTCGGCCTCGGCATGCCGCTGCCCACGGTCATCGACGCCGCCTCGAGAGTCCCCGCCGACGCCGTCGCCCGCCCCGACCTCGGCCGCATCGCGGTCGGCGCCCGGGCCGACCTGGTCCACTGGACCGAAGACTTCCACCCAGCCCGCACCTGGGTGGACGGCCGGGAGATCCCGGCCCTCGCGGATACCGGGGTGGGACGGGTTTGAGGGTCCCGTTCCGCCCCGGGCCGCGCCGGCCAGGAGCCGCTCCGGCCGGCAGCCGCGCCGGCTCGCCGGGGATCTGACGCCGCGTAGGCGTCGCCCGCCGCGCCAAGGCCCCGGTGATATTCGACCTCCTGGCGTTCACGCCGCCAGGGGGTTCGTCCATTTCACGCCGGGGAACCGGCCGAAGTCCGCGTCGTTCGAGCAGACCGTCGCGTCCCATTCGGCGGCGAGTCCGGCGATCTGCGCGTCAGTGGTCAGATTTCCTCCCGTGCCAACGTCGCGCAGGCAGCGCAGGGCGTACGCGAAGGCCTGCGGGCCCGCAGGGGCGCGGATGACGTTCGGCTCTTCGAGAAGCGCCTCGATATGCCCCGCAGCCTCATCGATGGACATCGGAGTCTCGAAGATCCGCGGGTTCGTGGCGATGCGCAGGAAACCATAGATCACCGGATCGGCTAAGCCGATCTGGACATCCGCGTTGACCTGCTCCTCCCACCAGAGCCTCGTCCTCTCGTGCTGCGGATACGCGTCGTTGTACGCGTAGAGCAGCAGATTGACGTCGGGGATGATCACGACGCCCTCCGCATGCTCTCCAGGATCGCCTCGTCCTCGAGTTCGTCCGCGAGCTTGTTGAAGCCCGCGAGGTCGAATCCCGGAGCCAGGCGACTGCGATGTGGAGTCACCCGAAACGGCTCCGTGCGAGCCGGACGCGGAGCCAGCGCGGCACGGATCGCCGCGTTGATGACTTCCTTCATAGACGTGCGCGTTCGGTGCAGCTCGTCCTCGACGAGCCGGGCGACGTCATCGTCCAAGGTCAGGGTAGTGCGCATGGCTGCATCATAATGGCCGCCAAGGCGAGCATCAAGATGCTTCCCACTCCGCTCGCGGGCTTCGACCCGCCGCGGCGATCACGGCAAAGCACCGCCCCCGCGCCGAAGGCCAGGCGCGGGGGCGGGGATCCGGGGGCGGAGCCGTGACCTACGGACGGCTCACAGGCCCTGCCACGCCGGCTTGGCGGCGTAGGTGGCGCGGAAGTAGTCGGAGTGCTTGAGCTGCGCCGCGGCCGCCTCGTCGACGACGATGGTGGCGTGCGGGTGCAGCTGCAGCGCCGAGGCGGGGACCAGGGCGGCGAGGGGGCCCTCGACGGTGGCGGCCACGGCCTCGGCCTTGCCGGCGCCGGTGGCGAGGAGCACGAGGTGGCGCGCCTCGAGGATGGTGCCGATGCCCTGGGTGATGACGTGGTGCGGGACCTCGTCCAGGGAGTCGAAGAACCGCGCGTTGTCCTCGCGGGTCTGCGGGGTCAGGGTCTTGATCCTCGTCCGCGAGGCCAGCGACGAGCAGGGCTCGTTGAAGCCGATGTGGCCGTCGGTGCCGATGCCGAGGATCTGCAGGTCCACGCCGCCGGCCGACGCGAGGGCCGCGTCGTACTCGGCGCACGCGGCGGGGATGTCCTCGCTGGTCCCGTCGGGGCCGAGGAAGCTGTCCAGACCCAGGCCGAGCGGCTCGAGGACCTCGCGGTGGATCACGGAGCGGTACGACTCGGGGTGGCCCGCGGGCAGGCCGACGTACTCGTCGAGCTGGCAGACGCGCAGCCGGTCCACGTCCAGCGTTCCGGCGGACACGCGTGCGGCGAGGGCCCGGTAGATCGGCAGCGGGGTGGAGCCGGTGGCCACGCCGAGCAGGGCCTCCGGCTTGCGCGCGACCAGTGCGGCGATCGCCTCGGCGATGAGCTCGCCTCCGGCGCCGGCGTCGGGGACGATGACGACTTCCATCAGGGATCTTCCTTGCTGTTGTGCGAGCTTTCGCCACCCGCGGTCTGCTGTCCGGCGGTCTGCCGTCCCGCGGTTGGCTGTGCGGCGGTCTGCCTTCCGGCGAGGAATTCGGCGGCCGCGATGCCGCTGACCCTCGACGCCCCGTACGTGCACAGGTCCGCGACGTCGCCCTGCGGCAGGCCGAATTCGACCACGACGGCGTCGGGGCGCTTGGCCCGGACCGCGTCCACGGCGCGGCGCATCCACGGGTTGCGGTGCAGGTCGCGCACCGCAAGCACGAGCGGGCGGCCCTCGGCGGCGGCGAGTTCGGCCGCGACGTCCACCTCCGCGTCCTGATCCACCACGGCCGAGGCGATCAGGCCGACGGTCTCGGTGTGCGTGGTGGGCGCGGTGATCCTGGCCGACGTGGTGCCGGGCACGAGCTCGGCCAGCGGTCCGGCCAGGCCCCAGGGCGTCGCGGTGTCGACGGCGATGGAGACCAGGGGGGAGAACTCGACGACGTGCGGAGCGGCGGTGAACGGGCGCGGGGAACGCCCCTCGTCACCGCCGCGCACCGTGATCGCGAGGCGGGCGGCTTCGAGGCCCACGTTGCGGTCCACCTCGGCCTCGGCCGTCGCGGCGGACGCGTGCGCCTGCGCCGCCCAGCGCGCGGCCGAACGGGACCTTCCCGCGGCCTCGCTGAGCCGCTCTGCCGAGAGCCGTCCCTCGCGCACCGCCCAGACGAGTGCGTTGCGCAGGTATCGGTACGTGGTCTCGTCCGCCTTGCTGCCGCCCCAGCAGATCGCGTCGCAGCCGGCCGCGATCGCCTTGACGGTGCCCTCGGCGACGCCGTAGCGGCCCGATATGGCGCCCATGTCGATGCCGTCGGTCACGATCAGGCCCTGATATCCGAGCTCCTCGCGCAGCAGGCCGGTGAGGATCGCGTGCGACATCGTGGCGGGGACCTCGGAGTCGCGCCGGGGGAACAGGATGTGCGCGGTCATGATCGCCTTCGCGCCCGCCTCGATCGCGGCGCGGAAGGGCGCCAGGTGCAGCCGCTCCGCGTCCTCGTCGTAGTCGATCAGCGGCAGGCCGAGGTGCGAGTCGCCCGCGGTGTCGCCGTGGCCGGGGAAGTGCTTGGCGCAGCCGATCACGCCCTGGGACTGGATTCCGCGCACGTACGCCGCGGAGTGCCGGGCCACCAGGTCGCTGTCGGCGCCGAAGGAGCGGGTGCCGATCACCGGGTTGTCCGGGTTGGCGTTGACGTCGACGCAGGGGCCGTAGTTGAAGTTCAGGCCGAGCGCGGTCAGGTCGCGGCCGATCGAGCGCGCGACGGCCTCGGTCAGCTCGACGTCGTCCGCCTTGCCCAGCGCCAGGTTCCCCGGGTACGACGAGCCCCCGCTGACCTCGAGCCGGGTGACGTCGCCGCCCTCCTCGTCCAGCGCGAGCAGCACCTCCGGGTTCGCGGCCCGCACCTGCGCGCACAGGGCCGCGATCTGCTCCGGGGACTCCAGGTTCCGGGCGAAGGGGACGACGCCGCCGAGCGCCCCGTCCTCCAGCGCCCGCAGCACCCAGTCGGGCGCCTTGGTGCCGACGAACGACATCTGCAGCACCGTGCCCGCGTCCCGGATCAGCTGCGCGGTCTCGGCATCCGTGCCGGACGGGATCACCCCTTCACCGCCCCGGCGGTCAGGCCGGAGGCCATCCAGCGCTGGAAGATCAGGAACAGGATGATGACCGGCAGCGAGACCAGCGTGGAGGCCGCCATCAGGCCGCCCCAGTCCGCGCCGTGCGTCGGCGAGTTGCCGAAGCTGACCAGGTACAGCTGGACGGTCTGCTTCGAGTTGTCGGTCAGCAGGATGTTGGCCATCAGGAACTCGTTCCACGCCTGGATCCAGCCGAACACGCCGGTGGCCACCAGGCCGGGCAGCGTCAGCGGCAGGATGACCTTGTAGAAGGTCTGGAAGCGCGTGCAGCCGTCGACCAGCGCGGCCTCGTCCAGCTCGCGCGGGACGTTCGCGATGAACGTGCGCAGGGTCCACACCGTGAACGGCGCGGTGAAGGCCACGTAGGCGATGATCGCGCCGAGCTGGGTGTCGCCGAGGCCGGCCTTGGCCAGCACGTCGTTGAGCGGGAACAGCAGCGCGATCAGCGGCACCATCTGCACGCCCATCACGATGATGATCGCCAGGCTCTTGCCGCGGAAGCGGAACCGGGCCAGCGCGAGGGCGGCGAAGAAGCCGACCAGCAGGCTGAACAGCACGGTGGACGCGGTGATGATCAGGCTGTTGACGAGGTCCTGGCGGAAGACCGGGTCGTCGAAGACCTCGGTGTACGAGCTGAGCGAGAAGGCCTTCGGCAGGAAGTTCGGCGAGGCGCTCTGCACGTAGCGGGTCGGCTCGATCGAGGTGAGCAGCAGCCAGTACACCGGGAAGGCGATGAGCACCGAGAGCACCAGGCCGAGGATGTTCCAGCCGATCGTGTTCCGGCGGCGCTTCGCGGAGCTCCGGCGGGCCCGCGGCCGCGCGGCGGAGGCGGAGGCGGAGGCGACGGCGCTCATCAGCCCTCCTGCCCGATCCGCAGCAGCTGCCTGATATAGCCGACCATGAAGACTCCCATCAGCAGAACCATGATGATCGCCATGGCCGCGCCGTAGCTGTAGTTGTCGCCGCCGTAGATCGTGGCGAACGCCTTGACGTACGAGTAGATGCCGAGCGTGTAGTAGCCGGGCTCGGGGTGCGTCTGGCGCAGGATGTAGATCTGGTTGAACACGCCGGTGTCCCAGATCACCGAGAGCGTGGTCACGATGACCAGCAGCGGCTTGAGGAACGGGTAGGTGACGTTGCGGAACGCCTGCCAGGCCGAGGCGCCGTCCACCTTGGCGGCCTCCAGCAGCTCCTTCGGGATCTGCGCGAGGCCGGCGCTCAGGGTCACGGTCAGGAACGGGATCGCGCCCCAGATGATGATGAACGAGGCCACCTGCAGGCCCTGGTTCGGGTCGGCGAACCAGTCGTGCTGGGCGTACGAGCCGAGGCCCACCTTGCCGAGCACGTAGTCGACGACGCCGTACTGCGCGTCGAACAGCCAGCGGAACAGCTCCGTGGACACCGTCGTCGGCACCGACCAGACGAACATCAGCACCACGGTCAGGATCAGCTTGACCGACTTGGAGACCCGCCCCATCAGCAGCGCGAGTCCGAGGCCGAACAGCAGCGAGAGGATCACGTTCGCGCCCGCGAAGATGACCGTCCGCTCGACGGAGGACCAGAACACCGAGTCGCTGAGCACCTTCTGGTACTCGGCGAAGCCCACGAAGGGCGTGCCGGTGAACTTGCTGCTGCTGCCGTCCTTCTCCAGCGACATGATCACCAGCTGCACCAGCGGGTAGCCGATGACGGCGGCCAGCACCAGGCCGGTGGGGATCAGCAGCAGGTAGGGCAGCGCGCCCGCCTCGCGGCCCGCGCCGCCGAGCAGCCTGCGCCGCGTCGGCGCCGGGTTCCGGGACGGCGGGTCGTCGATTTCGATGATGTCCACAGCGCTCACAGGTCGCGTCCTTTCGTAACTCGGGTCCGCGCGCCGGTGCCCGCGCCGCGCGAGACCGGCGGGGTCTCACGCGGCACGGGCACGGGCTCTCGCCCGCCGGGGGTCCGGAGGGTCAGGATCCGTTGAGGATGGTCGCGATCTGGGTGTCGGCGGCCTTCGCGGCCGCGTCCACGGACTGCTTGCCGGTCGCGATGCTCTCCAGCATGTTCTGCAGCACGTTCTGGCTCTCCACGTTGGTCCACGCCGGGGTGTTCGGCACGAACCAGCTGTCCGCCGCGGCCTGGCCGGCGACCTTGTTGGCCGAGCTGCCCGCCTCGAACGTCGACATCAGCGTGGTGTTGTTCGGCATGGCGTACTTCGCGAGCAGCGTCTCCGACGTGGTGTCGGTGTAGTACTTGACGAACTCGGCGCCCAGCGCGGCGTTCGGGGCGTTGGCCGGGACGGCGAGGTCGGAGCCGCCGAGGAAGGTCGGGGTGACCGTGCCCGCGGTGGTGCCGGGGATCGCGAAGGTGGAGATGTCGTTGGCCAGCTTGGGGTTGCCGCCGCCGGTCGCCGCGGTGACGGAGGAGGCCTCCCAGCCCGCGCCGAAGATCAGGCCGGTGTGGCCCTGCGCCATGACGGCGTCCTGGTCGGTCTCGTCCTTGGTCTGGCCGGCCGTCGAGGAGTCGGCCTCCAGCTTGGCCCAGGTCGCCAGGCCCTGCTCGGAGGCGGCGGACTCGAGGGTGCCGGTCCACTTGCCGCCGCTGTCGGTGGCGATGCCGCCGCCGGCGCCGAAGACGAAGGAGAGCGCGACGTACCAGTCCTTGCCCGGGACGTAGTAGGGCACCAGGCTGGGGTCGCCGGCCTTGGCCTTGAGCACCGCGGCGTCCGACTCGAGCTGGTCGAGCGTGGTCGGGACCGAGAGGCCGGCCTTGCTGAACAGGTCGGTGCGGTAGATCGCCATGCGGTCGCCCGCGTAGTAGGGCACGGCGTAGAGCTTGCTGCCGTCCGCCGAGGAGCTGGAGGCGGTGAGCGCCTTGAGCCAGGTGCTCGAGTTGTCGAACTGGCTCTTGGCCGACGTGAGGTCGTAGAGCTCCTGGTTGGCGATGAAGGAGGCGGTGTCGGTGTCGCCGATCTCGACGACGTCCGGCTCGTTGGCGCCGCCGGCCTGGATCGCGGCCTGGATCTTGGTGGTGTAGCCGGACCAGGTGGTCCAGTTGATCTTGACCTTGGCGCCGGTCGCCTTCTCGAAGCGGCTGACGGCCTGGTTGACGACGTCGGGCCAGCCCTTCTGCGCGTCGGTCATGATCCAGACGTTGATAGTCTTTCCGGCGCCGGCCGTGGACAGCACGGACGTGCTGGAGCCGGCGTTGCTCGAGCCGGAGCTGGACGAGGATGAACAGGCCGAGGCGACGAGCGCGACGGACGCGGTGGCACAGGCCAGCGCGGCGAGCTTCTTGCGCTTCACAACATTCCTCCGTTGGACGGTGAGCGGTCGCACCGTGGTCCCCGACCCGGCCACCCTGAGCTGGGCCGGACCCTGGTCCGGTGCGCACACGACGTGATTCGGGCTGGACTTCGGGTGGATCGCGTGCGGTGCTGCAAATGGTTTAGACCAGTTCGGAGAGTGGCATAGACCAATCCGCACCGTCAAGAGATTCCACTCCGGCTCGACCATCCCGTTATCAAGGCTTCACCGGACGTAGGGTTCCGTTAAGCTTCGGCCAGCGGGGCCGGATAAGGTCGGTTCCGGTCCCAGCAGGCACGATACTCAGCGATGGAATCGAGGAGCCGCGGTGGCGTTCGACGAGGATGAGACGCTCCTCCAGGACGATCGGCAGGCCCGGGACGAGGGCGCGGGCGCCGAGCCGGCGGCCCGCGAGCCGAAGTACTACCGGCTCAAGCGGCACCTGCTGGCGATGACCCAGTCCAGCCCGCCCGGCACCCCCGTCCCGCCCGAGCGCACCCTCGCCGAGGAGTTCGACACCTCGCGCACCACGGTCCGCCAGGCGCTAGCCGAACTCGTGGTGGAGGGGCGCCTCGAGCGGATCCAGGGCAAGGGCACCTTCGTGGCCAAGCCGAAAGTCGCCCAGTCGCTGCAGCTGACCTCGTACACCGAGGACATGCGCGCGCAGGGTCTGGAGCCCACCTCGCGGCTGCTCGAGGTCGGCTACGTAAGCGCCGGCGACGATCTCGCCGACCTGCTGCGGATCCGCGAGGGCGCCCGCGTGCTGCGGATCGAGCGGCTGCGGCTGGCCAACGGCGAGCCGATGGCCATAGAGGCCACGCACCTGAGCGCCAAGCGCTTCCCCGGCCTGCGCCGGCATCTGGCGAAGTACACCTCCCTCTACTCGGCCCTGAGCGCGGAGTACGGCGTGCACCTGGCGCAGGCCGAGGAGACCATCGAGACTGCGCTGGCCACGCCGCGCGAGGCGGCCCTGCTGGGCACGGACACCGGCCTGCCGATGCTGCTGCTGTCCCGGCATTCGCTGGACGGCGAGGGCGAGCCGGTGGAGTGGGTGCGCTCGATCTACCGCGGGGACCGGTACAAGTTCCTGGCCCGGCTGACCCGGCCCGCCGAATAGGCACCCGGCCGCGCGTCGCCCGAGCAGCGCAAGAGAAAGCCCGAGCACCGCAGAGCACCGCAGAGCACCGCAGAGCACCGCAGAGCACCGAACGAACGGCAGCACATGAGCATCCTGATCATCTCCGGCACCGGCACCGAGGTCGGCAAGACGATCGTCACCGCCGCGGTCGCCGCGCTGGCGGCCGCGCGCGGCGGCGGCGTGGCCGTGGTCAAGCCGGCGCAGACCGGGGTGGCCCCCGGCGAGGACGGCGACCTGGAGACGGTCTCCCGGCTGGCCGGCGTCCGCGACCTGCACGAGTACGCGCGCTACCCCGACCCGCTCTCCCCCGCCGCGGCGGCACGGCGCAGCGGCATCCCCGCGCTCTCGCTGAACCAGGTGGCCGCGGACGTCGCGAAGCTGAGCGAGGACCGCGCGCTGGTGCTCGTCGAGGGCGCGGGCGGCCTGCTCGTGCGCTACGACGAGGAGGGCGCGACGATCGCCGACCTGGCCCGGGACCTCGGGGCGCCGGTGCTCGTGGTCGCCGATCCGCGGCTCGGCACGCTGAACCACACCGCGCTGACACTGGAGTCCATGGCCCTGCGCGGCATCGCACTCGCGGGCGTGGTGCTCGGCAGCTGGCCGGATTCAACCACCGACGGCGGTCCGGACCTCGCCATGCGCTCCAACCTGCGCGACCTGGAAACCCTCGCCGCGCGACCGCTCGCCGGGGCGCTGCCCGCGGGCGCCGGTCGGCTGGACGCCCCGGAATTCCTGCTCGCCGCCCGCGCCGGGCTCGGCCCGGCGCTCGGCGGCACCTTCGACGCCGCGCGCTTCCGGGAGACCTGGGGCGTGTGACAGAGGCCATAACGCCTCGTGGACGGCATTCGCACCCCATGAGGCAGAATGGCGCGCGTGACTGAGAACGAGACGGTTTCCACCACAGCCGACATCCTCGCCGTGGCGCGCGAGCAGGTCCTCGAACACGGCCGCGGCCTGGACGAGCGGCAGCTGCTCGAGGTGCTCGAGCTGCCCGACGACCGGCTCGAGGAGCTGCTGGCGCTCGCCCACGCGGTGCGCGAGCGCTGGTGCGGCCCCGAGGTGGAGGTCGAGGGCATCGTCTCGGTCAAGACCGGCGGCTGCCCCGAGGACTGCCACTTCTGCTCGCAGTCCGGCCAGTTCACCTCGCCGGTGCGCTCCGCGTGGCTGGACATCCCCTCGCTGGTCGAGGCGGCCAAGGAGACCGCGGCGACCGGGGCGAGCGAGTTCTGCATCGTCGCCGCCGTGCGCGGTCCGGACAGGAAGCTGATGGCGCAGATGCGCGAGGG
>NZ_JAGSOH010000102.1 GCF_018139625.1 Actinospica acidithermotolerans | reverse complement strand
CGGATCTGAAGGGCATCATCTCCCCGACCACGGTGGGGATCAAGGCGGCCGCGCAGTACCTGGACGGTTCGCAGTACAAGGGGAAGGTGCTGTTGACCGGGTTGGGGACTCCGAACGACATGCGCGCCTATGTCAAGGACGGCACGGTCGAGGCGTTCGAGCTGTGGGACCCGGCCAAGCTCGGTGAGCTGGCCGCGTATGCCGCGGTCGCGTTGGCCTCGGGGCAGATCACCGGGGCGGCGGGCCAGAGCTTCAAGGCCGGGGCCCTGGGCAGCTTCACCGTCGGGGCGAACGGCGTGGTCACCCTCGGCCAGCCCACCGTCTTCGACAGCACCAACATCAGCCAGTTCAACTTCTGATCCGAACCACTTCCGAACCAACGAACCTACTCGGGTGCGCCGTCCTCTCGGGGGCGGCGCACCCCTCCGCGTTCCTGCCGGTCACCCGACCGGGCTCGGCTGACCGTGGAATCTCGCCAGGACCTGCTGCCTCTGCCGGCCCGTCGGGGCCGCGAGGTCGAAGGGGGTGGCGAGCACGATCGCGGCGGCGCCCTGGGCCCAGGCGGTGTCGTCCCAGGGCTCGACCTCGATCGGGGTCTCGTCCATGGGGGACGGGATGGCGCCGACGAGACCGGCCCGGAAGGCGCGGTCCCAGTGCCGCCAGGCGGACGCCCCCTCTCCCAGCACGATGACGACCTCGGGGTCGAGCACGGTGACGAGAGCGGCGACCGAGCGGGCCAGGATCCCGGCGGCCTGCGCGTACACGGCGGCCGCGCCGGGGTCGCCGCGGTCGGCGAGCTCCTTGAGCCGGTCGAGGCCCTGGCCCTCGTGCAGCACGCCCGCCGCGATGCCCGCGCGGACCAGGCCGTCGGAGCCGACGATGGTCTCCAGGCAGCCCCGGTTGCCGCAGGCGCAGGCCGGTCCCCGCGGATCGACGGGGAAGTGGCCGAACTCGCCGGCGCCGCCGCGTGAGCCGCGGTAGACGGTGCCGCCCGCGACGATGCCGAGGCCGACGCCGCTGCCGATGGTCAGCACGAGGAAGTCGCGGTGGTGGCGGCCGCGGCCGAAGAGCTGCTCGGCGACGGTCAGGGACTTGACGTCGTTCTCGACGAGGACCGGCAGCCCGAGGGCGCCGTGCAGATGGCGGCCGAGCGGGACGTCGGTCCAGCCGAGGGTGGGGGCGTGCACGCGGCCGTTGTCGGGGCTGTCGACGACCCCCGGAACGCCGATTCCGAGGCCCAGCAACGGGATCTCCACCTGCTCCTCGACAAACGGGCGCAGCGCGGAGGCGAGCCGGCCGGCCGCTTCCGGGGCGCGCGCGTCGAAGGCCAGGGTGTGCGAGGCGAGCACGGAGCCGTCGAGCCGCGCCTCGACGATGGCGACGTGGTCGGCCGCCACCTTCACGCCGACCGCGCGGGCCGCGGTGCCGACGAGGCCGATGAGCTGGCCGCGCCGTCCTCCGCGCGACGGGGCCTCCTCGTCCAGCTCCCGCACCATGGCCTGGTCCACGAGGCGGCGCACCACGGCTGTCACCGTCGGCGGGCTGATCTCGAGCTCGCGGGCCACGTCGGCCCGCGACATCGGGCCGGCCCGGCCGAGCAGGGCCAGCACCGCCGTCTGGGTCAGATCGCGTCCCGCGGAGGTTCTCGTGCTCACGTGTGATGCCTAGCCGTTTCTCGTCTCGGTCGAGGGGCGGGCGCCCCGCCGGACCGGTGCGGTCGGCGGGGCGCTTGCCACCTTATGCGTCGGCGCCGATCAGCGCGTCGTGTTTCCGTACAGTGGCGTGCTCGACGAGCTCGCCAGCTGGTAGTGGATCGCGCCGAGGTCGTCGTCGGTCCAGGCACCGGTCGATGGGTTCTGATACGCCAGCTCGACGTCCAGGTACGACCACGAGCCGGTCGCCGCCGATCCGCCGCTGGCCAGCGACGAGATCGGGATCTCCGCCTCGATCCGGCCGGTGGCGGTGTCCCACTGCGGGGCGATCGTGCTCAGGCTCGAGCCCGGCGTCCAGCCGCTCGAACCCGCCGTGAACGTGGCGTAGGTGTTGCTGTCGCTCCACCTGCCGACCAGGTAGTTCATCGAGTGGTCGAGCGTGCGCCCGTACTCGCCGGACGTGGTGCCGGTCAGCGAGCTCGAGTGGTTGAAGTCCTGCGCGTAGACCAGCAACGCGAACTTCGGCGACGTGTTGTACGCCGAGAACGCGCCCGACGTGTTGTCCACGCGGACGTAGATGTTGCTCGCGTCGTTGCTGATGTAGACGTCCCCGATGTCGGTCATCGAGGAGCCGGACTCGCTCACGCCGGACTTGAACGTGTAGTAGGGGACGTTCGTCCACTTGCTCCAGTCAGAGCTCGGCGATGTCGTGATGTTGATCGATGCGTAGTCGCTGGCGTTCGCGTTCGTCGCGTACACCCGCGGGTCGTACTTCCCGCTGTAGGTGAGCGCCGCGAGGATGAACGCCGAGGCGGTCAGCGGCTCCGACATCGTGCTGAGCACCGGCTGGCTGGTCGGCCAGGCGACGGCCTCTCCGGGTGGCATGTAGCCGACGCCGGAGACGCTCGCGTAGTACTGCAGCCGCTCCAGCGCCAGCGTCGACTGCCCGCTGTAGACGTCGTAGATAGTGTCGAACATGGTCATGTTCGGCCACACCGGCTCCGCCGCGCCCGCCTCGTCACCGGCCGGGTCGTACTGGCTGGTGTAGTAGTACGTGTCGCCGGTGTACCGCGCGATCCCGTACGTGTCGTGGGTCAGGTCGGAGTCGATCGTGTTGACCATCGAGGTAGCGCGCGAGGAGCCCGCGTCCACGTCGCCGGTCACGATCAGCGCCATCGACGAGGAGTCGAGCAGCGAGTTCACCGTCGATCCGTCGGTCGCGATGCCCCGGTCGTAGTAGCCGCCGCTCGCGTTCCAAAGGCCCGGGGTGCTCGCCGAGTCGCTGCGCTGGACCGCCGAGAGGATCGTGCTCGCCGCGCCGTTCCAGCCGTCGGCGGTCGATGCGGCGGACTCGTCGTTCGCCAGGACCGCCGCGGCCCGCAGGCCGGCCACGTAGTACGCCTGGGTGAAGACGTTGTACTGGACGGACTCCTCCCAGATGCTGGCGTCGGCGGCGCCGAGGCCGTTGCTCGCGATGTTGGTCTCGACGAAGTTCGCCGCGGCCTTCACCGCAGGCCAGACGGTCGCCAGGAACGTACTGCTGCCGGTGTCCTGATAGTGCTTCAGCGCACCGACCAGGAACTCGCCGATGCTGTCGTACTCGGGTTCCACGAACGAGACGTAGGTGCCCGACCATTCGTCATAGGTGGTATGCCATGCCCCTGTGCTCAGCTGGTTGGCGACCATGAAGTCCCAGAACTTCTCGGCCTCCGCGTAGTGGCCGCTCGCGTCCAGGGCCATCGCGTCGAACGCCGAGTCCCGCATCCAGGCCTTGTAGCCGTACGAACCCTCGTTCGTGGCTGCCGGGATCAGGCCGTTCGTCGGGTTCTGCGAGTTTTTGATCACGACGAGGTTGCGCTCGTACGCGGTGTTGACCCCGGTGTCGGTGGTCGAGACGTTCGTGCCCGAGGCCAGCCAGTTCGCATAGTCGGTCGCGGTGGTGTTGAACCAGTACGCGCCCGTCTCGGAGCGTGCCGTGTCCGATGCGGACTGCGCGGCGGACAGCGTCGTGCCGAGCCCGAGGTAGTAGTACAGCGTCTGGGAGCTGGACGGCGCGATCGTCACCGTGTTCTGGAAGCCGAGGTCGACGTTCGGGGTGCTCTCGGACGCGTTGTCGGCGAGGGTGGCGTTGCCGTCGAACTGGGCCCACGCGCTCGCGGAACTGTCGCTCGCGGTGGTGTCCGAGTCGTTGCCCACCTGGTACGCCGTCGGGGTCTGCAGCGATCCGAGGGTGACTACGTCCTGCCCGGAGGCGGTCATGTTGCCGAACATCGCGTCGCGCGTCGAGTCGTAGGACGCGGAGACGTTGGTGCTGGAGGACGTGTTGTTCAGGTGGACCTGGTCGAGCACCTTCCAGTTGTACGAGGCGGTGCTCGACGGGTTGGTGAGCGTGTACCTCACGACGAGGAACGGCTCGTTCGGCACCATCACGTAGTCGCGCTTGATGGTGATCGGGGTGGCGGAGCCGTTGTAGGCGCCGTACGTGGTGTTGAGTACGCCGTTCTCGTCCAGGTACCCGGTGGATGCGAAGTCGTGCGCCTGGTCGTATTTGACGCTGTCGGTGGCGTCGTCGAAGAAGCCGGTGTAGTCGACGATCTGGTTCGTCGACCACTGGTTGCTCGCGCGCAGTTCGGCGATGCGGGGACCGTAGGACCCGGTGTCGTTCTGGTTGAGCTTGCTCGCGTTCCAGATCGCGGTCAGGTTCGACCAGTTGTTGATGTATTCGCTTGCCGATGACGTCGTCGACGGCGCTGTCGTGGTGTCGGCGGCCGCGACCGCGCCCGTCACGTGCTCGGCGGCCGGCTGTCCGGCGAGTACCGATAACGCGAGGGCGACGGCCGTTGCGAGGCCTGTGAGCGACGTGCGTAGGTAGGGGCGCCCGCGGCGCCGCACTGAAGGGCTCAGCATGCTGCGGATGCTAAATTCGGCGGCTGAATAATGTCAAGGAACAATCTGCGGGCGAAACGGGCTCAGCCGCTCGCGCACGGCTGCCGATACGGCGTTCCCGGGACATATCGGCCCCACTCGGTGCGGGTGAGCGGATCGCCGATGACAGCGCAGATCTGGGAGATCGCGCGCTGCGGATCGAGGATCCACAGCCGGGTGGTGGAGTCCGCGCCGCCGGCGGCGAGCGTCGAGCCGTCGGGGGAGAAGGCCACGGTGTAGATGTGCCCTGACGCACCGGTGACCGACGCGATCAAGGACGGGATGCGCGGGTTGCTCACGTCCCACAGCCAGACCGCCTTGTCGGTGCTACCGGCGGCCAGTGTCCTGCCGTCGGGGGAGAAGGCGACTGCGTAGACGTAGTTGGCCGGGCCGGTCAGCGTGGCGAGCGCGGTCGGTGAATCGGGGGTGGAGGTGCCGAGCAGGCGCACGGTTCGGTCGGCACTGCCGATCGCGAGGATCGTTCCCGCGGGATTGAAGGCGACGCCGTAGACGTAGTTGGTCGGCCCGGTGATGGCGCCGCCGGCCGCTTGCGCCTGCGTGCCGTCGCCGACGTGCCACAGCCGTGCGGTGTCGTCCTCGCTGCCCGCGGCCAACAAGGTTCCTGATTCGTTGAACGCGACGCTGAAGACGTCCCCGGCGAAGCGCGGCGAGAGGGCGGTCTGCGCGACGGTGCCGTCGCCGCCGACGCTCCACAGCCGCACGATGCCGTCGTCGCTCCCGGTCGCGATGTGCCCGTCCGCGCCGAAGGCGACCGACTCGATATAGCTGTGCGCGCCGACGGGAAGCGTGGCGATGATGCTGCCGAGCCGGTATTGATCCTCGACGCGCCAGATGCGCAGCACGCCGGTGGAGTAGCCGACCGCGAGGTACCGGCCGTCCGGAGAAAAGGCGGCGGTCTCGGCCTGACCGGGGCCGGGGATCGCGGCGCCGATCGGCTGGCGCGTGACGGTGCTCCAGAGCTGTAGCGTGTCGCTGCCGACGGCCATGACGTTGCTGTTCGGCGTGTAAGCGATCGTGTTCACGATGCCGACGCCCGGCAGGATCGGCGTCGGCAGGTGCCAGATCCGGGTGACGTAGTCGGCGTCGCCGGTGACGAGCGCGCTCGCGCTGAGCCAGGCGAGCGAGGCGACCGGTCCCGGGTGCGGGAGGGTCGCGGTGACGGACCTGGTCTGCACATTCCAGATCTGCACGTCGTCGTCGCTGCTGCCCACCGCGAGGCTGGTGCCGTCCAGGCTGAACGCGACCGCGTTGACCCAGCTCGTCGCGTCGTGGATCGGCGCGCCGAGGGCGTGCGGACTGTCGGGCTTGCCGATATCCCAGAGGTAGACGTAGCCGTCGCGGCTCCCGGCGGCGAGGGTCCTGCCGTCCGGGCTCACGTCGACGCTGTAGACGATGTTCGTCGGCCCGGTCAGCGGTTTGCCCAGCGGCTGCGGCGCATGTGCGGCCGCTGACGTCGCCGTACTCCAGAGCTGGACGCTGCCGCTCGCGGTCCCGGCGACGAGGACGCCGGCGCTCCGCGAGTACTCCAGGGACTGAACTGCGCCGCCGGGGCCCTTCAGGGTCGGCAGCAGCGACGGTTTCGAGGGGTTCGTGACGTCCCAGCGCCGCACCGAGCCGTCCGCGCTGCCGACCGCGAGCGTCGCATGCTCCGGATCGAACGCTGCCGCATAGACGGTGTCGCCGAGTCCGAGCCGCAGCGTCGCCACGTGCTCGGGCCTGGACGGATCGGCGATGGACCAGAGCTCGACGATGCCGTCCGTGCGCTGACCGCCGCCGCCGACCGCGAGCAGGTCGCCGGCGGAATTGATCGCCACCGCGAACATCGCCGTCGTCGCGGACGCGTGCGTCAGCGAGCCACCCAGGCGCACCGGCCTGCCCGGGAACGTCACGTCCCACAGCTGCGCGGTGCCGTCGGCGTAGGCGGCCGCGAGCACGCGCCTGGTCCCGATGCTCCCGCCGAGCGCGACAGCCTGCACGATCCCGTTCGCGCCGAGCAGCCTCGTCGCGGTCGCCGTGCCCGTCGACTCGATCAGGCTCGCGCGCGAGTCCGCGGTACTCGACATGCGATACGCGGCGACGCTGAGCTGCGCCGCGGTCGCCGTGTCCTCGCTGCGCAACTGGTCGGCCCGGACCGCCGTGGCACGGGACATCGCCTGCTGGCTCGCGCTCGTCGCCGCGTCACGCTGGGTCTGCGCGTAGGCGGCGAGGCCGCCGGCGACGAGCGTGAGTACCGTCAGCGCGCCCACCAGCCGCCGCAATCGGCGGGTGCCGCGCCGCGCGGCCTCGTGCTCCGCGGCTTCCCGCTCGATCGAGGCGCGCAGGAAGTCCCGCTCCAGCGGAGCGAGGTCGGCCTCGTGCTCCGGCCGTGTCGCCCAATCCCGGGCGATCGCCAGCCGCGCGCCGCGCAGCAACTCGTGCGGATCGAGGCCGCTCTCGTTCCAGCGGTCGGCGGCCTCGCTGATCCGCCGCCAGCCGAGCAGGCCCTCGCGGTCGGCCGAGAGCCAGGACTTCAGCCGCGGCCACGCCGTGATCAGCGCTTCGTGTGCCAGCAGGACGTCGTCCCCGTCGGCGGTCAGCAGCCGCTGGTCCACGAACCGCTCGACGATCTCCGCCACGTTCACCTCGGCCGAACCGTCCTGGCGCAGCGCGGCGAGCGAGACCACCCGCCGGGTGTCCGGTGCGTCCGGCGAGACGCGCACGAGCCGCAGCATCAGGCGCCGCGTGGCCTCCTGCTCGGTCGCCGAGAGCGCCGCGAACGCGTTCTCCGCGGTGACCGCGATCGCGTCGCGGATTCCGCCGCTGTCCACGTAATCGGCGACGGTCAGCCGTCGGCCGCGGCTGCGTTCCCAGGTGGCCAGCAGCGCGTGCGAGAGCAGCGGAAGCGCACCGATGTCGTGCGCCGCCGGAGTGGATCCGACCGTCGGCGACAGCTCGCGCAGCAGGACGTCGACGAGCGCGGGCTCCACGTCGGTGCCGCTCTTGCGGGCCGGCTCGACGATCGCGCGGCGCAGCTCCTGCTCCGTCATCGGTGCCACCGCGAGCTGGTTGTTCTGGATCGCGCCCAGCAGCTCCGGATAGCGCAGTGCATTGAGGTAGAAGTCCGCGCGCATCCCGAGCACGACCCGCGGCCGGCCCGGGTGCAGCAGCGCCCTGATGAACGCCGCGCGCTCGGCCTCCGAGACGTCCGAGGCGAAGATCTCCTCGAACTGGTCGACGACGACCACCGACCGCGCGGCGGCCGCGAACAGCTTGGCGCGCAACTGCTCGACCGGCACGGCGCCGGGCGTGATCAGCGTCGTCTCCCGTCCGTCCGCCAGAAGCCGCGGGATCAGCCCCGCGCGCAGCAGCGAGGACTTGCCCGAGCCGGACGCGCCGACGACCAGCAGCGGCACCTTCTCCGCCGGGTCGGCCAGGCGCTCGACCAGCACGTCCGTCAGCGCCTCGCGGCCGAAGAACCAGGCCGCGTCCTCGGTCTGGAACACGGACAGTCCGCGGTACGGCGCCCCGGCGCGCCGCACGGGCGTTCTGCGCACCCGGTTCAGCGCCTCGATCCACAGCGTGTGCCGCTCGCCGCCCTCGGCCGTCAGGCTGAGGATCTTCAGCAGCGGCCCGACGTTCGACGGCAGCGGCAGATGGCTGCCGCGAAGGTAGTCGTGCACGGTGCTGGCCGGCACTCCGCTGGACCGGGCTATCTGCCGGATCGTCAGTCCGGAGCGCTCCTTGGCCGCGGTCAGTTCCCGGCCGAAGTCCTCCGGCGTGGTGACCCGCTCGGGATCCGGCGCGCCGTCCGCCGTCCGTTCATCCTGCGACATGCAATCCCCTGAGAGTCGTGTCCGCCCAAGCTACGAGCCCGGATCGGGCGGCAGGGAGGGGGCTGAGGGGGCATCGGGCGGCCGCCGCGCGCGCCCGGGCGCCCTGTCCGAACCTGTCCGAACCGGTCCGCGCACCCTTTCCGGCGCGCGCGAACGGTGGTGCGCTGAGCCCGCCGACCGGTGCACGGGCACCGGCTGATGCGGAGACGATGGAGGGGAGTCGCCACATGAACAGGTTGCGCGGACCGGAGGAGGACGACGACCGCAACCCGCCGCCGGGACGGGCGCACGGCCGTCACAGCGCCTTGATCCGGACCGGATCGGCCGCCAGGGACGTGCGCAGCCCGGCCAGCAGGCTCGGGCGCAGATGATCGGCCAGCCTCGGCAGGCCGGTGTTGACCTCCGTGTTGAGCCAGTCGAGCACGGCCCACGCGGTCCGTGCCTGATGGTCCATGACCTCGGCGGGTAGATGCGGGGTGTGCGGGTCGAGCGGGCCGTCCGGCAACGGCAGTTCGATCCGCAGATCCCGATGCGCGGGACGGCGTTCGGCGAGCGTCGCCTCGATGCGCTCCAGCAGCAGGGAGCGCTCGCGGTGCCAGCGCGGTCCGTCGAAGGCCGCGTCCGGCTCGGCGGTCATACCCTGCTGACGCGCCGCCCACCAGTCCAGATACGGAGCCGGCGGACGCGCGTAGACGACTCGGGCGTTCGTCGTGCGCAGCGCCTCGAGGGCGCCTCGTTCGTCGGCCGGCTGCGCCCCTGCGAACGACTGCGGGCGCACCAGCACGACCGCGCGCCACGGATCGACCGGCGTCCGCTCCGCGATGTGCCGCGCGACCTCGGTCCACGCCAGCGTCCGGCCGCTCGGCCAGGAGCGCTCGATGGCCATCACCTCGCCGCGCGAGGTCACCGTCATCCCGTTGTGCACGAACACGAACTGCCAGCCGAGCGCCTCGGCGAGCAGCGCGGCCGCGGTGCCCGCGCCGTACCCGGCGCCGATCACGACCAGCGGATGCGGCTCACGCGGGCTCCACGGCGCCGCGGCCCCCGCCGCAGACGCGCCGGTCAGCGCGCTCTGCACGAGCAGGTGCGCCGGCCACCGCTCCGCCGCGGTGCGCCAGGTCTTCGTGTTCGGATCCCCTTGCCAGGTCGTCTCGTCCCCGTTGCGGCGCGCGGCCTCCGTCAGGGCCCGCAGCTCCAGCCGCTCGGCGAGATGGCCGGCGTCCTCCGGCGCGGGCGAGCGCTCGGGCGCGGCGATCCCCTGAGCCGCCGCCAGGTCCACGGCCCGCGCGAGCGGCAGCGGCTCGGCCTCCTCGCGCAGCTTGAACTCGGCGACCGTGTACGTCGGTATCCGGTACCGATCGCCGGACTCGACGACCGAGAGCGTCACCCGGTACCGGCTGCGGCCGGTGGGCGAGGTCAGCAGCGCGTACACCGCCGCGTGCAGCGCGGTCCGGCGCGAGGGCTGCGCGCCGGAGAGCCGGTCGGAGAGCCTGACCATCGTCGTCGCCAGCTGATTCACCAGCTGCGCGGTGCTTCCGGCCTCCGGGGCGAGCACCTCCTCCGCCGGCAGCCAGCCGAGATCCAGGTACAGGTCGACCGTGCGCAGCCCGGCGGCCTGCGCCGCGGCCTCGACGAACTCGCGCGGCAGCCGCCGCTCGCCCGAGTAGCGCTTCTTGACCGTCACCGCGGCGCAGCCGAACCGCCGCCCCATCGCCTGCGGCCGCGGGTCCTCGCCGCGCGCCTCCAGGCCCGCGGCGATCTTCGCCATCACGGCCCTGATCCGCGCGGCCTCCTCCGCGCCGGGCCGCGAACCCTCGTCCTGCGTCGGAACCGCCAACGAAACCTCCACGGGATACCTGGGCGGTGCTCATCGGATACCGGGCAGCGCGCGATCGGCCGACGCGGGCGCCCCGGCCGGTGATTCGCTTATCGGACTACCCGTCCCACCAGTACGGGCACCCCGATCGCAGGGTAGCCCGGCGGGACGGGCGGCGCGGCGCGGTTCGGTCGGGGAGAGGCCGAACCGTGACCGTGCCGAGGGCGGTGGACGAGGTGCTCCGGGTGGGGCGGGCGGCCCGGCGCGGGCCGGGAGGGAGGCGGGCGGCGTGACCGCGCTCGGAGTGTGGGCCGAATCGGCGGGTCCCGATTCGGCGAACGCGGCGGTCATCGAGACGATCTGCGCGGCGATCGTCCTGGTGGTCCCCGGATACGTGCTCGGCCGGGTGGCCGGGCGCGGCGGCCGCGAGCCGGACGCCACTGATCGCGGCATGGCGGTCCGGCTCGCGGCCGACTCGATCCTCGTGCACACGGCGATGATGCCGCTGACGTTCCTGCTGGCCGACTCCGTGCTGCGGCACGGCGCGGCCGGCTACGGCGTGCCGATCTTCCTCTGGCTGGTCGGCGTGTGCCTGCTGGCGCCGGCCGCGCTCGGCGGCTGCGGCCTGTGGCTGATGGCCCGGGATCCGCGCAGCCGGGCCGGAACCCTCGCGCGGATCCTCGGCCACACGCCGTCCAACCGCTTCGCCTACGCCTGGAGCTCGATGTTCACCGAGCTGCCGAGGCACGAGAACGGCTGCATGGCCCGGGTGGCCCTGCGCGACGGCCGCGAGGTCACCGGCTATTTCACGCGCTGGGCGCACGCCTCGGACGACCCGGTCCGCCACGACCTCTACCTCGACGAGGTCTTCAAGCCCGATCCCCTGTCCGACCGCTACCCGGTGTCCGGAGGCATCTGGCTCAACGGCGACGACATCGTCTCCGTCGAGTTCTTCCTCGTCGAGGAGCGGCCCTAGCGAGCAAGGAGTTGCATCAGTGGACGAACAGTCAGAGACCGGCGAGGCGCCCGAGCGGCAGGAGCCGCAACCGCTGGCGCAGCCGCGGGTGCGGACCCACCAGGGCTTCGGCCGGAGCGGCGCGGGCGCGGCGGGCGCCGCCGGGCAGGGCGCGGCGGCGACCCGGGCAGCGGTCCCGGCCCCGACGCCGTCGCCGGAGGGCTCGCCGCAGCAGTCGGCCGTGCCGGAGCAGCCGTCGGCGCGGCGCGAGGAGGCCGGGAAGTGACCGGGGAGCGGGAGTTGCGGCCATGGCGCCGCTGGAAGCTCGCCGAGGACGGCTTCGCGGCGCTGGCCGGGTACGCGCCGACCGGTCCCGTCCGCAGACTGCAGTTCGAGCAGCCGGACGCCTGGACGACGTTGCACGACCCGGTGACCGGCGAACCCAGGCCGGACCGCGCGGAGCAGGCGCGCACGGTCCTGGAGAAGGCCTACGACGCCTTCCGCGCGCAGAAGTATGCGTACAACATCGAGGCCGATCCGTGGACGCTGGAATCCGCCGGCCAGGCCGTGCGCGACCCGTACGCCGTCAAGGAGGGGTCGGGCACGTGCATCGACCTCGCCGCGATGTTCTCGGCCGTCTGCAAGCTCAATGGCCTGCGACCGGTCTTCGTCTTCCTCCAGGGCGAGTCGGGCTCGCACGCGATGGTCGTGGTGGACCTGCTCGCGGGCATCGACGAACAGCTGCACGGCGGCTGGTACCACGAGCTGAACCCGCTGCTGTCCGGGGGAGCGCCGGACGGATCGCCGAAGGCCGCGACCGAGGCGATCGACCGCGCCGTCGCCTGGTCGGCGGAACCTGTGCACGAGGGCTGGCGCCTCGGCCGCCGGTTCGTCGCCGTCGACGTGGTGGCCGCGGCCAAGACCGCAGGCGACGCCGAGGGCGCCCGGTTCGGCGAGGCCTGCCTGGCCGGCGAGCGCAACCTGCGTTCGCAGGACCCGAAGCTGGTCGTGGCCGTCGAGGTCGTCGGGGCGAACGACGCGGGCCTGCTGGAGTACGAGGTCCCGGCGGACGAGCCCGGCCGCCGAGCCCTGCACATCGACCTGCCGCCGGCGGCCGGCACTTTCCATCGTTTCCCCTCGCGGACGGAGGTCACCGACGAGTTGCGCGGCGGCGAGCGCGTCGTACTGCTCGGCCCGTCCGGGAGCGGCAAGAGCCGACTCGCACGGCACCTCGCCGGCCGCTTCGGCGACGATTTCGGCTGGTGGCTCGATGGTTCGAGCACATCGACGCTGTCCGGCCGGCTCGCGGAGGCCGAGAGCCGCGAGTCCGGCCTCGACCCGGCCCTGGTCCTGCACACCGCTGACCGCGACGCGCTGGCCCGCAGCGCACGTGCCCGCCTCGAGAACGCCGTCGGCTCGTGGGTCGTGGTGGTCGACAACGCCGACGGGGATCCCGGCGAGATCGACGACCTGCTGCCCACCCGGCCGAGGGCGAATCAGCTGCTCGTCGTCACGACGACGAACGAGCAGTGGAATCGGCCGGGCTGGCGGGTCGTCAGGCTGCACGAGCTCCTGCCGTACGAGCTGGCCGAGGCCTTCGGACGGGAATGGCCGCCGCGGATGCGCGCGCTGCTCGGCGGCCTGCCGCTGCTCGCCGACGCCACCGTCCGCTTCGAGAGAGCGGCCGGCAAGCCGTGGTGGGAGATCGAACCGGTCCGCGACGGCGATACCGCCGAGGACGTGCCCGCGCGGATCTGGTCCGCGGTGGCGCATCGGCTGGGCGCGCGCGGCGACGCCTGCCGGGCGGCGCAGGCCGCGGCGTGGCTGCCGCCGGTGGACGTGCCCTTCACGGCGCTCGCCGGGATCGTCGCCGAACCCGCGTCGGCAGCGGCGATCGCGGGCTACGGACTGGCCGAGAACGTCGCGGGCGCCAACCGCGGCCTGCGGATACACCGGCTGTTCCGCGGCGCGATGCGTGCCGCCGACGCGCAAGCCCGTTCGGCGTCGGCCGTACTGCGCGCGCAGGCCGCGCTCGATCTGCTCGCGCTCTACTACGACCGGCAGACCATCGACGAACTCCACCGCGCGGCCGTGAGCGAGGGACGCGACGCCCACGAACAGGCCGTGGACCTGCACGGTCTCGGGCTCGCCATCGAGAGGAACGATCCCGAGCGTGCGGCGACGTACCTCACGACGGCACGCGAACTGAACAAGAGCGCGAACGCCGGCGACGTCCTCGACGACGAGAGCGCGCTCATCGAGGTCGACGGTCTGCGCTCGCTCGCCCGGCCGGCGGCGCGCAGGATGGGCCGGCACGCGGGCCGCGAGGACGTGGAGCGGGCGCTCGACGACGCCATCGCCTGGTGCGTCGAAGCCGAGAACCTGTGCCGGGGCCGCGAGGGGAAGTCCTGGCCGATGACCCTCGCACGCACGCGGGCGATGCACGGGATCGCCGTGCGCGGCAAGGGCGGGCTGAACAAGAACACCGACCGGCTCTACGCCCAGGAACTGTTCGAGCAGGCCCGCGAATTGCTCAACGACAGCTACCTGGCCCGTCGCAAGCTCGACGACGGCGCGGGCGGCCCCGACGTGGACCGGGCGCAGTTCAACCTCGCCGGCCTCGAGATCGAGTTCGCCCAGGTGGACCCGCGCAGCAGGGTGACCGCGCACCTCGCCGAGGCCCGACGGCACTACACGGAGGTACTCAAGGCCCGGCAGCGGCGCCTGCGCAGCGACGAGTACGAGGACATCGCAGCCTGCTACAACGGCCTGGCCATCGCGGACTACTTCACCGCGGTGCTGCTGGAGCAGAGCTATGAGGAGAAGTCGGAGTCGCTGCGCCGCGCGTCGGAGAACGCGGTCAAGGCGGCCGAGATCCGCGTCCGGCAGCGCAAGCAGCGCGAGTACGACGGCCCGGACGCGTCGAAGAGCGTCGCCCTGCTCGCGAAGATCAGCCTCGCGCGGCTCGACGTGAACCGGGCCGCCTCCGGCAAGGGCGCCTCCACTCTCGACAGCGTCGTCCAGTTCGGCCTCGAGTGGGGCGGCATGGCACCGAGCAGCACGTGGATGATCGGCTCCGACGGTAAGTCGTCCATCGTGGCGACCCCGACGGACGTGCCGCGGTTCGCGCCGGTGCCCGCCATCGGCGAGCGGCCGGACCTGAAGGCCGACATCGCCAAGTGGATCGCCTCGCCGCCGATGCGCGCGCTCGTCGAGGCGTTCGCATCCCCCGGCGACGACTGGGAGCCGTTCTTCGACGACGATGGCGCCGCGCTCGCGCAGCGGCTCGCGGCCCTGGAGTCGTACACCGACCGCTGGGACACCCGTCGCGGCCAGGAACGCAACCTGTCCGGCGACCTGCCGATGACGCAGTGGCAGTCAGCCCTCGTACTCAACGCCGCCGACGCCCTCGGCCTGCGCAGCCCCGGCACGCCGCGCCGCAGGGACTACGACTACGTCATCCTGCTCGGCGGCCTGATCCGCGCCTGCTTCCAGCGCCCCGCGTACGCGGCCCGGCTGCTCGCGCGCGGCGAGGTCCACGCGGCGGCCGTGGTCGCCCTCGGCGCCCGCAGACCGCTCGGCGGCGACGAGCCGGATCTCGCACGGCAACTCGGCGAACCCGACCTCGACAAGGACTCGGACGAGTTCGAGGCGCTCGACCGCGGCACCCGCGCGGCCTTCGGCCTCGGCAGGCCGATCGCGATCCGCTCCGAGCCGGCCGTCCCCGAACTCGGCCCGCACAGCGCGTGGGAGGAGCGCGTCTACCATCCGGGGAACGGCCCGCGCGTCATCGTCGCCGCGGCCCCCTCCCGTCGCCCCGACGTCGCCCGCGCCGACACGGCAGACGGCTATGCCTGGTTCGCCGGGAACATAGCGAGGCTGGTCCCGGGACAGCGGATTCTCGCCGTGACCACCGACATCTACCGCCCCTACCAGCACCTCGCGGCCCTGCGCATGCTCGCGCTGCCGTACCGCGTCGAGGTGGAGACCGTCGGCCACGCCCCGGCGGGCGTCGAACCCGTGCTGCGCCAGCCGTTCTCGCCCGCGCGCTACCTCCAGGAGATCCGCTCGGCGGTCCAAGGCTGCCGCGCCCTCCTGGCGGCCATCGATTCCCGATCCGAAAGGTGAGTGAGACCCGTGATAGTCATCGTCGTGCTGATCGCCCTGCTCGTGGGCGGAATCGCACTGCTGAAATACCAGGGCGCCAAGGCCTCGACCCCCGCCCACATCGACGTCCAGCGCCTGAGCCTTGAGCGCATCACCGAGATCGGCTCGCGCAGCGCCGGCCTGATCGGCAGCCGCACCCGCCCCGGCGGAGCCATGGACCGCATCGTCTCCCGAGCCGCCGTCCGCCGCCGCGGCGATGGCACCGCCGAGTGGGACGTCCGCAGCGGAGCCGGCGTGATGAGCTTCCGCGTGGAGCAGCGTCCCAACGGCCTTCGCGTCATCGGCGCCGCCACCAGGCAGACCCCTGCCACCCGCAACTCCGCCCACGGCGGCATCTGGGGCCTCTCCTCGGCGATCTGGAACGCCGTGTGCCGCGCGCTGGGCATCCCCAAGAGCCCCGGCCGCCTCCTCGCCCAACGCCGCCGCGTCTTCGCCGCCATAGCCCGCGCGGACTCGGGCAGCAGGGAGCCGGTGAACTGACGAGAGTGCATTCCGGCGGTGTATCAGGGCTGATCTGCCCTGGAGCAGCCGCAATTCCGTGGTAGCGATAGCCGTCGTGCGCGTAGACGTATTCCGCCTCGATCGCGTCCGGGCGGCGCGGCGCTATTGCCCTATCGTTCAACAATCCCTACATTGGCAGTACGGCTTCCGTGCGCCAGGAAAGGGATCCCGCCGATGACGCTTCCCCCGGTCCGGCTCGGCAACATCTCGCCCGCCGCCGCCCGCGAGGTCTTCCGGGCCGGCACCGCTCAGCCGACCAGCGGCCTCGCGCTCGGCCACACCCAGGCCAACCTGATCGCGCTGCCCCGCGAATACGCCTACGACATGCTGCTGTTCGCGCAGCGCAACCCGAAGCCGTGCCCCGTGCTGGAGGTCACCGAGCCCGGCTCGTGGACGTCCGTGCTCGCGCCCGGCGCCGACCTGCGCACGGATCTGCCCGCCTACCGGGTGTGGCGGGACGGCCGGCTCGCGGACAGCCCGCGCGAGGTCAGGGACGTGTGGCGGGACGATCTGGTGACGTTCCTGATCGGCTGCAGCTTCAGTTTCGAGACCCTGCTGCTGGCCGCGGGAGTCCCGCTGCGGCACGTCGAGCAGAGTGTCAACGTGCCCATGTACGTGACCGACCGCGACTGCGTGCCCGCCGGAAGGCTGCGCGGGCCGCTCGTGGTCTCGATGCGCCCGGTGCCGGCCGAGGCCGTGGCCCGAGCGGCCGCCATCACGGCCCTGATGCCGGCCGTTCACGGCGCACCGGTGCACGTCGGCGAGCCCGAGGCGCTGGGCATCGCAGACCTCGACAAGCCGGACTTCGGCGAGCCGGTGACCTTCCACTCCGGCGACGTGCCGATGTTCTGGGCGTGCGGGGTGACGTCACAGACTGCTGTCATGAGCGCGGCGCCTCCCTTCGCCATCACGCATGAGCCCGGCTGCATGTTCATCACCGACGCGCGCGACACCGACTACCGCGTCGCCTAGGCCGCACCCACTGCGTACCGCCGAGACACCGCCGGGTACACCGGCCGAGTACACCGCCGAGATGGAGCTCACGCCATGACCACCAGCATCGACCTCAACTGCGACCTCGGCGAGGGCTTCGGCGCGTGGACGATGGGCGACGACGAGGCGCTGCTGTCCGTTGCGACCAGCGCCAACATCGCGTGCGGCTTCCACGGGGGCGACCCCAACACCATGCGCCGCACCTGCGACCTCGCGGTCGAGAACGGCGTCGCGATCGGCGCTCACGTCGGCTACCGCGACCTGGCCGGCTTCGGCCGCCGCCGCATCGAGATCGCGCCGCAGGACCTGGTCAACGACATCGTGTACCAGATCGGCGCGCTCGACGGCTTCGCCCGGATGGCGGGGGGCCGCGTGTCCTACGTCAAGCCGCACGGCGCGCTCTACAACACGGTCGCCGCAGAGCCCGAATACGCCCGCGCGCTCGCCGAGGCCGTGCTGCGCTTCGATGCGGAGCTCCACGTCGTCGGGCTCGCCGGATCCCCGGGTCTGCACGACGTCGCCGAAGCCGGACTGAACACCGTCGCCGAGGCCTTCGCCGACCGTGCCTACACCGCTGAGGGCCACCTCGTGCCCCGCAGCGTCGAGGGCTCGGTGCTGCACGACGCCGACGAGATCGCGGCCCGCTGCACGGCGCTTGCGCGCAGCGGCGGGATCGAGTCGATCGACGGGGTCAAGGTGCGTGTCGAAGCCCAGACGATCTGCGTGCACGGCGACACCCCGGGCGCGGTTGCGATCGCGCGCCGGGTACGCGAGACGCTGCTCGCCGAGGGCATCACGCTCGCGCCGTTCGCCTTCGCCGACGGGGCGCTGTGATGCGCGTCAAGCCCGCGGGGTCGAGCGCGGTACTCGTCTGCCTCGACGATCCCGACCAGGTCACGGGCCTCTACCGCGAGCTGCAGAGCGCGCCGCCCGCGGGCTACGTCGACGCCATACCGGCGGCCGAGACGGTGATGGTCCTCTTCGACCCCGCGCGCACCCAGGCCGCCGCCATCGCCGCGTGGCTCGAGTCCGCCTCCTCGCGCGCCGCCGGCACGCATTCGGCGGACGCCGACCGCGCCGCACCCCTCGTCACGATCCCCGTCCGCTACGACGGACCCGACCTCGCCGAGATCGCGAGCCAGACGGGCCTGAGCATCGAAGAAGTCGTATACCGGCACACGGCGAACGAGTACGTCGTGGCGTTCTGCGGATTCGCCCCCGGGTTCGGCTACCTCACCGGCCTCGATCCGATGCTCTGCCTGCCCCGCCGGACCGTCCCGCGCACGCGCATCCCCGCCCGATCCGTCGCGATCGCCGACCGCTTCGCCAGCGTGTACCCGAGCACCTCGCCCGGCGGCTGGCACCTGCTCGGCAGCACCGAGGCCGTCATGTGGGACCTCCGGCGTCAGCCTCCGGCCCTCCTCGCGCCGGGTGCCCGCGTCCGATTCGAGGTGGCGAAATGAGCACCGCGAGCACTGCGAAGACCGCGAGCGCTGCGAGCGCTGCGAGCGCTGCGGGGAACGGCTGCGCGCGGACGGCCGGCGGCCCGCCCCCTGCCGTCGCGGCCATCGAAGTCCTCAGCCCCGGGCCGCTGACGACCGTGCAGGACCTCGGCAGGCCCGGGCTCGCCTCCGTCGGCGTCGGCCAGTCGGGCGCCGCCGACCGCGCCAGCCTGCGCCTCGCGAACCGGCTCGTCGGCAACCCCGAGGCGGCTGCCGCGCTCGAGCTGACGTACGGCGGGCTGCGGATCCGCTTCGCCGCCGACGCGACGATCGCGCTGACCGGCGCGCCGTGCCCAGGCGCGCCGATGAACGGGCCCGTGCACATCAGAGCGGGCCAGGAGCTCGCGATCGGCATCCCCGGGGAGGGCCTTCGCACGTATCTCGCCGTACGCGGGGGGATCGACGTCCCCGAAGTACTCGGCTCGCGCTCGACCGACGTCCTCTCCGGCATCGGCCCGCCGGTCCTGGAGAAGGGCATGCGGCTGCCGATCGGGACCCGGACCGCGCGATTCCCCAACGTCGACCTCGCGCCCCCGCAGCGGCTCGGACCGGCCGTCCTCAGGGTGCTGCCGGGCCCGCGCGAGGACTGGTTCGTGCCCGACGCGCTGTCCACGCTCACCGACTCGGCCTACGTCGTCACGAAGGACAGCAACCGGGTCGGCGTGCGCCTCGACGGCTCGGAGCTCAAGCGCAGCGTGCTCAGGGAACTGCCCTCCGAGGGCGTGGTGACCGGCGCCCTCCAGGTCCCGCCGGGCGGAGCGCCGATCCTGTTCCTCGCCGACCATCCGGTCACCGGCGGCTATCCGGTCATCGCGGTCGTCATCGACGCGGACCTCGACCGGGCCGCGCAGCTGCGGGCCGGGGACGCCGTGAGCTTCCGGCCGGCGGCCCGGCCATGAGCGGCTTGACCAGTACCTATGCCGAGTGCGCTGTGAGAGGATGGCGCGGCAGATCAGCGGGAACGGGAACAGCCGTCGGAACGAGGAGCGAACTCGGGCATGGACAGCAGCCTCGGTGAGCGGTTCGCCGACCTGGAGAGGGACCGGCACCTGCTCGGGCGCAGCAGCACCGCGGAGCGCGTCGCGGCCATTCTCCGCGACCGGATCACCGTCGGCCTGCTCCCGCCCGGCACGCGGCTGGTCGAGGAGGCCATCGGCGAGGCCCTCGGCGTCTCCCGCAACACGCTCCGCGAGTCCTTCAGGCTGCTGACACACGAACGCCTGCTCGTGCACGAGCTCAACCGCGGCGTCTTCGTGCGCACCCTCAGCGAGGAAGACGTCGTCGAGCTCTACCGCGTACGCCGCATGATCGAGCTCGCCGCCGTGCGCTCGCTGGCCACCGCCGGGGAGCCGTCGGCCGCCACGCTCGCCAAGGTCGCCGAAGCCGTGACCGACGCCGAGCTGGCCGCCGCCGAAGACCGCTGGCAGGACGTCGGCACCGCGAACCTCCGCTTCCACCGCGCGCTCGTAGAACTCGCCGGCAGCACGCGCATCGAGGAGTTCATGGCGCAGATCCTCGCCGAGCTGCGCCTCCTGTTCCACGTGATGAAGAACCCGCGCCGCTTCCACGAGCCCTACATCGGCCGCAACCGCGAGATCCTCGAAGCACTCGAGGCCCGCGACCTCCCCGGCGCCGAGGCCCTGCTCAGGCAGTACCTCGACGACGCCGAATCCCAACTCGTAGAGGCACACACCGAGCCGCCCAAGCCCGCCGCCTCCTCCTGACCGCGCGTCAGAAGCCCCGCCGAGTACGCACACGCCGCCGCAGCCTTCGCAGAACTTCGGCGCGCCTGTACGCCTAGCGCCCGGACGTCCGTAGGCCCGATCGTCGGCTCGCCGTACGCCCGCTCGCCCGAGCCCCCGCACGCCTGGAGGCCCGCTCGCCCGAGCGCCCGCACCGCACGTCCGCACGCCTGGAGGCCCGAAGGCCCGAGCGAGCGCCCCCACGTCCGCGCACCCGCACGCCCGCACATCCGCATGCCCGCACATCCGCACGTCCGCGCATCCGCACGTCCGCGCATCCGCACGTCCGCGCATCCGCATGCCCGCGCATCCGCATGCCCGCGCACCCTCACGCCCGCGCACCCGATCGCCTTGCCCGGTCGGGCGTTTCGCGTCTCCGAGACCGCCGCTTCTCCGTGTTCTGCTAAAAATGTTGCTCAAGTCTCTTGCTGGATTGTTCAACGATCCCTACATTGAAAAACACCGCAGCGGTAGCTCACCGGAACCGTCGTCAAAGACCCCACCGCACGCTTCTCCCAGCGAGGTGACCCGTGACCGCAACGCCCACCGCACCGATCGACCCCGCAGCCGACGCCGGCGGCCCGACCGCGTCCGCCGACACCGGCGCCCGCCGGCCGTTCGCCTGGTACGCCGCGCTCCCCAAGTCCGGCCGGCGCGCCTTCCTCGGCGCCTTCGGCGGCTACGGCCTCGACGCGTACGACTTCCAGGTGCTGCCGATCGGCCTGACCGCCATCGCAGCCTACTTCCACCTGTCCAAGGGCCAGGCCGGCCTGCTGACGACCGTCACCCTGGTCGTCTCCGCGGTCGGCGGCATCGTCGCCGGCGTGCTGATCGACCGGATCGGCCGCTCCCGCACCATGATGATCACCATCGCCACGTACGCGCTGTTCACCGCGCTCTGCGGCTTCGCCCCGAACTACCCGACGCTGCTGACCTTCCGCGCCTTGCAGGGCCTCGGCTTCGGCGGCGAGTGGGCGGCGGGTGCGGTGCTCGTGGCCGAATACGCCTCGGCCAGGTACCGCGGTCGCACGGTCGCCTTCGTGCAGTCCTCGTGGGCCGTCGGCTGGGCGCTCGCCGTCGTCGTCGGCACCCTCGCCCTCGACCACCTCGGCGGCGGCCTCGCCTGGCGCGTGCTGTTCTGGACCGGCGCGCTCCCGGGCCTGCTCCTGCTCTTCCTGCGCCGCAACGTCTCCGACGCCGCGCCCGCCGCCCTACGCCGCAACGTCTCCGACGCCGCTCCCGCCGCCCTGCGCCGCAACGTCTCCGACGCCGCTCCCGCCGCCCTGCGCCGCAACGTCTCCGACGCCGCGGCCGCCGCTCCGCACAGCTCAGCCCCGGCCCGGCGGCAGGATTCCGCGACCTCCCGACGACCCCTCTCGGCCGCGTTCACGGGCAGGCTCGGCCGGATCACGCTGTTCGCCGCGCTGATGTCCACCGGCGTGCAAGGCGGCTACTACACCGTCGCCACCTGGCTCCCCACGTACCTCAAGCAGGACCGGCACCTCACGGTCGTCGGCACCGGCTCCTACCTCTCACTCCTGATCGGCGGCGCGTTCCTCGGCTACCTCTGCGGCGGCTACCTCTCCGACGGCCTCGGCCGGCGCAAGGCGATCGCGCTGTTCGGCATCCTCAGCGGCGGCATCCTGTACAGCTACATCCACATTCCGCCCGCGGACAACCACGCACTGCTCCTCCTCGGCTTCCCGCTGGGCTTCTGCTTCTCGGCCATCTTCAGCGGCTTCGGCTCGTACCTCGCCGAGCTCTACCCGCACGCCGTTCGCGGCACCGGCCAGAGCTTCACGTACAACGTCGGCCGCGCGGTCGGCGCGTTCTTCCCGACCGCCGTCGGCTTCGAGGCGGGCAGCAAGGGCCTCGGCGGCGCGCTCGTCTACGGCACCGCGGGCTACGCCCTGGCCGTCCTCGCGCTGCTGGGCCTTCCGGAGACCCGGCGCATCGACCTGGCCTGAGCCGCATGTCGGAGGGGCCGGTTACCGTGGACGACGTGATCCTTCAGGCGACGTTGAACGGGCCGCTGACCAAGGCGGACCACCCCGCGGTGCCGGTCACCGCCGACGAACTCGCGCGCGAGGCGGCGGCGTGCGCGCGCGAGGGCGCGGTGGAATTCCACATCCATCCTCGAGACGCGGGCGGCGCGGAAAGCCTCGATCCGGCGACGGTCGACGCCTGCACCCGCGCCGTCCGCCAGGCGACCGGCCTGCCCGTCGGCGTCACCACCGCCGCCTGGATCGAGCCCGATCTCGCCCGCCGACTCGACCTCGTCCGCCAGTGGCACGAGCCCGACTACGCGTCCGTGAACCTCTCCGAGCCCGGCGCGATCGAGATCATCAAGGCCCTGCTGGAGGCCGGCATCGGCATCGAAGCCGGCGTCTGGACCATCGCAGACGCCGAACTCCTCACCGCCTCAGACGTCGCCGAACGCGTCATGCGCCTGATGATCGAGCCGACCGGCGTCTCACCCGCCGACGCGATCCCGCTGGTCTCCGCGATCCACGAGGTCTTCGACCGCGCCGACCTCCACGCCCCGCGCCTCCAGCACGGCGAGGGCGAGGCCGCCTGGATCCTCCTCGAAGACGCCGTCGCCCGCAGCATCGACACCCGCATCGGCTTCGAGGACACCAGCCGCCTCCCCGACGGCTCCCGCGCCGAGGACAACGCCGCGCTCGTCCGCGCAGCCCGCATCCTCGGCGCAGGGGCCTGAGCCGGCGTCAGCCGCGCTTGCTGAAGATCAGCGACACATTCTGGCCGCCGAAACCGAAAGAGTTCGAGAGCACGGCGCGCTGCGGCGTGTCGCGTCGCGCGGTCACGACGTCGAGCTTGATGTCCGGATCGATCACCGTATCGGCGAGGTTCCGGGTCGGCGGGATCGTGTCGTGCTCGACGCTCAGGATCGCGATCAGTGCCTCGACCGCGCCGGCCGCGCCGACAAGGTGCCCCAGGGCGGCCTTCGGAGCGGTGACGGGGATGCCGTCGCCGAATACTTCGGCGATCGCTCCCGCCTCCGCGACGTCGCCGACCGGCGTGCCTGTCGCGTGTGCGTTCACGTGGCTGACGTCGCCCGGACCGAGCGCGGCCTGCCCGAGCGCCTTCCGGATCGCAGTGATTTGGCCAATTCCGTCCGGAGCGGGTGCGGTGATGTGGAAGGCGTCCGACGCGATGCCCGCACCTGCGAGGACGGCGTGTACCTGTGCTCCGCGCGCGGCGGCGTGTTCGGCGCTTTCGAGCACCACGACCGCCGAACCCTCCCCGAGCACGAATCCGGTGCGATCCGCGGCGAACGGCCGTGACGCTGAGGCGGGATCGCCCTTGTGCCGGGAGAGTGCTGCGGCCTGGACGAAGCCCGCGATCGTGAGTGGCGCGATCGCGGCCTCCGTGCCGCCGGCGATGACCACGTCCGCCTCTCCCGACCGGATCAGCCGGGCGCCGAGCGCGATCGCCTCGGCGCCCGACGAGCACGCGGACACCGGCGTGTACACCCCCGCGCGGGCGCCGTACTCGATGCTCACCAGGGCGGCGGCGCCGTTCGGCATCAGCATGGGCACCGTACGCGGAGACACCCGCCGCACGCCGTCGCGCTCCAGCACGTCATCCTGCTGAAGCAGGGTTTTGACTCCGCCGATGCCGGTGCCGATCGCCACCGCCAGCCGGTCCGGGTCCGCGGCCGGCGAACCGGCGTCGGCCCACGCCTCGGCCGCCGCGACGAGCGCGGCCTGCTGGGAACGGTCAAGCCGCCGTGCCCGCACGGCGGGCATGCGGTCCGCTGGGTCGACGGCCATCGATCCGGCGATCGTGACCGGCAGTTCGGCGCCCGAGAGCAGACCGTCGGCCTCGTCCCGGATGCCCGACTCCCCGGCCAGCAGCGCCGCCCAGGTCGAGGCGACGTCCCCGCCGAGCGGGGTGACCGCGCCGAGCCCGGTGACCACCACTGCGCTGCCTGCCATCCGCCCACTCCCTCGTCTTGTATGACGTACAACTCCTGAAGCACGTTGTATCACATACAATTTGCCGATGGCCACCGACTCGAAGTCCCGCGCGCCGCTCGAACCCGCTCAGGAGCGCGGGCGTTCCACGCGGTACCGGATCATCGAGCAGACCGCGCGGCTGTGCACGGAGCGGCCGGGCGCGGAGCCGAGCGTGGCGGAGATCGCCGCCGCGGCGGGTGTATTCCCCAACCAGGTCACGTACTACTTCGGATCCAAGGACTCGCTGCTCGTGCACGCGGCGTTCCTCGGTCTGCTGCACGACGCGGAGGCGATCGAATCCGTCGGCTTCGGTGCAACGGACGCCGCGATGTTCCGCGCTGAGATCGCGCCCGCGGTGCTCGCGATGCCCTCGTTGCCGAGCGTCGCGCGTGCACTCGCGGCCGGGGTCTCCCGGCCCGCGCTGGCCCCGGTCGTCGACAAGCACCTCGACCTCCTCGTCCGCCAGTCAGCCCGCTATCTACGACGGCTGATGCGGGAGCGCGGCTGGAGCCTGGCGCGTACGCCGGAGGTCGAGGCGCGCACCTTCTGGAGCGCCGCGCTCGGCGCCGTGCTGCTCGCGCGGGCCGGATCCGGCACCGCCGCCGCGGATCTCGACCTCGCCGGAACGCTGACCGTGCACGAGGGCTAATCGGGCACGAGGGCTGAATTGGGCTTGACGCCCCGCCGCTGGGCGGTCGAAGCCGAATCCCATCGCGGCGAAGTCAGTAAAGTTTCTTGACAACGCGATGGTCTAGTCCAATCATCTGTCTCACACCGGCCGGTGTCAGTACCCTTCCTGTCCCACATCCACCAGGAGAGGCCCATGCTCCGACCACGCCGTACCTTCCTCGCGTCCGCGGGTACCGCGCTCCTGCTCGCCGCCGCCTCCGCGGGGCTGAGCGTCCTCACCGCGGGGGGCGCCTCGGCGGCGAGCGTGAACACGCCGCTGCCCGCGCACGTCTTCGCGCCGTACTGGGAGGCCTACAGCGGGGACGACCCGCTGGCCGAGGCCCAGGCGTCGGGCGACAAGTACCTGACCGCCGCCTTCATCCAGACCGCCTCGGCGGGGTCCTGCACGGCGTACTGGAACGGCTCGACCAGCCAGCCGATCGCCTCCTCGACCTGGGGAAGCGACTTCTCGACGATGCAGGCCGACGGCGGCGGCATCATCCCGAGCTTCGGCGGCTACACGGCCGACCACGACGGGACCGACATCGCCGACAGCTGCACGAGCATCAGCTCGATCGCCGCCGCGTACGAGAGCGTGATCACCACCTACAACGTCTCGCGGATCGACCTCGACATCGAGGACAACTCGCTGACGAACACCGCCGGCTACACCCGCCGCAACCAGGCCGTCGCGCAGGTCGAGTCGTGGGCGGCGGCGAACAACCGGACGATCCAGTTCTCGTACACGATGCCGACCACCACCACCGGCCTGACCTCGAACGAGATCAGCATCCTGCAGAACGCCAAGACCGAGGGCGCGACGGTCAGTGTCGTGAACATCATGACGTTCGACTACTACATCGGCACGACGCAGGAGATGGCCACCGACACCGAGTCGGCGGCGCAGGGGCTCCACAGCCAGCTGCAGTCGCTCTACCCGGGCGACTCGTCCTCCCAGCTGTGGGCCATGATCGGCGTCACCGAGATGATCGGGATCGACGACTACGGCTCCGCCGAGACCTTCACCGAGGCCGACGCGTCCACGGTGCTCGCCTGGGCGAACCAGCAGGGGATCAGTACCCTGTCGTTCTGGGCGCTGGAGCGGGACAACGGCGGCTGCGTCGGCACCGGCGGCTCCGACTCGTGTTCGGGGATATCGCAGTCCACGTGGTACTTCAGCAACAAGTTCGCGCCGTTCACCAGCGGCTCGACCACGACGACGAACGGCTTCTCGGTCGCGGTCTCGCCGACCTCGGGTTCGGTCGCGGCCGGGTCCAGCGCGACGGCGACGGTCTCGACCGCGGTGACGTCGGGCTCCGCGCAGTCGCTGGCGCTGACCGCGAGCGGGGCCCCGTCGGGTGTCACGGTGTCGTTCAGCCCGAGCTCGGTCACGGCCGGAAGCTCCTCGACGGTGACCTTCGCGACGACCTCGTCGGCCGCGAGCGGTTCGTACCCGATCACGATCACCGGCACCGGTTCTTCGGGCACTGAGACGGCGACGTACACGCTCACGGTCACCGGCGGCTCGTCGGGCGGCGGCGGCTCGCTGACCAACGGCGACTTCGAGACGGGCGCGCTCAGCCCGTGGACCTGCCAGTCCGGCGACGCGGTGCAGAGCACGACCGTGCACTCGGGCAAGTACGCCCTCGAAGTAGTGCCGACCGGGAGCGCGACCGGCGAGTGCGACCAGGCGGTGACGCTCAAGGCGAACACGGCCTACACGCTCAGCGGCTGGGTCGAGGGCAGCTACGCGTTCATCGGCGTGTCCGGCGGCGCGACGACCGACACGTGGAGCTCGTCGAGCTCGTGGAACCAGCTGAAGCTGAGCTTCACGACCGGCTCGTCCGGCGCGGTGACGGTCTACGTCCACGGCTGGTACGCGCAGGGGAACGTCTACGCCGACGACTTCACGCTGACGGCGAACTGACCCGGTCCGCCGGGCGGATGAGGAGTCCCCGGGCGGCGGGGTGCTATTTCGCCTCGCCGGCCGGAGGCTCCCCGCCCGGCCC
>NZ_JAGSOH010000101.1 GCF_018139625.1 Actinospica acidithermotolerans | reverse complement strand
CGCGCTGGCGGCCCCGTCCCGCCACCTCCGCGCCGCTGGACCGCACGCCGGACGGCTGGCGCCGCAGCAGCTGGTAAGCCGAGACACCTCCCGGGAGAGCCGAGATGCACCACGTACTGGACGAGATCCGCTCCGCGCCCGCCCGGCAGCAGCCGGACTGGGCGGACCCCGCCCGGCTTGATCGGGTGGTCGAGGAGCTGCACACCCGGCGGCCGCTGGTGGCCGCGCACGATGTGCGCACCCTGAGTTCACTGCTGGCGGCGGTCGCCGCCGGCCGGGCCCTGGTGGTCCAGGCCGGCGACTGCGCCGAGGACCCGCAGGAGTGCGGGACCGCCGACGTCTCGCGCAAGCGGGCGCTGCTCGACCTACTGGCGGGCACGATGCGGATGGCCGCGCACAAGCCCGTGCTGCGCGTCGGCCGGATCGCCGGCCAGTACGCCAAGCCGCGCTCGAAGCCGCATGAGAACGTCGACGGCCGCTCGCTGCCCGCGTACCGCGGCCACATGGTCAACCTGCCCGAGCCGACCGCCGAGCGGCGCGAGCCCGACCCCGAGCGCATCCTGGACTGCTACGCCTCGGCCGACCTGATCGTGAACCGGCTCGGCTGGTGGGGTCGGCGCGAGCCGCTGCTCGACGCCGCGGTGTGGACCAGCCACGAGGCGCTGCTGCTCGACTACGAGTGCCCCATGCTGCGGCAGACCAGCGCGGGCGGACTGCTGCTCACCTCCACCCACTGGCCGTGGATCGGCGAGCGCACCCGGCAGCCCGAGGGCGCGCACGTCGCGATGCTCTCCCGCGTCGTCAACCCGGTCTCCTGCAAGCTCGGGCCGAGCACCACGCCCGAGGAGGCGCTGGAGCTGTGCGCGCTGCTCGACCCGCACCGCACGCCCGGCCGGCTGACCTTCATCGCGCGGATGGGCGCCGACGCCGTCGCCGACCGGCTGCCCCCGCTCGTGAAGGCGGTCCGCGCCGCCGGGCACCCGGTGATCTGGCTGTCCGACCCCATGCACGGCAACACCCTGACGACCCCCGACGGCTTCAAGACCCGCTACACGGAGACCGTGATCCGCGAGGTGCGCGGCTTCCAGTGGGCGGTGGGCAGGGCGGGCGGCGTCGCCGGCGGACTGCACCTGGAGACGACCCCGGACGAGGTCACCGAGTGCGTGCGCGACGCCTCCGAGGTCGAGCGCGTCGGCCACAAGTACACCAGCCTGTGCGACCCGAGGCTCAACCCCGTCCAGGCGGTCCAGGTGGCCGCCGCGTGGCAGGGCTAGGAAGGAGAGTTCTGATGACGAAGACGGAGAACCCCGGCACGGCGATCGTGACCGGCGCGGGCGGCGGCATCGGCGCCGCCGTGGCCCGGGTGCTCGCCGCCCGCGGAACCGCGGTCGCCGCCGTCGACCGGGACGCCGAGCGGCTGCGCGAGAACGTGGAGAAGATCGCCGCGGACGGCGGCCGGATCGAGGCGGTGCCCGCCGACGTCACCGACCCCGGAGACGTCGAGGCCGCCGCGGCCCGCGCGGAGCGGCTGCACGGCCCGACCGACTACCTCGTGAACGCGGCCGGGATCCTGCGCACCGGCGCGGCCGTGGAGCTCACCGAGCGGGACTGGAGCGAGACCCTGGCCGTCAATGCGACCGGCGTGTTCCTGATGTCCCGGGCCGTGGTCCGCCGGATGCTGCCGCGCCGCACCGGCGCGCTGGTGACGATCGTCTCGAACGCCGCCGGGACCGCGCGCGTGTCCATGTCGGCGTACGCGGCGTCCAAGGCGGCCGCGGAGATGTACACCAAGTGCCTCGGCCTGGAGGTCGCCGGGCACGGCATCCGCTGCAACCTGGTCGCCCCCGGCTCGACCGAGACCCCGATGCTCGTGGGCATGTGGGCCGACGAGTCCGGCCGCGCCTCGACCATCGACGGCAGCCTGGAGACCTACAAGGCCGGCATCCCGCTGCGCAAGCTCGCCGACCCGCGCGACATCGCCGAGGCCGTCGCCTTCCTGCTCTCGGACCGTGCCTCGCACATCACGATGCACACGCTCACGGTGGACGGCGGTGCGACGCTCGGTGTCTGAGAATCGTTCCGGCATGCCGACCATCGCCGCCTACCCGCTGCCCGCGGCCGGCGACCTGCCCGCGCCGAACACCGCGCGCTGGGTCGTCGAACCCGGCCGCGCCGCGCTGCTCGTGCACGACATGCAGCACTACTTCCTGCGCGCCCTTCCGGAACCGCTGCGCGGCCGGCTGATCGCGAACGCGGCCCGGCTGCGCGACGCGTGCGCGGCGGCGGGCATGCCGGTCGCGTACACGGCCCAGCCCGGCGACATGACCGAGCGCCAGCGCGGCCTGCTCAAGGACTTCTGGGGGCCGGGCATGACCGCGACGGCCGAGGACCGCAAGGTCGTCGAGCCCCTCAAGCCCGGACCGGACGACTGGTTCCTGACGAAGTGGCGCTACAGCGCGTTCTTCGACTCCGACCTGCTCGACCGGCTGCGCGCGCACGGCCGGGACCAGCTCGTGATCTGCGGCGTGTACGCGCACGTGGGCGTGCAGGCCTCGGCCGTCGAGGCGTTCTCGAACGACATCGAGACCTTCGTGGTCGCCGACGCGGTCGCGGACTTCTCCGAGGCCTACCACCGCTCCGCGCTCAAATACGTCGCCGAGCGCTGCGCGGTTGTCGCCACGACCGACGACGTGATCACCATGGCCGCGAAGGGCGGTGCGCCGTGAGCACCCTCCTGGACGCGGTCCTGTCCGACAGCCCGCCGCCGTTCGCGCTAATTCACCGCGGCGGACGGTTAGAGGTGCTGGCCGGCGAGGTAGGCGAGTACAAGAGCCTTGCCGACCTCCCCCTGGACACCGAGACCGCCGGCCCGCGCACCGACCTGCTCGCCCTGGTGCCCTTCCGGCAGATCGCCGAGCGCGGATTCGAGTGCGTGGACGACAACACGCCGCTGCTCGCACTGAAGGTCGCCGAACACGCGGAGCTGGCAGTGGCCGAGGTCCGAGCACGCATCGAGGACGTGCCCGCCGAGCTGTCCGCCGAGGGCTTCGACATCGACGACGATGCGTACGCCGCGATCGTGCGCGACGTGCTGGAGAACGAGATCGGCCGCGGCCTCGGCGCGAACTTCGTCATCAAGCGCACCTACCAGGCGCGGATCGCCGACTTCGGTCCGCGCGTGGCCCTCAGCCTGTTCAGCCGGCTGCTCGCCCAGGAAACCGGCGCCTATTGGACGTTCCTCGTGCACACCGGCCGGGGCACGCTGATCGGCGCGTCGCCCGAGCGGCATGTCGGCCTCGACGCCGGCGTCGCGAGCATGAACCCGATCAGCGGCACGTACCGCTACCCGGCCGGCGGCCCCGATCTCGACGGCGTGCTCGAGTTCCTCAACGATCCCAAGGAGATCGACGAGCTGTACATGGTCGTCGACGAGGAACTGAAGATGATGTCGCTGGTCTGCGACGGCGGCGGCCGGGTCACCGGCCCTCGGCTGAAGGAGATGGCGAAGCTCGCGCACACCGAGTACTTCATCGAGGGCTACAGCAGCCTTGACCCGCGCGAGCTGTGCCGCGGCACGCTGTTCGCCCCGACCGTCACCGGCAGCCCCCTGGAAAGCGCCTGCCAGGTGATCCGCAAGTACGAGCCCGAAGGCCGCGGCTACTACGCCGGCGCGCTCGCGCTGTTCGGCCGCGACGCGGACGGCCTCGTGTCGCTCGACTCGGCGATCCTGATCCGCTCCGCGCAGATCAGCCCCGAGGGCGCGCTGCGCCTCGGCGTCGGCGCGACGCTGGTCCGGCACTCCAGCCCGGAGCGCGAGGTCGCCGAGACCGCCGCGAAGGCCGCGGGCCTGCTCGGCGTGCTGCGCGGGACCTCGACGCGGACTTCGAAGTCCGCCGCCGCGCCGGCCGGCTTCGCCCGCCACCCGCGGGTCGCCGCCGCGCTCGACAACCGCAACGACGCCATATCCGACTTCTGGCTCGCCCCGCTCGGCGCCCGGCGGCGCGCGCTGCCCGAGCTCGAAGGGCTGCGCGTTCTCGTCGTCGACGCCGAGGACACCTTCACCGGCATGCTCGGCGACGAGCTGGCCGCGATGGGTCCGGCGATCACCGTGCGCCGCTTCGACGAATGCGCGCCGGCCGACGTCCGCGGCTTCGACTTCACGGTCCTCGGCCCCGGCCCCGGCGATCCGCGCGAGCTGGCCCATCCCAAGATCCGGCACCTCGACGAGACCGCCGGGCTGCTGCTGCGCGAGCGCCGCCCGTTCCTCGCCGTCTGCCTCAGCCACCAGGTGCTCAGCCGGCGCCTCGGCCTGGAGCTGATGCGGCTGCCGGTGCCGAACCAGGGGCTGCAACGCGAGATCGAGTTCTTCGACGGTCCCGAGCGGGTCGGCTTCTACAACTCCTTCGCCGCGCACGCGCCCGCCGACGGCTTCCGCGCCCTCGGAGTCGGAACGGTGGCCGTCAGCCGCGATCCGTACACCGGCGAGGTGCACGGCCTGCTCGGCCCGCACTTCGCCTCCACCCAGTTCCACGCCGAGTCGCTGCTCACGCTCGACGGGCCGCAGATCCTCGGCGGGCTCGTCCTGCGCGCCCTGACCGGCGCCTCCCAGGGAACGGAGACCCGAGCATGAGCAGCGCGCACCGGATCGTCATCGTCGGCGGCGGGATCTGCGGACTGGCCACGGCGCTCGCCGTGGCCCGCCGCGGGCACGCCGCGGTCGTGCTGGAGAAGGCGGACCGCTTCGCCGAGATCGGCGCCGGGATCCAGATCGCGCCCAACGGCATCCACGCGTTGCGCGAACTCGGCCTCGACGCGACGACCTCGCCCATCACGTCCCTGATGGACGAGCTCAGGTTCATGGACGGCGTGACCGGAGAGCACGTGGCCAGCATGGCGCTCACCGACGAATACCAGAAGCGCTTCGGCTACCCGTACGTCGTCGTCCACCGCGCCCAGCTGCACGCCGAACTGCTCGCGGCCTGCCAGGAGTCGGAGCTGATCGACCTGCGCACGAACGCCGCGGTCACCGGGTACCGGATCACCGGGTACGGCGCCGTGGCCATGCTCAGGGACTGCGAGACCGTCGCGGGCGCGGCCGTGATCGGGGCCGACGGCATCCACTCGGCGATCCGCCGTCAGCTGGTGCACGACGGCGACCCGATCGTCTCGGGCATCACGATCTACCGCACGACCGCGCCGATGGAGACCGTGCCGGCCGATCTGCTCCTGCCGGCCTCGGTCACGGCGTGGGCCGGACCGAAGTGGCACCTCGTGCACTACCCGATCGCCGGAGGCCGCCTGCTGAACCTGGCGATCAGCCTCGACAACGGCGCCACCGAGCGGTACGCCGGGGTGCCGGTCGCCGCGGACGAGGTGCTCGCGCAGTTCCCGCAGGCCTGCGACCAGGTCGCGCGGCTGCTCGCGCTCGGCGAGGACTGGAAGACCTGGATGCTGGTGGACCGCGAGCCGGTGCAGCGCTGGACGGACGGCCCGGTCGTGCTGCTCGGCGACGCCGCGCACCCGACGCTGCACTACGCGGCGCAGGGCGCGTGCCAGGCGATCGAGGACGCGGTGCTGCTCGGCCGGCTGCTCGACGGCTGCGCGCCGGAGGATTTCGCCGCCCGCTTCGCCGAGCTCAGCAAGCTGCGACGCGACCGCACGGCCAGGGTGCACGATTTCGCGCACCGCACCATCGAGGTCTGGCATCCGGCCGGCGACGCGGCGCGCGAGCGAAACCGGAAGTTGTCCGGACTGACCGGCCATCACATGCGGGAGTTCATCAGCTGGATGCATTCCCCGCAAAGCAGCTCGCTCGACGGGTACGAATATCAGGCGCCCCTCGCCGTCCATTCCTAGAATCGTCATAGTACGACGATGGGAAAGACGATAAATTGGCGGAGACCGGCGTGTCCGCCGGTGTTTCGAGTTTCTATTATGAGGGGGCCTCATGGCGACCGAAGAGACCGGGCGGACGGCCGCGCGGCGCCGGAACCTGGCCGAGGGGAAGATCGATTTCACGGCGATGTACGCCACCCACGACGCGTTCGAACGGGACCTGCGGAGGCTGACCGGGGCGGTCGCCGAGGGACGGGCCCAGACGCCGGGCGTGGCCGCCGGCTGGGAGTCTTTCAAGCACCAGTTGCACATCCACCACACCGCGGAGGACGCGACCCTGTGGCCCGCGCTGCGCCGCAAGGTGACCGAGCCGGCGGACGTCGAGGTGATCGACGCGATGAAGCGCGAACACGGGCGGATCGACCCGCTGCTCGCGCAGGTGGACGCGGGCTTCGCGTCCGGCGACCAGGGCGCGCTGTCCGCGGCCGCGGCCGAGGCCGCCCAGGCGCTCGGCGAGCACATGGCGCACGAGGAGGCCGCGGCCCTGCCGCTGATCGAGGCGCATCTGACGAAGGCGGAGTGGAACGAGTTCCCGAAGCACTCGCGGAAGATCAACTCGCTGGGCCGCGGCCTGGAGTTCCTGCCGTGGATGCTCGACGAGGCCGATCCGGAGCTCCACCGGAGCGCGATGCGGATCCTGCCGGCGCCCGCCCGCGTGATCTACCGCCGGGTCATGCTGCCGCGCTATGCGGGAAAGGCCTACTGGAAGTAGCGAGCGTTCCGCGGTAGTCGGGGGACAGCGTCGTCCCCCGAGTATCCGCTGGTCAGCGCAGCAGGCCGACGGGGTCGGCGGGCGCTGAGCGCGTGCCGGGGCTGACCGTCCCGGGCCTAGGCGGGGCGCACTGGAGGAAGCGAGCGTTCCGCGGTAGTCGGGGGACAGCGTCGTCCCCCGAGTATCCGCTGGTCAGCGCAGCAGGCCGACGGGGTCGGCGGGCGCTGAGCGCGTGCCGGGGCTGACCGCCCCGACCTCGTACGCGTAGATCACCGCGTGCACGCGGTTGCGCAGCCCCAGCTTCGCGAGCAGGCGCTGCACGTGGGACTTGACGGTGTGCTCGCTGAGCGAGAGCCGCTCCGAGATCTCGGCGTTGCTCAGGCCGCGGGCGATCAGCCGGAGCACCGCGGCCTCGCGCCGGCTCAGCAGGGAGTGCGGGGCATCCAGCGGGCAGCGGCCGGGGTGGTGGTCCCGGTCCCTGGTCTGGTTCTGGTGCCGGTCGCGAGGGGTGGGCTCGGCCGGCGGGGAGCTGTCGGACTGCTGATTCATCGCGCGCCTTTCTGCCCGGGTTTCGCGCCCCGGGCAGCTAAGAAGTTCACTGATCGTATTTCTTAGTCGGCAAGATAGCTAGAATCTAAGAGGAGTCGTCCCGGGGTGTCAAGGTCATCCCGGGGCGCGGCCGCCGTCCGCGCGCCCCCGAACCCCCTCCTACGCCGCGCCCGCCGCCTCCAGCGCGCGCACCGCGTGCGCCGCGGAGGCGAGGGTGATGTGCCGGTGCCAGCCCGCGTACGAGCGGCCGGTGAAGTCGCGCACGCCCACCTCGTCGGCCACCTCGTGCAGGTCCCGATGCACCCGCCCGGGCAGCCGGGTCAGCCGCACCAGCGCAGGCAGTTCGGCGGGGGAGCGGTCCGTGAGCCAGAACTCCTCGCCGCCGCCGTGCCGGTCCCCGGCCACGCTCAGCAGGGAGAGCTCCGCCCGCCCGGCCGTGCGCGCCGCGGGCCGCTCCAGCTCGACCCGGATCGCCGCGGCCATGCCGCCGCGCGCGCCGCCGCCCGCCTCGTGGTTGCGCCAGGCGACCGGCCGCAGCAGCGTGCGCGCCACCTTCGTGATGGCGCGCGCCGCCTCCGGCCGGCTGCTCCAGCGGGAGAGGGCCGCGTCCACCGGGGCCAGCCGCAGCCCGCCGGCCACCCGCGCCAGGAAGGGCACGTCCGCGGCCAGCAGCCGGCGCACCACGGTCGCCGCGTTCATCGCCCGCGCGTCGAGGACCACCGGGCGCTGCGGCAGCCGCCAGTCGCGCGCCGTCTCCACGCACACCTCGGCCGTGCACTCCTCGAGCCCGGCCGCCCCGACCAGGTCCGGGATCAGCGCCCGGCGCCGCGCACCGTCCTCCAGCCAGGGCCCGGACAGCTGCAGCCGCCAGTTCACCGGGCAGCTGTAGTCCTCGGCGGCGGCCCACACGCCGACCGCCTGCTGGGCGTTGAGCACCCGGCCCAGCTCGGGCACGAACCTGCGGTCCACGCCGATCGAGCTGGTGCCGGTCTTCGGGATGATCATCGGCGCGGCGACCCAGGCCGCCGGCGCCGTCGCCTCGTGCAGGTACTCGGCCAGCGCGCGCCGCATCGGCGCCCAGTCCCAGGTGGACGAGCACACGAAGTGGTGCAGCCGCTGCTCGACCTCGGGGCCGCCGAACAGCGCGGCGATGTTCCTGATGGACTTGCGGCCCTGCGCGGCGAGCAGCCCGAGCAGGTAGTCGGTGCCGCGGTTGCGCTGGTCGCTGCGCGGCAGGTGGTCGAACAGCCGTGCGCACAACGCGGTGTACACCGATTCGCGGTCGGCGCCGAAGTGCGCGAGCTCCGCGCCGTCCTGCGCGCCCGGCGCGTCGGCGGACTCGGAGACGGATCTGTGCATGGACTTCCCCCGTCACTCTCGAAGGTGAGGTGAGCTCGACGCCACCGATTGTTTCCGAGCGCTCACGCACCTGCCCAGATCGGCGCCGCACCACATTTCCGCGCGCAATGGTGGACGTCCCGGCAAGATTCCCTCGCAGGTATGAACTTCCACCGCCGGATTAACCCCCCGGCAACGCGGAAATCAGCCGTTCTCCATATCAGAACATTGGTTCATAATTTAACTGACTTCCCGGTAAGGGCGACTTGACACAGTGTCCGCCGCGCCCTCGTCCGGGCCGCGCGGGCCGACTCATAATCGCTGCCATGACAGCCGCCACCACCCCCGCCGTGGGCATTCTGGGCACCGGCGCCTACCTGCCGTCCGACGTGATCACCAACGAGGAGGTCATGGCGAGCGCGGGAGTGACGCAGGAGTGGATCCTGCGCAAGACCGGCATCCGCACCCGCCGCCGCGCCGCCGCCGACGAGGCCACCTCCGACCTCGCGTTCCGGGCCGCCGAGCAGGCCCTCGCCGACGCCGGGCTGCGGCCGGACCAGCTCTCGCTGCTGATCGTCTCGACCATCACCCCCGACGGGCTCGGCCCCTCCACCGCGGCGATCACCGCCGGGCGCCTCGGCTGCCCGCTGCACACCGCCGCCTTCGACGTGAGCGCCGCGTGCAGCGGCTTCCTCTACGCGCTCACCGTCGCCCGCCGCTACCTGGAGGCCGAGGGCGGATACGGCCTGGTGGTCGCGGCCGACGCGTACACCAAGTTCGTCAACCCGGCCGACAAGCGCATCGCCGTGCTCTGGGGCGACGGCGCCGGCGCGGTCGCCCTCGGTCCCGCCGAGCCCGGCACCGGCGTGCTGCGCACCAAGCTGATGAGCGACGGCACGAAGTGGGACCTGGCCGGCGTGCGCGGCGGCCTGACCCGGAACCCGGCCACCCACGCCACCGTGGACGCGGGCCTGCACTACATGCACATGAACGGCCGGGAGATCGCGGAGGTGCTGACCACCACCGTGCCGCCGGAGTGCGCCGCGTTCCTCGCCGAGAGCGGGGTCGCGCCCGAGGACGTCGCGCACCTGATCCCGCATCAGGGCAACGCGAACCTCGTCGCGGGGCTGCCGCCGCTGCTCGGCCTGGAGAAGTCCCGGCTGCACGTGAGCGCCGACCGCTACGGCAACACCGGCTCCGCCTCGATCCCGATCACCCTGCACGAGGCCCGCGCGGACGGCGCGTTCCAGCCCGGCGAACTGCTGCTGCTGGCCGCCTACGGCATCGGCGTCACCCTCGGCTTCGGCCTGCTCCGCTGGTCGTGAAAACCCTGCGAAAGGACAGTTCCATGACGACGATCGACGTCGACGCCTATCTGGAGCGGATCGGGGCGACCCGGCCCGAGCGGCCGGACTACGCGGGCCTGTGCCACCTGACCGAGCGGCACATGATGGCCGTCCCCTTCGAGACCCTCGACTTCACGCTCCGGGAGATCCCGAGCATCAAGGACGAGGACGTCTTCGAGAAGCTGGTCACCCGGCGGCGCGGCGGCGGCTGCGGAGAGCTCAACTCCGGCTTCCGGATGCTGCTCGAGGCCCTCGGCTACCGGGTCACGCTGCTCGGCGGCCGGGTGCTGCACAACGGCAAGGAGTCGTTCAACGGGCTCTACAACGGGCACGCCGTGCTGCGCGTCGAGCTCGACCACAGCTACATCGTCGACGTCGGCTTCCGCTGGTGCCCGCGCAAGCCGCTGCGGCTGGACGCGCGCGGCGTGCAGGCCGACCCGCACGGCGGGTACGAGATCGTCTACACCCCGGACGGCGACATCGAGATGGTCCACGACGGGGTGACCCGCTGGCGCATCGAGATGCACCCGCGCGCCCTGGACGACTTCGCCGCCACCATGTGGTTCTGCGCGACCTTCCCCGGCGTGCCGGGCGCCGGCCAGCTGTGGGCCTCGATCGTCACCGAGCACGGCCGGATCTCCATGTTCAACCGGGTGCTGACCGAGTACGCGAACGGCGAGCGCGTCAGCTCCCGGGTGCTGACCGACGACGCCGAGTTCCTCAAGGTCTTCGAGGACACCTACGGGATCAAGCTCGAGAAGGTGCCCGACCTGCCGGTCAGCACCGAGGGCGTCTGACCACCGACGAGTGAGGAGAACGAAGATGGAGAAGGTCCGCTGGGGAGTGCTGGCCTCCGCGTCGTACGCCGACGTGGCCGTGCTGGCGAACGCGCAGTCCGCCACCACCGAGTTCGTCGCGCTGGCGAACGCGGACGGCGGCCCGTCGCGCGAGCACACCGACGGCTACGGCCTGCCGAAGAACTACGACGGGTACGAGGAGCTGCTGGCCTCGGACGACATCGACGCGGTCTTCATCGCGCTGACGCCCGACAAGCACGCCGAATGGGCCGTCAAGGCGCTCGAGGCCGGCAAGCACGTGCTGGTCGAGAAGCCGCTCGCGCTGACCGCCGCCGACGCGAACCGCGTTTTCGACGCCGCCGAGTCAGCGGGCAAGCTGGCCGCCGAGGCGCTGCTCTACCAGTACCACCCGCGCACGCAGCTGCTGCGCGACCTCGTCGACGAGGGCCGCATCGGAAAGCTGCAGTACATCTACTCCGGCTGCACCGCGACCGTCCCGCCCGGCTTCTACCGCAGGGACAAGGCCACCGGCGGCGGCGCGCTGCTCGACCTCGGGGTCTTCCCGCTGAGCGCGGTGCTGATGTTCGCCGGCGCCCCCGAGCGCGTCTACGCCGAGCAGGTGCTCGGCGCGGGCGGCGAGGACGTCAGCTTCGCGGCCACGCTCCGGCTGGCCGACGGGGTGCTCGCCCAGTTCGAGGCGGGCCAGGAGGTGGCCCGCGGCGACGACCTGCAGATCGTCGGCACCAAGGGCCGGCTGATCGTCAAGGACCCGTGGTTCCACCGGCCCGAGACGGTCGAGCTCAGCCTGCAGGGCCCGCCCCCGCACGGCGAGCCGCAGAGCGAGCAGATCCCGGTGGATCCGGACGGCAAGCTCGGCGCGAACCTGCCGTACGCCGTCGCCCGCTACCCCTTCGACGCCTTCTCCGCCGCCGTGGCCGGCGGCGGCACGCTGCCGTTCGGCCGGGTGGACGCGGTGCGGCAGGCTCAGGTCATCGAGGCGCTGTTCGCGTCCGCGGCGCGTGCCGAGGCCGTCACGCTCGCCCGCTGAAACCTGAGTTTGCGGCGGCCGCCGCGGCGCCGGGTTCGGGACGGTCGCGGTCTCATGGGATCATCGTCTGTATGAAGACCGCGACACTCCTGGACGGCAAGGCCGCGGCGGCCGAGATCAAGCGCGAGCTCGCCGTGCGCGTCGAAGCGCTCAAGGCCGCGGGCGTCGAGCCCGGCCTCGGCACGATCCTGGTCGGCGACGATCCCGGCAGCCGCTCCTACATCGCGGGCAAGCACCGCGACTGCCAGCAGGTCGGCATCGCCTCGATCCGCATCGAGCTGCCCGCCGACGCCTCCCAGGCCGACGTCGAGGCCGCGGTGCTGCGGCTGAACGCGGACCCGGCGTGCACCGGCTTCATCGTGCAGCTCCCGCTGCCCCCGCACATCGACATGCACGCGGTACTCGACCTGGTCGACCCGGTCAAGGACGCCGACGGCCTGCACCCGACGAACCTCGGCCGCCTCGTGCTGGTCGCGGACGCGCCGCTGCCCTGCACCCCGCGCGGCATCATCGACCTGCTGCGCCGCAACGACGTGCCGATCACCGGCCGCCAGTTCTGCGTGATCGGCTGCGGCATCACCGTCGGCCGCCCGCTGAGCCTGATGCTGACCCGCCCCTCCGAGCACGCCACCGTGACCCTGTGCCACGAGGCCACCCAGGACGTCGCGGCGCACGCCCGCGTCGCCGACGTGGTGGTCGCCGCCGCGGGCGTCGCGCACCTGGTCAGGCCGGACTGGATCAAGCCCGGCGCCACGGTCCTGTCGGTCGGCCTCACCCGGACGGTCGAGGGCATCCTCGGCGACGTGCACCCGGACGTGGCCGGCGTCGCCGGCGCGATGTCCCCGGCCGTGGGCGGCGTGGGCCCGATGACCCGCGCGATGCTGCTGACCAACATCGTCGAGGCCGCCGAGCGCGCGCTCGGCTGACCGCGCCTGCGGGTCGACGGGTGGACCGCGCCCCCATCGCGAGCATCAGGATTTTGATGCCGACGTGGATGGGATGGGTACGGCGCGATGCCGGCAGGCCGGGGGTCGGCGTGCTGCTGCCCGTCAGGGCCGGGACGTCTCCGCGCTGGAGCTCCCCGGGGTTGTCTCCGGGAGTGTGCGCAGCACGGCTTCGACCAGTTCGGCGGCGTGCCGCGCGTATTCCTCGCGTCCGCCCGCGCGCTCCAGGGACTCGTGCAGCTTCACCAGCGCCCCGCGATACTCGGCGAGCAGCGCGCCGCCGACTTCGCTCGCACGGTCGCCGGCGCAGGAGGCGAAGTCGAGCACGACGGGTAGATGGTCCGGCAGTTCCTCGCCGCCGTACTCGTAGCCGGCCTCACGGTACGCCGTGATGAACTTGACGATCTCCTCGCCGCGGTTCGCGGTGTCACCGGCCCTCCACCGGGTGAGGTGCAGCAACGCGCGATCGCCCTGGTCGAAGGTCTCCACGTAGGCCGAGGCGAGGTCGTACGGGTCCAGCGACGCGGCGTACCCGGTGAACCGGCGGAACGGCTCGGCGGCCGCGTCGTCGAGCTCTTCGACCGCGCGCTCCACGAGTGCGAGCTGGATCGGGAAGCCGATGCCCGGATAGCTCAGGCAGATCGACGCGGCCTTGCGGATCAGCGCCACGCTCCGTGCGTCGGCCTGCCTGCGGGCTCTCACAGCGAGTCTCACCGCTCCTCCTCCACCGACGTATCTGTGGTCGCCTCGGGCCCCCGCCCAGGCGGGGACGAGCCCTCCGCCCGGCTCCTCTCCGACGCTCGCCTCTGGCCACTGTGGCCCATGGACGGCGCGATCACCCCGACACGCGGCCCGGATGAGTCGTCGATGCCGGACAAACACCCGTTCGGCGCATCACCGAACGCGCGAGTCGTCCAATCTCCATACGTTCGTCGATGGGCCGTTCAGCAGAGCTCCCGGCGCGGCGCGTCCCGGCCCGGGTCGCCGAGCAGGCGGACTCAGGCCCCTGCGACTCTGAGGCCCCGTCAGGCTTGGACGATCGTCACGCCGGCCTCGGTCAGCGAGGCGCTCGTGCGCGCGTCGACCGGGGCGTCGGTCACGACCGTGTCCAGCGCCTCCGGTCCGCACACCGTCGCGACGCCGGTTCCCGGGAACTTGGCCGCGTCGGCGAGCAGGACGACGCGGTCGCTGGCGGCGATCATCGCGCGCTTGACCGGCACCTCGACGACGGTGGTGTCCATCACCCGGCCGTCCGGCCGCACGCCGCTGGTGCCGAGGAACAGGTGGTCGGCGTGGATCTGGCGCAGGTTGTCCTCGGTCAGGAAGCCGACCAGCGAGCGGTACTCGCGGCGCAGCATGCCGCCGAGGAGCACGAGCTCGATGCCCGCGTCCTCGGCCAACTCCTCGTACACGGCCATGTTGCTGGTGATGACGGTCAGCTTCCGGCCGTGCAGGCGCCGGGCCAGCCGGTGCGCGGTCGTGCCGATGTCGAGCAGCACCGTCTCGCCGTCCTTGACGAGCGACGCCGCGCGCTCGGCGACCGCGTCCTTCTCGCCGACGCGCTCGGTGGCCACGTCCGAGAACCGGTCGTCGTGGTCCGCGATCGGCGCCGCGCCGCCGTAGACCCGCGTCAGCAGGCCCTCCTCGTCCAGCCTGAGCAGGTCGCGGCGGACGGTGGCCGGGCTCACGCCGAGCCGGTCCGCGAGCACGACGATGGTCGACGGGCCGTCCTCGCGCAGCGCGCGCAGGATCAGCTGGTGCCGGCGTTCGGGAAGCATGGGCGGACACTACCTTTCAATCCTGAGCAGAATCCTACTCAGACGTGATCGGCTCTTGCTAGGATTTGCTCGACCGCAGCTCGCGAAGGGAGACCAGCGTGGAGCGTCCCGCGCCCCCGGACCCGCCGGCGCCGTTCGACGTCTTCCTCGCCGGGGTGCTGTTCTTCGACATCGTCTTCACCGGGTTCGACCGGCTCCCGCAGCCCGGCGCCGAGGTGTGGACGCGCGGCATGGGCTCCGGACCCGGCGGGATCGCCAACTTCGCCGTGGCGCTCAGCCGGCTCGGTCTGCGCACGTCGCTGGCCGCGGCGTTCGGCGACGACGCGTACGGCGCCTACTGCTGGCAGGTGCTCCAGGAGCAGGAGGGCGTGGACCTGTCGCACTCCCGGCTGTTCACCGGCTGGCACTCGCCGGTGACCGTCTCGCTCGCCTACGACCACGACCGCGCGATGGTCACCCACGGCCACGAGCCGCCGCTCAGCGCCGACGAGATGATCCGCACCCCGCCGCCCAGCCGCGTCACTGTCGCCCACCTCGGCCCGCACCGGCAGGAGTGGCTCTCCCGCGCGCACGCGCAGGGGACGATGATCTTCGCCGACGCCGGCTGGGACGAGGCGGACCGTTCACCCGGCGCGATCCTCGAGCAGCTGCCGATGTGCCACGCCTTCCTGCCCAACGCCGCCGAGGCGATGGCCTACACCGGGACCGACAGCGCCGAGGCGGCGCTGTCGAAGCTCGGCGACCTGGTCCCGGTCGCGGTGATCACGCGCGGCGGCGAGGGTGTCATCGCGGCGGACGCGACCACCGGCGAGAGCGCGTCCGTCCCCGGCCTCGTCGCCGAGGTGCTGGACGCGACCGGCGCGGGCGACGTGTTCGGCGCCGGATTCGTCGCCGCGACCCTCGCCGGCTGGCCGCTCGTCGACCGGCTGCGCTTCGCCAACCTCGGCGCCGCCCTCGCCGTCCAGCAGTTCGGCGGCGCCCTCGCCGCACCCGGCTGGGCCGGCGTCGCCCGCTGGTGGAAGGAACTCCAGGAGGACGACGGCCTCGACGCGGCCGCGCTGCGTGCCGACTACGCGTTCCTCGACGGCGTGATCCCGCAGGATGTCGCCGCCGAGGGCCGCCACGCCTCCGCGACGCTCGACGTCATGCGCTGACCGCTGGTCGATCGCGCTAGCGGAGGTAGGCAGGGTCGCCACGCCACGCCACGCCACCGCCACTGCCACGCCATCGCGATCCTCGACGTCCTGCGCTGACCGCCGGTCGATCGCGCTAGCGGAGGTAGGCCAGGTCCGGTATGCGCTCCTGGTAGCGGGCGAACAGGCGGCGTGCGACGGTCACCGAGTCGATGAGGGGGTGGGTGGCCAGGGCGCGTACGGCCAGCGCCCGCGATCCGCTTGCCGCGGCGGCGATGACGTCGCGCTCGACGGCCTTCACCGCGCAGACGAGGCCCGCCGCGTGGCCGGTCAGCGGGTCGGCGGCGAGCGGACGCGGGCCGTCGGCGTCGACGTGGCAGGGGACCTCGACGACGGCGTCCGCGTCCAGCAGGCTCAGCACGCCGCCGTTGCGCACGTTGAGGATCAGGGTCGTGCGTTCGTCCCGCGAGATCGCGCGCATCAGGCTCAGCGCGACCTGCTCGTAGCCGCCGGACTGAAGATCGCACGAATCGCGCTCGCCCGCGTCCACGGCCTCGCGGTTCTCGGCCATGTACGTCTCCTCACGCTCCAGCCGCGTGCGATCCCAGGCGGCGAAGGCGGCCGCGTGCGGGTCGGCGACCTGCTCGTAGAAGCGGCGCTGCTGGTCGAGCAGGAAGGCCCCGCGGGTCTTCTCGGCATCGCGCGCGGCGCTGACCGTCTCGCGGTTGAAGTAGTAGTAGTGCAGGTACTCGTTCGGGACGGTGCCGAGGCTGCGCAGCCAGTCCGCGCCGAAAAGCCGGCCCTCCTCGAACGAGGTGAGCGCCTTCTCGTCCTCGAACAGCCGCGGCAGCTGGTCCCGGCCGCCGATCCGCAGCCCGCGCAGCCAGCCGAGGTGGTTGAGGCCCACGTAGTCGAGTCGCGCCTCGGCCGGGTCCACGCCGAGCGCTTCGGCCACGCGGCGGCCGAGACCGACCGGGGAGTCGCAGATCCCGATGACGCGGTTTCCCAGCCGTGCCGCCATCGCCTCGGTGACCATCCCGGCCGGGTTGGTGAAGTTGATGACCCACGCCTGCGGCGCGAGCTCGGCGATGCGCTGCGCGATCCGCGTCATCACGGGGATGGTGCGCAGGCCGTACGAGATCCCGCCCGCGCCGACGGTCTCCTGGCCGAGCACGCCCTCGTCCAGCGCGACCTGCTCGTCCGCCACCCGGCCTTCGAGCCCGTGCACGCGGATCGCGCTGAAGACGAAGTCCGCCCCCGCCAGCGCGGCGTCCAGATCGGTCGTCGCCGTGACCTCGGGGGCGTCCGGGACATCCGCCGCCTGCTCCGCGAGAACCCGCGTGATCGCCGAGAGCCGGCCCGCGTCCAGGTCGTAGAGGGTCACCTGCGTGACGCGGCCCTTGGCGCGGTCGCCGAGAAGCGCGCGGTAGACCAGTGGAACCCGGAAGCCGCCGCCGCCCAAGATGGTGAGTCTCATGGGCGCACCATACTCTTCAAACCTGTTCACGGCATCGGCGCTTCTCCGCGATTTCTCGTCAAACTCATGCATCGCGGCAGACGCCGGCCCGAGGACGTCCGTTCTTCAGCGTCGGCGGCACTTGCGGGCGAGCACGGCCCACGCGCCGGCGAGGAACAGCAGCGCGTAGCCGCCGAGCCAGGCCCAGCCCGCCGTCGCCGAACCGGTGAACGTGCCGCCGTACGAGGCGAGCAGCGGCGGGCCGAGGGGAGAGGAGCCGTGCGCCCAGAGCCCGTCGAGGCCGATGCCGCGGCCCAGGGCCTCGTACGCCCAGCGGTTGGTCATCGCCCAGCTGATCGCGGAGCCGACGGCGCCCATCTGCGGCACGGGGACGAACGCGCCGGAGAACAGCACCTGCGGGAAGCACAGCAGGGGCAGCATCAGCGTGGCCTGGCTCGGGTCGGACACGGCCGCGGAGGCGAGCAGGCCGAGCGTCAGCGCGGCGGCCGACGCGAGCACCGCCGTCAGCAACAGCGATCCGTAGACGCTCAGCGTCGCGGCCGGCAGCCGATCCGTCGCCCGCAGCACGGCCAGCAGCAGCGCGTCGGCATCGGCGAGAACCGGGAGCAGGAGCGTGAACTTCGAGGCCAGATAGGGGCCGAGGCGCAGCACGGTACGCCGCTCCCGGCGCACGATCGCCAGTTCGGTGCAGATCTGCAGCAGTCCGTAAGTCAGTCCGAAAAAGAACGCGCCGAACGCGATCCAGAACATGATCATCGCCGAACTGCCCGGATTGTCGTTCGCCGGATCGAAGGCGTGCGGCCGGAAGAGCATCGCGAACATCGCCGCGATCATGATCGGCGAGCCGAGGACGACCGCCGCGGACAGCCGGTTCCGGGTCAGGATCGCGGCGGAGCGCCGGGTCAGCAGCCACCACTGCCGCACGGCGCCCGGCGCGGCGGACGCCGGCGCCGCGGGGCCGGCGTCGACCGCGGTCGCGGGAGGCAGGGCGGGCGCGGCCGGGACGTCCTCGGGGTCGATGCCGTAGACCTCCTCGATGCTCGCGACGCCGAACGACGCGGCGAGTTCCGCGGGCTCTCCCCGGTACAGCAGCCGGCCGGCCGCCAGGAACGCGACCGCGTCGGCGTGCGCGAGGTCGGCCGGATTGTGCGTGGTCAGCACGACGGTCGTACCGCCGCGCGCCAGCCCGCGCAGCAGCGCCATCAGCCGGGCGCCCGCAGCGGGATCGAGCCCCGAGGTCGGCTCGTCGAGGAAGAGCGCGCGCGGCCGCGTCAGCAGTTCGACGGCGATGCTCGCCCGCTTGCGTTCGCCGCCGGAGAGCGAGCCGACCCGCCGGCCGGCCGTCGCCGCCAGGCCGAGCGCGTCGAGAACCCGGGTCACGGCCGCCGAGACCTCGCCGGCCGAGGATCGTGCCGGAAGTCTCAGCCGTGCCGCGTATATCAGGGTCCTGGACAGGGAAAGATCCAGGTGGACGATGTCGTCCTGCGGAACGAAGCCGATGCTTCCCGCGGGGTGCCCGGCCGCCAGTTCGCCCAGCAGGGTGGTCTTGCCCGCCCCGCTCGGACCGGCGATCGCCAGCACCGCGCCCGCCGGGACGTCGACGTCCACGCCGTGCAGTATCCGCGCCCCTCCGCCGGCCCGTCGCGCGGCCAGACCGCGCGCCTCGATCCGCAGGCCTCCTGCGCCCATGCCGGCGCCACCTCCACCTTTCGTACCCTGACAAACCACCTCACACTGTAATCACCGGGCGGTTCCGCGTGAAGATCGGCGGGAGCACGCGTATGAGCAGGAACACGGAGAACACGACAGGCCACGGACACGGACATGCGAACCCTGAGCGCTTCGCACGGCTGCGCGCCGAGCAGTACGCGTACCTCGACGATCAGGGCCACATCTACCTCGACTACACCGGCGCCGGGCTGCCCGCGCGCTCCCAGCTCACCGCGCACGCGGAGCGGATCATCGCGGGCTGCTACGGGAATCCGCACTCGGAGAACCCCACCTCCACGGCGTCCACCGAGCTCGTCGAGCGCACCCGCGCGCGGATCCTCGGGCACCTCTCCGCGGACCCGGCCGAGTACGCGGTCGTGTTCACCCAGAACGCGACCGGCGCCTGCCGCCTGGTCGGCGAGGCCTTCCCGTTCCGCCGCGGCGGCCGCCTCGTGCTGCCGCTGGACAACCACAACTCGGTCAACGGGCTGCGCGAGTTCGCCAGGGCCGGCGGCGCCGACGTCGTCTACGTGCCCTTCGACAGCCCCGATCTGCGGATCGGCGCCGACGTGCTCGCCGCCACGCTGGCCGGCCGGCGTCCGGGACGCGCCGGGCTGCTCGCGTATCCGGCGCAGAGCAACTTCACCGGCGTGCGCCACTCGCTCGACTGGATCGACCAGGCGCACGAGCTGGGCTACGCGGTCCTGCTCGACGCCGCCGCGTTCCTCCCCACGGCGGCGCTCGACCTGAGCCGGGCCAAGCCCGACTTCGTCACCGCCAGCTGGTACAAGGTCTTCGGCTACCCGACCGGCGTCGGCTGCCTCGTCGCGCGCCGCGAAGCGCTCGCCCGGCTGCGCCGGCCCTGGTTCTCCGGCGGCACGATCCACGTGGTCAGCGCGCAGGGCGGCTGGCACCGGATGGCCGAGGACGAATCCGCCTTCGAGGACGGCACGCTCAACTTCCTGTCCATCCCCGATGTCGCCGCCGGCCTCGCCCATCTCGACGACGTGGGCCTTTCCGCCGTGGCCGCGCACGTGACCGAGCTGACCGGCCGCCTGCTCGACGGACTGCGCGGGCTGCGGCACGGCTGCGGCGCTCCGCTGGTCCGCGTCTACGGCCCCGAGGACACCGACCGGCGCGGCGGCACGGTCGCGCTCAACGTGCTCGACCCCGCCGGCAGCGTCGTCGACGAGCGAGCCGTCGGCCGGGACTCCGCCGCCCACCGCATCTCACTGCGCACCGGCTGCTTCTGCAACCCCGGCGCGGGGGAGGAGGCCTTCAAGATCTCGCTGCGGCTGCTGCGCGGATCGGCCGGACGCATGGGCGGCGCGACGCTCGACGACTACCTTGCCGAACTCGGCATGCCCTCCGGCGGCGCGGTCCGCGTCTCCCTGGGCATCGCCTCCTCGCCCGCGGACGTCGACGCGTTCCTGGCTTTCGTCGGGGACGCCTACCGCGACCGCTCCGCCGAGGCCTCGGCCGTTGCTCTGGCGCCCCGGCTCCGCTGTTGAATACGACTTCTGATTACGGTGTCGAGTATGACTTCCGATTCAGTGCGGGCCACCGCCTTCGGTACGGCGGCGGGGAACTACGACAGGTACCGCGTCGGCGTGCCGGACAGCGTCGCCGACCGGCTGCTGCCCACAGGCATCGACGCGGCGCTCGACCTCGGCGCCGGAACCGGGGCGATGACGCGCCGGCTGATCGGCCGCGCGAAGCGGGTGTACGCCGTCGACCCCGACCCGCGGATGCTCGCCGTGCTCGCCGAGAGCTGCCCGGACGTCGAGACCGTCGAGGGGACCGGCGAACGGATTCCGCTGCCCGACGCCTCCGTGGACGCGGTCGTCGTCGCCTCCGCGTGGCACTGGATGGATCCGGACGCCGCGATCCCGGAGATCGCCAGGGTGCTGCGGCCTGCGGGAGACCTGATCATCGTCTGGAACCGCCGGGACCGCACGGTGTCGTGGGTCGCCGACCTCGAGGGCGCGCGGATGCGCATCACCGGCGGCGACGACCTCGTGGAACAGCGCGTCCGGCACTACCTCGACGAGCCGTGGCTGCCGGAGGGCGCCCCTTTCGCCGACATCGTCATCGAGGATCTCCGCTGGCAGGCCGCGATGAGCAAGGAGGACATCGCACGGCTGATGACCACGTACGGCGGCTACATCTCGGCGCCTGAGGAGCGGAAGCCCGAGATGCTCAGGGAGCTGATCGCCTACGTGGAGGCGGACGAGCGCGTCACCCCGGCCGACGGCCGGGACGACGCGCTCGTGGACGTTCCGATGGTCTGCCACGTGTGGCGCGCCACACGCAACTGACCCGGGACCGGGCCCCCGAATCAGTTGCCTGCGGACGCCGCCTGCACGAAGGAGTCGGTGTACGTCAGCGACAGGTCGACGCTGTGGCCTTCGACGTTCGGGTCGAAGGCCGACAGCACCCTGTCCACGCTCTGCGGACCGTCGGCGGGCATCAGGCCGGTCGGGCTGAACATGCCGATCTCGTTGGCGAGCGCCTGCTGGTACGCGGTCTTGCCCGCCGAGCCGAAGTTCGCCGACGGCACCACGGCCACGATCTGCGCCGCCGAGTGCGTCTGGATGTAGTTCAGCGCCTCGACCAGAGCGTTCACCATCTTCTGCACGGTCGCCTTGTTGCTCTGCACGTACGAGGTCTCGAAGGACAGCGCCGTGCCCGGGTACGGTCCGCCGAGCGCCGCCTCGGTGCCGCTGACCGAGCGCATGTCTACGATGATCTTCGCAGCCTTCTTCGCCAGCAGCGACGAGACGGTCGGCTCGGTCGAGACGCCGACGTCCACCTCGTCGTGCTGCATCGCGGCGACGAACGTCGAGCCGGCGCCGATGTTGACCGGGTGCAGCTCGGAGACCTGCACGCCGTTGTGCACGGCCAGGTAGTCGGCGACGAACTGCGTCGAGCTGCCGAGGCCGGTGATGCCGAGCTTCTTTCCGGACTCCTGCGCGGGTGAGGTGATGCTCGAGGCCTCGTCCGTGCGCACCAGCTCGACCATGCCGGGCGCCTGGTTCAGCTGGATGACGGACTCGGTCGAGACGCCCTTGGCCCGCAGGTCGATGTTGTGGTCGTAGAAGCCGATCACGCCGTCGACGTGGTGCGAGAGCATGTCCTGCCAGTTCTGGTTGCCGTTCACGGTGTTCACGATCTTCACCGTGACGCCCTGCTTCGCGAAGTAGCCGAGCTGCTGCGCCAGGACCAGCGACAGGTAGGTCTGGTTCGTCGCGTTCGAGACGGCGATGGTGACGGTCGCGGGGTCCGCGGTCGAGGCTGCGTTCGCCTGCTGCGTCGTGGTGCTTGAGCATCCCGCCGCGGCCAGGGCGGTGGCCGCGAGTAGTGATATCGACAGGTTTCTCACGGTGCGGCGGTGCATGGGCATGGTGGGCTCTCTTCGTGTTCAGGTGGTGGGTGCCGGAGCCGTCCGGCGGCGCGGCTTCCACCGCAGCAGCCGGCGCTCCAAGAGCGTGATCAGGCCCTCCGCGACGGCGGCGAGGGCCGTGGTGACGACGAGCCCCGCGTACACGCCGTCCGGATCGAAGTTCCCCTGCGCCTGCTCGATCAGCAGCCCCAGCCCCTGCGTCGCCCCGAGGATCTCGCCGACCACCGCCCCGGTGACGGCCAGGCCGAACGCCACGCGCAGGCTGGCGATGATCCAGCTGAACGTGGCGGGCAGCACGACGTGCCCCAGCACGGCGCCGCGGCCGGCGCCGAGCACCTTCGCGTTCGCGATCAGGCCGGGGTCCACGTCCCGCGCCCCCTGGAAGGCGTTGAAGAAGACGCTGAAGAACACCAGCACGACGGCCAGCGCGATCTTCGAGCCCATGCCGAGGCCGAACCAGATGATGAACACCGAGCCGAGCACGATGCGGGGCACGGAGTTCAGCGTGCCGATGTAGACGGTGAAGATCCGCGCGAGCACCGGGATCCGGCCGAGCACCGTGCCCAGCAGCACGCCGAGTACCACGCCGATCCCGAACCCGGCCAGAGTCTCCTGCATCGTGACCCAGGCCTGCTGCCAGAGCGGGCCCTGCACCGTGCCGCGGCGGATCCACTCGTACAGCTCGCGGAACGTGCCGGAGGGCGAACCGAAGAAGAACACGCTGATGCTCTTGGTGTCCACCGCGACCTGCCAGGCGCCGAGCAGCGCGACCAGGATCGCGATCTGGACGGCGGGCACCGCGGAGCGACGAAGCAGGGTACGCATGTCAGCTCGCAGTCGTCGCTCGGGTGTACGCGGTCCGTACTTCGTCGCCGAGGCTGGACCAGATCTCCTCGTGCAGCTCGACGAAGCGCGGATGGAAGCGGATCTCGCGCGGCGAGCGCGGCCGGGGCAGGTCCACGGTGAACTCGCGCTTGACCGTGGCCGGGCGCGCGGTCAGCACGACGACGCGGTCCGCGAGGGCGATGGCCTCCTCGAGGTCGTGCGTCACGAACAGCACCGACGCCCCGAGCGCCTCCCACAGCTCCAGCAGCTCGCCGGCCATGATCTGCCTGGTCTGCGCGTCGAGGCCGGAGAAGGGCTCGTCCATCAGCAGGATGCGCGGATCGTTCACGAAGGTCTGCGCCAGCGCGACCCGCTTGCGCATCCCGCCGGACAGCTGGTGCGGGTAGTGCTGCTCGAAGCCGGCCAGACCGACCCGGCGGATCCAGTCCATCGCCCGGGCGTTCGCCTCCGCCCGGCTTGCACCCCGGAACCGCGGCCCCGCGGCGACGTTGCCGAGCACGGTCTTCCACGGGAAGACGTTGTCCTGCTGGAAGACGAGGCCGGTGCGCGGATCGGTGCCGGCCAGCTCGGCGCCGTCGGCCAGGATCGTTCCCGCGCTCGGCCGCTCCAGGCCGGCGACCATCGACAGCACGGTCGACTTGCCGCAGCCGGTCGGGCCGATCAGCGCGCAGAACTCGCCGGGCTTCACCTCGAGGTCGAAGTCCTCGACGACCGTGCGGGCGCCCGCGGCGGGATCGGAGAACCGCTTCGTCAGGGAACGCAGCTCGAGCAAATGCGCCTCCCGTCGTGAACTGAATACCCGATCCCCGCCGTTACGAGTGATGAGAATGCCATCCCCGCCTCGGAGGCAACAAGAGTGTTCGAAGGTGGGCTGCTAACTTAGGGTTCTTTGTTGATGACCGTTCATTCCCGGTGCCCTACAGTACGGCCATGCGGTCGGGAGACCGGATGACCCACCATCCGGATACGGGGCTCTCGCAGCGCGTCGCCCTGGGTGTGCTGCTGCGATCGTTTCCGCCTGCCCTCGTGGACGCGGTGCTGGACGAAGCCGATCGCCGGGAGCGGCGCCAGCGGCTGCTGCCCGCCCGGCTGATGGTGTATTTCACGCTCGGAATGTGGATCTTCAAGACGCTTTCCTACGAGCAGATCCTCGCGGAACTCCTCGGCACGGTGCCCGGCCTGGCCGTCGCGAACGGCGCGGAGGAGCCGGCGACCGCGGCGGCGATCGGCCGGGCGCGCCGGCGGCTCGGCGTCGAGCCGCTGCGGCTGCTGTTCGAGCGGGCGTCCGGGGCGGCCGCCGGCCCGGACGCCGAGCGCTACCGCGGGCTGCGTCCGGTCTGGCTGCGCCGGCTGGACGTGAGCACGCCGGCGAGCCCGGCCAACCTCGCGGCCTTCGGCCTCGGCGCCCACGCCTCGATGAACCTGCTGATCGAGCACGGCACCGGCCGCGTCCTGGCCGCGGACATCGCCGCGGCGGGCGGTTCGCCGGAGCGGGTGCTCGAGCAGGTCCCGCTCGGGGACGTGCTGCTGATCGTCGACGAGCGTCCGCTGTGCGCGCGGCTGTGGACGGCCGCCGAACGGCTCGGCGCCGAGCAGCTCTGGCCGCTGGCCGTGGCGCCGGCGGCCGCCGCGACCCGGCTCCCCGACGGCTCCGCGCTCGGCAAGGTGACGGCGGACGACGGCTCGGAGCTCGTCGCGCGGGTCTTCGCCCGGCCCGGCGGCGACGGCCCGGCCCGGCTGGCCGCCTCGATCCTCGACCACCGCCTCGCCCCGGCCACCGAGCTCGCCGGGCTGTACGCGGCGCGCGCCGGCGCCGACATCGACGCCGCCGGGGTGTACCGGGACGGGGATTTCCTCGAACCGAGATCAAAGGACCCTGAAATGGTCAGGCAGGAGCTTTATGCAATGCTCTGCGTTCACCACGCGATCGGTGATCTCATCACCCCGATTCCGCCGTCTCCCCGACGTATCCACGGCGGCTAAGTCAGTGGCACGCGCTCTTGGCCGCTGAAGTTCCCCTGTGCTCAAATACCGGTTACCCACACCGGCCGAAAAACTTGCGAGGATCCGTGCCCGAGTCAGGCACCGCGGCCACGCGGCGGCGATGGAGGCTGCGCGATCTGCGGCTGCGCGCGAGGCTGATCCTGCTCGTGCTGGTCCCGCTGATCGCCGGCATCGCCCTCGCCTCCGGCCGGGTGATCAGCGAGAACGCCACGATCCACGCCGATGACGACCTCGGCGGCCAGGCCCACGTCGCGCTCAACATGGCAGGGCTCGTCTACGCCGTCGAGGACGAGCGCGACGCGGTCGAGGTCTATCTCACCGACGGCGAGCGCGGTTCCGACATGACCGCGCTCGCGAAGGCCGAGGCGGCCACCCAGAACCGGATCGCCGAGTTCGACACGGCCGTCCAGCACACCGACGCGCCCTCGCTCGCCACGCTGCCCGCCGCCGCCCAGACGCTGATGCAGCGCGCCGTGGCCCGGCTCGGCGACCTGCCGACCCTGCGCACGTCGGTCACCAGCCTCGGCGCCGGACGCCCGATCTACCAGGCGTACACGACCATCATCGACAACCTGCTGAACTTCAGCGACCAGCTCGCCACGGACACTACCGACCACGCGCTCGCCTCGTACGTCAGCGCCCTGGCGATGGTCGAGCAGGCCGGCGAGCAGACCTCGCAGGAGCGCGGCTACCTGGTCGGCATCCTCGGCGGCGGGGGCCAGACCCTCGCGCAGGAGGAGGACCTGGTCCAGGCGCAGGCGCAGTACGACAGCACCCTGGCTGACATCGACGCCCGGGCCCCCGCGGAGATCACCGACGTCTATCAGGCGGACGTCGGCGGAAACGCCACCGGCGCCGCGGACAGCACCGTGCAGCAGACCATCGACGCCGCGCTGCAGGACTTCCCGGTCAGCCAGATCGGCGTCACCGACTCCGCCGCGTACGCCGAGACCACCACCAAGGTCGGCCAGATCCGCGCCATCGAGTCCGTCGTCGGCCAGAACATCATGGCCCGCACATCCGCACTGCTCACCTCGGCTCGCGACGACATGTACCTCAACGTCGGCATCATCGTCGCCGTACTGCTGCTCGCCTTCCTCGCCACGGTCGTCATCGCGCGCTCCATCAGCCGCCCGCTGCAGGTGCTGCGCACGTCCGCGCTGGACATCGCCGACGTGCGGCTACCCGCCGTCATCGAGCGGCTGCGCGGCTCGACAGACGCCGCGGAGCCGACCGCCGTGCAGCCCATCGCGATCGACAGTCGCGACGAGGTCGGCTCGGTGGCCCGCGCTTTCGACGAGGTGCACCACTCCGCCGTGCGTCTGGCCACCGAGCAGGCGCTGCTGCGGGCCAGCGTCAACGCCGTCTTCACGAACCTCTCGCGGCGCAGCCAGACCCTCGTCGAGCGGCAGCTCGCGCTGATCGACGACCTGGAGAGCGGCGAGCGCGAGCCCGGCCGGCTCGCCCACCTGTTCCGGCTCGACCACCTGGCCACCCGGATGCGGCGCAACAACGAGAACCTGCTGGTACTCGCCGGGGAGGAGTCGGCGCGCCGGTGGACCGAGGCGGTGCGCCTGGTGGACGTGGCCCGTGCCGCCGCCGCCGAGGTCGAGCACTATGAGCGGATCATCCTCGGCGAGGTGCCGCGCGTCGGCATCGTCGGCCAGGCCGCCCCCGACATCGCGCACCTCGTCGCCGAGCTGCTGGAGAACGCCACCGCCTTCTCCGCCCCGCGCACCAAGGTCTGGATCGCCGCGCGCCGCGACGACGAGGGCGGCGTCGTGCTGCGCATCGAGGACGCGGGCATCGGCATGAAGCCCGCCGAGATCGAGGAGGCGAACGAGCGGATCGCCAACCCGCCGGTCGTCGACGTCTCCGTCGCCCGCCGGATGGGCCTCTACGTCGTCGGCCGCCTCGCCGCCCGGTACGGCGTCGCCGTGCGGCTGGCCGAGTCGCAGGCCGGGGGCGTGGCGGCCTCCATCCGCCTGCCGTCGCACCTGCTCACCGACGCGCTCGGCGAGTCGCTGACCGGCCGCAGCCAGGTGGACGACGAGTTCTACGCGCTCTCCCGGCAGTTCGCCCGCGCGGCGAATCAGGGCTCGGGCATCATCGGCGACCTGGCCGCGCTGCCCGACCCCGAGCCGTCGCCGGAGGGGGCCGTCTGGTTTCAACCCTCGGAGGATCGCAAGTCCGAGCGGCGGCCGGAGCCGGGACCGCCGGTGTCGCAGGTGTCGCAGGTGCCGCAGGTACCCCAGGCCTATGCGCAGCCGAATCCCGAGGCTCGGCCGCCGGGGCACGCGCCGGGGCAGTCGCCTGCTCAGGAGCCGGAGCTTTGGCCGACACACGCCCAGGTCCCGCAGCCGGTGCCGCCGCAGCCCTCACGCCGGCCGCGCACCCCGCTCCCGCAGCGGCACCGGCTGCGGGACCTGGGCGTGTGT
>NZ_JAGSOH010000100.1 GCF_018139625.1 Actinospica acidithermotolerans | reverse complement strand
CGGTGGGGCATGAGGGCCTTTCCGGTAGCCGGTGCAGATGTCGCAATCCACACCAAGCCAGAAGGCCCTCACCCATTACAAGATCAACCGGCCGTGACCCCCGTCACCAACCTCTGTGGTCAGTACAGCTAGCCACGTCTTAAGGCGCAATTTATTGACGGAGGGCGCTGAGGTTTCCATACTCTGACGCAGCTTCACCGAAAACGTTTCCGGAAGGGGAGCCCACCTCCATGATCAACCGCAGGAAACTGCTGACCGCCTCGGCCGCCGTCGTCGGCGGCTCCGCGCTCGGCATCGGCAGCGGGGCGCTGCTCTCGGGTGCCTCCGCCACGCCGTCCACGCTGCAGATCGACATCGAGAACACCACCACCTCGAGCACGGTGTACGCCTACGTCACCGGGCAGGCGATCAACAACAACAATGCCCTGATGCTTCTGGAGTCGGACGGCAAGACCGTCTACTACCCGTCCTCGCCGAGCGCCACCGGGTCCGCGCTGGGGGCGAACTGCGCGATCCCGCTCGGTGCGCCGGGCACCACCACCTCCATCACCATCCCGCAGATCGCCGGCGGCCGGATCTGGTTCTCGGTCGGCTCGCCGATCACGTTCCTGCTCAACCCGGGCCCGGCGCTCGTCGAGCCCTCGGTGAGCAACCCCTCGGACCCGAACATCGACATCATGTGGGACTTCTGCGAGTTCACCTTCAACAGCTCGCAGCTGTACGCGAACATCAGCTACGTCGACTTCGTCTCGATCCCGGTCTCTCTCGCGCTGACCAACTCCTCCGGCACCGTGCAGAAGGTCAGCGGCATGCCGTCGACCGGCCTGGACACCGTCTGCGCCAACCTGATCGCGCAGAACGCCTCGGACGGCGCCGGCTGGGACAAGCTGGTCGTGACCTCGGGCGGCAAGAACCTGCGCGCGCTGAGCCCGAACAACGGCATCGTGATGGACTCCTCCCTGTTCTCCGGCTACTTCACGCCGTACGTGAACTCGGTGTACTCGAAGTACGCGAGCTCGACACTGACCGTGGACACGCAGGCCTCGTACGGCAGCGTCACCGGCACGGCCTCCGGCAGCACCCTGACCTTCTCCAACGGCAGCACCTTCGCCGAGCCGTCGGCCGCCGACATCTTCAGCTGCAGCACCGGCCCGTTCGCCGACACCTCGGGCGAGCGCGGCCCGCTCGTCGCGCGGCTCAGCGCCGCGTTCAACCGCACCACGCTGCTGATCGACTCCGACCAGCCGGACGGCGAGAACCCGTCGAACTACTACCAGAACGCGGTCACGAACCACTACGCGCGGATCGTGCACGCGGCGAACCTGGACGGCCGCGGCTACGCGTTCCCGTACGACGACGTGACCCCGACCGGCGGCACCGACCAGTCCGGCTTCGTCTCCGACGGCAACCCGACGCTGCTGACGATCGCGGTCGGCGGCGGCACGGCGACGGCGGGCTCCTCGTCCTCCGCGTCGGCGAGCGCGACCGCGACCGGCGGTTCCGGCGCCGCCGTGAGCGCCTACTCGACGATCCAGGCCTCGTCGTACAGCGCGAAGAACGGCACGCAGACCGAGACCACGACCGACACCGGCGGCGGCCAGGACGTGGGCTACATCTCGAACGGCTGCTGGCTGGCGTACGACAACGTCCAGTTCGGCTCGACCGGCGCCGGCCAGTTCATCGCGCGGGTCGCGTCCGGCGCGGCCTCCGGGATCAGCGGCCTCGTCGAGGTCGCCCTCGACAGCCCGACGGCCACCCCGGTCGGCAGCTTCGCGATCGCCAGCACCGGCGGCTGGCAGAGCTGGGAGACGGTGCCCGCGAACATCAGCACGGTGACCGGCACGCACACGGTCTACCTGGTCTTCTCCAGCGGACAGCCGGCCGACTATGTAAACGTCCACTGGTTCACATTCGGCGCCGCCTAACGGACCGGGCCGAATACGCGGATACTGGCTCCATGCTGACTTGGCTCCGCGGGCATGACCCGGCCCTGGCGGCGACCCGGCGCGCCGGGCGGACCGCGCTGGTGATGCCCGCGCTGTTCGCCCTGTGCACGCAGGTCGTCCACTCGGTCCCGATGGCGACCTACGCGTCCTTCGGCGCGTTCGCGATGCTGCTGATGGTCGAGTACACCGGCCCGAGGGTGCAGCGCCTGCGCGCGCACATCGGGCTCGGGGCGGCCTGGGCGGTGCTGATCTGCCTCGGCACGCTCACGGCCCGGGTGACCTGGCTGGCCGTGCTGTGCACGGTCGCCGTCGGGTTCCTGGTGCTGTTCTCCGGCGTGGTCAGCTCGGTGCTCGCGAGTTCGGCCACGCCGCTGCTGCTGGCGTTCATCCTGCCGGTGACGAACCCGGTCCCGCTCGGGCAGCTGCCCGCGCGGCTGGCCGGGGTCGGGCTCGCCACGGCGGCGGCGATGCTGGCGATCTCGCTGCTGTGGCCGCGCTCGTCGACCGATCCGCTGAGCGCTCCGGCGGCCCGGGTGTGCCGGGCCGTCGCCGCGCAGCTGCTCGCCGACGCGTCGGTGCTGGCCAGGGACGAGAACGCGCCGAGCGTGAAGCAGTGCCGGATGACGGCGGACAAGGCGGCCGAGGCGGAGGCCGCGCTGCGCAAGGCGTTCAACGCGACGCCGTACCGGCCGACGGGCCTGTCCCTCGGCTCGCGCGCGCTCGTGCGGCTGGTGGACGAACTCACCTGGCTGAGCGCGATCATGACGGAGAGCGCGCTGCCGAGCGACGGCGCCCCGACCTGCGACCGCGAGGCGCACGTCGCGCGACGTGCTGCGGCGGCAGTGCTCAACTGCGCGGCCGACCTGCTGGAGGACTCGCACGCCGACCCGGAGCCGCTGCGCGCCGCGACCCGCGAGCTGCGGGCGGCGATGGCGGCGATGGAGGACGGCGCGACCGTCCGGCTGCCGGTGGACCGGCCGGTGGATGGCACGGAGTCGGGGGTGCGCGAGTTCCTGGGCGTGCTCGACCTCTCCTTCCGTGCGCAGGAGCTCGGCTTCGCGACGCTGCAGATCGCGAGCAACGTCGAGCTCGCCGCGGAGGCCGAGCAGCGCGGCTGGTTCGCCAAGCTGCTCGGCCTCGAACCGGGCGCGGTGCGCCAGCCGCTGGCCGCGGCCCGGGAGCGCGGCCGCGCACACCTCGAGTGGCATTCGGTCTGGCTGCACAACAGCCTGCGCGGCGCCGTCGGGCTCGGCATCGCGGTCACGCTGGCGAATCTGACGAGTGCTCAGCACTCCTTCTGGGTGCTGCTCGGCACGCTCTCCGTGCTGCGCTCCAATGCCCTCAACACCGGCCAGAACGCGCTGCGGGCCGTGAGCGGGACGGTCGTCGGCTCGATCCTCGGCGCCGGGCTGCTCGCGCTGGTCGGCCACCACGGCAACGTGCTGTGGTTCCTGCTGCCGTTCGCGATCCTGATCGCGGGCATCGCCCCCGCGGCGATCTCCTTCGCCGCAGGGCAGGCGGCGTTCACGGTCACCCTGGTGATCCTGTTCAACATCGGGCAGAACCCTGACTGGCACATCGTGCTGCTGCGCATCCAGGACATCGCGCTCGGCTGCGCAGTGAGCGTCGTGGTGGCGCTGTTCTTCTGGCCGCGCGGCGCGAAGGCGGCGATGGACAAGGCATTGGCCGAGGCGTACGCGGACGCCGCCCGATACCTCGCCGGCGCGGTCGAGTTCGCCCTCGGCCGCTGCACGTCCGACCCGTCGCCCGCGACGGCGCCGGCGCTCGAGAGCCGCCAGGCGGCCGCGGCGGCGCGGCGTCTCGACGACGCGTTCCGCAGCTATCTCGCCGAACGCGGCTCCAAGCCGGTCCCCCTGTCGGACATGACGACTCTCGTCACCGGAGTCGTCGGGCTCAGGCTCGCCGCCGACGCGGTGCTCGCGCTGTGGCGGCAGGCCGAGGGCGCGCAGGGCGAGCCCGACCGCGCGCAGGCCCGCGTCGAACTCCTCGGCGCCGCGACCCGGGTCGCGGACTGGTACTCGGAACTCGCCGACAGCTTCGACCGGTACCTGCCCGCGCCGGCACCGCTGGCGCGCAACGCCGCCGCGGAGGCGCGGCTGGTCGAGTCGGTCCGCCGGGACCTCGCCGACGAGAACGGCCAGGCCACGGCGACGGCCGTGCGCATCATCTGGACCGGCGACCACCTCGACGCGGCCCGCCGCCTGCAGCCGAGCCTCGCCGCCGTGGCACCCGCCGGGGCGCGGCTGTGAGCCGGGCTGCGCACGCGGTCAGACGAGCTTGGTGAGGATCGCGTAGATCAGGACGAGCGCGATGACGACCCGGCAGACCTCGACGCTGCGCGGGGCGAGCATCCGGCCGATCCCGCCGCCGGTGCCGTCCATGCTGCCGAAGCCCTCGTCGAGGTCTTCGGGCTCGGCGGACGCGGCGCTCTCGACCTTCAGCGGCTCGATCCGGTCGACGACGGTCACGGCGTAGAAGCACAGGCCGACGACGAAGATCAGGCCGATCGTCGGGAACGTGATGGTCTGGTCGAGGATCATGCCCGGCTCGCCCGCCATCGTGAACTGGCCCGCGGTGGAGCCCTTGATCGTGGTCGGGGCGACGCCGGCCAGGAACATGTAGACGACGATCGCGCAGCAGGCGGCGTGCGCCAGGAGCCGGCCGCGCCGCGCCTTGTCCGACCGGGCGAGGTATGCGCGCACGGCGAAGTACACACCGCCGACCGCGAAGGCGCCGGTCCAGACCGAGCGCGGCAGGGTGTGCGCCCAGCTCGCGACCAGGCCCGCTCCGGCGACGCCGATGGCCAGGTTGAGGATGTCCGACTCGTAGTCGGTGGCCCGCTCCCACAGGCGGGCGACGGCGAGCCGCCAGAGGGAGTAGGTGGCCACCAGCACCATCAGGGTGGCGACGAGGGTGGTGAGCCAGGTGGGGGCGTTCACGCGGCGGATCCCTCCTCCAGGGCGGCGCCCGGCACGGTCGCGGCCGCGGGCTCCGAGGCCTCGGCGCGGCGGCCGGCGGCGGGCCAGAACGCGACGGCGATGGCGGCGAGCAGCGGCCCGGTGTCGGGGTCCGTGCCCATGCCCTGGAACGGCATGCCGAAGCCCTCGGCGAACACCCAGATCAGCGCCGCGAGGACGAGGGCCACGACGATGCCCGAGCGCACCACGCGCCGCCGCGGGATCAGGATGCTGACGGCGACGAAGGCGAGCAGCAGGGCGAGCACGGTGTCGATCTCCGCGCCGCGCCCGGCGGTCCACTTCGTGGCCTGGTCGAGCAGCCAGACGTAGCCCTTCGGGGCGCCCTCGACGTTGCCCGCCACGACGTCGGAGACGGAGCCGGCCTCGCGATTGGCCGGCAGCAGGCACAGGGCGGCGAGCAGGCCCCAGAGCGCGACCCAGACGATCCGGGCCGCGCGGGTGCCGACGAAACGCACCGCCTCGCTGGTGACCGCGGGGCCCGACCGGTCGGTCGGCCACAGCAGCACGGCGAGCACGCCGTAGAGGACCGAGGCGCCCGGCGCGCCGCCGAGCGGCCCGGCGGTGCTCGTGGCGAGCCCGCCGAGGCCCTCGGCGAAGAACCACAGGAACGGCACCCAGCACAGGCAGGCGGTCAGGCCGTACTTCAGCGTCGGACGGTAGGCGATGGCCAGGCCGATGGCGATCTCGACGAGGGCGAACGGCACCATCGTGCCCACCGGGTGGGCCGAGACGATGCGCTTGGCCCAGTCGATCGGATCGGCGAGCCAGAACGGCGCGCCGTCGGTGGCCTCGCCGATGGTCATCGGCGCGAAGTTCTTGGTGAACATGTACGGCTGCAGCTTGAGCATGCCGTCGAGCAGCCACAGCCCGGCGAGTACGAGCTGCAGCCGCCTGCGCGCCGGGGACGGCGAGGCGGCGGGCAGACCCGGATCCACCGGGATCTGCCCTGAGCGTTCGGTCAACGCGGCGGAGGAAGTCATAGTGCCGTCATCGTCGCGCACGTCCCTGAGATTTCGCGAAAAACGCCGTCCCCAGCCGGTGAGCTCAGTGCACGGGCCTGGCGAGCAGCAGGGCGAAGCGCTCGGCGCGGTCGGTCCACCAGCGGGTGACCGCGAAGCCGCCGGCCTCGAGTTCGGCGGTCAGGCCCGGGCGGCGGAACTTGCAGGACAGCTCGGTGCGCAGGTCCTCGTCCGCGTCGAAGTCGACGACGAGGTCGAGCGCGCGGATCTTCACGGTCTGCGGCGAGCGCGAGCGCAGATACATCTCGATCCGCTCCTCCTGCGCGTTCCACTCAGCGTGGTGATCGAACTCGGCGAGGTGGAAGTCGGCGTTCAACTCGCGGTTGAGGACCGCGAGCACGTTCTTGTTGAATTCGGCGGTGATGCCGAGGCCGTCGTTATAGGCCGGGATCAGCACCGACTCGTCCTTGACCAGGTCGGCGCCGAGCAGCAGCGAGTCGTCCGGGCGCAGCGCCTCGAGGAACTCGGCGTAGAGGGCGCGCCGCTGGGCCGGGTCGAAGTTGCCGAGGGTGCTGCCGAGGAAGGCGAGCATGCGCGGGGCCGGGTCGTCGTCGGACAGCACGAGGTCGTCCTCGAAGTCGGTGACCGTCGCCGCCACATCGAGCTTCGGGTACTCGACGCACAGCGCCTCGCCCGCGGCGACGAGCGCGGTGCTGCTGACGTCGACCGGCACGTACCGCTCCAGCGTCCCGGCGCCGAGCAGCGCGTCGAGCAGCACGCGCGTCTTGCGCGAGGAGCCGGAGCCGAGTTCGACGAGGGTGCGCGCGCCGCACGCCTCGGCGATCTCGGCGGCGTGGCCGGTGAGGATCTCGTACTCCGCTCGGGTGAGGTAGTACTCGGGCAGCGCGGTGATCCGCTCGAACAGCTCGCTGCCGCGCTCGTCGTAGAACCATTTGGGGGAAAGCGTGCGTGGCGCGGCCGTCAGCCCGCGGGTCACGTCGGCGCGCAGGCCGGCCAGGTAGTGGTCGGCGGGGAGCCGGTGGTCGAGCGTGAATCGGGTCGTGTTCACGGGAGGGTTCCTCACTTCTCCGCGGCGGCGTAGGTCGGCTGCAGCGATGTTGTTCGGACGATGCCGGCCCGGTCGGCCAGCAGCAGGGTGCGGTCGGGGACCTCGTGCCACTCCCCGACAGGCTCGTCGTCGGGTTCGGAGGCGATCAGCAGGTCGGGTCCGGTGCGGTACCAGAGGGAGTCGCCGTACCGGGTGGCGACGACGCTGCGGCCGTCGGTCACCAGCAGGTTCAGCCGGGCGCCGGGGCGCACGGCGGCGACGTGCCGGACGACCCCGGCGACGGCTTCGTCGGGGGCGGTGCCCCGGCGCAGTTCACGATAGATCAGCAGCCACAGCAGCGCCGAGTCGCTGCGGGCCGGCAGGGACAGCAGCTCGGCGGGGCTCAGATCGGCCGGCAGATTCGCCCAGTCGGGTACCGCGCCGTTGTGGCTGAACAGGTAGCGGCCGTCCCGGAACGGAGCGGCGGCCGCCTCCTCCCGGCCGGTGCCCGGGGTGGCCGAGCGGACGGCCGCGAGCACCGCGTGGCTGCGGATCGCGGCGGCCAGTTCGGGCAGGTTCGCGTCGGTCCAGATCGGCACGTTGCGCCGGTAGCGGGCCGGTTCGCCGCCGCCGTCGCCGTCCGCCTCGCTCCCGCCCGCCGCGCCCGGCCCCGCGTGCTCGGCCGGGTACCAGCCGATGCCGAAGCCGTCCGCGTTGACCACCCCGCTCACCTGCATCCGCGGTGCCCAGGACTGCTCGTAGAGCCCGTGCGCCGGGGTCAGCACGAGGCGCGCGAGGCTGGTGCGCGGCCCGAGGTAGGCGAGGTGACGGCACATCAGACGGCCTCGCCGGGGTGTGCGTCGCGGGCGGTGCGGAAGCCGCTGAAGATCTGCCGGCGGATCGGGAAGTCCCAGTTGCGGAACGTGCCGCGGCACGCGACCGGGTCCACGCCGAACGCGCCGCCGCGCAGCACCTTGTAGTCGGTCCCGAAGAAGACCTCGGAATACTCCTTGTAGGGGAACGCGACGAAGCCCGGGTACGGCTGGAAGTCGCTGCTGGTCCACTCCCACACGTCCCCGATCAGCTGGCCGACGCCGTGCGCGGAGCGGCCCTCGGGGTAGGCGCCGGCCGGCGCGGGCCGCAGGTGCCGCTGGCCGAGGTTGGCGTGCTCGGGGCCGGGGTCGGCGTCGCCCCACGGGTAGCGGCGGGAGCGGCCCGCGGACGGGTCGTGCCGGGCGGCCTTCTCCCACTCGGCCTCGGTCGGCAGCCGCCGCCCGGCCCAGCGCGCGTAGGCGTCCGCCTCGTACCAGGACACGTGCACCACCGGCTCGTTCGGCGGCACCGGCTCGACGGCGCCGAACCGGCGGCGCAGCCAGCCGCCGCTCACGTCGCGGGTCCAGAACAGCGGGGCCTCGAGCCCGGCGTGGCAGCGGTGCGCCCAGCCGGTCTCGGTCCACCAGCGCGGGTCCTCGTAGCCGCCGTCGGCGATGAAGGCCTCGTAGTCGGCGTTCACCACCGGCGCCGTGTCGAGGTAGAACGCGGGCACGTCCACCTGGTGCGCGGGGCGCTCGTTGTCCAGCGCCCACGGATCAGTGCTCGTTCCCATCGTGAACGGGCCGCCGGGGATCAGCGCCTCGCGCGGCAGGCGCAGCGCGTCGGCCGCGGCCGGCGGCGGCTCGGCGGCGGTGAGCGCGACCGCACCCCGGCGCAGCTGGTGGGTGGCCAGCATCGTCTCGTCGTGCTGCTGCTCGTGCTGGGCGATCATGCCGAGGACGAAGCGGTCCGCCAGCAGCGGGTCCTCGCTCTCGGCCGGCACGTCGCCGAGCAGGTGCAGCGCCTGGTCGCGCACCTGCGCGATGTAGCGGCGCGCCTGGTCGGGGCGCAGCAGCGGCAGTTCGGTGCGCGAGGAGCGGGTGTGCTGGAAGGCGTCGTAGATTCCGTCGAGGTCGGGGCGCACGCCGGGCCGGCCCGCGGCGGCGCGCACGAGCCAGATGTCCTCCTGGTTGCCGATGTGCGCGAGATCCCAGACCAGCGGCGACATCAGCGGCGAGTGCTGCGCGGTCAGTTCGCCCTCGTCCACGCAGTCGGTGAGGGCGAGGGTGCGCAGCCGCGCGGTGTCCAGCGCGGTCAGGGCACGGTCGAGATCGGTGGTCAACGCCAGGCCTCCTGAAGTTCCCGCAGCGCGGGCGACGCGCCGCCGGGCAGCGCGTCGAGTCGGTCGTCGGCCGGGCAGCGGCCCCGCGCGACGTAGCGTTCGATGAAGGTCGATACAGGGGTTCGCAAGCTCGCGGGCAGCGCCCGCTCGGCGGCCGTGAAGCAGTGCAGTGCGGCCTTGGCGAACTCGGGCGCGGACAGGCCGAAGCGCGCCGCACGCGTCCAGGTGGGCGCGTCCGGCACGGAGCCGGATACGCACAAGGGGGCGGTCGCCTCCCAGGCCGCCTCGGCCGCGACCGGATCGTCGAACAGCGCGGCGCTCACGGCCGCCGGAACCACCCACTCGTCGCCGTGCTGGGTGTCGATCATCCGCAGCTCCAGCCAGCCGCGCGGGCGCACCGGCGGGAAGAGCGTCGTCAGGTGGTAGTCGAGGTCTTCGACGGTCGGCGGCCGCAGCCCGGGAACCGCGCCGTCGCACCAGGCGCGGAAGGTGAGCCCGGCGGGCGCCCGCCAGTCGCCGTCGCCGTCCCCGTCGCAGCGGACGCAGAGCACGGCGGCGTCGAGCGCGTATCGGGCCCACGCCTCGCGCGGGTCCTCGCCGTGCCGGGGCGGCCTGGTGCGGGTCGGGTCCGTCCGCCACCACACGGCCTGGCGGCTCGAGCGCCAGCCGGTGGGCCGGCCGCGCCAGAGCGGCGAGTTGGCGAACGCGGCGACGAGCACCGGGCCGAGCCGGTGCGCGAGCTCCCAGCGCCGCCGCCACCCCGTGATCCCCGGGCTCTCGTCCCCGGCGTCCAGATTGACCTGCAGTCCGGCGCTGCACCGCATCATCCGGCGGCCCCAGGGGCCGCCCCGGTCGAAATGCGCCTCCATGGCCTCGTAGCGCGGCAGGCGCAGCACCCTGTTGCGGGCGAGGAAGGGTTCGAGCCCCCAGCCGGCGAGCGCCATCCCGTGCGCCGCCAGCCTTGCGCGTAAGAGGGCCGTGTCCGCCGCGATGTCCGCGACGCACGCGGCGAGCGGACCCGGCCGGGAGCTGAGCTCCACCTGGCCGCCGGGTTCGCGGCTGAACGAGCTTCCGCCGGGGAACGCGCCGGGCCCACCGAGCCCGTCCAGCGCGCGCTCGATCCGAGCGCGCGGTACCGGGCGCAGCGGGTCCACCAGATCGTGTACCAGCCATTCGAGCTCGACTCCGACCAGGGCCGGAGGCCCGGTCTTGAAGCACACGCCGCGGACATGCGCGCCCGCGTCCTGCGCCGTCAGCCGCTCCGCCATCCCTCACACCTCCCACGGTGCGCTCTGGACCCGCCAGGCATCGCCCGATCGCCCCTCCAAGGCACCCTAACCGCACTCAGCGTCGTCGGCCATATCCGGGAGGATCGTTTGCACTAAGTACACCGTACGTTCTCAGAGGTCCCGACGATCTTGAGTTCGACGCCGTGGTCCTCGCACAGATCGCGGATCTCGCTGCTCGCGGCCTCGGTGACGACCAGGTCCACGCGCTCGAGCCCGCAGACGGTGATGAAGTCGGTCAGGCCGAACTTGCTGCTGTCGATCGGGACCACGACCTTGCGGGCGCGCTCGATGACGGCCTGCTTGACCTGCGTCTCGGCGACGTCCGCGACCGAGATGCCGCTCTCCGAGAGCCCGCTGGCGCCGATGAACGCGACGTTCACGGCGAACCGGGCGAGGGTTTCCAGCGCGATCGGGCCGACGACGGTGCCGCCGAGCGAGCGGACCGTGCCGCCGAGCAGGGTGTGCCGGACCGACGGCGGCTTGTCGGCGAGGGCGGTGGCGACGCCGAGCGAGTTGGTCAGAACATTGACGTGCTCCTGGTCGAGGAGCCGCGCGATCCGCTGCACGGTCGTGCCGCTGTCGAGGAAGACCGAGTCGCCGCGCGCGATCCGCGCGGCGCACTCCCGCGCGATCAGGTCCTTCGCCTCCGCATGCAGCATGCTGCGATCGCCGATCGTCGGCTCGAGCTGCGGGCGCACCGCGATCGCGCCGCCGTGCGTGCGGCGCAGGTGTCTCTCCCGTTCCAGCAGGGTGAGGTCCTTGCGGATCGTCGGCTCGGACACCCCGAGGACATCGACGAGTTCGGCGATGCGGACGCGGCCCTGCGCGCCGACGATCGCGAGAATCCGCTGACGGCGTTCCTCGGCGAAGATCGGGTCAGAGCCGGAGTTCATGGCGCATCAGCTCCTGCCGCACGGTGGCCGCCTCGGCCTCGGTCACGTCTTGGACGATCAAAGGTACCGGCGGGAGCGTCCGCAGGATCCGGAAGACCAGCTCGTAGTCCATCACCTCGAAGTCCTTCGCCTGCGCGCTCACGACGCGGGGACCGAGCACGTCGGCTGCGGCGGTGAGGATCTGCTCCTGCCGATCCAGCGTGTCCGGCGCGAGCAGGTTCGCCGGGTCGAACACGATCCCGATCGGCGCGTCGTCGCCGAGTTCGCCGAGCAGCCGAGCGGCGGTCTCCGCGTCCCGGACGACGTTGCCCGGCTCCGGCTCGATCCCCAGCACCACCTCGCCGTCCGACGCGGCGTCCATCAGCACGTCGAGCGTCGCGCGCAGGTCGCGCCACGCGTCGTCCGCGGCGTTGTCGGGGTGCGCGCGCCACATGTCGTGCGGATCACGGGTACCCGTGCACAAAGTGACGACGTCGGCTCCGAGGAGCCGCGCGCGGCGGACGAGCCCAGCGGCCTGCCGCGTCTCGTCGGTCCGGCGTTCGGCGTCCGGGCCGATCGCGTTGAACGTCGCCGACACGCTCGGAATCGCAAGGCCCTCGTCCTCGAACGCCGCCCGCACGTCGCCGAACGCCGCATCCGGCAGCCCCCAGGCGAGCGTCGGCCGCCCGACCGCGGCGAAATTCCAGTGTGCGAGGGCGAATCCGGCGCGCTTCACCTCAGCCGCGACCTCGGCGGCGCCCGCGCGCTTGAAGGTCTTGGCGAAGATCCCGAGCCGCTGAGCCGGCTCGGTCGCGCTCACAGCGTCACCGTCTCGCCGCTCGCGGACGACGCGGCCACGGCCTCGATGAGCCGCACCGCTTCGAGTCCGTCCGCGGCCGTCGGATCCGCGGGCCCTTCACCGCGTACCGCCCGCGCAAATGCCTCGATCTGCCGCTCATACGCGTTCGTATCATCGAACACGGGCACGGTGAAGGCGCCCACCCGAGCCGAGTAAGCGTGCACGTCCGAGGCGCGGCGGAAGAACGGAAAGTGCGTGTCGACGCGCAGCTGCCCCTCGGATCCGAAGACCTCGATCCCCTCGGCCCCGTCGCCGGGCACGTCCACCCCGATGCCGATCGTGCCGACCGCGCCGGATTTCAGCGTCACGAGCACGCTCCACGCCTGATCGCGTCCGAACTCGCGGTGGATCGCGGTGACCGTGTGCACCTCGCCGAGCAGGAACCGCAGGGTGTCGAAGACGTGGGCGCCGTGCGTGGCCAGCAGGTAGCGCGGCCGGTCCGCTTTGAAGCCCGCCTCCACCCCGCGGACCCGCTCGTCGGCGAATAGGCGCGGGAAGAGGGTCACCTCGACGCCGGGCCGGATGCTCCCGATCCGGTACCAGGCGGCGAAGGACCGCACCTGGCCGAGCCGCCCCGAAACGATGAAATCGCGCGCAAACGAAAGCCCCGGATCATGGCGCTTCATCGATCCGACCTGTACCGTCAGCCCCGTCTCCGCCTGCAGTCCGACGAGGCGAGCCGCCTCGGCGGCACCCGAGGCGAGCGGCTTCTCCACGAGCACGTGCTTTCCCGCGCGCAGTGCTGCCTCGGCGAGCGTGCTGTGGAAGCGATCGGGGGCCGCGATCAGCACCGCCTCCACCTGGCCATTCTCAAAGACCGCCGCCGATTCGGTGACGTACGAGCCGATCCCGTGGCGGCCGGCGACGGCGCGCGCCACGTCCTCGCTCGGATCGCAGACGACGACGAGTTCGACGCCGTCCGCCTTCTCCAGCGCGGGCAGGTGCGCCACCTGCGCGATCCGTCCGCAGCCGACCAATCCGAGCTTCACCGTACTTTCGCTCATAATCGAAAGCATACGACAGCAATCAGAACTAGCCGTCCGTCAGCGTGACGGTGAAGGTGCGAGTGAGCACGGAGCCGGGGGCGAGGACCAGGGGATGACGGAAGGCGAAGGAGATGCCGACGGCCGGGTACTCGGCGACGCGGACGAACCATCGATCGGCGCCCGCCATACCGGTGAACGCGAGAGTGAACCGACGCCCCCCGGCGGATCCGGGCTCCGCGCCGCTGTCCGGCCGGACGCGCGTCCTCGCCGTGACGGTGAGCTCCGGGAGCGCGCTTCCGTTGACCAGGTCCTCGCCGCGGGCCCGGTCGGCGGTGTTCGGGTCGCGGGCTTCGACCCGCATGTCCTCGACCGGAGGCAGCCGCCAGAAGAAGCCGCCGTAGCCCGCGCCCTCACCTCGGCCGTGGGTGGCCGGGCTGCCGATCTCGACGGGTGTCGAGCGCACGTTCGTCAGCCTCGTCCCGAAGCCGAGCGTCCAGGAAGCGGCGGTGGCACCGGCCTCCGCGGTGATCGTGCGATGTTCGGCGAGCAGTTCGGCTCCATCGTGGCCGCGCCAGACGAGGCCGTGTTCCAGCACGCCTTCCGACCGCCGATGCCACAGTTCGTGCTCGATGCGACCGTGGTCCGGCAGCCATGTGTACCCCTGCCCACGCACGTAGCTCCGTCCGCCCCAGAGGTTCGAGCCCGCCACGTCCGCGATCGCCATGCCCGCGCCAAGGTGCCACTCGTGATCGGCTGGGAGGACGTCGGTGACGACGGTTCCGGCGAGCGTGCGCACGGGGTGCAGGTAGGGGCGCGGGACGTTGGTCGGGTCGATGTCGGGCTGGAGGGCGTATCCGGCAACCGTGCGCCCGGCGACGCGCAATTCCAGTTCTTCGATGTCGGACATGGGGTCAGGGCTCGTGCGGGGTGAGGGCGAGGATCGGCTCGCCGTGCTCGTCGCCGGCGGGATGCCCGATCAGGGCGCTGAAGCCGGGCGTGTGGATGTGCACGCCGTCCGCCGTCGCCTCGGCCGTGGCACGGTAGCCGGCCGGATCCGAGGACGGCCCGTAGCAGACCACGAAAACGGCTAGGCCGGCCGGAGCGTCGGGGACCGGATCGGCGAGGACCAGGTTCGTTCCGGCCACGCGGTGCCAGCCGCTGTCCGGGTCGCCGTAGCCGCGCGGGTCGTCCGCGAGCGCGAAGGAGACCTGTTCGAGCGTCGAGCCGACGGTGCGAGGGCTGTTGAAGTACGCCGGACCCTCCGGCGGGTTGACCACGCGCAGCCCGGCCGCCGCACGGATCAGGAGCCCACCTGCGGTGATCGCGCCCGATGTGTCGAGCACGGCGCCCGCGACGCCGAGGCCGAACGGGGTCGAAGGCTTCGGATCGGCGACGGCCGAAACCGCGAGGATCTTGCGCTGCCGGCCGTCGACGGCCTCGAGGTAGGGCAGGCCGGCGAGGAATTCGATCGCGACGTCGCCGGGCAGGCGGGAGCGGTCGAGCACGGCCACGAGGTGGACGCGTTCGCCGTCGCAGACCACGAGCTGCTGAACGGACACCATCGCCTGGTCCCGCGTGACGACCGGCTTCGTCACCAGTTTCGCGGCGAGGCGGCCCGCGACGGCATCCTGCGAGCGCATCGGCCCGAGGGGGCGGGTCAGCAGCATTCTGCTTCCGTCCGGGTACCGCAGCAGCGGGCCGATTCCGTGCTGGTGGTCGGCGACGGCCTCGATGACCGCCGAGTCCGCGGAGTCGACCACGTACGGCGTGAGCTGGCTGGTCAGCGTGACGGACGTGCGTCCGGAGCGCACCGAGTACGGTGTCAGATGCGGCTCGCCGCCGCGGCGGTGCCAGTCGGATTCGTCCTGCAGCAGCCAGACGGTCGCGAACGCGAAGTGCCCGCTCGGCGCGCCGTTGCCCGCGACCGCGTGATAAGCGCACCTGCGGTCGCCGAGATAGCGGCCGAGGTCGGCATTGATACGCCGGCCGAAGTAGCGCAGCCCAAGGGTGCCCTCGAAGCCGCTGTGCTGCTCGCTGTAGCGCGGGCCGCCGAAGTCGAAGCCGCGCACGGACAGCCGGGTTTCGAGGTGCCGCGCGATCTCGTCGCCGTCCTCGAGGAAATCCTGGTCGCCGCTTTCCTGATAGGCCTTGGCGAGGAACGTCAGCGAGATCGGCACGTAGTTCTGGTCGTGGCCCGCGCCGTGCTCGGTGGGCAGGGCGAATCCGCGCTCGACGATGCGGCGGGCGCGGATCTCGTCGGCATAGAGCCTGCGGGCGTCGGCGGCGATCTGCTGCGCCTGCGCGGCGCGCCCGCGCGCCCGCAACTGCCGCGCCAGCGTGAGAGCGGCGGCGATCGAGCCGATGGCCTGGTTCGCGGTCTGCTGGGGGTTGAACACGCTGACTTCGGTCAGCCAGCTCCAGTAGCCGGCCGCCAGCTCGATGACCTGCTCGTACTGCTTCTCGGTGAGCAGGCCTTCGCCGAGGTCGACGATGTTGACGGCGTGCAGCATCGCCCACACCGTGCTCGGCCAGTCGCCGAACGGGTGCTCCCCGTCGCCCGGCATGTACCGCGCATACGGCAGGCCGGAGTCGCGGCGGCGCAGAAAGGGCTCGCCGGGATTGTCCGTGCGGTACACCCGCTCGCGCAGGAAGTGGTCCACTCCCCTGCGCGCGGCCTCGACGAGCCGCTGCTCCCGCGCCCCGCGATGCCAGGCGAGGGCGAGCAGAGAGATCACGCCGAGGGACATGTCGCCGATGTCGTCGTCCGCGGCGGGGTCCTCGAAGTTTCCGTCGGCCTGCTGCCTGTCGATCGCGGCGGCCACGATCTCGGCGAGGACGCGCGCACGCGAGTCCGGATCGAGCGGCAGGTCGTGCACACTCGCGTGCTGGCTCGGCAGATATACAGCGGTCACGCCGGGGCACCTTCCTCTGTCCAGGGCAGCAGCCCGAGTTCGCTGAAGAGTCGTCCGGTGGCGACGACGCGGGCGACGGCGTCCTCGATGCCGGGGACGGTGCGGCCCCGCTCGCCCGCACGTACATGATCCGCCGGGATCGCCCGCGGCGCAGGTCCGCGCTGGATCGCCTCGAGCACCTCGGTGAACATCCCGGTCGAGCGCAGCGGGCAGCGCAGCACGTCGCGGGCCGGATCGTCGCCGAGGTGCTCGATGAGGTCGTCGAGGAGGGCCACGCGGCCGCCGGCCTGCTCGTGTTCGCCGGCCGCCGTGATCGTCAGGAGGCGGTCCTCGGTGTACCAGACGGTCGCGGTGCCGCGCGTGCCGAAGACGCGTACGTAAGGCTCTGATTCGCGTTCGGCGCAGACTGTCGCGGCGAGCGTGACCTCGGCTCCGTCAGTGGCGATCCGCGCGCACGCGGTGTCGTCGGTCTCGATGTCGTACGCGTGGAACGGCTCGACGGTCGTCGAGAGCACGCGCGTTCCGGCCAGGCGCAAGGCGAGCGCGACGCCGTGCGCGAACGGGTTGGTCAGCACGCCGTCCGCGACGGTGACGCCGTCAAGGACCCGCCTGCCGCCCCACGGCGCGCGTCGGTAGTACTCGTATCCGCGCCACCAGTGCCCGGACATGGCGACGCGCGTGACCTCGCCGAATTCCCCCTCGCGCACCTGCGTGGCGAGTTGGTCGACAACGGAGGAGCCGAAGGCCTGGAAGCCGACCTGGCAGTGCCTGCCCGCGGCCTCGGCCGCGGACAGCAGCCGCGCATGGTCTGCGACGGAGGTGACCGGGGGCTTTTCCAGCAGCAGATGCGCGCCGACGCTCAGCGCGGCCTCGGCGATGCCCAGATGCGTGTGAATGGGCGTCGAGATGACCGCGATGTCGGGACGCAGCGTCTCGAGCAGCTCCACGGCGTCGGTGGAGAACTCGCGGCCGCCGAGCCGATCGTCTCCCGCATCCGGTTCGCGCCGGTCGGCCGCGCCGCAGAGTTCGAGCACGCCGGCGCGCTCACGTTCGAGCAGGGCTTCGAGATGGACGCGGCCGTGACCGTGCACGCCGATCAGCGCCACGCGCGGCCGTGCGGTGCTCATCAGGCCGCCTCCGCTTGCAGCCCGCCCAGCGTCATCCGCTCCGCGATCACCAGCGCTCCCTGGACCGGCGGCACCGTCAGCCGGTGCACGGCCGTGCCGGGCAGCGCCGCGCCGAGCCTGCGCACGAACGCGTCGTAAAGCCGCGGCTGGTTGAGGATCACTCCCCCGCCGACGGCCACGCCCGACGCGTCCACGCCGCGCGCCGCGACCTGGACGACGAGCCGGGACAGGGCCTCGGCCGCGTCCTCGATCACCGCCTCGGCCACGGACGAGCCGCCGTCCAGCGCCTCGAAGACGAGCGACGCGCGCTCGCCCCACTCCCGGGCGCCGGCCTGCGCGGCCATCGCGTCGGGGAGATCGGTGACCTCGCTGACCCGGTAGGCGGCGAGCAGCAGCGCGGCGAGCAGGTCGGGCTCCTCGCCGCGGTCGCGGGCGGCGAGGCTCGCGCGGGCGGCCTCGCGGATCAGGCCGGGGGCGCTGCCCTCGTCGCCGAACAGCCAGCCCCAGCCGCCGACGTAGACCGGCCGGCCCGCGGCGTCCCGGCCGACGGCCACCGAGCCGGTCCCGGCGACCAGGCCGATGCCGTCGCCGAGGCCGACCGCGGGGGCGAGCAGTTCGGCGTCGTTGAGCACCAGGCAGGGCCCGCCGACCAGCGCTTCGAGCGCGCGGCCGAGCGCGGCGCCGTCCTCGGCGCTGTCGCAGCCGTGCGCGCCCACCGCCACGGCGGCGGGCACGACGCCGGGGACGGCGCGCGCGATCAGCCCGGCCAGGAAGCCGGCGGCACGGCGGAAGTCGGCGGGGATCCAGCCCACGCTGGAGTACACCTGGTCGGCGAGCAGGCGGGGACCGGCGACGGCGCGCAGATGCGTCTTGGTGCCGCCGACGTCGATGCCCACCCGGACTCCTGAGATCGGGCCCGGAATCAGGTCCGGCACGGGGTGCTCCTCTTTCCATCGGATCCGCCGCGCTTCGGGCGCGGCGGAATGCGGTGCATGGATCGAGTGCGTGGTCCGCCCCGGCGCGGGACGGCGACTGCGGCGGGGCGGTGCTGTGATCGTGCCGCCGCGGGAACCCGGCGGCTGGGACCCGTCCAAGTTCGTTAGTCACTAAACTAACGAATCCCCGGGGCTGTCAAGGGCCCGCACGGCTCCGGCGGATCACGAAAAAGGAAAGGTCCGGCCATGGCAACCACCACCACCGCCCCGCTGACCGAGAGCGCCGGCGAGGTGTTCGCGCAGCTCGCACGGCTGAACCGGGCCACCCGCCCGCAGCTGGCGGCGGCCTGCGCGCTGTCCAAGCCGACCGTCTCGAGCGCGATGGCCGAACTCGAGTCGGCCGGGCTCGTCGCGCGGGACGGCACGGCGCACGGCTCGACCGGGCGCTCCGCCGCCGTCTACCGGCTCGCCGCGGACGCCGGCTACGTGCTGGCCGTGGACCGCGGGCACACGCAGGTCTCCTTCCGGGCGATCGCGCTGGACGGCACGGTGCTCGACGAGGGCCAGTCCACGCGGCTCGACCGGGCCTGGTCGATGCTGGCCGCGGCCCGCCGGCGCCGCACCGCGGACGGACCGCTGCGCCGGGCCGTGGTCGCCGTCTCGGACGTCGTGCTGCCCGATCCCGCGGCCGACCCGGAGACCGCGCGGCGGGTCGCGGACGCCGTGGAGTCGCTGCGGCTGCCCGGGCAGGTCCCGGTCGCCGTCGAGAACAACGTCAACTGCGCGGCGATCGCCGAACTGCACGACGGGGACGGCTCGGGCGAGGGGCCCGGCGGCCGCGACACCTTCGTGTACCTGCAGGTCGGCGTCGGCATCGGGGCCGGGATCGTGATCGGGCGCCGGCTGCTGCGCGGGCGCAACGGGGCCGCCGGGGAGGTCGCCAGACTCGCCTACCCGTGGGCGGACGGCCGGGAGCCCGGCCACGAGGCGCTGGAGGCCAGGATCGGCTCGCCGGGGCTGATGCTGCAGGTCTCGGGCGCCTGGCGGGCGGACGACGGGCCGCTGCCGGCGGATCCCGAGGCCGTGTTCGCGCTGGCCGCCGAGGGCCACCCGCGGGCCGCCGCCCTGGTCGCGCGGCACGCGGCGGAGGTCGGCAAGCTCGCCGTCTCGCTCACCGCCGTGCTCGATCCCGGCCTGGTCATCCTCGGCGGCGGGGTCGGCCGCAACCCGCTGCTCACCGCCGGCGTCGCCGAGACCCTCGCGCGGCTCGGCTGGCCGACGAAACTCGAGGTCAGCAGGCTGGGCGAGCACGCCACCGTGCTCGGCGCGGCGCATCTGGCGCGGGAACACGGGATCAACGCGGTCGTAACAGGCGCGTAACCGCCCTGCTCATAGAGTTTGTGCTGACCTCTTGACATGAGGGGTCGCCGTCCCCAGAATTCTCGGCAAGCGCTTTCCAGACGCTTCCCTGGGACGGACGTACTGGACCAAACGGCGCCGTGCGTGGATATTCATGGCAGCCAATTCAGGCATGTACGTATAGACCGTCCCAGGAGCGAAGCACATGGCGTCTGCGAACACCGACCAACGCGTCGTCGCGCCCGGTCCGAGCGCCACGGCCGCGCGCATCCCGAAACAGCGCACCCGCAAACGGAGAAGGCACAAGCACAACCGGGCCGCGTACGCGTTCCTGGCGCCCTGGCTGATCGGCCTGTTCGGCCTGACGCTCTTCCCGATGGCGTACTCGCTCTATCTGTCCTTCACGAACTACGGACTGCTGAGCGCGCCCAAGTGGATCGGCCTGGAGAACTTCCGGCTGCTGTTCCAGGACCCGAACTTCTGGCAGTCGGTGCGGGTCACCTTCGAGTACGTGGTCTTCTCGGTGCCGCTCAAGCTCGGCGCGGCCCTGGCCGTGGCGGTGCTGCTGAACAAGAAGATCAAGGGCCTGGGCTTCTACCGCTCGGCGTTCTACCTGCCCTCGCTGCTCGGCGCCTCCGTCGCCGTCGCCGTGATGTGGCAGCAGGTCTTCTCCCAGCAGGGGCTGCTCAACGAGTTCCTCGGCGTGTTCGGCATCCACGGCCAGGACTGGATCGGCCAGCCCTCGACCGCGCTGTGGACGCTGATCCTGCTGGCCGGCTGGCAGTTCGGCACCCCGATGCTGATCTTCCTGGCCGGGCTCAAGCAGCTGCCGAAGGACGTCTACGAGGCCGCCTCGCTCGACGGCTCGGGACCGCTTCGGACGTTCTTCACCATCACGCTTCCGCTGCTGTCCCCGATGATCTTCTTCAACCTCGTGCTGGAGACGATCAACGCCTTCCAGACCTTCACCCCGGCCTACGTGGTGAGCAACGGCCTCGGCGGCCCGGTCGGATCCACCCTCCTCTACACGCTCTACCTGTACCAGAAGGGCTTCGGCAGCCTGCAGATGGGCTACGCCTCGGCGATGGCCTGGCTGCTGTTCCTGGTGATCGGCCTGTTCACGGCCTTGTACTTCGCGACCGCGCGGAAGTGGGTGACCTACGGTGACTGATCTCGCCACCCTGACAAGCAGGACCCGGCGCCGCCGGCTCTCGAAGCCGCACTGGCGCACGCACCTCGTGCTCGGCATCAGCCTGCTGGTGATGATCTACCCGCTGATCTGGCTGGTCGGCGCGTCCTTCAAGCCGGAGGACCAGATCTTCTCGACCTGGAACCCGCTGCCGCTGCACGGGTTCACCCTCTCCAACTACACCAGCGGCTGGAACGCGACCGGCACCTCGTTCACCGTGTACATCGCGAACTCGCTGGTGATCTCGGGGCTCGTGGTCGTCGGCAACCTGCTGACGTGCTCGGCGGCCGCGTACGCGTTCGCCCGGCTGGACTTCGCGTTCAAGAAGGCCTGGTTCGGGCTGATGCTCAGCACCATGATGCTCCCGTTCCAGGCCACGATGATCCCGCAGTACGTGATCTTCCACGACCTGAACTGGGTCAACACCTTCCTTCCGCTGGTGGTGCCCTACTTCCTCGCGGTGGACGCGTTCTTCATCTTCCTGATGACGCAGTTCATCCGCGGCATCCCGCGCGAGCTCGACGAGGCCGCCGCGATCGACGGCGCCGGGCACGTGCGGGTGTTCTTCTCGGTCATCCTGCCGCTGCTCAAGCCCGCGCTCGTCACCACGACCGTGCTGACGTTCGTGTGGGTCTACAGCGACTTCCTGCGCCAGCTCGTCTACCTCAACGACAACACCAAGTACACCGTGCCGCTCGGCCTGAACGCGTTCGTCGACCGGGCGAGCGGCTCCAGCTACGGCGGCCTGCTGGCCATGTCCGTCGTCACGCTGCTGCCGATGCTCGTCGTCTTCCTGGTCTTCCAGAAGCGCCTCGTCGACGGCGTCGCCAACTCGGGCATCAAGGGCTGATCCGCCCCGCCCGCACAGTCCCGCCGTCCGCCGGACGGCGCTCCGCACAACCGCAGCACCCCTCCCTTCCCTCATTCGAGAAAGTAGCTCCGCAAATGTCAGAACTGTCCAGAAGAGGCTTCTTCGGCCTCGGTGCGGGCGCCGCGGCTCTGGCGATGGCCGGCTGCAGCGACTTCACGGCCTCGACCTCCAGCTCAGGCGCAAGCTCCGGCTCCTCGGGTGGCTCCCTCGTGTTCCGCTGGTGGGGCGGGACCTCGCGCAACGAGGCGTACCAGTCCGCGCTGAAGGTCTTCACCAAGAAGACCGGCATCAAGGTGACCGCGCAGTACTCCGGCTACAACGGCTACTTCGACAAGCTCAACACCGAGTTCGCCGGCGGCACCCCGCCGGACGTGTTCCAGATGGACACCGCGCTGACCAGCACGTACGCCGCCAAGGGGGTGCTGACCGACCTGTCCACGTACATCCCGGGCACGATCCAGCTCAGCACGCTGTTCCCGGCGCTGCGCGGCGCGGGCGTGGTCAAGGGCGTGAACTACGGCGTCGCGTCCGGCTCGGGCTACGCCCCGGTGCTCTACAACGAGACCGTGCTGAACAAGCTCAAGATCGCGCTGCCGGAGAACTCCTGGACCTGGGACGACTTCTCGACCATCACGAACGAGGTCGCGAAGGCCTGGGGCTCGGGCAAGTACGGCGCGAACGACGCCTCCGGCGACGACTCCGGCGCGCTGCAGCCGTGGCTGCGCCAGCGCGGGAAGGACCTCTACACCAGCTCGGGCGAGCTCGGCTTCGACGCGACCGACCTCGGGGACTGGTGGAACTACTGGGCGGGCCTGCGCAAGACGGGCGCGTGCGTCCCGGCCGACCTGGTCGCCAACTACGGCAACGCCGACTCGACGAACCCGTTCGTGGCCGGATCCGCGGCGCTCACGACGGGCTGGGGCCTGGCGCAGATCGCCCCGCTGATGACCGCCACCCTCGGCGAGATCATCGTGCCGCGCGGCGCGAACGGCAAGACCGGACAGGCCCTCAACGGCGGCGTGCTGCTGGTCATCCCGACCAAGAGCAGCAACCCGACGGGCGCCGCGAAGCTGATCGACTTCTTCCTCACCGACAAGGACGCGATCAAGATCATGGGGACCCAGCGCGGGCTGCCGCCGTCCTCGCTCGCCGAGACCGAGCTGCTGCCGACCCTCAGCGCCTCCGCGAAGCTGGACGTCACCTACGGCGACTACGTCAACCAGCAGGTGGCGGCCGACGCCCTGGCCGACGCCCCGTCCGCGCCTCCCGGATACGGCGACGTCAAGACCGCGCTGGGCAACGTCTCCTCCGCGGTGGCGTTCGGCAAGCAGTCCGTCTCGGCCGGGGTGAGCTCGTTCTTCAGCCAGGCGAAGACGATCCTCGCGCAGGCCGCGGCGTAGCCCGCGCCCGCCCCCCGACCCTCACGACCGGAGAAGAACTCTGCCATGCGGATCACCGCCGTCCACGACACGGACCTGTTCGTCGGCACCCTCGCCTCGCCGAGGCAGCTGGTCAGAGTCGCGGTGGCGGGTCTATCCGGACCGGCGACGGTGCGGATAGCCGGTCCGCTGGTGGAGACTCCCGTTCCGGCCGCCGTCGCGGCCGGAACGGAGCAGACCGTCGAGGTCGGCGTCGTCTTCCGGGCGCCGTCGGTCGAGGGCGGCACGTACCAGGCCACGGTGATCCTCGAGTCCGGCGACGGCCGGGCCACCCGGCCGGTGCGGCTCGCCCGCGCCGAGTCCGGGTGGACGATGTGGATGATCTCGCACTTCCACTACGACCCGGTGTGGTGGAACACGCAGGCCGGATTCACCGAGACGTGGCTGGACCTGCCGGGCGCGCAGGAGAAGCGGATGCCGTTCCAGCTCTCCGCCTTCGACCTCGTGCGCGCGCACATCGACGCGGCCCGGGACGACGCCGACTACGCGTTCGTCCTCGCCGAGGTCGATTACCTCAAGCCGTACTGGGACCGCTTCCCCGGCGATCGCGCCGACCTTCGAAGACTGATGCGCGAGGGCCGGGTGGAGCTCGTCGGCGGCAGCTACAACGAGGCCAACACGAACCTGACGCACCCCGAATCGACGGTGCGCAACCTCGTCTACGGGTTCGGATACCAGCGCGACGTGCTCGGCGGCGAACCGCGCTCGGCCTGGATGGTGGACGTGTTCGGCCACGACCCGGCGTACCCGGGCCTCGTCGCCGACGCCGGCCTGGACTCGAGCGTCTGGGCGCGCGGGCCGTGGCACCACGTCGGCGCGAAACGGCACACCGGCGAGATCACCCGGCAGCAGTTCCCCTCCGAGTTCGAGTGGATCTCGCCGTCGGGACGCGGCGTGCTGACCGGCTACCTCGCGGACCACTACGTGGCCGGCTGGGACATCGAACGCGTCGAGACGCTCGAGGAGTCGATGCAGAAGGCGTACGAGAAATTCGCGGACCTGAAGAAGGTTGCGGCCACGCGCAATGTGCTGCTGCCGGTCGGCCACGACCACAACGTGCCGTCGCGCTTCTGCACGCAGATCCACCGCGAATGGAACGCACGCTACGTCTGGCCGCGCTTCCAGGTCGGCATTCCACGCGACTTCTTCGCCGCCGTCCGCGCCGACGCCGAGCGGCGTAAGACGGTCATCAGCATGCAGACGCGTGACATGAACCCGGTCTACACCGGCAAGGACGTGTCGTACATCGACACGAAGCAGGCCCAGCGCGCGGCGGAGGTCGCGGTCCTCGACGGTGAACGGATCGCCGCGCTCGCGACGCTTCTCGGCGGGCGGTATCCGCACGAGGCGCTGGACAAGGCCTGGCGGCAACTCGTCTACGGCGCGCACCACGACGCGATCACCGGGACCGAGTCGGATCAGGTCTACCTGGACCTGCTCAACGGCTGGCGCGAGGCGGACGAGTTGGGCCGCGAAGTCATCGACGGATCGATCGAGTTCCTGGCGCGGCACGTGTCGCTCGCGGGCTCCCCCTGCATTCTCGCCGTCAATACATTGTCCTTCGAACGCACCGCGCCGACGACGGCGACGGTGCGGTTCGCGGCGGACGAAGAGGTTCACGGCGTGCGCGTCCTGGACCCGTCCGGCGCGGAGGTCCCGGCGCTGACCGAGTCCGTCGTGCGGCGCGACGACGGTTCGATCACTGAGATCGTGCTCTGCTTCGTGGCCGTTTCGCTTCCATCGCTCGGCTATCGCGTTTACCGGGTTCTCCCCGCCGACGAAGTTCCCCCCGGCTGGAGCCGCGCGACCGCCGCCTCCGCGCCGCGAATCCAGAACGAGTACTTCACCGTCGAGGCGGATCCATCGCGCGGAGGAGCCCTCTCCAGCGTCGTCGAGCGGCGAACCGGACGCGAGCTTGTGCGGCCCGGAGGGCTTGCCGCCGAGTTCGTCCTTCAGGCGGAGCTCGCGGACCACGAATACTGGGGCGAGGGCCCGTGGCATCTGCTGCCCACCGGACCCGGCGTCGCCACCGGGTCGAAGCCCGCGGCCGTGCATGTCGAGACGAGCCAGCTCGGCGCCCGCATCGTCACCTCGACCGAGCTCGCCGGCCTGCGCGTCACCCAGCTCGCGACCCTCCTGTCCGGCATCGACCGCGTCGATCTGACCTCGCACGTGGACGGCTCGATCGGCCAGGACCACCTGCTGCGCGCGCGTTTCCAGTTCGACGCCCCGGGCCTGCTGCCGGTCGCAGAGGTCGGCTTCGGCGCGGTCGGGCGCTCGTTCGGGTTCCCCGACGCCGACGCGGCGAAGAGCCTCTGGACGCTCGACAGCCCGGCGCATACGTGGGCCGGGCTGTCCTCGACCGCGCGGCTGCACCTGCGCCGCGAGGACCGCGCCGCGGACGACGTGCACGCGTTCGGCGTCGCGGAGATCGTGGACGACACGACCGCCGACCGCGCGAAGCACGTCCGCGCGCTGATCGCCGCGCTGGCCGCCAAGGGCGTGACCGCGACACTGACCGAGCCGGACGGAGAGCGCTACGGCGCCCTCGACGCGGACTCGAACCTTCCGGACATCCGGATCGTGCTCGGCCGCGGCAACGCGTTCGCGGCGGCCGTGCTCGACTCGGCCGGACCGGCGTACCGCGAGGCCCTGGACCTGCACGGCCGGGTCTTCGTCCCGGCCGCGCGAACGCGGCGCGAACAGTGGGTTCCCGACGCCGATCTGCGCGGCCCGCGCGACCTGCCGGTGCTGATCGTCGGCAGGACGCCGGCCGCCCTCGCGCAGCTCGTCGAGGACCTCGCCGACGCCGCGATCGAGGTCCCGGTCCCCGTCGGCCTCGCCTCGACCCCCGAGCCCGCCGCGGACCGCTCGATCGCCGTCGTCAACCGGGGCACGCCGGGGTTCGTCGTCGACCCGGAGGGCGCGCTGAGCGTGAACCTGATGCGGGCGTGCAGCGGGTTCCCCGCGCAGTACTGGATCGAAGGCGAGCGGCGCACGGCACCGGACGGGTCGAGCTTCGCCTGGCAGCACTGGTCCCACACCTTCGAGCTGAGCATCGTCGCGGGGCCCGGAGACTGGCGCGAGAACGGCTTCGCGCGCGCCGGCCAGGACGTGAACCACCCGGTGCGTGCCCGGCAGGCCCGGAACACGTCCCCGGCGGACGATGCGCGCCTGCTGCCCGCCGAACTCAGCCTCATCTCCGTCACCCCCGCCGACGTGCTGCTGACCACGGCCAAGTCCGCGGGCAACCCGCTGGCGTCCGGATCCGCGGTGAACGACACCGGTGAACTCAGCCTCCGCGTCTACGACTCCACGGGCTCCGCGAAGACCGCGACCGTGCGGGTGCACGGCGGCGTCGAGAGCGCGCAGCGCACCGACCTGCTGGAGAGCGCGGATCGAAACCCTGACGAGGGCCTCACCAGGGTCGACGCGTCATCAGTGGCCGTCGACCTCGCCCCCGCCGACATCGCGACCATTCGGGTCCGGACCACGCCGCGCGGCGTCGTCGGCTCCGGCCGCCCGCTCGCGCGCATCGCAGAACCGGTCCAACCGGTCTTCACGGAGTACTGGCTGCACGACCAAGGCCCGGCGCCGATCGGGAACCTGCCGGTGTCCGTACACATCGCCGCCGAGCCGGAATGCCTCGCAGTCACAGTGAGCTGCAGTGCGGACGAGTCGCGTGGCAGCGTCGAGCTGGTCGTCCCGGCGGGCATCTCCGTCGCGGACACGGAGTTCCCGTACAAACTCGCCGCCGGCGAGCACGCCCGATTCACCGCCCCGTACACGGTCCACGGCGCGCCCGGAAGCTACGTCGTCGCCGCACGCATCCGTGACGCGGCCGGCCAGGTTCTGGAGGACTCGGCCGTGATCCGCTTCGGCGCAAGCGCACGGGAGGAGTCGGCCGACGCTGACCTCTTCGACGTCGGCATCGACTGGCCGGCCGTCCGCCTCGCTCCCGGCCAGAGTGCCGACCTGCCGGTGCGGCTGACGAATCGGGCCGCGAGCGCGATCCGCGGAGAGGTGGCGCTGATCAGCCCGTACGGCACCTGGCTGGACGACGGCGACGTGACGGTGACGCCGCGCGTGCAGTCCTTCAGCCTTGAGCCGGGCGGCGGCACGACCCTGGCCTTCAGCGTGCGCGCGGGCGCCGCGGCGCGGCCGGGCGCGCATTGGTGGGCTCTGGCACGCGCCGCCTGCCACGGCGCGCTCCGCTACGGGCCCTCGACCGCCGTCGAGATCATCGCATCAGGGGGTTGACATCGCGCCGTCAGGATTCCCTCATCGGCTTTTAACACGGCGTCCGCGCAGGTCAGCAAGATCGATTTGGCCTTGGACCCGGGGATTGGGTTAGCTTCTTTGTGTACCGGGCAAGTCTCGGCCGAGGCTGAGACCCCGTCACCGAGGAGGCAGCGTTGCACAATCCGGTCGTGCGCGAAGATCGGGCCCGCGCCGTGCGCGCGGGCCTCCCACAGCTGGTAGCTGGAGACGACCGGGTCCATGCAC